>NZ_CP035495.1:636080-1272160 GCF_004135345.1 Xylanimonas allomyrinae
TCTCCACGGGTAGCACGGGCCGCTACCGGCGCTACGACTGGACGCGCGGCGCCTACGCCGAGGAGCACGAGGTCCCGCCCGCGCCGTTCGTCGTGATCGAGGGATGCGGCGCCGGAGCCCGCGCCGTCGACGCGCACCCGCGCCTGCTCGTGTGGGTCGAGGCCGACGACGCCGAGCGGCTGCGCCGCGGCCTGGCTCGCGACGGCCACGCCCAGGAGGCGCACTGGCTCGCCTGGATGCGCGACGAGGCCGCCCACTACGCCCGTGAGCGGACGCGCGAGCGCGCGGACGTGCGCCTCGACGGCGTCGGGCGCGTGCGCGCCTGGCCGGTCGCGCCGGCGGCGGGCTCGTGAACCCGCCCGTGCCCCGGCCGCCGTCCCGGAAGCCGGGCCCGGCCCCCAGGGGCTGCTCCGCCGTCGTAACGTCGGGCGGGTGAGCACGATCGCCGGTACGCCGGAATCCGACGCCGTCAGCCCGTGGGAGGTCCCGGGGCGCGCCTGGTACGCCCGGGGCGTGCACGACGTCGCCCGTGACCTGCTGGGCGCCTGGCTCGTGCGCCGCACGGCGGAGGGCGCGGTGGCGCTGCGCGTGACGGAGGTCGAGGCGTACGACGGCGAGAACGACCCCGGCTCGCACGCCTTCCGCGGCCGCACGGCCCGCAACGCCACGATGTTCGGCGAGCCCGGTCGGCTGTACGTCTACCGGCACCTCGGCCTGCACCACTGCGTCAACGTGGTGTGCGGCCCGGTCGGCCGCGCGTCCGCGGTGCTGCTGCGGGCGGGGGAGGTGGTCGACGGCGTCGCGCTCGCCCGCGCGCGCCGCCTCGCCGCGGGGGCCTGCGACACCGACCGCCAGATCGCACGGGGGCCCGCGCGGCTCGCGGTCGCGCTCGCCCTGACCCTGCCCGACGACGGCGCGGACCTCACCGATCCCGGCGCGCCGCTCGTCGTGACGCTGCCAGTGGACCGCGAGCGCGGTGCGATCGCCACGGGGCCGCGCGTCGGCGTGGGCGGCGACGGCGGCAGTGCCGATCGCTTCCCGTGGCGGTCGTGGCTCGTGGGGGAGCCGACGGTCTCGGCGTACCGGCCGGTCTCGCCGCGCCGACGATGACGTCGGAGCCCCGGGCCGCGCTCCCCGGGCGTCGCCGTCGGGCAGACTAGGGCGGGTGGCCCGACCGGGCCGCGCGACGACGCAAGGAGTACCACGGTGACCGACGTTCTCGACGAGCTGCAGTGGCGTGGCCTGGTGGCGCAGACCACCGACGAGGCTGCGTTGCGTTCCGCGCTGGCCGAGGGACCGATCACCTACTACGTGGGCTTCGACCCGACCGCGCGCAGCCTGCACGTCGGCCACATGGTGCAGCTGCTCAACATGCGCCGGCTGCAGCGGGCCGGCCACCGGCCGCTGGCGCTCGTGGGAGGCGCGACGGGCCTGATCGGTGACCCGCGCCCGACGACGGAGCGCGCGATGAACTCGCGCGAGGTCGTGGCGGGCTGGGTCGACAGCATCCGCCGCCAGATCGAGCCGTTCCTCGACTTCGAGGGCCCGAACGCCGCGGTCATGGTCAACAACCTCGACTGGACCGCGCCGATGAGCGCGATCGACTTCCTGCGCGACGTCGGCAAGCACTTCCGCCTCGGCACGATGCTCTCGAAGGACATCGTGGCGCGGCGGCTGGCCTCGGACGAGGGGATCAGCTTCACCGAGTTCAGCTACCAGATCCTGCAGGGCATGGACTTCGCGGAGCTGTACCGCCGCCATGGGTGCACGTTGCAGATGGGCGGCAACGACCAGTGGGGCAACCTGCTCGCGGGAGTCGAGCTCATCCGCAAGACCGAGCAGGCGTCGGTGCACGCGCTCGCCACGACCCTCGTCACCAAGGCCGACGGCTCGAAGATGGGCAAGTCCGAGGGGGCGCCGTCTGGCTCGACCCGGAGCTGACGAGCCCGTACGCCTTCTACCAGTTCTGGCTCAACGCGGCCGACGACGACGTCGTGCACTACCTCAAGGTGCTCACGTTCCGCAGCCGGGAGGAGATCGAGGCGCTCGCGGCCGAGGTCGCCGAGCGGCCGTTCGCCCGGGAGGCGCAGCGCGCGCTCGCGGGCGACCTGACCACGCTGATCCACGGCCAGGCGGCCACGGACGCGGTGATCTTCGCGAGTCAGGCCCTGTTCGGCAGGGGCGACCTGAGGGACCTCGACGAGGCGACCTTGCGTGGCGCCGTGGCCGAGCTGCCGCGCACGACGGCGAAGGCGGGCGATCTCGTGGTCGACGCACTCGTGGCGAGCACGCTGGTGGCGTCGAAGTCGGCGGCGCGTCGCGCGATCGCCGAGGGCGGCGCCTACGTCAACAACGTCAAGGTGACCTCGGAGGACCAGGTCCTTGCCGTGGACGACCTGCTCCACGGGCGCTACGCCGTGCTCCGCCGGGGCAAGCGCACACTCGCGGTCGCGGAGGCCTCCTGACGTCTTCCGGGGGCGCGGGGAGTGCCCTGACCTGCGGATTTGGCGCTCCCCGCCACCCCGTGTAATGTTCTTCGACGTCGCCCGGAACGGGGAACGGACACCGCAAGGTGGCCGGGCCGGCCGGGCAAGACCAAGAACCACTCTCCTTCACAGGGGCGTTCTGCGCCTCGGAGTGGGCTCGGTGCCTCTCGGTCCAGAATCGCTCGGAAGAGCGGATTGGACGAAGGGAAGCGGACCGGGTAAGGTTGAAGGGTTGCCCCGGACGGGGCCGGATCGCGGAAGCGGCTGGTCCTGATGGTGTGCGTCGGTTGTTTGAGAACTCAACAGTGCGTTTGATAGTCAATGCCAAATTTTTGAACCCGGGCCGCGCATGCTTTGGTGTGTGTGGTTTGGATTCCTTTGGACAAATCAAGCAGTTCAGCTTGGTTCTGTCAGTGTTGAATGAACCGTATGGTTGTTACCTCGTTCTCGGGGTGGCGCGATACTTTTACGGAGAGTTTGATCCTGGCTCAGGACGAACGCTGGCGGCGTGCTTAACACATGCAAGTCGAACGGTGAAGCCCTTCGGGGTGGATCAGTGGCGAACGGGTGAGTAACACGTGAGCAACCTGCCCTTCACTTCGGGATAAGCCTTGGAAACGGGGTCTAATACCGGATATGAGCCTTGCCTGCATGGGTGGGGTTGGAAAGTTTTTCGGTGAGGGATGGGCTCGCGGCCTATCAGCTTGTTGGTGGGGTGATGGCCTACCAAGGCTTCGACGGGTAGCCGGCCTGAGAGGGCGACCGGCCACACTGGGACTGAGACACGGCCCAGACTCCTACGGGAGGCAGCAGTGGGGAATATTGCACAATGGGCGAAAGCCTGATGCAGCGACGCCGCGTGAGGGATGACGGCCTTCGGGTTGTAAACCTCTTTCAGCAGGGAAGAAGCGAGAGTGACGGTACCTGCAGAAGAAGCGCCGGCTAACTACGTGCCAGCAGCCGCGGTAATACGTAGGGCGCAAGCGTTGTCCGGAATTATTGGGCGTAAAGAGCTCGTAGGCGGTCTGTCGCGTCTGGTGTGAAATCCCGAGGCTCAACCTCGGGCTTGCATCGGGTACGGGCGGACTAGAGTGCTGTAGGGGAGACTGGAATTCCTGGTGTAGCGGTGGAATGCGCAGATATCAGGAGGAACACCGATGGCGAAGGCAGGTCTCTGGGCAGTTACTGACGCTGAGGAGCGAAAGCATGGGGAGCGAACAGGATTAGATACCCTGGTAGTCCATGCCGTAAACGTTGGGCACTAGGTGTGGGGGCCATTCCACGGTTCCCGTGCCGCAGCTAACGCATTAAGTGCCCCGCCTGGGGAGTACGGCCGCAAGGCTAAAACTCAAAGGAATTGACGGGGGCCCGCACAAGCGGCGGAGCATGCGGATTAATTCGATGCAACGCGAAGAACCTTACCAAGGCTTGACATGCACCGGAAACTGCCAGAGATGGTGGCCCCGTAAGGTCGGTGCACAGGTGGTGCATGGTTGTCGTCAGCTCGTGTCGTGAGATGTTGGGTTAAGTCCCGCAACGAGCGCAACCCTCGTCCCATGTTGCCAGCGGGTTATGCCGGGGACTCATGGGAGACTGCCGGGGTCAACTCGGAGGAAGGTGGGGATGACGTCAAATCATCATGCCCCTTATGTCTTGGGCTTCACGCATGCTACAATGGCCGGTACAGAGGGCTGCGATACCGCAAGGTGGAGCGAATCCCAAAAAGCCGGTCTCAGTTCGGATTGGGGTCTGCAACTCGACCCCATGAAGTCGGAGTCGCTAGTAATCGCAGATCAGCAACGCTGCGGTGAATACGTTCCCGGGCCTTGTACACACCGCCCGTCAAGTCACGAAAGTTGGTAACACCCGAAGCCCATGGCCCAACCACCTTGTGTGGGGGGAGTGGTCGAAGGTGGGACTGGCGATTGGGACTAAGTCGTAACAAGGTAGCCGTACCGGAAGGTGCGGCTGGATCACCTCCTTTCTAAGGAGCTCACCAGTGTCTGCCTGGGGCCTTCGGGTCTGGGGTGGGTGCTCATGGTGGACCACGCGCCGGCCGAGTGTGCTGGTGGTGGTGCTCTGGGTGGAACGTTGACTGTTGTCCGTGCCCTGTGTTGGTGCTGGTCAGTACGCCTGCTTGCAGGTGGGAACGCTGGTGCTGGTGTGGGGTGGGGGCGTGAACGCACTGTTGGGTCCTGAGGCAACCGGCCGCGTGGTCGGGGGTGCTCAGTACGGGTCACTGGTGGGGTTTCCGAACCGGTCGTGTCCTTGCTTCCCTGTTGTGGGGGTGGGGGTGTGGTCAGGCGGTCCTGGTCTGGTGGGTTCGTCCGTAGCTTGAGAACTGCACAGTGGACGCGAGCATCCAAGATGTTCAAGGCGGCGATCCCTTCTGGGGGTTGTCGTCCCTGACGTCTCTGTAGTGTGATCATTTTTGTTGAAGTTTTTAAGGGCACAGGGTGGATGCCTTGGCACCAGGAGCCGAAGAAGGACGTCGTAGCCTGCGATAAGCCTCGGGGAGTTGGCAAACGAGCTGTGATCCGAGGATTTCCGAATGGGGGAACCCACCCGCGGTCATGCGCGGGTACCCGCACCTGAATATATAGGGTGTGTGGAGGGAACGCCGGGAAGTGAAACATCTCAGTACCGGCAGGAAGAGATATTCCGTGAGTAGTGGCGAGCGAAAGCGGATGAGGCCAAACCGCGGCAGTGTGAAAGCTGTCAGGCGTTGCTGTCGCGGGGTTGTGGGACCTTCTAGCAGTTGCTGACAAGACTGCAGCCAGTCAGAAAGTCGCGTCATAGTCGAACCGGGTTGAATACCGGACCGTAGAGGGTGGTAGTCCCGTAGACGAAATGTCGTGGCCTGGTTGAGGGGATCCCAAGTAGCACGGGGCCCGAGAAATCTCGTGTGAATCTGGCAAGACCACTTGCTAAGCCTAAATACTACCTGGTGACCGATAGCGGACTAGTACCGTGAGGGAAAGGTGAAAAGTACCCCGGGAGGGGAGTGAAATAGTACCTGAAACCGTGTGCCTACAATCCGTCGGAGCCTCCCTAGCTGGGGTGACGGCGTGCCTTTTGAAGAATGAGCCTGCGAGTTAGTGCTCGGTGGCGAGGTTAACCCGTGTGGGGAAGCCGTAGCGAAAGCGAGTCCGAATAGGGCGCCCATAGTCGCCGGGTCTAGACCCGAAGCGAAGTGATCTAGCCATGGGCAGGTTGAAGCGACGGTAAGACGTCGTGGAGGACCGAACCCACCAGGGTTGAAAACCTGGGGGATGACCTGTGGTTAGGGGTGAAAGGCCAATCAAACTTCGTGATAGCTGGTTCTCCCCGAAATGCATTTAGGTGCAGCGTCTCGTGTTTCTTGCCGGAGGTAGAGCTACTGGATGGCCGATGGGCCTCACCAGGTTACTGACGTCAGCCAAACTCCGAATGCCGGTAAGTGCAAGCGAGGCAGTGAGACTGCGGGGGATAAGCTCCGTAGTCGAGAGGGAAACAGCCCAGATCACCGGCTAAGGCCCCTAAGCGTGTGCTCAGTGGGAAAGGATGTGGAGTTGCACAGACAACCAGGAGGTTGGCTTAGAAGCAGCCACCCTTGAAAGAGTGCGTAATAGCTCACTGGTCAAGTGATTCCGCGCCGACAATGTAGCGGGGCTCAAGCACACCGCCGAAGCCGTGGCAGTGCAGCGATACCCTAGCCTTCGTGGTTCAGGGGCTGTGCTGGGTAGGGGAGCGTCGTGTGGGCGGTGAAGCCGCGGGGTGACCCAGCGGTGGAGACCACACGAGTGAGAATGCAGGCATGAGTAGCGAATGACGGGTGAGAAACCCGTCCGCCGAATGACCAAGGGTTCCAGGGCCAGGTTAATCCGCCCTGGGTAAGTCGGGACCTAAGGCGAGGCCGACAGGCGTAGTCGATGGACAAGGAGTTGATATTCTCCTACCGGCGAAGAACCGCCCGTACCGAACCTCGAGATGCTAAACGCCCCAAGACCACGCCGGCACCTTCGGGTGCCACTGTGGAGGCGGCGCGTGACCCGATCGGGTAGTAGGTAAGCGTATTAACAGGGGTGACGCAGGAAGGTAGCCCGGCGTGGCGATGGTAGACCACGTCCAAGCCCGTAGCCCGGTGTGTAGGCAAATCCGCACACCATCAAGGGTGAGAGGCGATAGTGACCGCGTATGCGGGATATCGGGTGATCCTCAGCTGCCAAGAAAAGCCTCGACGCGAGGTTCTAGCCGCCCGTACCCCAAACCGACTCAGGTGGTCAGGTAGAGAATACCAAGGCGATCGAGCGAATCGTGGTTAAGGAACTCGGCAAAATGCCCCCGTAACTTCGGGAGAAGGGGGGCCCGAACCGTGAACACCCTAGCGGTGGGAGCGGGGACGGCCGCAGAGACCAGGGAGAAGCGACTGTTTACTAAAAACACAGGTCCGTGCGAAGTCGCAAGACGATGTATACGGACTGACGCCTGCCCGGTGCTGGAAGGTTAAGAGGACGAGTCAGCGTAAGCGAAGCTCAGAATTTAAGCCCCAGTAAACGGCGGTGGTAACTATAACCATCCTAAGGTAGCGAAATTCCTTGTCGGGTAAGTTCCGACCTGCACGAATGGCGTAACGACTTCTCCGCTGTCTCAACCGCGAGCTCGGCGAAATTGCACTACGAGTAAAGATGCTCGTTACGCGCAGCAGGACGGAAAGACCCCGGGACCTTTACTATAGCTTGGTATTGGTGTTCGGTGCAGTTTGTGTAGGATAGGTGGGAGACTATGAACCCCGGGCGCCAGCTCGGGGGGAGTCAACGTTGAAATACCACTCTGACTGCTTCGGACATCTAACCTCGGTCCGTGATCCGGACCAGGGACAGTGCCTGGTGGGTAGTTTAACTGGGGCGGTTGCCTCCCAAAATGTAACGGAGGCGCCCAAAGGTTCCCTCAGCCTGGTTGGCAATCAGGTGTCGAGTGCAAGTGCACAAGGGAGCTTGACTGTGAGACCGACAGGTCGAGCAGGGACGAAAGTCGGGACTAGTGATCCGGCGGTGGCTTGTGGAAGCGCCGTCGCTCAACGGATAAAAGGTACCCCGGGGATAACAGGCTGATCTTGCCCAAGAGTCCATATCGACGGCATGGTTTGGCACCTCGATGTCGGCTCGTCGCATCCTGGGGCTGGAGTAGGTCCCAAGGGTTGGGCTGTTCGCCCATTAAAGCGGTACGCGAGCTGGGTTTAGAACGTCGTGAGACAGTTCGGTCCCTATCCGCTGCGCGCGCAGGAAACTTGAGAAGGGCTGTCCCTAGTACGAGAGGACCGGGACGGACGAACCTCTGGTGTGCCAGTTGTACTGCCAAGTGCACCGCTGGTTAGCTACGTTCGGGAAGGATAACCGCTGAAAGCATCTAAGCGGGAAGCCTGCTTCAAGATGAGGTTTCCATGACCTACGGGTCTGAAGGCACCCAGCGAGACCACTGGGTAGATAGGCCGGATGTGGAAGGCAGGACCAACGACTGCCGCAGCTGACCGGTACTAATCAGCCAACAACTTCAACACACACACACTTCATGCAACGCGTCCACTGTGCGGTTCCCGAGAAACGGGCAACCAACCCGAACAACTCGATAAAGTTACGGCGGTCATAGCGTAGGGGAAACGCCCGGTCCCATTCCGAACCCGGAAGCTCAGCCCTACAGCGCCGATGGTACTGCCCTGGAGACGGGGTGGGAGAGTAGGACGCCGCCGGACACCCTTCACGAAAGACCCCGCACCCACGGTGCGGGGTCTTTCGCATGTCGGCAGCAGCCCGATGTCACAACCCCGTGCGCGACGGCAGAAGGTGCCCGCCGGTGGCGGCGTGGGAGAATTGACTGACCACGAACCGAGAGGACGACCGTGAACGATTCTGCCCGTGAGCAGGGTGACGAGCGAGGCGGTGAGCGCCGCCCGCGGCGCTTTGACGACGACCGCCGGAGCCAGCGCCCCGGAAGCCGGGCGGGTGGCGACCGGTCAAGGCCGAGCAGCCCTCGCGGCGCTTCCGGGCGAGACGAGGGTCGGACGGGCGGGCCGAGTCGGGAGTACCGCGGCGGTGGTCGTGGATCCGACGGTCGCAGTGGCGCAGGGTGGCGCGACGATCGGAGCGGTGCGGAGCAGGGACGGAGCTCGGGTCGTGCGGCGGGGGACGACCGGCGACCTCGGGGTGCGGCCGGTCGCGATGGCGCCGGTCGCTCCGACGCCGGCTCCTTCCGGGGGAGCGCGCGCTCAGCCGATGCATCACGCGGTGGTGACCGCCGTGAGGGTGGTGCTCGCCGTGATGACCGGTGGGGTGGTGACCGCCGTGAGGGTGGTGTTCGCCGTGATGACCGGTGGGGTGGTGACCGCCGTGAGGGTGGTGCTCGCCGTGACGAGCGGTGGGGTGGTGACCGCCGTGAGGGTGGTGCTCGCCGTGACGAGCGGTGGGGTGGTGACCGCCGTGAGGGTGGTGCTCGCCGTGACGAGCGGTGGGGTGGTGACCGCCGTGAGGGTGGTGCTCGCCGTGACGAGCGGTGGGGTGGTGACCGCCGCGAGGCGCCGTTCCGCCGGGAGGACGGCGGGCAGCGCTATGCGGACCGACGCTCGGAGGGCTACGGCCGCGACTCCCGAGGCGACGGCGCGCGTCGGGACGATCGAGCGGGCGGGTTCGGCCGTGGCGGCGCGGAGCAGCGCGGGCCTCGGGACGACCGTCGCGACGGGGCACCCCGGCGGGACGACCGTTCTGGACAGCGTGACGGGTCGGGCTCGCGTGGTGCTGGCGCTTGGACTCCGGACCGTGATCGTGGAGCAGACCGCCGCGCGGGCGGGGCTGGGCGCGACGATCGCGGGGACCGGACCCCGCGGCGCGACGACTCGTCCCGGGGATTCCGGCGCGACGACCGTGGCGCGACGGGCGCGCGGTATGAGGACCGCCGCGAGGGGGCTTTCGGGGTGGCGACCGGCGTGAGGGTGGCTTCCGCCGGGAGGATCGCGGTGCGCAGCGGGGCGGCTTCCAGCGTGACGGTGGCCGTCCCGGAAGAGACGTGCGGCCCGCACGCGACGTGCGTCCGGAGAGGGAGCGTGTCGTCGAGCCGGAGATCGCCGAGGACGTCTCGTTCCGTCAGCTCGCCAAGGATGCACGCGAGCGCTTGCGCGGCCTGAACAAGGAGAACGCCGAGCGTGTCGGCGAGCACCTGGTGATGGCGGGTCGACTGCTCGACGTCGACCCTGAGCTGGCGTACGAGCACACGCAGGCGGCGGTTCGCCGTGGCGGTCGCATCGACGTCGTCCGCGAGGCAGCGGGCATCGCGGCGTATCGCACCGGCCGCTTCGCGGAGGCGTTGCGCGAGCTGCGCACCGTCCGTCGGCTCAACGGCTCGTCGGAGCACCTGCCGATCATGGCCGACGCCGAGCGTGGTCTGGGCCGACCGGAACGGGCGATCGCCCTGGCGGCGAGCCCTGAGGCCGACGAGCTCGATCCAGCGGGCAGGGTCGAGCTCGCGCTTGTCGTCAGCGGCGCCCGGTCCGACCTGGGTGAGCACGATGCTGCGCTGGCCGTCCTCGACAAGATCCCGCCGCAGCGCGGCGACCTGGGTCTGCGGGTCCTGGCGGCGCGCTCCGCGGTGCTTGAGGCCGCGGGCCGGGACGAGGAGGCGGCCGCCGTCCTGGCGGGCGTCGACCCGGAGGACCTGGAGCGTGCGACCGGCAACGCGATGCCCGAGGAGGACGTCGTCGTCTACGACGTGTACGACGAGACTCTGGAGGAGGAGGCCCCGGCGTCGGACGCCGGCGGTGGTGCCGAGAGCGGGGCCGGCGACGAGTCGGACGCGGAGTCCGGTGGCGACCGCGCGTCTGCGGACGAGTCGGACGAGGCCGGTGCGCCCGCGGACGCGCCGAGCGGTCGTCGCGACTCCGGCGACGAGTCCGACACCGGTCACGCTGATCGACGCGAGCCGGGTGTCGAGCCCGCCGGTGACCTCGGGCCGGACGACGTGCGAGGTGTCGAGACAGACTCACCGGAGCCTGAGGCCGGCGGCGTCGGGTCCGAGGGTGACGGCGAGGAGCGCGAAGGGGACCTGTCGTGACCGCGCAGGGACTGCTGGGCAGCGAGCTGGCGCTGGCCGACGCGCACGACCTCGCGCTCGTGGACCTGGACGGGGTCGCCTACCGGGGGCACCTGCCGATCGAGCACGCGTCCGAGAGCCTCGTCGAGGCTCGCTCACGCGGCCTGCGGCTGCTGTTCGTCACGAACAACGCGTCGCGGGAGCCCGAGGACGTCGCGCGCCAGCTCACCGGGCTGGACATCCCGACATCGCAGGACGAGGTTCTCACGGCGGCTCAGGCGTGCGCGGCGCTGCTGCGCACGCGGCTCGCGCCGGGGGCACGCGTCCTGGTGGTCGGCGGCGCCGGGCTGCTGACGGCGGTCCGGGCGGCCGGGTTCGAGGTCGTCTCCTCGGCCGACGACGCGCCGGCCGCGGTCGCGCAGGGGTTCGCGCCCGACCTCGCGTGGGCCGATCTGGCCGAGGCCGCGTACGCGGTCGCGGGGGCGCGTGGCATGTCGCGAGCAACCGCGACCTGTCGTTGCCGACGGCGCGCGGCTATGCGCCGGGCAACGGCGCGCTGGTCGGCGCGGTGGTGGCCGCGACCGGCGTCGAGCCGTCGAGCGCGGGCAAGCCGTCGCCGACGATGTACCGGCTCGCGGTCGACAGGGCGGGGGCAGCGCGCCCGCTCGTCGTCGGTGACCGGCTCGACACCGATCTCGCGGGGGCACGCTCGGGGGGCTACCCGGGCCTGCACGTGCTGACCGGAGTGTCCTCGGCGCGCGACGACGTCCTCGCCGAGCCGTGGCTGCGGCCGCACTTCGTGGGTGCCGACCTGCGGGCCTTGCTCGAACCGCATCCGCTCCCGGTGCTCGGCGCCGACGGCTGGTGGGAGTGCGCGGGGCGCGGTGCGCGTGTGGCCGCCGGGCGGCTCGAGGTCGACAGGCAGGGGCCGGTGGGCATCGACGTCGTGCGTGCGGCGTGCGCGGCGGCGTGGGCGGCCGCCGACGGCGGTGCACCGGTCGACCCGGCGAGCGTCCCGGAGCTGACGGCCTGAGCGAGGGCCCGTCGGCGCGGGCGACGCTCCGGGCGCGAGGCGGCGCGCGGGCCGGTGGACAGGTGGCGACACGGCCTGCCCGCGCCTGTGGGCGGACCGAGGTCGTCGTCGGTGGCAGCCGGTAGCGTGGTGGCGGGCAGGACGTACCCGACCGACGACCCGACCGACGACCGTCCGGCGAGCGACCGGCCAGGTCGTGACCGGCCGCGCGAGCAGCGCACGAGCAACGAGGAAGACGATGCCGCAGGAGCTGAGCGGGATGGGGGCCGAAGAGCGGCCGTCGGGTGCGCCGACGCCCGCCGACGTCGCTTCGCGGGCAGCATCGGCTCCGCCGTCGGGCCCGGCCGGGGTGGAGCAGGTGGCACCCACGCCGGTGGCCGACGTGCTCGCGGGACTCGACGACCTGCCGCTCGAGGAGCATGTGACGCGCTTCGCCGCGCTGCACGAGACTCTGAACGCACGGCTCGCCGACGGACCCGGCGACGACGGACCCGGAGACGTGGGGCCCTCCGACGGGGGACACGCGTGACGCCGGTGCGCGTCGACGCCGCTCTGGTGCGTCGACGCCTGGCTCGGTCGCGCGCGCAGGCCGCCGAGCTCGTGCGGGCGGGCCGGGTGACGGCAGCGGGGCTTCCTGTCACCAAGCCGTCGGCTCCGGTGCCGGACGACGCGGAGATCGTGGTGGTCGCCGACCCGGGTGATCCCGGGTGGGCGTCACGGGCCGCGCTCAAGCTGGCCGGTGCGCTCGACGCGCTCGCGGCCGACGAGGCAGGCGGTCGCCTGGCGAAGATCGAGGGGTCGTGGTGCCTCGACCTCGGCGCCTCGACCGGTGGGTTCACCGACGTCCTGCTGCGCCGGGGCGCCGCCCACGTCGTCGCGCTCGACGTCGGGCACGACCAGCTCGTGACGCGGCTGCGCGAGGACGCGCGCGTCACGGTGGTCGAGGGGTTCAACGTTCGCACCCTGGGGCGGGGGGACCTCGCTCGGCGTCCTGACGTCGTGGTGGGTGACCTCTCGTTCATCTCGCTGCGGCTCGTGCTGCCCGTGCTCGCGCCGGTGCTCGAGACGGGCGCACCTGCGCTGCTCCTGGTCAAGCCGCAGTTCGAGGTCGGCAGGGAGCGGCTCGGTGCCGGTGGCGTCGTGCGCGATCCCGCGCTGCGCGCCGCGGCCGTTCTCGACGTGATCGACGCGGGGGCCCGGGTGGGGCTTCATGCGCGCGCCGTCGTCCCCAGCCCGTTGCCCGGCCCCAGCGGGAACCACGAGTACTTCGTCGCGTTCGAGCGCGGGGAGCCGTCGCCCGCGCTCGGCGTCCGTGCCGGGGCGGGCGAGACGGGGCCGCCGGGCACCGGCACGCCGGGCGAGCGCATGCCCGGCGTCGTCACGCAGGTTGCCGCGGCCGTGCAGGCCGCGGTCGCGTGGCGCCCCGACGACGACGGCGCCGCGCGCCCGCCCGTCGTGCCGGTCGTTCCGCAGGCGCGTCCGTCCCTGGGCACTGGAGGTGCACCGTGACCCGCAGAGTCCTGGTCGTGACGCACGGCGGACGCGCGGAGGCGGTCGCCGCGCTCCGCGAGGCCGTGCGCGAGCTCGAGGCGTCAGGGTTCGAGGTCGTGCTGCACGACGACGACCTGGCCGAGAGGTTCGGAGACCACATGGTCGCCGCGCGGCTGCGCGAGGGCGTCACGGAGTCCGAGGTCGTCATGGTGCTCGGGGTGACGGCACGATCCTGCGTGCCGCCGAGCTCACGCACGGCACGCGCGTGCCGCTGCTGGGCGTCAACCTCGGGCACGTCGGGTTCCTGGCCGAGTCGGAGCGCGAAGACCTGCGCGCCGCGGTCCAGCGGCTCGCGCAGCGCGACTACGTCGTCGAGGAGCGCAGCGTCGTCGCCGTGCGTGTCCACCTGCCCGGTGAGGACGAGCCGATGACCGGCTGGGCGCTCAACGAGGCGACCATCGAGAAGGCCGAGCGTCAACGCATGGTCGAGGTCGGCATCGAGGTCGACGGGCGCCCGCTGTCGAGCTTCGGGTGCGACGGCGTCATCCTCTCGACGTCGACGGGGTCGACCGCGCACGCGTTCTCGGCCGGCGGACCCGTGATGTGGCCCGAGGTCGACGGCGTGCTCCTCGTACCGCTGTCGGCACACGCGTTGTTCGCGCGACCCCTGGTCATCGGGCCGCGGTCGGCGTACCGGATCACGGTGCTCGACCGCTCGCCGGTGCCTGCGGTGCTCACGTGCGACGGGCGGCGCACCATCGACCTGCCCGCAGGATCGACCGTCGAGGTGCGCCGGGGTGAGCAACCACTGCGCTTCGCGCGCCTGTCGACGTCGCCCTTCACCGACCGGCTCGTCTCGAAGTTCTCCCTGCCGGTGGTGGGATGGCGCGAGGCCGCCGACGACGCCGCCGCCGCCCGCGCCCGGGCCGCGGCCCTCACCGACGCCGCGACGGACGGCGACGAGGACGGCCTGCGCGACGCCGACGACGTCAGGAAGGTGTGAGGTGCTCGAGGAGATCGCGATCGAGAACCTGGGAGTCATCCGGGCAGCGCGTGTCGCGCTCGCCAGCGGCCTGACGGTCATCACTGGCGAGACCGGCGCGGGCAAGACCATGGTGCTGACGGGTCTCGGCCTGCTCATGGGAGGCAAGGCCGACGCCGGTGCGGTCCGCCCCGGCGCGCGCAGCGCCGCGGTCGAGGGGCGGTGGCGGGTCGCCGACCGTCCCGGCGTCGTCGAACGGGTCGAGGACGCCGGAGGCGCGGTCGACGACGACGGCACCGTGGTCGTGCTGCGGACCGTCGCCGCCGAGGGACGCTCACGGGCCCACCTGGGTGGGCGAGGGGTGCCGCAGGGCGTGCTCGCCGAGATCGCCGACGAGCTGGCGACCGTGCACGGGCAGGCCGACCAGCTCCGGCTTCGCACGCCGTCCAAGCAGCGCGAGGCCCTCGACGCGTTCGCCGGCCCGGCTCACCGTGCCGCGCTGGACGCCTACCGTGCCGCGTGGACCGAGCGGGCCGCGCTCCAGGCGGAGATCGACGACCTGACCCAGCGCGCTGCCGAGCGAGCACGCGAGGCCGAGCTCCTGCGGCTGGGGCTCGCAGAGATCGAGCGCGTCGACCCCCGCCCCGGGGAGGACGCCGAGCTGCAGACGCTCGTCACCAGGCTGGGCAACGTCGAGGAGCTGCGGGTGGGTGCGGGCGAGGCGCACGAGGCGCTCGCGGGCGAGAGCGACGAGGTCGCCTCGGCCGTCGCGCAGCTCACGCGGGCGCGGCGCGCACTCGAGTCGGTGGCGAGCGACGACCCGGCGCTGGCCGAGCTCGCAGGGCGCATCGCCGAGGTGGGCTATGTCGTCGCGGACGTCGCGACCGAGCTGTCCGCGTACGTCGACGACCTCCAGGCCGACCCGGCAGGCCTTGAGACGGCCCACGAACGGCTCGCCGCGCTCACCGCGCTGACCCGCTCGTACGGCGAGACGGTCGACGACGTGCTGCGGTGGGCCTCCGACGCGGGGCTGCGGCTGCTCGACCTCGACGACGGCGGCGAGAGGCTGCGCGGCCTGACGCAGCGGAGCGGCGAGCTCGACGACGAGCTGGCGCGGCTCGGGGCGGAGCTGAGCGAGGGCCGTGCGGCCGCAGGCGAGCGGCTGGCCGCGGCCGTCACGACGGAGCTCGCCGGCCTGGCGATGGGGGGCGCACACCTCGAGGTGGGCGTCGCTCCGGGCGAGCCCGGGCCCTTCGGTGCCGACCAGGTCACGTTCTCGCTGGTCCCGCACCCGGGTGCACCCGCACGTCCGCTCGGCAAGGGAGCCTCGGGCGGCGAGCTCTCGCGCGTCATGCTCGCGCTCGAGGTCGCGCTCGCGACCGCGGCCGTCGGAGGGGCCGGTGCGGCGAGCCTGCCCACCTTCGTGTTCGACGAGGTCGACGCCGGGGTCGGCGGGCGGGCCGCCGTCGAGGTCGGGCGCCGGCTGGCGGTTCTCGCGCGCGCCACGCAGGTGATCGTCGTCACGCACCTGGCACAGGTCGCGGCGTTCGCCGACACCCACCTCGTGGTCACCAAGTCGGCCGGTGAGGCGGGCACGGTGACCGGGGTCGAGGAGGTGTCGGCCGACGACCGGGTGCGTGAGCTCGCCCGGATGCTCTCCGGCCAGGACGACAGCGCGACCGCCCGGCGGCACGCGCTCGAACTTCTGGAGAGCTCGTCCGTGGGACGATGAGCGTGATGAAGCTGATTCCCCGCAGGTCAGGCAGCTCCCGCGCGCGCTCGCACGTCGCCGAGAACGGATCGGTGACGCGCGGTCCCGCACGCGTCGGGACCCGCACCAAGGACCTCACCAAACGCCTCGCGCCGGGCGACGTCGCGGTCATCGACCACGTCGACATCGATCGTGTCGCCGCTGACGCCCTCGTCGCGGCCCGGCCCGCGGCCGTGCTCAACGCCGCCCGTTCGACGTCGGGCCGCTACCCGAACGCTGGCCCGGGCATCCTCCTCGACGCGGGGATCTGCCTCGTCGACGATCTCGGACCCGACGTCATGCAGCTGCCGGACGGCGCCGACGTCGAGGTCGACGGCGGGCGCGTCGTCGTCGACGGGCAGACCGTGGCCGAGGGCACGAGGCAGACGGAGGAGACCGTCGAGGAGGCGGTCGCGGCCGCCCGCGAGGGCCTGTCGGCCGAGATCGAGCGGTTCGCCGAGAACACCATGACGTACCTGCAGCGCGAGCGGGACCTGCTGCTCGACGGCGTCGGCGTGCCCGACGTGCGGACGGTGTTCGAGGGCAGGCACGTGCTCATCGTGGTGCGCGGCTACCACTACCGCGAGGACCTCGCGATCCTGCGGCCGTACATCGTCGACAACCGGCCCGTGCTCATCGGCGTCGACGGTGGCGCCGACGCCATCCTCGACGCGGGGTTCAAGCTCGACATGATCGTCGGCGACATGGACTCGGTGTCCGACGCGGCGTTGTCGTCGGGGGCCGAGATCGTGGTGCACGCCTACCGGGACGGCAACGCGCCGGGGCTCGAACGTGTGAAAGCCCTCGGCGTCGACCCCGTCGTCTTCCCGGCGACGGGCACGAGCGAGGACATCGCGATGCTGCTGGCCGACGACAAGGGCGCCGAGCTCATCGTCGCCGTCGGGACGCACGCCACGCTCGTCGAGTTCCTCGACAAGGGCCGCGCGGGCATGGCCTCGACGTTTCTCACGCGGCTGCGCGTGGGCGGCAAGCTCGTCGACGCCAAAGGCGTCTCGCGCCTGTACCGCACGCGCATCTCGAACACCCAGCTCGCGCTGCTCTCGCTCGCCGGTGTCGCGGCGGTCGCGGCGGCGCTCTGGTCGACCAACGTGGGTCAGACGTTCTTCGGTATCGTGGCGGCCCGGCTCGACGACATCGCGTCGTGGATCGGCCGGCTCCTCGGCGGCTGAGCTCGCGACGTCCAGCACCCAGCAGCACCGACTCAGAACCGGCCAAGGAGCGCCTGCACACCGTGATCGACTTCCGCTACCACCTCGTCTCGCTGATCTCGGTGTTCCTCGCGCTCGCCGTGGGGATCATCCTGGGCGCCGGACCGCTCCAGGGAACGATCGGCGCCCAGCTCACCGACCAGGTCGACGCGCTGCGCACCGAGCGCAACGACCTGCGCGACTCGCTCGCGCAGGCCCAGGGCGACGCAGACGAGCGCCTGACGTTCATCGAAGCGGCTGGACCGGCGCTCCTGGAAGGGACGCTGCTGGGTCGTGACGTCGCCCTCGTCGACCTCGACGGCGTCGCCGACGACGTCCGCGAAGGCGTGCGCCAGCGCATCGAGGACGCCGGCGGCACGGTCGTGGCGTCTGCCGAGCTCACCAAGGCGTGGACCGACGACGACCACGCCGGGTTCCGCGACACGGTCGCGAGCGGCATGCGGCCACGCCTGGCCGCGGCAGTGCCCGGACTGCCCACGGACGCCTCGAGCGAGGCGCTTCTGGGGACGGCGCTCGCGGTCGCGCTCACGCACGAGTCGGGGGCCGGCGTGCGCAGCGACGACGCGACGGCTCTTGAGCAGCAGCTCGTGCAGGGCGACCTGATCGCGGTCGACGGCCAGACGCAGGACAAGCCCGCCGACGCCGTCGTGCTGCTGTCGGGTGCCGTCGGGTCCAAGGCCTCGACGTCCGACGGCGAGACGCCGCCGCCCGCCGAGGCGGAGGTGGCCGCGATGTCGGTGCTGGCGACGGCCGTGCAGGGGGTCGCCCCCGTCGTGGTGGCAGGGCCGACCCCGACGTCCGGCGACGTCGTGTCGGGCGTGCGCGGCGACAGCGCGGCGGCCGAGCACGTGACGACCGTCAGCGGTGTCGAGACGCCGACCGGCCAGATCGTGGTGCCGCTGGCCGTCGCAGCACAGCTCGCGGGCACGACGGGCCACTACGGGTTCGCCGATGGCACGTCCCCGCTGCCCCCGATCGTGCGCGACACGGGCACGCCGACCGGCCTGGGCGGCATCGGCGTGCCGACCAACGGCGACCTCACCGACGGGGCCTCCGACGACCCGCAAGCCTCCGACGACCCACAAAACTCCGACGACGGCGGGAACGACTGATGGGCGCCCGCCGGTTCCTGGGCGCCGCGGCGGTGGCAGCCGGGGTCGCGTCGGCCGCCCGTGCCGTCGCCGGACGCATGCCGCCCGGCGGTGCCGACCGCTGGACCCGCACCAACCACCGTGGCGAACCCATCAGTCTGCTCGAAGGCCCAGCCGTCGCGGCAGGGATCGCCGCCGGAGCGCTCGTCGCCGGGCAGGGCCGCGGCCGGGCTGCGGGCCTCGTCGCGGCCGCGGGCGCGGGTGCCTTCGGGCTCGTCGACGACCTCGCGGAGGACACCGCCGCGCGCACCAAGGGCCTGCGTGGTCACCTCGGCGCGCTCGCCGAGGGACGCCTGACCACCGGAGGCCTCAAGGTGATCGGCATCGGTGCGACGTCTCTCGCCGCGGCGGCCGTCGGCACCCGACGCACCGGTTCGGCCGGGCGCTGGGTCTCCGACGTCCTCGTCAACGGCGCCCTCGTCGCAGGCACCGCCAACCTGGCCAACCTCCTCGACCTGCGCCCGGGCCGTGCGCTCAAGGCGTCGGCCGTCGTCGCAGCCGTCCCCGCCGCCGGGCCGCTGGCCGCGGCGGGCAGCGGTGCGGTGCTCGGCGCCGCGACCGCAGCGTGGGCGGGGGACCTGGGGGAGCGCGACATGCTGGGCGACTGCGGCGCCAACGCGCTCGGTGCGCTGGCGGGCGCTCGGCTCGCGCTCGGGATGCCGCGTCCCTTGCGCGTGGCGGCGCTCGCGGGTGTCGTCGGGCTGACGCTCGCGAGCGAGCGGGTGAGCTTCTCGAAGGTCATCGCCGAGACGCCGTGGCTCAAGGCGGTCGACGACCTGGGCCGGCGGTGACCGACGAGCGCGGCCCGGCGGCGGGCACGCGCCGCGCGCAGTCGGTCGCGGGCGCGGCGCTGCTCATCACGGCCGTCACGTTGGCGAGCCGTGTCGTCGGGTTCGGGCGCTGGCTCGCCCAGGCGCAGTCGCTGGGCACCGGCGGCATCGACGGCCCGTTCAACTCGGCGAACATCCTGCCCAACATCCTCTTCGAGGTCGCGGCGGGCGGGGCGCTGGCGGGTGCGGTCGTCCCGCTCGTCGCGGGCCCGCTCAGCCGCGCGGCGCTGACGACCGAGGGGGCGGCGGCGGCGCGCGCGACGGCCTCACGCTCGGCGTCGGCGCTGCTGTGCTGGTCGTTCGTCGTGCTCGTCCCGCTCGGCGCGCTCACGGCGCTCCTGGCCGAGCCGGTCGCGGGCGCGCTGCGTCTCGACGACCCGGTGATGGTCGACGCTGCGGCACGGTTCCTGCGCGTGTTCGCCGTGCAGATCCCCGTCTACGGGCTGGCCGTGGTGCTCGGCGGGATCCTCCAGGCGCACAAGCGGTTCTTCTGGCAGGCGTTCGCGCCGCTCGTGTCGAGCCTCGTCGTCATCGTCGTCTACGTGGTCTTCGCGGGACTCGCGGACGGGCATCAGGGCGACGTCGGTGCACTGCCACGGGCCGCGTTCGAGTGGCTCGCCTGGGGGACCACGGTGGGGGTCGCGTTCCTGGCGCTCCCGCTGCTGCTGCCCGTGCACCGCACGGGGCTGCACCTGCGCCCCACCCTGAGGTTCCCCGCGGGGGAGGGATCCCGCGCGGCGCGGCTGGCGTTCGCCGGGATCGGCGCGCTCGTCGCTCAGCAGCTGTCGGTGTTCGTCGTCATGCGGACCGCCAACGCGGTCGGCGGGCTCAGCGTCTGGACGGTCTACCAGTACGTGCAGCAGGTCTATCTGCTGCCGTACGCGGTGCTCGCGTTCCCGATCGCGACGAGCGCCTTCCCGCACCTGACCGGGCACGCGGCCGCGGGGCGTCTTCAGGAGATGCGCGCGCTCGTCGCGAGCACCACCCGCAGCCTCGTGCTCGCCGTCGGGGCCGGCGTGGCGGCGCTGCTGGCCGCCGCGCCGTTCGTGCAGCTCGTCTTCGACGTCGTCGCGCGCGGCCGTGGCGCCGAGGGGCTGGCCACGGGTCTGACCTGGATGGCTCCCGGGATGGTCGGCTTCGCGCTCATCCTGCACCTGTCACGCGCGCTGTACGCGGTCGACGCGGGGCGTGCGGCCGTGACCGCGACGGCCGCCGGCTGGCTCGTGGTCACCGGTGCGGCGCTCCTGGTGCCCGTGGTCGTGTCGCGGATCGCCGGCGCAGACCCGTCGTGGGGCACCGTGCTGGGGCTGCTGGGCGGGGCGGGAACGCTCGGCATGTGCGTCGCCGGGCCGGGCTGCTGGTCGCGGTGCGTCGCCGGATCGGTGCGCAGGCGCTGGTGGGGGTGCCGTGGGCGCTGGGCCTCGTCGCGGTCGGCGCCACGCTCGGCACCCTCGTCGGCCGGCTCGTCCCCGTGCCGGGCACCCTCGGCGGGGCGTCGGCCATCGCCGCGGGCATCGGGCTCGGGGCAGCGGCCGGCGCGGCGGCGGCGGTCGTCGTGCTGCTCGTCGCGCTCGCCGACCCGCGCCTGCGGCGGCGGGTGACGGATCTCGGGCGGGGCACCGTGCGGCGGCTGCGCCGAGGCTGACGCCACCCGGATCGCGCGACGCCGTGCGGCCGCGCGGTGCCGCTCGGGCCGCGCTCGGGAAGGGGCCGTCGACCGCGCGCCCGACCGTGCCGCGTCCCACACCGCGCACGCCAGGCGCCCGAGGCAGCGTCGGATAGCATGGAGTTCCGTGGCAGACCACGTGAATCGACTTCAGCCCCGCTCCTCCGGCCGCTCGGGTGCCACGCACACGACGCGCCACATCTTCGTGACGGGCGGTGTGGTCTCCTCTCTCGGCAAGGGCCTCACGGCGTCCTCGCTCGGCCGCCTGCTGCGCTCGCGCGGCCTGCGCGTGACCATGCAGAAGCTCGACCCGTACCTCAACGTCGACCCGGGCACCATGAACCCGTTCCAGCACGGCGAGGTGTTCGTCACCGAGGACGGCGCCGAGACCGACCTCGACATCGGCCACTACGAGCGCTTCCTGGACGTCGAGCTGCCCGCGTCGTCGAACGTGACGACCGGCCAGGTCTACTCGCGCGTCATCGCCAAGGAGCGGCGCGGTGAGTACCTGGGCGACACCGTGCAGGTCATCCCGCACATCACCGACGAGATCAAGTCCCGCATGCGCGACCAGGCAGGCGACGACGTCGACGTCATCATCACGGAGATCGGCGGCACCGTGGGCGACATCGAGTCGCTGCCGTTCCTCGAGGCCGCGCGCCAGGTGCGTCACGAGCTCGGCCGCGACGACTGCTTCTTCCTGCACGTCTCGCTCGTTCCGTACATCGGCCCGTCGGGCGAGCTCAAGACGAAGCCGACGCAGCACTCGGTCGCCGCGCTGCGCAACATCGGCATCCAGCCGGACGCGATCGTGCTGCGTTCGGACCGCCCCGTCCCGCAGGCCATCAAGACCAAGATCGCGCTCATGTGCGACGTCGACAACGAGGCCGTCGTCAACTGCGCCGACGCGCCGAGCATCTACGACATCCCGCGCGTCATCCACACCGAGGGCCTGGACGCCTACGTGGTGCGCCGGCTCGACCTGCCGTTCCACGACGTCGACTGGGCCGGCTGGGACACGCTGCTCCAGCGCGTCCACGAGCCCGAGCGCACCGTCGAGGTCGCGCTGGTCGGCAAGTACATCGACCTTCCCGACGCGTACCTGTCGGTGACCGAGGCGCTGCGCGCCGGCGGGTTCGCCAACGACGCCAAGGTGTCGATCCGGTGGGTCGCGGCCGACGACTGCCAGACCCCGGAGGGTGCGCAGGCCTCGCTGGAGGGCGCCGACGCGGTGCTCGTGCCCGGCGGGTTCGGCGTGCGCGGCATCGACGGCAAGATCGGCGCGCTGCGCTGGTCGCGCGAGAACCTCGTGCCCACGCTGGGCATCTGCCTGGGCCTGCAGTCGATGGTCATCGAGTACGCGCGCAACGTGCTCGGCCTCGCGGACGCGTCGTCGACCGAGTTCGACCCCGCGACCGCGCACCCCGTGGTGGCGACCATGGCCGAGCAGCTCGCCATCGTGGACGGCAAGGGAGACCTCGGGGGCACCATGCGTCTCGGCGGGTACCCCGCCGCGCTGACGCCGGGCTCGCAGGTCGCCAAGGCGTACGGCACCGTCGAGGTCTCCGAGCGGCACCGCCACCGCTACGAGGTCAACAACGCCTACCGCGAACAGCTCGAGGCCGCAGGCCTGCGCATCTCGGGCGCCTCGCCCGACGCGAGCCTGGTCGAGTTCGTCGAGCTGCCGGAGCAGACGCACCCGTACTACGTCTCGACGCAGGCGCACCCCGAGTTCAAGTCGCGTCCCACGTCCGCGCACCCGCTGTTCTCGGGGCTGATCGCCGCGGCGATCGAGCGTCAGAGCGCGTGAGCGCGTCGTTGCACGACGTCGTCGCACCGCGTCCCGCGACGCGGCGCGACGGCGCGTTCGCGGGCCGCATCTTCGACGTCGTGCGTGAGGACGTCGACCTCGGCGACGCCGGGACGGTGCTGCGCGAGTACGTCGACCACCCGGGTGCGGTCGCGATCGTCGCGCTCGACGCCGACGACAACGTCGCGCTGGTCGACCAGTACCGCCACCCGGTGCGCTCGGTGCTGTGGGAGATCCCCGCCGGGCTGCTCGACGTCGAGGGCGAGGACGCGCAGCTCGCGGCCGCCCGTGAGCTGGCCGAGGAGGCCGACCTGCGCGCGGGACGCTGGGACGTGCTCGTGGACTTCCTGACCTCGCCCGGTGGCAGCAACGAGGCGCTGCGCGTGTTCCTCGCACGTGACCTGACGTCGGTGCCGGAGGCCGAGCGGCACGTGCGCACCGACGAGGAGGCCGCCATGCAGGTGCGCTGGGTGCCTCTCGACGAGGTCGTCGCGGGCGTGCTCGACGGGTCCCTGCACAACCCGTCGACGGCGGTGGGCGCGCTCGCCGCGGCCGCCGCGCGCGCCGGCGGGTGGGACGCGCTGCGTCCCGCAGACGCGCCCTGGCCGTACCGGCGCGGCGCCCTGCCGCGCTGATCCCGCCCGGGCCCGCCACAGGCCGGCGGGCGGCGGCGGCACACGACGTCACGCGGCCCGCCCGGTGGGGCGTCCGCGCAGGTTGCGCCAGTTAGGGTTGCCTCGTGCTCCACCCCGCCCCGCCCGCAGTCGGCGTCCTGGGACCCGTGACCGTCGCGGGTCCGGACGGGCCACGCCACCCGCGCGGCGAACGCGCCGCGGCGCTGCTGGTCGCGCTCGCGCTCGCGGACGGCCGGGCCGTGCCCGTCACGTCGCTGGTCGAGGACCTGTGGACCGACGGCATCCCCGCCGACCCTCGCGCCGCCCTGCAGTCGCTCGTCTCGCGGCTGCGCGCGACGGCGGGCGGCGCCGTCGTCGTCGCCCGGACCGGGGGTACGCGCTCGACGTGCCGAGCGACCTCGGCGCGGCCGAGGCCGAGCTGGCCGCGGCGCGGCAGGCGCTCGCGCACGGAGCCGCCGACGACGCCGCCGCGACCGCGCGGCGGGCGCTGGCACGCTGGCGGGGCACGCCCGGCGACGGCCTCGGCCCCGCGTTCGAGACCCTGGCGGGCGTGCTGCGCGCCACGGCGGAGCGGCTGCGTGACGACCTCGTCGCGGTGCACCGCCAGGCCGCGGTCGCCCTGGGCGACCATGAGACCGTCGTCGCGCTCGCGACGCCCGCGTTCGACGCCGACCCGACCGACGAGGTCGCGGCACGCGACCTGCTCACGGCGCTCGGCGCGCTCGGGCGCCGCGACGAGGCGGCGCGCGTCTACGCGCACCTGCGGCACGCGCTGGTCACCGAGCTGGGCAGCGACCCGTCCCCCGAGCTGGAGACCCTCGCCCGCAAGGCCGAGGCCACGGCGCCGGAACCCCGCGCCGCGGCGCCGGTGCCGCCGCGCGACGCGCGCGCCCTGCGCGCGGCGGGGCCCCCGCTGCTCGGCCGTGACGCCGACGTCGCCGCGGTGCTCGACGCCGTCGAGCGCCAGCGCCTGGTCACGATCCTCGGGCCGGGCGGGCTGGGCAAGACGCGCCTCGCGCTCGAGGTCGCCGGGCGCGTGCGCGACCGGACGCCCAGCGAGCCGCTCCAGGTCGCCGTCGCCGAGCTCGCCGGCGTGCGCACCGACGACGACGTGCCGCTGGCGCTCGCGGACGCCCTCGGCATCGCGGCGACCACCACGGCGCGCATCCGCGACCGGATGCTGGCCGGTGACGCGCGCGACCAGCTCCTGGAACGGGTGCGGTCGGTGCCGACGCTGCTCGTGCTCGACAACTGCGAGCACGTCGTGGCCGGGGCCGCGGAGTGGGCGGACGAGCTGCTCGCCTCGGCCCCCGGCCTGCGCGTGCTGACGACGTCGCGCGCCCCGCTGCGGCTCGCCGCCGAGCAGGTGTACGCACCCGCGCCGCTCGACGCGCGCGGCGCGGGCGCCGAGCTGTTCCGGCGGCGCGCCACGGCCGCGAGGCCGGGTGTCCACCTGCCCGACGACGTCGTCGTCAGGCTCGTCGAACGGCTCGACGGGCTGCCCCTGGCGATCGAGCTCGCCGCGGCGCGGGTGCGGACCCTGAGCGTCGAGGAGATCGAGGCGCACCTCGACGAGCGGTTCGCGCTGCTGCGCGGCGGCGACCCCACGGCCCCCGAACGGCACCGCACCCTGGAGGCCGTCATCGCGTGGAGCTGGAACCTGCTCGACCCCGCGCAGCAGGAGCTGTGGCGGCGCGTGGCCGTGCTTCCCGACGGCTTCTCCGCGCGGGCGGCGGCGGTGCTCGGCCGTCTCGACCCGGGAGCCCGGCCGTTCGACGCGCTCGACGACCTGGACGCGCTCGTGACGCAGTCGATCGCGGCCGCGACCGACGTGCCGGGCGGGACGCGCTACCGCATGCTCGAGACGGTCCGCGAGCTGGGCCTCGTGCGGCTCGACGAGGCCGGCGAGGCGCCCGCGGTGCACGCCGCGCTGTGGGCGTGGGCGACCGAGGTCGCGGACCGCTGCTCGAGCGCCCTGCTCGGGCCGGGCCAGCTCGACGCGCTCGACGAGATCGTGCGTGAGCACGAGAACCTGCTCTTCGCGCTGCGTGCTGCGGCGGCACCCGCAGACGGGCCGTTCCGGGCCGGTGCGTCCGCGGCGCAGCGACCGGACGTCGTCGTGCGCGTCTTCGTCTCGCTCGCCGGGCTGTGGCTGCTGCACGGCGCCCCGGAGCGGGCGGCGGGGCTCGCCTCGGCGGTCGCCGATGCCGCCACCTGGTGGGACGTGCCGCGATCCGACCGCGACCGCGCCGCGCTCGCCTTCGTGTTCGCGGGCGTGTCGCGCTTCATGGAGGGCGGGCCCGGGGCCGCCCGGCTGCTCGCCCGCCTGGTGCGCCTGCTGCGCACCGACGACGCCGACCCGGCCGGGACCACCATCGGGCGCCGGACACGGCTCGTGGCCCGGACGCTGCTGGCCGCGCTCGGACGCGAGCTCGACGACGTCGTGCAGGTCATGGCTGCGCTGCGCCAGGACGACGATCCGTTCCTCGTCTTCATGGCCCACGCGGCCCTCGCGCAGGAGGCCGAGAACGACGGACGCCTCGCCGACTCCGTCCGGCTGGCGATCACCGCGTACGAGGCGGCCGAGCCCGTGGGCGACGTCGCCTCCCGCGCGTTCGCGGCCATGCTCGCTGCCTCGGGGCTCAGCGAGGACGGCGACTCGGTCGCCGCCGTCGTGTGGTCGGCCCGCGCCCGCGCTGGGCTGGGGCGGATCGGCACCGGGGACGCGGCCCGCATGCTCGACTGGATCGACCTCGCCGCGGCGCTCGACCGCGGCGACCTCGCGGAGGCCGAGCGGCTGTGCGAGTCGCTCGACGACGCCGACGGCGAGGCCGTGCGCGGAGGAGGGGGAGTGGAGGGCAAAGCCGTCGTGTTTGCCGGTCGCGCCGAGGTGGCGCACGCGCGCGGCGATGTCGCCGGGGCGCTCGAGGCGTACCGGCAGGCCCGGGAGGCGCTCGCGGGCGAGGAGGGGCCGGCGGCCCCGTGGGCGATCATGATGGGTGCGGCGTCGGCGGTCCGTCTCGCGCAGGCCGGGCGCCGCGCGGAGGCGCTCGACGCGGCGCGTGACGCGAGCCGGCGGGCGTCGTCGTTCATGGCGTTCTGGGCTGCGCGCGGCGTGGACCGTCCGGTGCTGGGCACGACGTGCGTCGGTGCGGCCGCCGCGCTGGCGCTGGGCGCCGAGGCGGCGCCCGCCGACGTGGACCTGGGCCTGGAGCTGCTGTGCCTCGGGGACGCGCTCGGCGCGCGCCAGGACCTGGCGGCGCTGCGCCGCGAGCCGCTGCGCGCCGCGCTCGCGGCGTGCCACGGCGCGGCACTGGATGCCGCGGTCGTGCGGGTCGCGGCGCTCGATCGAGAGGACCACCCGGCGCGGGCGCTGGCCCTGCTGGAGTCGTTCGCCGGCCCCGCCTGACGCATGCGACCGGCCCCCGGCAGCGATGCTGCCGAGGGCCGGCCGGGCGAGCGGGCTACGCCTTGCGCATGTAGGCGCGCACGGCCAGCGGGGCGAAGACCACGACGACGACGGCGGCTCCGGCCAGGGCGAGGAGCACGTCGCTGCCGCCCGAGCCGCCCGACGCCAGCTCGCGCACCGCGGTGACCAGGTGCGAGACGGGGTTGACGTTGACGAACCCCCGCAGCCAGCTCGGCAGGGTGTCGGCCGGCACGAAGGCGTTGGACAGGAACGTCAGCGGGAACATGATCAGCATCGAGATGCCCTGCACCGACGAGGCCGTGCGGGCGATCATGCCGAAGAACGCCCAGATCCAGCTCACGGCCCACGCGACGAGCATCACCAGGAGCGCGGCGGCGATCACGCGGAGCGCGCCGCCGTCCGGGCGCCAGCCCATGATCAGACCCATGACGATGGTCAGCGTCGTGGCGATGAAGTAGCGCACGGTGTCCGCGAGCAGGGCACCGGCCAGCGGCGCGATGCGCGCGATGGGCAGCGACCGGAAGCGGTCGAACACGCCCTTGTCCATGTCCTCACGGAGCTGGGTGCCCGTGACGACCGACGTCGTGATGACGGTCTGCACGAGGATGCCGGGGATGATCGTCGGCAGGTAGTCGGTGACGCTGCCGGCGATGGCGCCGCCGAAGATGTACGTGAACATCAGCGTGAAGATGATCGGCTGCAACGTCACGTCGAAGAGCTGCTCGGGCGTGCGGCGGATCTTCACCAGCCCTCGCCAGGCCATGGTCAGGGACTGCGAGACCGTCGTGGCGAACGTGACGGGGTGCGCGGCGTGGGCACGCGACGTGCCGACGGCGGTGGGAACGGTCAGGGTGGTCATGCGAGCACCTTCTCTGCGGCGTGGGCGTCGTCGTCGCTGGTCGCGGCGTGCCCGGTGAGGGTGAGGAAGACCTCGTCGAGCGACGGCTTGGCGAGCGCCAGCTCGAGCACCTCGACGCCGGCCTCGCGCAGGCGCAGCAGCACCTCGGTGACGACCGTCGAGTCGTCGACGGGCACGGACACGCGCAGGCCGTCGGCGAGCGGCGTGGACGAGGGCGCCTGCCCGACGACGGAGAGCAGCACGCCCCGGGCCCGGTCGGCGCCCTGGCGGGCGATGGTCACCTGCAGGGACTGCTGGCCGACCGAGCGCTTGAGCTCGTCGGCCGTGCCCTCGGCGACGACGCGGCCGCGGTCGATGACGGCGATCCGGTCGGCGAGCTGGTCGGCCTCGTCGAGGTACTGCGTGGTGAGCAGCACCGTCGAGCCGTCCGCGACCAGGCGGCGGATGGTGTCCCACATCTGGTTGCGGGTGCGCGGGTCGAGACCCGTGGTGGGCTCGTCGAGGAAGATGAGCGGCGGCTGCGCGATGAGGCTCGCGGCCAGGTCGAGACGGCGGCGCATGCCGCCGCTGAACGCCTTGAGCGGCTTGCGTGCGGCCTCGGTCAGCGCGAACTCCTCGAGCAGCTCGACCGACTTGGCCTTGGCCGCGCGGCTCGACAGGCCCAGCAGCCGGCCGAAGATCACGAGGTTCTCGGTGGCGGACAGGGTCTCGTCGACCGATGCGTACTGGCCGGTCACGCCGATGAGGGAGCGCACGGTCTGCGGGTCGCGGACGACGTCGCGCCCGAAGACCCGGGCGTGGCCGCCGTCGGGCCGCAGGAGCGTGGCGAGCATGCGGATGGTGGTGGTCTTTCCGGCGCCGTTGGGGCCCAGGACGCCGTAGACCGAGCCGGTCGCCACCGTCAGGTCCACGCCGTCGACGGCGCGGTTGGCGCCGAAGACCTTGACGAGGCCCTCGGCCTCGATCGCGGGTGTGTTCATGCCCCCCACGATGGGCGAGGCCGCTGTCACGGCCCTGTCACGGGCCTGTCATGCGCTGTCAGCGCGCCGTCTCGCCCGCGCGCGGCGCGATGGTCAGGCGCGTGTGCGCAGGTGGAGCACCGTGTTCGCGGTCGCCCACAGCAGCAGCGCGGACCCGGCCATGTGGAAACCCACGAGCAGCGCGGGCAGGCCCGTGAAGTACTGCGTGTATCCGATGGCGCCCTGGGCGGCGGTGACGACGACGAGCAGCCAGGCGGCGCGGCGGGCCGCCGCGACCTGCGGCGTCGTCGTCGTGCGGTGCAGCAGCACGAGCAGCAGCGCCAGCGTCAGCACGAACAGCCACACCGTTCCCGAGTGGGACCGCGTGATCGCCTGGGGGTCGAGCGCGAAGCGGTAGCCGACGGTCGTGTCGCCGGAGTGCGGTCCCGAGCCGGTGACGAGCACACCGAGGGTGACGACGGGCACCAGCAGCACCGCGAGAACGCGCGCGGCCCCGGTCGTGGCGCGGCCGGCGACGGCGACGGGTTCCCCGTCGCCCTCGCCGTGGCGGTGCAGCAGGTAGGCCGAGCACCACACGAGCGCCGCGGACACCCCGAAGTGCAGCGACACCCAGCGCGGGTCGAGCTCGAGCAGCACGACGACGCCGCCGATGACGGCCTGGGCCACCACGCCCAGCAGGGGGACGAGGCCCAGCGCACGGTAGGCGTTCGATCGCGTCCGGTCGGTCCACACCAGCGCGAGCACCGCGAGCGCGAGGACCAGCAGGACGCCGGTCAGCGTGCGGTTCCCGAACTCGACGAACGCGTGGTACGTCGTGGCCGGGTGGTACTGGGGCGTGAAGTGCCCGGGGGTGCAGAAGGGCCAGTCGGAGCAGCCCAGGCCCGAGCCGGTCAGGCGGACGGCACCGCCCGTGACGATGATGAGCACCTGCCCGATCACGTTGGCGATCAGCACGCCGCGGGTCCAGCCGCGGAATCGGGCCAGGACGTCACGAGACTCGGGCGGGGTGGCGGTCGCGGTCACGGCGTCCACGCTAGCGCCCGCGACCGGCGCGACGAGCCGGGTCCGGGACGTGCGGATGTGAGATTGCCCGCTCGCCGCGGCCGGACCGGACCGGTCACTGCCACCGGAACAGCCGCGCGGCGCTCCACCCGAACGCGGCGGTCCAGGCGGTGAGCACCACGATCGAGGCCACCGGCACGCCGCCGCCGAGCAGCGCGCCGCGCATGGCCTCGCCCAGCGCACCCGAGGGCAGCAGCGCGGCGACGTGTGCGAGGGGGCCGGGCATGCGGTCGGGCGGGACGAGCACGCCGCCTCCGGCGATGAGCAGCACGAGCACGAGGTTGGCGACGGCGAGCACGCCCTCGGCGCGCAGGACGCCCGCGATGAGCAGTGCGAGCGCCGTGAACGCGGCCGTGCCCAGCAGCCCGGCGCCGACGGCGGCCGCGACGCCCGCGGTGTGCGGGTGCCAGCCGAGGGCGAGCGCCACGGCCGTGATGACGACCGCCTGGACGACCTCGACGGCGAGGACGCCGAGCACCTTGCCGGCGAGCAGGCCGCCGCGGCCGAGCGGCGTCGTGGCCAGCAGCCGCAGCACGCCGTTGCGCCGGTCGAACGCCGTGGCGATCGCCTGGGAGGTGAACGCCGTCGACATCACGGCGACCGCGATGACGCCCGGCGTGGCGAAGTCCACGCGGGTGGCGCCCGCGGTGTCGAGCTCGAAGATCGACGTGCGCACGAGCCCCACGAGCAGGAACAGCGGCAGAGCGATCGTCACGAGGAGCTGCTCGCCGTTGCGCAGGATGGTGCGCGTCTCGAATCCGGCCTGGGCGGCGACGCGGCGCCAGGCGGGTGCCGCGACGGCAGGAGCGTGGGTCATCGCAGGTGCCTCCCGGTGAGGTCGAGGAACACGTCCTCGAGCGTGCGGCGCCCGACGCTCACGCTCGGGTCGACGACGCCGCGCCCGGTGAGCCAGTCCGTCAGCACGGCGATGTCGAGGCCCGCGGGTGCGGCGAACCGGACGGTCACCTCGGTGTCCCCGCCGCCGTCGCGGGCCAGCAGCTCGGGCACGGTGCCCGAGGCGATGACCTTGCCGTGGTCGACGACGTGGACGACGTCGGCCAGCGCCTCGGCCTCGTCCATGAGGTGGGTGGTGAGCACGACGGCGACGCCGTCGGCCCGCAGCTCGCGCACCAGGTCCCACACGGCGTGCCTCGACTGCGGGTCCATGCCCGCGCTGGGCTCGTCGAGGAACACCAGGTCGGGCCGGCCGACGACGGCGCACGCGAGCGCGAGCCGCTGCCGCTGCCCGCCCGACAGCCGCCGCACGGCGGTGCGCGAGAACGAGGCGATGCCGAGCCGTTCGACGAGCTCGCCGACGTCACGCGGGGCCGTGTACATCGCGGCCACGTGCCGCAGCACCTCGAGCGCGCGCGCACCGCTGGGCAGGCCGCCGTCCTGCAGCATGACGCCGACGCGCGGGCGCAGCGCGGCCGCGTGGGCGCGCGGGTCGCGGCCCAGGACGCGCACGGTGCCGGCGTCGGGCGTGCGCAGGCCCTCGCAGCACTCGATGGTGGTGGTCTTGCCGGCACCGTTGGGGCCGAGGACGGCCGTGACCTCGCCGGCGCGTGCGGTCAGTGCGAGCCCGTCGACGACGGCGCGGCCGGCGTAGCGCTTGACGAGCCCGTCCACCTCCAGGGCGGCGCCGGGCGCGCGCGGGAGCGGTGCGGAGGGGGAGGGCACGTGGTGATCGTACGGGTCCGGCCGGGTGCGGCGGTCTCGAAGTGAGGTAACCCTTGCTTGACACGGTGGATTACGCAACAGGTATGTTCCGTATATCGCGTGCGGCGCTCGGCCGTGTGCGGATCCGACGACAGACGCCAGGGGGTGAGGACTGTGAGCACACCTGCCCACGCCGACCCCGACGGCGTTCCCCTGGAGGCCGCCGACGACTCGGCCGAGTCGACGCGCCGGCGGGTCCTGGAGCTCGTCGCGAGCGACGGCCCCGTCACGGCCGCGGACCTGGCCACGTGCCTGGGCCTCACGGCCGCCGGCGTGCGGCGCCACCTCGCCCAGCTCGAGGACGACGGCACCATCACCGTGCACGCCGCCCCCGGCGTCGCACCCGTGCGGCGCGGGCGGCCGGCGCGCGCCTACGTCGTGACCACGGTCGGTCAGGCCGAGCTGCACGACGCCTACTCCGACCTCGCCGTCCAGGCGCTGCGGCACCTGCGCGCCGTGGGCGGGGACGCCGCCGTCACGGTCTTCGCGGCCCACCGGTACGACGACCTCGTCGAACGCGTCGGGCCACGGCTCGCGTCCACCGACCCTGCTGAGCGGGCGGGCCAGCTCGCCGCGGCGCTCTCCGAAGAGGGCTACGCGGCCTCCGTGCGACCCGTCGCGGGCGCCACGCTCGTGCCGATCGCCCAGCTGTGCCAGGGCCACTGCCCCGTGCAGCACGTCGCCGAGGAGTTCCCGGAGCTGTGCGAGGCGGAGGCCCGCGCGTTCTCCGAGCTGCTGGGCACCCACGTCCAGCGCCTGGCCACCATCGCGGGCGGCGCCCACGCCTGCGTCACGAACCTCCCCCTGGGCACCGCCCATCACGCCACTCTGGGCGTCGCCCAGCACGCACCCGCGGAAGGAACACGATGACTGCACCCACGGAGCAGCGCACCGATGAGGAGATCATTGCCTCCATCGGCTCCTACGAGTACGGCTGGCACGACTCCGACGCGGCCGGCTCGACCGCGCAGCGCGGCCTGAACGAGGACGTCGTGCGCAACATCTCGGCGCTGAAGAACGAGCCCGAGTGGATGCTCAACCAGCGCCTGCGCGCGCTGCGCCTGTTCGGCAAGAAGCCCATGCCGAACTGGGGTGCCGACCTGACCGGCATCAACTTCGACAACATCAAGTACTTCGTGCGCTCGACCGAGAAGCAGGCCACCTCGTGGGAGGAGCTGCCCGAGGACATCCGCGCGACCTACGACCGGCTCGGCATCCCCGAGGCCGAGAAGCAGCGCCTGGTGGCCGGCGTCGCCGCGCAGTACGAGTCCGAGGTCGTCTACCACCAGATCCGCGAGGACCTGGAGGCGCAGGGCGTCATCTTCGTCGACACCGACACCGGCCTGCGCGACTACCCGGAGATCTTCCAGGAGTACTTCGGCACCGTCATCCCCGCCGGCGACAACAAGTTCGCGGCGCTCAACTCCGCGGTGTGGTCGGGCGGCTCGTTCGTCTACGTCCCGCCGGGCGTGCACGTCGAGATCCCGCTCCAGGCGTACTTCCGGATCAACACCGAGAACATGGGCCAGTTCGAGCGGACGCTGATCATCGCCGACGAGGGCTCCTACGTGCACTACGTCGAGGGCTGCACCGCGCCGATCTACTCCAGCGACTCGCTGCACTCCGCCGTCGTCGAGATCATCGTCAAGAAGAACGCGCGGGTGCGGTACACGACCATCCAGAACTGGTCGAACAACGTCTACAACCTCGTGACCAAGCGGGCCACCGCGGCCGAGGGCGCCACCATGGAATGGGTCGACGGCAACATCGGCTCCAAGGTGACGATGAAGTACCCCGCGATCTACCTGCTGGGCGAGCACGCCCGCGGCGAGACCCTGTCGATCGCGTTCGCGGGCGAGGGCCAGCACCAGGACGCCGGCGCCAAGATGGTGCACGCGGCCCCGCGCACGTCGTCGTCCATCGTGAGCAAGTCCGTGGCGCGCGGCGGCGGGCGCACCTCCTACCGCGGGCTCGTCCAGGTGCTCGAAGGCGCCGCGCACTCGGCGTCCAACGTGCTGTGCGACGCGCTGCTGGTCGACCAGATCTCGCGCTCCGACACCTACCCCTACGTGGACGTCCGCGAGGACGACGTGTCGATGGGTCACGAGGCCACCGTGTCCCGCGTCAGCGAGGACCAGCTGTTCTACCTGATGTCCCGAGGCATGCCCGAGACGGAGGCCATGGCCATGATCGTGCGCGGGTTCGTCGAGCCCATCGCGCGCGAGCTGCCCATGGAGTACGCGCTCGAGCTCAACCGCCTCATCGAGCTGCAGATGGAAGGGTCCGTCGGCTGACATGACCAGCACCACCGAGATCACCACCGACCACACGCGGGCGAAGGCCGACGGCGCGCACTCCCACTCCTTCGGGCAGGGCGTCGTACCCGCCGGGTCACGCGCGGAACGGCTCACCTCCTTCGACCTCGCCGACATCCCCGTGCCCACGGGCCGCGAGGAGGAGTGGCGGTTCACCCCCGTCGCCCGCCTCCAGCCGCTGTTCGCGGCCGAGCTCGGCGACGCCGGGGTGACCGTGACCGTCACGCCCGCCCCCGAGGTCAAGGTCGAGACCGTCGGCCGCGACGACGCCCGGCTCGGCACCGCGGGCAAGCCCGGCGACCGCACCGCAGTCACCGCGTGGAACGCGTTCACCGACGCCACCGTCGTGACCATCCCCGCCGAGACCGTGGCGTCCGACGTCACCGCCGTGCGCGTCACGGGCGTGTCGGCCCAGGCGAGCGCCGCGCACCTGCTCGTGCACGCCGAACGGTTCAGCCAGGCCGTCGTCGTGATCGACCACGTCGGGGACGCGCTGCTCACCGAGACCGTCGAGATCGTCGTCGACGAGGGCGCGCACCTGACCGTCGTCTCCGTCCAGGACTGGGCCGACGGGGCCGTGCACGCCTCCTCGCACCGCTCCGTCGTCGGGCGCGACGCACGCCTCAAGCACGTCGTGGTCACCTTCGGCGGCGACGTCGTACGGCTCACCCCCGACGCGTCGTTCGCCGGCGAGGGCGGCGAGGTCGAGATGGTCGGCCTGTACTTCGCCGACACCGACCAGCACCAGGAGCACCGCCTGTTCGTCGACCACGGACAGCCGCGCTGCCGCAGCCGCGTCACCTACAAGGGCGCCCTCCAGGGCGCCGGCGCACACGCCGTGTGGGTCGGCGACGTCCTCATCCAGCACCACGCCGAGGGCACCGACACCTACGAGCTCAACCGCAACCTCGTCCTGACCGACGGTGCCCGCGCCGACTCGGTGCCCAACCTCGAGATCGAGACGGGCGAGATCGAGGGCGCCGGGCACGCGTCGGCAACCGGCCGGTTCGACGACGAACAGCTCTTCTACCTGCAGTCGCGCGGCATCCCCGAGGCCGACGCCCGGCGCCTGGTGGTGCGCGGCTTCTTCGCCGAGCTCATCGACCAGATCGGCGTGCCCGCCGTGCAGGAGCGCCTGCTCGCCTCGATCGAGGCCGAGCTCGAGAAGTCCATGAGCGTCATCACCGGGGTCGCCCCCGCCGACGCGGAGTGACCACGCCGTGACCCTTCAGTACGCCTGCGGCGTCGCCGACCTCGCCCCGAGGAGGCCATGCTCGTCGAGCTCGACGGGCTCGACGGCGCGGCCGTGCCCGTCGCCGTCGTGCGCGACGGCGACGGCGGCTACCACGCGCTGAGCGACATCTGCTCGCACGGGGCGGTCTCGCTGTCCGACGGCGAGGTCACCGGCTGCCTCGTCGAGTGCTGGCTCCACGGCTCGCAGTTCGACCTGCGCACCGGCAAACCCGTCCAGCTCCCCGCGATCAAACCCGTGCCCGTGTACCCCGTGACGATCGACGGCGAGAACGTCCTGGTCGACGTCGACGCCCCCGTCACCTTCTGATCTTCGAACGAACCTGGAGTAGATATGGCCACCCTGGAGATCCGCGACCTGCACGTCTCCGTCGAGACCAAGGAGGGCGCCAAGCCCATCCTGCGCGGCGTCGACCTGACCATCGGCAGCGGCGAGACCCACGCCATCATGGGCCCCAACGGCTCCGGCAAGTCCACGCTCGCCTCGGCGCTCGCGGGCCACCCGAAGTACGCGGTCACCTCCGGCACCGTCACACTCGACGGCGACGACGTGCTCGCGATGTCGGTCGACGAGCGCGCCCGCGCCGGCCTCTTCCTCGCCATGCAGTACCCCGTCGAGGTGCCGGGCGTGTCGGTCGCGAACTTCCTGCGCACCGCCAAGACCGCCATCGACGGCACCGCCCCGGCCCTGCGCACGTGGGGCAAGGAGGTGCGCGGCGCCATGGAGAACCTGCGCATCGACCCGACGTTCGCCGAGCGCTCGGTCAACGAGGGCTTCTCCGGAGGCGAGAAGAAGCGCCACGAGATCCTCCAGCTGGAGCTGTTCAAGCCGCGCTTCGCGATCCTCGACGAGACCGACTCGGGCCTCGACGTCGACGCCCTGCGCGTCGTGTCCGAGGGCGTGAACCGGGCGCTGGCCGCGACCGACGTCGGCGTGCTGCTCATCACGCACTACACGCGCATCCTGCGCTACATCAAGCCCGACTTCGTCCACGTGTTCGTCGACGGGCGCATCGCCGAGGAAGGCGGCCCCGAGCTGGCCGAGCGCCTCGAGAACGAGGGCTACGACCGATTCGTCGGCACCGGCGCCACGATGGCGTGAGGACCTGACATGACCGTGACTGACACCGTGCTCCCGGGCGCCGCGGGCGCCCCCGCAGCCGTCGACTGGGCCGCCGTCCGGGCCGACTTCCCCCTGCTCGGGCGCACGGTGCGGGGCGGTCGACCACTCGTCTACCTCGACTCGGGCGCGACCTCGCAGAAGCCGAACGTCGTGCTCGAGGCCGAGGTCGACTTCTACGAGCGCCGCAACGCCGCCGTCCACCGCGGCGCGCACCAGCTCGCCGAGGAGGCCACCGAGGCGTTCGAGTCCGCGCGTGCCGCCGTCGCGTCGTTCGTCGGCGCCGACGACGACGAGATCGTGTGGACCTCCGGCGCGACCGCGGCCCTCAACCTGATCGCGTACGCGTTCTCGAACGCGACCCTCGGGCGCGGCGCACCCGAGTCGAGCCGGTTCGTGCTCAGGCCCGGCGACGAGATCGTCGTGACCGAAGCCGAGCACCACGCCAACCTCGTGCCATGGCAGGAGCTGTGCGCGCGCACCGGGGCGGTCCTGCGCTGGTTCGGCGTGGGGGAGGACGGTCGGCTCGACCTCACCGACGTCGCCTCGGTCATCGGGGAACGCACCCGGATCGTCGCGTTCGGGCACGTCTCGAACGTCACCGGAGCCGTGGCCCCCGTCGCCACGCTCGTCGCCGCCGCGCGCGCCGTGGGCGCCTACACGGTGCTCGACGCCTGCCAGTCCGTGCCGCACCTGCCTGTCGACCTGCACGCGCTCGACGTCGACTTCGCGGCCTTCAGCGGGCACAAGATGCTCGGACCCACCGGCGTCGGCGCCCTCTACGGGCGGCGCGAGCTGCTCGCCGCCATGCCGCCCTTCCAGACCGGCGGGTCGATGGTCGAGGTCGTCACCATGCAGACCACGACCTACGCGCCGCCACCCCAGCGGTTCGAGGCCGGCACGCAGATGGTCGCCCAGGCCATCGGCATGGGGGTCGCCGCACAGTGGCTCGGCGAGCTCGGGATGCCCGCCGTCGCCGCACACGAGCAGACCCTCGCGGCCGAGCTCCTCCAGATCGCGACCATCCCCGGCGTCCGCGTCATCGGGCCCCTCGACACCACCGACCGGCTCGCCGTCGTCAGCTTCGTCGTCGACGGCGTCCACGCCCACGACGTCGGACAGGTGCTCGACGACCAGGGCATCGCCGTGCGCGTCGGCCACCACTGCGCCCAGCCGCTGCACCGCCGGTTCGGCATCGCCGCGACCGCGCGCGCCTCCGCGTCGGTCTACACGACGCTCGACGAGGTCAGGGCGTTCCGGGAAGCACTGGCCGGGGTCCGCGCGTTCTTCGGAGCGGAGTGAACGGAGCATCATGAGCGCGCTCGAACAGCTGTACCAGCAGGTCATCCTCGACCACGCCAAGCACCCGCACGGACGAGGGCTTCAGCCCGCCCGGCCCGACGGGCTCGTGGGGGAGTCCCACCAGGTCAACCCGACCTGCGGTGACGAAGTGACCCTCCGCGTCGCCGTGGCGACGCGGGCAGGAGCGCCCGTCGTCGACACCGTGTCCTGGGAAGGGCAAGGGTGCTCCATCTCGCAGGCGTCCATCTCCGTGATGACCGAGCTCGTCAGCGGGCAGACCGTCGACGACGTCGAACGGCTCGACAAGCTGTTCCACGACCTCATGGCCTCCCGCGGCAAAGGACTCGCCTCCGAGGACGACGAAGACCTGCTCGGGGACGCGACAGCCTTCACCGGCACCTCGCAGTTCCCCGCCCGCATCAAGTGCGCGCTGCTCGGCTGGGCCGCGCTCAAGGACTCGCTGGCGCGCAGCGGCGCGCTGGCCCAGTGAAGGATGACCACATGACAGATTCGACGGTGTCGCCCGGAGCGACCACGGTGGCCGACGTCGAGGAGGCCCTGCGCGACGTCATCGACCCCGAGCTCGGAATCAACGTCGTCGACCTCGGACTCGTGTACGGAGTCCAGATCGACCAGAACAACGTGGCCACCATCGACATGACCCTCACCTCGGCCGCCTGCCCGCTGACCGACGTGATCGAGGACCAGTCGGCGGCCGCACTCGAAGGGCTCGTGGCGGACTTCCGGGTCAACTGGGTCTGGATGCCGCCGTGGGGGCCGGAGAAGATCACCGAGGAGGGGCGGGAGCAGCTGCGGATGTTGGGGTTCAACGTCTAGGCGGAGCAACTTCTGCACCGCTGGACTTGAGGCCGTTGGCACGCTGGAAGACCCACCGTGGCCCCATGGCCGGCCGGGCGGCCACGTGGACGCAGGTCAGCGACCGAGCCGCCACTAGCGTGAAGCAAGTGACGCGGCGACAGACGGCCGCCACGGTCCATCTCGGGAGGCAGTCGGGTCGCAAGGTGGCAGCGTTTCCAAAGGTCACACGGCATGGAGGGTCATGCGCGAGTACTCGGCAGGGCTCGAGGCGCTATCTGCGCGCCTAGCGGGCGGTCCGGCCTTCCTGATCAGTGGAGCGCGGCCGGATAGGCCCTCCTCGACCGTCGTCGACAAGGGGTCGGTTCCTCGGTGAGCCGACCCCTTCTCTGGCTGCGTCTCTGGCGTTTACCGATCGGTCCAGCTGCGACGGGGCGGTTGTGCGTGGTCAGTCCCGAGGCTAGCCTCGCACTGGCCGAACCGGATCCGCGCTTGCAGCGACGACACCAGCGGTTCACCCACCCGCCCCGGGCGGTCTCGTGGCGGTGAAAGCGTGCGTCGACGGCGAGGGCGCGAGCAGTTCGCGGGAGGTCTCGGCGTCCATGGCGCACTGCTCAGGTCATGGGCGGGCCGTCGAGACCCGAGTTCCCGAGTCTGGGTGTTCGCCGTGGAAGACCTCCGCCGTCGACGGTCGGCGAGTCCAGGGTGTGCGGCGCCTTGACCTCGTTGTGGATCGCGAGGACGCCCCTGCCGGCGACGTACTCGGCCTGCTCGTATGCGATGCCGTCGTGTCGTGCGGCCATAGCGATGTGCCCGAGCGCCGCACGCAGCTCTTGGCATACTTGCCCGGGCTTCCGGTCACGGTGAGGATCGGGTCGCCGGTGGGTCGGTGGAGCGCTCCGACCTGGCCGAGCATGTGCTCGGGGTTCCTGGCGAAGTACGTGTTGATCGGGATGCGGACGCCGTCGACGGGGACGTGCACGGCGTCGACGAAGTCCCGCGTTCGCGAGGGCGTGGTCTCGGGCCGACGGGCGAACAGGAGGATGTCGGTTCTCGGTTCGGGAAGGTGGGGGTCACTGGGTCGGCGTAGCAGAGGTGGCTCCAGGGGCCGGCTCCAGGCGATGGCTTCGCGGGGCGCTCGACTTGGGCGGCCAGACTGGTGGGGTGCGCGCGGCAAGCGCCAGCCAGCCGAGCACGGGCCGAGACGTCGACGGCGTTGACACTGCGCAAGGGAACAGGTGCACGCCGTCATGTGCGTGGGCGAGTGGACTCCCGATGGCGGGTTGATTCATGATGAATCACACCGTAGCCTGGTGGCCGAGGAGGACGCCATGTCTGCTGTGACTGTTGCCGCCCACGAGCCGAGCCTCAGGCTGTCCTATGCCCGGGCTCGTCTGGCTGAGATCGACCGGATGCGGCAGGTGTACCTGGCGTCGCTGGACGGGGTGCCGCAGCGAGACATCGCTGCGGCGGTGCACCTGTCTCAGGCCAGCGTGCACCGGTTGATCGTCCGGGCACGCGCGTTGGGTATGCCGCGTGAGTCGGTCGAGGAGGTCGTCCTCCAGCGGTTCGTCGGGGGCATCTCGACCGTGCAGATGCTCGAGCGCCTGGCCTCGATCGAGTCGTGGGTGCCGCGCGTGGTCGACCCGGTCGATGGTGTCCTGCCCGGCGACTCCCAGGCCGACCTGGAAGAACTGTGCGAGGACGGGCTGATCAGCGAGGATGAGGTCAACCAGGTTCTTGACGAGCATGAGTGACCTGCGCGGGAGCACGCACGCTGCGGCGTGCGTCGCTGTCCGCGGCGGGGCCCCGTTGGACTCGCTGCTGACCCGCGGGGAGCAGCGGCGCCTGGTGCGCGAGGCTCGCGACTGGTACCTGAATGTCCATGCCGGGAACGTCACGCGCCAGGGCACCTGTGTGGTCGCCACGGCTGGGCCGCCAGGGGCGGGCAAGTCCTCGGTCCTGCCCGCCGCGGTCCCGGATCTGGGTTCCCGGTTGGTGATCGACCCGGACACGGTCAAGGACTACCTCGCCCGCTGGTGCACCGAGCACGGCGCGTACTACGACGACCTGCTGGCCACGGTCCTGCCCGACGGCGGCACCCTGCGTCCCCTGGAGTTGTCACCGCTGCTGCAGACCATGTCTACCGAGGTGGCGAACGCGGTGCGCCGCGACGCCCTCGCCCAGCGCATGGACATCGTGGTCGAGGCCACCATGGCATCACCCGCGTACGGCGAGCGGCTCCTGCTGTCCCTCGCGAAGGCCGACTACCGGGCGTTGCTCATCGTGTCCGTCGAGACCGACCAGCAGACCGCGCATGCCCGCGCCGTCGAGCGGTGGTGGACGGGCCGCCAGGCCGAACCTGAGCTCGGCGGACGCCTGGTCCTGCCCGAGACCATCGACGCCGCCTACCCCGGCACCAGGTCGGCCAGCGCCTGCCGCACCAACGCCCGCAACCTCACCGAGACGATTCGTGCCGGCGGGAGCGCAATCGAGCACGTCACCATCGCCGAGTACGACGACGGCGCACTCGCCCGACTCGACGCCGACCCGCCACGCGCACTCGACGCCTGACACCCCTGGTGTTGAGCGCCGCGTTGGACATCACCACCGGGCAGGTCGCCGCGGCGCTCAAGCGTCGCCGCCGCTGCCGGGAGTTCCTCGCCGTCATCAAGCAGATCTCTCTCGCCTACCCGACCGGCAGTTGCACCCGGCGATGGACAACTGCGCCTCGCACAAGCCTCCCAGGGTCAAGGCGCGTGTCTGGCGGCCAACCCCGTGGATCGTCGTCCACGTCACCTCGTACTTCGGAGTCGCGCCGATCTGACCGCTCCGGGTAGGACCTTCGCTGAAGCGAAGTAGGATCGTTGGTATGACCGTTGGTGCGAGGGACCGTGGGACCGTCAAGCTCAGTGCAAGCCTGCCGGCCGCAGACGTGGCGTACCTGGAGCGCTACGCAAGGCGCCACCGGCTGCCCTCGCGATCGGCCACACTGCACGCCGCGGTGCAGGCCCTTCGCGAACGCGAGCTCGAAGCGCAGTACGCGGAGGCGTATCGCGAGTGGGAGGAGTCCGGAGAGGCGGCGGTGTGGGACGTGGCGGTTGCCGACGGGATCGAGCCGGTCGCATGAGGCGTGGCGAGGTCTGGGCGGTCGAGCTTGACCCTGCGCGAGGCTCGGAGGCATCCAAGACAAGGCGGTGCGTGATCGTCTCTCGCGACGCGAGCAACAAGGCCGTCGAGACGCACGGGAGGGGTGTCGTCACGGTGGTTCCGTTGACGTCGTCCGTTGCTCGAGTTCTTCCCTTCCAGGCGCTCGTCCCTGCGGAGCCAGGAAACGGACTCGACCACGACTCGAAGGCTCAGGCCGAACAGGTCCGCTCCGTGGATGTGTCGCGGCTGGTGGCCCGCGTCGGGACGCTTCGCTCCGAGCATGTGGGTGCGGTGGACGACGCGCTGATCACTCACCTGGGCCTGGACTGATCGCACCGAGGCCCGCGGCCCCGCTGCACAGCAGGCAGACCGGAAGGCCGGCGCCGAGCGCAACCGCGACGAGCCGGAGTGCACCGCCGTTCCGAGGGAACGCCGAGCCGGCGGCCGCGACGGCCGCGACGACCGAGGCGACGGCCAGGCTCAGCGCGGTAGTGACCGGCCCGATCCACGACGCGTGCGCGGCGACGCGAAGGGGGACGGGTGGTGCGGCGGTGTGGAGGGGGCCGCGGGCTGGGTCCCGTCGTCATCGTGGCCGACGTCGGACAGGTTCGGCGCCGCCCGGCCAGCGCGTCACCGGAACCTTCACCGGCCCGCTGGGGTCGCTGCACGGATCGGTGACAACCGACGTGGCCTGCCGAGGCGGGCTGAAGGGACCCAAAGCCGCACCCGCAGAGTCCCGCGCCTCGGGGTCCCTGCCGTCCGTTTCGCTGCGGATTCTTGCCAACCTACCTGGCGGGTCCTATAGGTTAGGCGTGCCTTACCTCACTTGAGGGAAGGCTTCGTTTTGCGACCCCTGACGTCGCCACCGACAAGGAGCACCCGTGACGGCCACGACCGCCCTGCGAGGCGAGAACCTGGTGCTCGGCTACCAGCGCACCACGGTCGTGCACGGCGTCGCCGTGTCGCTCAGAGCCGGGTACGTCACCGCGCTGGTCGGCCCCAACGGGTCCGGGAAGTCGACAGTGCTGCGCTCGCTCGCCCGCCTGCATCACCTGGACGACGGCGAGGTCCGGCTCGACGCCGGCGGCGCGGTCGCCGTCGACGTCGCCGCGCTCTCCGCGCGGGACTTCGCCCGGCGCGTGACGTTGCTCGCCCAGTCTCGCCCGCACCCGTCCGGGCTCGAGGTGCGCGACGTCGTCGGGTTCGGGCGGCACCCGCACCGGCGCCGCTTCGCGGGCCTGACCGGCGCGGACGTCGCCGCGATCGACCGCGCGATGGCGATCACCGGCATCGACGCGATGGCGCGGCGCGGAGTCGACCAGCTCTCAGGCGGCGAGCTCCAGCGCGTCTGGCTGGCGACCTGCCTCGCGCAGGAGACGGGCGTCGTGCTGCTCGACGAGCCGACCAACCACCTCGACCTGCGCTACCAGGTCGAGACGCTCGACCTGATGCGCGACATGGCCGAGGTGCACGGCACCGCCGTCGGCGTCGTCCTGCACGACCTCGACCACGCGGCATCGGTCGCCGACGACGTCGTGCTGCTGCACCACGGACGGGTGCTCGCCGCCGGGGAGCCCGCCGAGGTGCTGACCAGCGAGCACCTGTCGCACGCCTACGGCCTTCCCATCGACGTCACCACCGACCCCGGCACGGGCCGCGTCCGCGTGCACCCGCGCGGTCGCCACCACGGCCGGACCCGCTGAACCCTCCGATCCCCGCGTGCGGCCGCTGGTCCGCGCGCTCCGCCACGACACATCGTCACGACCGTTCGAGGAAACCCATGTCTTTGCGCACGACCGCGTCCCTGGTGGGCGCTGCCCTTCTGCTGCCCCTGGCACTGTCAGCCTGCGGTACCACCGACCCCGGAGCGGCCGCGGCCGCGCCCACCGCGGCCGCGAGCGGCGAGTGCGCCGGCGTCGCCACGTCCACCGGCCCCGTCACTCTGACGGACTCGTTCGGCCGCACCGTCGAGCTCGACAAGCCGGCCGCGCGGGTCGCCGTGCTGGAGTGGCAGCAGGTCGAGGACGTGCTCACGCTGTGCGTCGCCCCCGTCGCGGTCGCCGACGTCGCCGGCTACACGACGTGGAACGGCGCCGAGACGCTGCCCGAGGGCGTGACCGACGTCGGCACCCGTGGTGAGCCCAACCTCGACACGCTCTACGCCGCCGAGCCCGACCTCGTCATCGTCGAGGCGTACACGCCCGACGACGAGATCATCGCGACGCTCGAGGCGTACGACGTGCCCGTCCTGGCGACCAAGGGCGCCGACGCCGCCGACCCCGTCGCGAACATGCTCGCGACGTTCGACCTGATCGCCCAGGCGACCGGCCGGGAGGAACGTGCCGCGACCGTCGTCGACGAGTTCGAGACGCACCTCGCCGACGCGAAGCAGCAGATCGCCGACGCCGCCCCCGAGCGCACGGACTTCGTCTACTTCGACGGGTGGATCGACGGCGGCAACGTGGCGCTGCGCCCCTTCGGCCAGGGGTCGCTCGTGGGCGAGCTCGGCGAGGCGCTGGGCCTGACGAACGCGTGGACAGGCGAGGTCGACCCGGCCTACGGGCTGGGGCAGTCGGACATCGAAGGCATGTCCGCCGTCGGAGACGCGACCTTCCTGTACACCGGGACGCAGGACGACGAGGACTGGACCGCCGGGCTGACGAAGAACGCGGTCTGGGCCAACCTGCCTGCCGTCGTCGACGGCCGCACCCACGCGTTCCCCGCGCACACCTGGACCTTCGGCGGGCCGCGGTCGTCCGAGAAGGTCATCGACGCCTACGTCGACGTCTTCACGAAGTGACGTGATGACGGCCACCACGTCCCGCACGGACGCACCGCCGCTCGCGGAAGGGCTCGCGAGATCGACCCGGCCCGCCGTCTGGGCCACGGGGGCGGCCGCGGTGCTCGCGCTCGCCCTCGCCGTCGTCCTGGTCGGTGCCTGGCACCTCACCCAGGGCACGTCGGACGTCGGGGTGCGGGAGCTGCTCGGTCTGCTGACCGGCGGCGGCGACGTGGCCGTCCGCGACATCCTCGTCGGCTCACGCCTGCCGCGCCTCGCGGCGGGCGTGGCCGTCGGGTTCGCGCTCGGCGTCGCGGGGGCGCTCTTCCAGTCCGTGTCACGCAACCCCCTCGCGTCGCCCGACACCCTCGCCGTCACAGGCGGCTCCTACCTGGCGGTCGTGATCGTGGCCGCGTTCGGCCTCTCCGTGCCGTTCTGGGCGTCAGGAGCCGTCGCGTTCGCCGGGGGGATCGCCGCGGCCGCGCTCGTGCTCGGTCTCGCCGGTGGGGCCGGTGCCGGCGGCAGCAGGCTGGTCCTGGCCGGCGCCGCCGTCGCCATGGCGCTCCAGGCCGCCGTCTCCGCCCTGCTGATCCTGTTCGAGACGGAGACGACCGGGCTGTTCGCCTGGGGCAGCGGGTCGCTGAGCCAGCTCGACCTCACGGCGTTCTGGCGCGCGCTGCCCGTCGTCGTCGCGGCCACGGCCGGGGGGATGCTGCTCGCACGCCGCCTCGACGTCCTCGGGCTCGGTGACGACACCGCCCGGGCCCTGGGCGTTCCCGTGCGGGGCACCCGTGCCGGCGCCGTCGTGCTGGCGGTCCTGCTGACGGCGGCGGCGGTCACGCTCGCAGGGCCGATCGGGTTCGTCGGGCTCGCCGCACCCGTCGTCGCACGCCTGCTGGCGCGCGTCCTGCCCGCGCTGAACCGGCACGTGCTGCTTCTCCCGGCGGCGGGCCTGCTCGGCTCGTTCGTCGTCGTGCTCGCCGACGCCGCGGTGCGCGCCCTCCTGGGAGCGGACGCGGCGCTCGCCGTGCCCACCGGCGTGGCGACGACGGTGATCGGCGCGCTGATCATGGTGCTGCTCGCCCGCCGTCTGCGCGACGCCGGGCCGACGAGGCGGCCGCCGGCGGCCGTCGGCGGGCCGCGGGGCACGCGACGCTTCGTCGTCGTGCTCACCGGCGCGGCCCTGCTCGCAGGGGCCGTCGTCGTGGCCGGGCTGCTCGCCGGGTCGACGTGGCTGCGCACGGGAGACATCGCCCTGTGGATGCAGGGCGAGGGTCCTGCCGTCGTCCGGTTCGCCCTCGACGAGCGGGCTCCGCGCGTCGCGGCCGCCGTGGTCGCCGGGGCCGCGCTCGCACTCTCGGGAACGATGGTGCAGGCCACCGCCCGCAACCCGCTGGCGGAGCCCGGCATCCTCGGCATCACCGGCGGCGCCGGCCTCGGCGCCGTGGTGGCCGTGACCGCGGTCGCGGGCACCGCCTGGGGCAACGGGGTCGCGGCCAGCGCCGGCGCCACGCTCGTCGCGGCCGTCGCCGGAGGTCTGGGCGCGTTCGTGCTGGTCTTCCTGCTCGCGTGGCGCTCCGGCCTCCTCGCCGACCGGCTCGTGCTCGTCGGCATCGGCCTGTGGAACCTGACCGCCGCAGTGTCGGCGTTCCTCCTGCTGCGCGCGGACCCGTGGAACACCCCACGCATCTACACGTGGCTGTCCGGGACGACCTACGGACGCGACTTCCCCGAGGTGCTGCCCGTCGTCGTCCTGCTCGGCCTGGCCGTGCCCCTCGCCGCCGCGATGCCGCGCGAGCTGGACCTGCTCGCGCTCGACGACGACACGCCCCGCCTGGTCGGGATCGGGCTGGAGCGCACGCGGCTGCTCGTCCTGGCCGTCGCGGCGGCGCTCGCGGCCACGAGCGTGACCGCGGTCGGCGTCGTCGGGTTCGTCGGCCTGGTCGCACCGCACGCCGCGCGCGCCCTCGTCGGCGGACGCCACGCGCGCGTGCTGCCCGTCGCGATGCTGCTCGGCGCCGTGCTGCTCGGCCTCGCGGACCTGGCGGGCCGCACCGTGATCGCACCCGCGCAGCTCCCGGCGGGTCTTGCCGTCGCGCTGCTCGGGGCGCCGTACTTCGTGTGGCTGCTGGCGCGGTCGCGCCGCTGAGGCGGGGCCGCTACGCCGGACGGCCGGTGCGTCCACCCGGGCGCGGCCCGTCGGGCCCCGCCCGCGCACCGCGCACACGGCCGCCCGCCCAGGGCGAGCGCCCCGGTCGAGGGCCACGCCCAGCGCCCGGCCCTCCGGCGTCGTCGGCGGTGTTCACGGACCATGCAGGGCGAGGGCCGCCGCGCGCCCTCGCTCAAGCCAGGTGACGGTGGTTCCGGCGGGTAGCCGATCCGCGTGGAGGTTCTCGCGTGCCCGTTCTTCGGCTTCGGAGAAGTGCGACCACCCCTCGTAGTGGACGGGCACGACGACGCGCGGCCTCGTCGCGGCGAGGAGTCCCGCCGCGTCCGTGCTGTTCATGGAGTAGCGCAGCGGGCCGGTGAGCGGGAAACGCACCGCTCCGAGATGCAGCAGGAGGACGTCCACGTCCAGATGGCGTGCCGCCCGCCGCAGCGGCCGGTGCAGCACGGTGTCGCCGGTCATCCAGACCGCGGTCCGTGGGCTGCCGGCGAGGGAGACGGCGAACCCGATCACCGTTCCGGCAACGGGCCGGCTCAAGGGCGGCCCGTGCCTGCAGGGTGTGGCCAGGACGTGCAGGTCCGGCCGTCCGACGGCGGAGGCGGTGGTGGCCTGGCCCGGCCGCAGGCCTCGCGTGTTCGGTGCGCGCAGCCGCCGCGCGCCGGGAACGGTGGTCAGGACGGTGCCCGCGGAGGGCAGGAGGCTGCGGCCGTGGTCGTCGAGATTGTCCGCGTGGTGGTCGTGGCTGAGCAGGATCAGGTCCACCGGACCTACCTCGTCGGGCGCGACGGCCGGGCCGGTGGTCTTGGTCGAGCGGGTGCCGAGCCCGAACTCGTACGTGCGTCCGGGAGGGTCGAACGTGGGGTCGGTCAGGATGCGCCAGCCGGCGAGCTCGATCAGGACGGTGGGCCCGCCCACGTGCGTGACGCTCAGCGTGGGTGAGCCGGCCGGCGTGGGGTCGATGCCGGTCACGCGACGGAGCCCTCGGATTCGGCGCACGCCCGGTCCGAGACCGGGGTGCGGTCGGATGCGTCGCGCGAGCGTGGCGTCGGGCCGGCGACGGCGGCTGCGGTGGCCTGTCTTCGGACGTTCCGGTGCACGGTTGCGGTCCTCGGGGTGAGGGGTCGCCCGCTCAGGCGTCGACGAACGCCAGCAGGTCGGCGTGAAGGCGGTCGCGGTCGGTGTCGGGCAGGGCGTGGCTGCTGCCCTCGTAGACGGTGAGGGTCGCGCCGTCGACCAGCGCGGCCGACCGCTTGCCGCCGACGGCGAACGGCACGATCTGGTCGTCGTCGCCGTGGATGACCAAGGTCGGCACGTCGACCTTGGCCAGGTCGGGACGGAAGTCCGTGGCGGAGAACGCCGCGATGCACTCGTATGCGCCGCGGTGGCCGGCGGCCAGACCCTGGAGCCAGAACGCGTCGCGGAACCCTTGGTCGACGTCCTGGTGCCGGTTGTGGCCGAAGAACGGGCCGTCGGCAAGGTCTCGGTAGAGCTGGGACCGGTTGGCCTTCTCGCCCGCGCGGATCGTGTCGAAGACCTCGATCGGCAGGCCGTCAGGGTTGTCGTCGGTTTGCAGCATCAGGGGCGGGACCGCCGAGACGAGGACGAGCCTGGCCACGCGGGCGGTGCCGTGCCGCCCGATGTAGCGGACGATCTCGCCACCGCCGGTCGAGTGGCCGACCAGGGTCAGGTCGTGCAGGTCGAGCGTGTCGATCAGGCAGGCGAGGTCGTCGGCGTAGGTGTCCATCTCGTTGCCGCCCCACGTCTGGCTGGACTTGCCGTGCCCGCGCCGGTCGTGCGCGATGGCGCGGTGACCGTGCTCGGCGAGGAACAGCGCGGCCGCCTCCCACGCGTCGGAGTTGAGCGGCCAGCCGTGGCTGAGCAGGACGGGCGTCCCGCCGGTGCCCCAGTCCTTGTAGAAGATCTGGGCGCCGTCATCGGTGGTGACGTAGGGCATGGCGACCTCCTCGGGTCCGGTCGTGTTCTGGCCGTTCGACCTTGCCCCGCGGCGTGACGTGTCCGGACCACGTGCTCCCCGTAGTCCGTGCTGCGCCTACGGCGTGGTCGTGTGGCCTGCGGCCGACGGCGTGAGCCGGTCGGCCAGCTGCCGCCGCGAGGACACTCCGAGCTTCTGGAAGACCTTGCGCAGGTGGTAGTCGACCGTGTTCGTGCTGATGAACAGGTTCGCGGCGATCTCGGAGTTGGTGCGTCCTTGCGCGGCGAGCCGCGCGACCGTGTGCTCCTGGGTTGTCAGGTCGGAGCGTCGCGGCGCGCTCTCGACGTCACCGGCGTCTCCGAGGGCCGCCAGCTCGGCGGTGGTGCGGGCGACGAACAGGTCGGCACCGCTGCGCCGGAAGTGCCTGAGGGCGAGGTGGAGCTGTTCGCCTGCCGCGTGGCGTCGGCGCGCGCGGCGGAGCCATTCCCCGTACACGAGGTGGGACCGTGCCAGGTCCATCTCTGCCCCGGTCGTCCCGAGGGCCTCGATCGACGCCCGGTGGTGCGGCTCGGCGTCGTCCGCGCTGGTCAGCGCGAGCGCTCGTTCGGCCACGCCGCGGCACCATGCGGAGCGGTTCGCGTCGGCCAGCGACGTCAGCAGCCGCGAGACCGTGGCTGCCTCCTGCGGGTGCCGGCTGCGTGCCGCGGCCTCGACGTAGTCGGGGTACTGGACGGGTGTGGCCTGGAGGAACGGGTCGTCGACGAGCGGGCCGAGGCGGTCGAACGCGCTCTGGTAGCGGCCTTCGGCCAGGTCGCGGACCGCGAGCGACGCGGTGCCGGACGCCGCGACCCCGCCGAAACCCGTCCGGGCCGCGTCCTGTGCCATGCCCTCGACGACGTCGCAGGCGGTGCCGGTCCAGGCCAGGACCGCGACGTTGGGGACGTTCTCGCCGTCGTAGCCCATCGCTCGCCGCACCTCGCGCACCAGCTCCTCGACCCGGACGGCCCGGCGCACGGTGCCGCCCCACAGGTCCGAGAGGGCCGTGGTCCACAGGAGGCTGTCGAGCGCTTGCAGCGCGCCCGTGTCTCGCGCGGCCTTCGCCGCGTGCTCAAGTGCGGCCGAACGTCCTGCCGCGTCCCACAGGAACGTCCCGAGCGATGCGACGGCCGAACCCAGGTGCATCATCTCGGCGTCGGGCAGGGTGCGGATCGCGTCGAAGGCGGCTCGGGCCGGGGCGACGGCCTCGGCGTAGGGGAGGAGGATGATGGCTCCCAGCCCGCGCAGGATCTGCGACGTCGGGCCCCCGGCGAGGTCGGCGCCGGCGACGAGCCGGTGCCCCAGTTCGTCGCGCGTGACGCCGTTCATGAGCCGGTCCGCGACGACGCATCGCTCGAACGCGTGCAGCAGCGCGCGCTGTTCGCGCGCCGTGTCCCGCCCGCGGTGGAACTCGTCGGCCGCGTCCAGGTACGCCGCCGTGCCCCGCGCACACCGTCGGCGTCGGCCGAGAAGAGGCCGAGCGCGCTGCGCACGGTGACCGCTCGGCCTCGCGTGACGGCGTCGACTGCGGTCACGTCGATCTGGCCGACGAGCCGCTGGGCGACGTGGGCGGCCCCTGCCGCCAGGGCCGCCTCGGCCGCGCCGATCTGTCGTGAGTCACGGTCCGGCCCGGGCAGGCTGAGCTCTGCCGCGCGGGCGAGGATCGTCGCCTGCGACGCCAGACCGCCGCGCTGTGCGGCCAGGTCGGCTGCGTGTGCGAGCCGGTCGGCGACCGCTGGGTCGGTGCCCAGGACGGTCCGGGCGGCATGCCAGGCCTCCACCTCCACCAGGCCGAGAGCGTCGGCCGCGCAGGCGAGGGCGCGGTGCGCCCGCCGTCGTTCGGCCCCCGGCGCCGCGTTGTAGACGGCCGACCGCACCAGCGGGTGCCGGAACCGCACGACGGGCGCCAGTTCCACCAGGCCGGCGACCTCGGCCCGGTCGCTGCCGTCCGGGCTCAGGCCCAGGTGCTCGGCCGCCGCGGCCAGGAGGTCGACGTTGCCGGTCGAGTCGGCGGCGGCCAGCAACACCCAGGTCTGGACCTGCGGATCGGCCTGCCGCACCTGACGGATGTAGTGCGCCTCGAGATGCCGGCCGACGGGGACGGGCGCGTCGGAGAGTCCCAGGTCGGGTCGCTCGTGCACGAGCACCTCGCCGGCCAGATCGACCAGGGCCAGCGGGTTGCCGCCGGTGGCCCGGGCGATCGCAGCGGCCGCCGACGGCGCGAGCGGCGCGGCCGCGGAGCGGTTGAGAAGCCGCACCGCTGCGTCCAGGGTCAGGCCGGTCAGGACGAGCCGCGGGACACCGCCCATGCGGTCGACCACGTCGGCGTCGTCTCTGGCCGCGAGGACGACGGCGACGTGCTCGACGGCCAGGCGGCGGGCCACGAACGCCAGCACGTCCAGGCTCTCAGCGTCGATCAGGTGCGCGTCGTCGACGACGCACACCACGGGCGCGCGAGCGCCCGCCGCCGCGAGGAGCCCCAGCACCCCGAGCCCGACGAGGAACCGGTCCGGCGCCGGGCCGTCCGTCATCCCGGACGCGACCTGCACGGCCTGCCGCTGACGTTCGGGCAGCTGTGCGTGGTGCTCGTGAAGGGCGGCGGCGAGCCGCTGCACGGCGGCGAACGGCATGGCCGACTCCGACTCGTACCCGTCGAGCCGCACGAGATCGACGCCCGCGTCCCTGATCGCCTCGGCGACGAGGTACGTCTTGCCGATCCCTGGTTCGCCGAGGACCAGCAGCGCGCCCCCGCGTCCGTTGCGTGCGCCACCGACGAGCGTCGCCAGCGTGCGCAGCTCCTCGTCGCGACCCAGCACGCCGCCGGCGGTCGTCATGAGCCCACCGTAGGACGGCTCGCGCGGGACTACGCGGCGCACGTGGTCCAGTTCACCCGCCGTCGTACCGATGATCGTCGCGTCCCCACCCCGACAGGAGGCTTCCCGATGACCAGGAGAGGCATCAGCCGCCCCACCGCACTGATCGCCGCGCTCGCCGCGGCCCTGCTCGCGCTCGCACCCGCAGCCGGCTCGGCGTCGCCTGCGCGCTCGCACGGCTCGCACGGCGGGGGCACAGGCTCCCACGCGAAGCCCACCATCGTTCTCGTCCACGGGGCGTTCGCCGACTCCAGCGGCTGGGACGCCGTCGCCGCGCGCCTGATCGAACGTGGCTACCCCGTCCTGGCGTTCCCCAACCCGCTGCGCGGCCCGGTGACCGACGGGGAGTACCTGCGTCAGTTCCTCGACACCGTCTCCGGGCCCGTGGTGCTCGTCGGGCACTCCTACGGCGGCGCCGTCATCACCAACGCCGCGACCGGCGACCCCGACGTCGAAGCGCTCGTGTACGTCGCCGCCTACGCGCCGGCCGAGGGGGAGAGCGTTGCCGCCGCCAACGAGCTCGGCGGCGGTCACACCGTCGTCACCGACCACCTCGTGCTGCGCCCGTATCCTGGAGCGCCCGCGGGCGACGCGGACGCCTACATCGATCCCGCCTGGTTCCACCAGCTCTTCGCCCAGGACCTCCCGCGCGACACGGCACGCGTCATGGCCGCCAGCCAGCGCCCCGGCGCGCTGGGCGCGCTGCTCACCCCGTCCGGCGCCCCGGCCTGGGCCGACATCCCCAGCTGGTACGTCGTGGCGAAGCAGGACCGCATCATCCCGCCCGAGGCCGAGCGGGCGATGGCCAGGCGGGCCGGAGCACTCACCATCGAGGTCAAGAGCTCGCATGTCGTCATGGTGACCGAGCCCGGCACCGTCACCAAGGTCATCCTCGACGCTGCGCGCGACTGACGGCGTCGGCCGCACGCGGTCGCCACCGCCTGCGCCCGGTGTCGCGCCCGCGCCGACCGGCCCGTGCCGGTGCCGCCCGCGCGGCGTCGCCCGATCGACGGCCCGAGCTCAGACCGCCGTGCGCTCGCCGAGCCAGGGCGCGAGGACGTCGTCGCGGCCGAGCCAGCGCAGGCCGCCGTCTGCGGCTTCGCCGGGGGTGGCGAGCGCCGTGCGGAAGGCGTCGCTGATCCGCTGCCGCAAGACCTGCGCATCTGCGTCGTCGCCCGCGCCGACGACGCAGATGCGCGTGCGCGGGCCGGACCCGGTCATGGCCTCGCCCCAGGGGCCGAGGCCGGCGATGCACGTCTGGCCGCCGGCCGAGTCCCACAGGCAGGCCGAGTCGGGCCGGTTGGCGACGTGGAAGACGCCGCGGGAGCGGATCCGGCCGGTGCCGAGCGCTTCGACCTGGGCCAGCAGACGCTCGGGGTCGAACGCCTGGGACGAGTCGAGCACGAGGGTCCAGCTGCGGTCCCCGCCCGGCCCGTGCGCCCCGCCGATGGCGTCTGCGCCTCGCGCGCGCAGCGGGTTGGCTCGCCGCTCGGCGGCGACCGGGTCGTGCCGGAGGGCGGCGAGGTCTGCGGCGTCGAGGTGGTGGAGGCCGTCGGTGCGGGTGGTTCCCTCGCCGCGCAGCCGGTCCACCAGTCCGAGGCCGGTGGGGGACGTCCCCGTGGTGACGACGAGGTCGGCTTGCTCGAGCTGGGCCGCGAGCGCCTCGCCGACGGAGCGTTCGTCGTCGTCGGCGAGCTCCAGGCCGCGGTCCCCGCAGAGCTGGTCGCCGAGGAGGTCTTCTTCGAGGGTGTCCACGTCGGCGACTGCCGCGGTGGTCGCCAGCCGGTAGCGCGCCAGCGGGCCTCCCGGCTCGGTGGCGATCTCGAGGGCGCGGACGACGGCGATCGGCTCGGCCGTGGCGGGCAGGGCGAGTACCGCGTCGGTCCATCGTCCGTCGTCGGCGAGGCGGGTGAGCGTGGGGATCGCGTCCTCGCGCACGCAGCACGACAGGCACGCGTGCTCCAGGGGCAGCAGTGCGTCCTCGACGACGCCGCTCGCGTCGACGACGACGCGCCGCAGGGCGCCGTCGTCGACGAGCAGGTCGTGGCGGACGGCGACGGTGCCGGGTGAGCCGAGCACGATGCCGGTGACGGCGGCGTCGCGCAGCACGGGGTCGATGGCGGCCAGCACGCTGAGGCGGAGCTTCTCGGGCGTGCCGGGGGCGGGGGAGCGGGGTGCACGAAGCCTCCTTGTTGAGAACGGTTCTCGGTTGTGCTTCACTATAGCCGGTTGAGAAGCGTTCTCAACAACCCTTTCATGCGACGAAGGAGGCACGGTGTCAGCCCGCTGCCAGGTGCTCGGAACCATCCCGGGCTTCGGAAACTCGATATCCCACTCCCATGTGCGCACCAAGCGCCGGTGGAACCCGAACATCCAGACCAAGCACTACTGGGTGCCCTCGCTGGGCCGCAAGGTCACGCTGCAGGTCAGCGCCAAGGGGATCAAGACCATCGACCGGCAGGGGATCGACGCCGTCGTCGCGCGCATCCTCGCCCGAGGGGAGAGGGTCTGATGGCCCGCACCGACCTGCGCCCGATCGTCAAGCTGCGCTCGACCGCCGGCACGGGCTTCACGTACGTGACGCGCAAGAACCGGCGCAACGACCCCGACCGGATCGTGCTCAAGAAGTACGACCCGGTGGTCCGCAAGCACGTCGACTTCCGCGAAGAGCGCTGATGGCCAAGAAGTCGAAGATCGCCGCGAACGAGCGCCGCCGTGCCGTCGTGGCCCGGTACGCCGCCCGGCGCGCCGAGCTCAAGGCCGTGATCGTGGCGCCGTCGTCGAGCGCCGAGCAGCGCGCGGCCGCGGCCGCCGAACTGCGGCGCCAGCCGCGCGACGCCAGTCCCGTGCGCGTACGCAACCGCGACGCGGCAGACGGACGCCCGCGCGCCTATCTGCGCGCGTTCGGGCTCTCGCGCATTAACGTGCGCACCCTCGCCCACCGTGGCGAGCTGCCCGGCGTGACCAAGTCCAGCTGGTGACCAGCGAACCCGAGGAGAACAGTGAAGAAGGACATCCACCCCGCCTACGGGCCCGTCGTCTTCCGCGATGCGAGCGCCGGGTTCGCCTTCCTGACCCGCTCGACCCTGAGCGCGGACGTCCCGGGTGGGCCAGGGCGCCCCGCGAAGACCATCGAGTGGGACGACGGCCGCACCTACCCCGTCGTCGACGTGGAGATCTCCAGCGCGTCCCACCCCTTCTGGACCGGCAGCGCGCGCGTCGTCGACACCGCAGGCCGCGTCGAGAAGTTCCGACGGCGCTACGCCGCGAAGGAGGCACGGTGAAGGTTCGCGCCTCCCTGCGCTCGCTCAAGCTCGCTCCGGGCTCCAAGGTCGTCCGGCGCCGCGGCAAGACGTACGTCATCAACAAGCAGAACCCCCGGTTCAAGGCCCGTCAGGGCTGAGAACACCGCTAGAGAGACGAGGAGGGCGCCATGGCAGTCCCGAAGAGGAAGACGTCGAGATCCCGCACACGGTCCCGTCGGGCACGATGGACGGCCTCGGAGCCGGCGCTGGTCCCCGTCGTCGTGCAGGGCAGGACCGTCCTCGTGCCGCCGCGGCTGACGCGGGCGGTCCGGCGGGGACTGGTCGCGGCCGACTGACGCGGGCACCCCGTCGCCTGGCGGCGTGCGAGGCCCGGCGCCGCGCCGGCCGCCCTGCACGCCTCTGCGCTGATAGCGTCGCCAGCCACGTGATCACGATCGGGAGGGTCCATGCGCGGGATGCGGGCGGTAGGGGCATCAGCCTTGCTGATGGCGGCTCTGATGGCGGCAGGCTGTGACGCTGCAGGCGGCGCGGAGCCCGAGCCCGACCCCGCACGGGAGGCGGAGCAGGGTGACGAGGCTCAGGCGGACGCGGCCCCGGACGAAGCGCCCACGGCTGACGCTGCACGGGAGGCCGCCGCGTGCGCGGCCGTCTCCGACGTCATGACGATCGTCGAGAACGCCGACAACGCACTGCGCGAGGGCCGCATGACCGCCCAGGAACAGCGAGGCTGGTACGGAGTTGCGACACGCTCGCTCGGCCGCATCCCCGCGGCCGGTGCCGGTGCTGTCAGCCAGGGGGTCGCCGACCTGCAGGCGGCTGCCCCCGCGGTCGACGCCGGGGCGGCCGACGAGCCCGCCGGGATCGGGACGGCGGCCTGGGACGACGCCCTGGCCGCGCTCGCCGAGCCCTGCCTGGCGGCGGACGCGGAACTGACCGTCTCCGCCTTCACCGGTGGCTGACGTCGTCCCGCACACGGTCGCCGACGGCCACGTGCCGCGCAGTGCGCCGACCGGTGCGCGCCCGGCGCGGCGGGCCGACCGTCAGCCGTCGCCGAGGCCGGCCAGCTCGGCCTGCCGGTAGCGGGGCAGCTTCGCACGGATGAAGTCGTACGCCTCGTCGGTCATCTCGATCAGGTGACCGTCAGGCACGCCGCCGTCGAGCGGCATGGTGTTGGCGTACCGGGCCTCCGCCGGCGGGCAGTGGTACCCGCGCACGACGACGCCCGGGTACATGTCCCGGTAGGTCAGGGCGGCGTCGTGCTCGCAGCGCAGCGTGGCGACGTCGACGCCGCGCAGCGTGAACACCTCGGCGAAGATGCGGCCCTTGTCCATGCTCGGGGTCTTGAGCCGGACGGCGGTGTGCTCAGGGTGGAACGGGTGGTCGAGGTAGGCACCCGGCATGGCGAGGCAGTGGCCGAGCAGCGCGTCCGGTGACATGGCTTCGACGCTACCCGGGGAACGTGCCAGGAGTCGCCGCACGCGTCAGGGCACCCGCGACGGCGTCGACGCCACCTCGTAGTGGTCCGGCTCGATCGTGAGCTGCCCGTACCCCTGCGTGAGCGAGCGCAGGTCGAGCACGTAGCGCTGCAGCTCCACGTCAGGCACGGTCGCGATCACGACGGCGTCCCCGGCGTCCGTCATCCGGGTGTCGTGCACGCGGCCGTGCCGTCCTGCCAGGTCGGTCATGACGGCCCCCTGGTAGGCCACCGGGACAGTGACGGTCACGGCCGAGACGGGTTCGAGCACGACCGTCCCGGCCTTGGCGAGAGCCTCGTGCACCGCCAGCGACCCCGCGGTGCGGAACGCCATGTCGGAGGAGTCGACCGAGTGCGACTTGCCGTCGACGAGCTCGACCCGCACGTCGACGACGGGGTGCCCGTGCGGGCCACCGCGTTCGAGGGCGTCCCGCACGCCCTTCTCGACGGCGGGGATGTAGTGCCGTGGTACGGCGCCCCCGACGACGGAGTCGACGAACTCGAACCCGCCACCGGGTCCGAGCGGGGAGACGACCACATGCACGACGGCGAACTGGCCGTGGCCGCCCGACTGCTTCTTGAGGCGGCCCTCCGCCCGGGTCTCGCGCGCCACCGTCTCGCGGAACGCGACGGGTGCGGGACTCGTCGTGACGCTCACCCCGAAGATGCGCTTGAGCCGGTCGACCAGGATCTCGAGCTGGGTGTCGCCGAGGCCGTGCACGATGGTGCGGCCGTCGCTGTACTCGACCGAGAGCGTGTGGTCCTCGGTGAGCGCGCGTGCGAGCGCCGTCGAGAGCTTCTCGACGTCGGGCTGGCTGACGGGGTCGAGCGAGAGCGAGTACACCGCGGGGTGCTCGGGGAGCGCCCGCGGCCGCGCCTGGCCGGTGGGCCGGGACCACAGCAACGACCCGGCCGGGGTGCCCACGAGCTTCGCGGCACCGCCGACGTCACCGGCCCGCAGCTCGTCGCAGGGCAGGCGCTGCGCGCCGCGCAGCCGGAAGAGGTTCCCGAGACGCTCCTCGGTGCCCGTCGTCGCGTTGCGCAGCCGGTCGCCGGCGCGGACGGTGCCCGAGAGCACCTTGAGCATGGTGATCTGCCCGAGGAACTGGTCGGCGACGACGTCGAACGCGTACGCCAGCGGCTCGCCCTGCGGATCGCGGGCCACGGAGACCTCGGTGCCGTCGGACGCGACGATGGCCGAGTCGCGCGCGCTGAGCGCGGGGATGAGCTGGCACAGGATGTCGATGAACCGGTCGACCCCCGTCTCGGTGACGCCCGACGAGACGACGACCGGCACGGCGTCGCCGGCGGCGGTCTGCTCCGCGAGCCGCCGCTGGAGCTCGTCGAGCGAGGGCTCCTTGCCCTCCAGGTACGCCTCGAGCAGGGCGTCGTAGTGCGAGACGATCTCCTCGGTCACGTCGCTGTGCAGGGTCTGGCTCTCGTCGGCGACGTCGTCGGGCAGCGGTTCGACGATCTGCTCGTGCTTGGGGCCCTGCGCGAGCGCCCGGCTGCCGAGCACGTCGGCCACGGCACGGAAGTCCTCCTCCGAGCCGATGGGCAGCTCGATGGGCCACAGGTGGGGCCCGAACGTCTCGCGCAGCTCGCCGAGCACGCGGTGAAAGCTGGCCTGGGGGCGATCGGCGCACGTCACCATGACGATGCGGGGCACGCCTGCGGCGTCGGCCGCGGCCCAGGCGGCGCGCGTTCCGGCGGTGACGCCCGCGACCGCGGACACGACGACGACGGCGAGGTCGCAGGCCGACAGGGCGGCGTCGACGCTCCCGATGAAGTCCGGGTGCCCGGGCGTGTCGGCCAGCGTGAGCGTGTAGTGCTCGCCGTCGTCGGAGTCCCACTCCAGATAGGTCAGGCCGGTCGTGAGCGTGGTGCCGCGCGCGACCTCCTCGGGCTGGTAGTCGCCGACCGTCGTGCCTGCGGCGATCGTGCCCGGACGCGCGATGGCCCCCGATCGGTGCAGGACGGCTTCGACCAGCGTCGTCATGCCGGATCCGGCGCTGCCCACGAGGGCCGCCATGATGTGTCGGTTGACCTGAGCCTCAGCGTCGAGTGCCATGGTCCGAACCTAGCGGGAGGGGGGCGTGGCGGCGCGCGTTCCGACCGATCCCGGCGTCCGTGAGATTCGTCTCGGCGGCCGCTTAGCACCGTCGCGGGGTCGTTCCGCCGTGTGACGGTGCGCTCGTGGGGCGGCGCGGCGTCACCGCCGCAGCGGTCGGCTCGTGTCGGGCCGCGCTTCAGCCGGCCGGGTCGTGCATGATCTCGCGCACCTCCTGGGCGCACCGGCATGCGGCCGCGAGCCGGGCGGCCCACGCCAGCGCGTCCTCTCGCGTCGGCACGTCGATGACGCTGAACCCGCCCAGCACGGCCTTGGTCTCGGGGTAGGGCCCGTCGGTGACCGCCCCGTCGGTAGCCACGATGCTCGCCCGCTGGCTGAGCAGGCCACCGCCGTAGACCCAGACCCCGGCGTCTCGGGCCTCGTCGACGACCGCGTGGCTCGCCTCGGAGACGGCGGGAAGGTCCTCCGGGCTGACGATCATCGTGCCGTCGTCGAACGAGATCAGGTAGTGCGGCATCACGTGGCTCCTTGCTCGTGACCGTGGGTGCGGGGTGCGCCCTCGTCCAGGGTGGACCTGGGGTGACCGCCCGGCACCTCGGTCACTCCACCGCGCCGCCGCGTTCGTCGTCCGCCGCGACGTCGTCGAGGAGCGCTCCCGCCCGTGTCGCGACCGCCGCGAACCGCCGCGCCGTGGCCGACAGCCCGGCGCCGTCCTTCCAGACCAGGCGCAGGCGCCTGCGCAGGTCGAGCCCGGCGATCGAGACGCGCGCGAGCGAGCCGCGCGCGACGTCGTCGGCCACGCCCAGGGCCGAGACGACGGTGACCGCGCCGCCGTGCACGACGGCGGAGGTGAGCGCCACGGTCGAGCCCATGGTCGGCAGGTGCGGGGGCAGGGCGTGCCCTGCGCGCTCGAGTGCGGCCTCCAGCACCTCGCGCGTGCCCGAGCCCGCCTCGCGCACCACCAGCCGGGCACGGAGCAGGTCGCCGACGGCGACGGTGCGGCGTCCGGCCCAGGGGTGTGTGGGGGCGACGACGGCGACGAGCTCGTCGTCGGCGACCGTGCGGCTGCGCAGGCCCCGCCGCACGCCCGGCCCTTCGACGAAGCCCAGGTCGGCGCCGTCGGCGAGCACGAGGTCCATGACGTCGCGCGAGTTGCGGACGACGAGCTCGACGTCGGGGGCCGCGCCGGCGCGCGGGGCGGCGGCGAGCGCGGCGAGCCAGCGCGGGGCGAGGTGCTCGGCGACGGTCAGGCTCGCGGCGACGCGCAACCGCTCGTGCGTGGTGGTGCGCAGCGCGGTCACGGCCTCCTCGAACCGCTCCGACGCAGCCACGAGCTCGCCCGCCCAGGTGGCGACCAGGCGGCCGGTCTCGGTGAGGCTCGTGCCGCGCGGGGCCCGCACGAGCAGGTCGATGCCGAGGCGGCGTTCGAGCGTGCGGAGCCCGGCCGAGGCGGTCGGTTGCGCGACGCCGCGAGCGCGGGCCGCGGCGCTGATCGAGCCGTGCTCGTCGAGCGCGACGAGCAGCTCGAGCAGGGCGAGCGACGTGCGTTCGGTGCGGCGGGTCCGATCAGCCATAGGCGAATCCTATGGCTCTCTCGGGCGGTCGGGCTTCCGCGGCCGCCGCCGGCGCCCGACGCTGGGAGTCGTGCGCCTGATCCCCGGACTTGCCCTCGCCGTGCTCGCCGGGGCCGGCCTGCTCGCGGTGTCCCCCTCGTTCCCGCCGTCTCCCCGCTCGTCCTCGCGCTCGTCCTGGGTGCGGCCGTCGGCACGGGCGCAGGCGCGTGGGTGCGCCGCGCGCCCGTCGAGCGGGGGCCGCTGTGGGCGGCGCTCGCGCCGGGCACGGCCGTCGCCGCCAAGCACGTGCTGCGCACCGGCGTCGTGCTGCTGGGGCTGCGCCTGTCGGTGCCCGACGTGCTCGCGCTGGGCTGGCGCGGGCTCACCGTCGTCGTGGTCACGCTTGCGGTGACGTTCGCCGGCACGCAGTGGGCCGGACGCCGGCTGGGCGTGCCGCGCGAGGCGGCGCTGCTGGTCGGCACGGGGTTCGCCGTGTGCGGGGCCGCGGCCGTCTCGGCGATGACGGGCGTGGTCGAGCGTTCCCGCCCGCCCGAGGCGCGGCACACCGCCGACGCCGACGCCGTCGCGGCGGCGCTCGCGCTCGTGACCGTCTACGGCACGGTCGCCGTGTTCGTGCTGCCCCCGCTCGCACGCGCGATCGGGCTCGACGACGCACGCACCGGCCTGTGGATCGGCGCGAGCGTGCAGGAGGTCGCCCAGGTGGTCGCGGCCGCGGGAGCCGTCTCGGCAGCCGCCCTCGCGACGGCGACCATCGCCAAGCTGGCGCGCGTCGCGCTGCTCGCGCCGATCGTGGCGGGCACGGGCGCGGTGCTCGTGCGCCGCGAGCCCGGGCGCGCGCTGCCGGAGGAACGGCGCACGCCGCCCGTTCCGCTCTTCGTCCTGGGGTTCCTCGTCGCCGTCGCCGCGCGCTCGACGGGCCTGGTGCCTGCTGGCGTGCTGCATGCCGCAGACGCGCTGACGACGGTGCTGTTCGTCGTCGCGATGGTCGCCCTCGGGCTGGGCGTCGACGTGCCCCGGCTGGTGCGCACCGGGCGCCGCACGCTGCTGCTGGGCGGGATCTCGGCGCTGCTCGCGTCGAGCGTGTCGCTGGCCGGGGTGCTTGCGCTCGGGTGAGCCTCACACCCCGTGGTCGGCGGCCGCCATGTCGCCCGTGCCGGGCACCCCGTCGGCCAGCGCGTAGCGCAGGAACACGGTCCCCGACGGGCTCGCGGCCGGCGGGGCGGCGAGCGTGAGGTTGGCGGGGACCGCGCCGCCGTCGAACACCTTCTTGCCCGTGCCGAGCACGATGGGGTGGACCCACAGGTCGAGGCGGTCGAAGAGCCGTTCGCGCAGGAGCGTCTGGACCAGGTCGAGGCTCCCGACGACCCGGACCTGCTCGTGGCGCTCGCGGATCTCGCGCACCGCGTGCGGGAGGTCGGGCCCGAGCAGCGAGGACCCGGCCCAGTCGAGCCGCGGGCGCCCGCGCGAGGCGACGTACTTGGGGACGGTGTTGAACAGGGTGGCGAACGCGGCGTCCTCGCCTCCCTCGTAGCGCGGCCAGTACGCCGCAAAGATGTCGTAGGTGCGCCGGCCCAGCAGCAGCGCGTCGGTGCCCTCGTAGGCGGCGGCGATCTGCGCGCCTGCGACGTCGTCGAGCAGGGGCGCCTGCCAGCCGCCGAACGCGAAGCCGCCGTCCGGGTCTTCCTCCGGGCCGCCCGGCGCCTGGGCGACGAGGTCAAGGGTGGTGAACAGCTCGATCTGGATCAGGCCCACGATTCCTCCCGGGTGGTGGTGGTTCCCGGGGTAGACGCGCGCGCCGTCCCGGACTCATCGCCGGCCGCGGGCGCCGTCGGCGGGTGTGCGTGGCCGCGCGGCAAGGCTCGTGGTGCTATGCCTTGTGGTGCTAGGGTACGAACCCCTAGCACCACAAGGTATGGGAGCACTCTCGTGCACATCGACAAGGACCTGGTCGCGGCGTCCGCGACGCCGCTCGTCCTCGGCATCCTCGCCGACGGCGACCTCCACGGCTACGCCATCCTCAAGAGGGTCGGCGAGCTCTCGGGCGGGCGCATGCAGTGGACCGACGGCATGCTCTACCCGCTGCTGCACCGGCTCGAGCGCAACGGCTGGGTGTCCGCCCGGTGGGGCGTCTCGGAGGCGGGGCGCAAGCGCAAGCACTACGCGCTGACCACCGCCGGGCGCGAGGCCCTGGGCGAACGGCAGGCACAGTGGAGCGTCGTCGCCGACGCGCTGCGGCAGGTGTGGGACCGGCTCGAAGGCGGCCACGCCGCGGCGGAGGTGTGGGCGTGATGACCGAACCGATCCACGAGCCGCTCGACGCACACGCGGCGCTGGAGGCGCAGATCGACCAGTGGCGCCGCTGGGTGGTGCGCCGCACGGCGATCGCGGTCACCGACGCCGAGGAGCTCGAGGACAACCTGCGCGGCCAGGTCGCCGACCTGCGCGCCGGCGGCCTCGACGACGACGAGGCGTTCCTCGTCGCCGTCAAGCGCATGGGCAACCTCGACGACGTCTCGCGCGAGTTCGCGCGCGAGCACTCCGAGCGGCTGTGGAAGCAGCTCGTGCTCGTGCCCGAGGAACCCGTCGCCACCTCGCCTCGCCTGCGCGAGCTGGGCGTCGTCGTCACGCTCGCCGTCGGCGCCGGCATCGCGGTCAAGGCCCTGCTCGCCACCGGCGACGACCAGGTGCTCGTCGCCAACGTCGCGTTCGCCGTCCTGCCCTTCCTCGCCGCCTACTTCGCCTGGTCGCGGCGGCTGCCGGGGCGCATCAGCGGGATGCTGGTGGCGCTCGCCGCGGTGCCCGCACTGGCGGTCAACCTGTTCCCGTTCGAGAACCTGGCCGGCGGCGGGTCCGGGATGACCTTCGTCCTGGCGGCGACTCACCTGCCCGTGCTGCTGTGGCTGCTGCTCGGCGTCGCGTACACCGGAGGCGACTGGCGTTCGGACGCCCGGCGCATGGACTTCGTCCGGTTCACCGGCGAGCTGCTCATCTACTTCGCGCTCATCGCGATGGGCGGTGGGCTGCTGATCGGCCTCACGGTCGGCACGTTCACCATCGCGAACGTCGACATCGAGCCGTTCCTCGGGGACTGGCTCATGCCGTTCGCCGTGCCGGGCGCGTTCCTCGTGGCCGCGTGGCTCGTCGAGGCGAAGAAGAACGTCGTCGAGAACATGGCGCCCGTGCTGACGCGCGTCTTCACGCCCCTGACCATCGTCATGCTGGCCGCGATGCTCGTGGTGCTGCTGGCCCACGGGTCGCTCATCTCCGTCGACCGCAACCTGCTGATCCTCATGGACGCGGTGCTGGTGCTCGTGCTCGCGCTGCTGCTTTACTCGATCTCGGCGCGCGACCCGCTCGCGCCGCCCACCGTGTTCGACTGGCTCCAGCTCGTGCTGGTCGCGGTCGCGTTCGCCGTCAACGCCGTCGCGCTCACCGCGATGGTCTCGCGCATCGCCGAGTTCGGCTGGACGGCCAACAAGTCGGCGGCGCTGGGCCTGAACGTCGTGCTGTTCGCCCACCTGATCGGCACGGGCTGGCTGCTGCTGCGGTTCCTGCGCGGCACCCGGCCGTTCGGTGCCACGGAACGCTGGCAGACCCGCTACCTGCCGGTCTACGCGGCCTGGGCGGCGCTGGTCACGCTGGCGTTCCCGCCGCTGTTCTCCTTCTCGTGACGCGCGCGCCCGGGTGACGCCTCCGGGCCACGCTCGGTGTCCGGCGCCTCAGGCGCGGACGCTGAGCGTGGCCCGCACGCCGTCCCCGGCGAAGGCTGCGAAGCGCGCCGCCTCCGCGTCGAGCGCGGCCCCGTCCGGGACCGCGAGCGGGGTGGTGACGGTCAGCGCCACCCCCGCCGCCGACGTCGAGCGGGTCCACGAACCGGCCAGGGCGCCGTCGAGCAGGAGCAGACCCTGGGCTCGCAGCACCGCGTCGGTGCCGTGCGGTCCCCAGTCGCCCGGGTCCCGTCGGTAGGAGATCAGCTCGTCGTAGTTCGAGATCAGCAGAGCCCCGGGCACCGGCACCGGGTAGGCCCCCGGGGCGTCGGTGAACAGGCCGACGCCCGCGAGCGTGACCGGCCGCAGTTCGGCGAGCGCGAACGCGCGGCGTGCCACGGTGACCGGCAGCGACGCCCACCACGCCAGGTCCTCGGGCCGCGCAGGCCCGTGCCCGCGCACGTAGGTGCGCGCGAGCCACGCGAGACGGTCGTCGGGCGTGCGCGACGACGTCGGCAGGTCGAGCGCGCGATAGGTGTGCTGCCTGCCGCGCACGGGACCGGAGCCGACCTCTCCGCGCAACTCGGCCTCCATGAGCACGTGCGCGAGGGGCTGCGTCGACCACCGCCCGCCCGGCCCGCCGAGACCCGCACCGGTCAGCCGGTCGGCGACCTCGCCGCGCGTGAGCGGCCCGTCCGCGCGCACGGCCTCCACGACGACGTCGGCCGCGGCGTGCCGTCGTGCCGGCGGCAGCCCGGCGCCGGGGGCGGCCGTGTCGAGCGTGCGGCGCACCCGGTCCGCGGTGAGTGCCAGCAGGTCCGGCAGGTCGGCCGCGAGCACGTGGTGCCAGGTGGGTCGCAGCACGTGCGTGCGGACGAACGCCCCCGCGTCGAACTCCGCCGACAGCTCGGCCCGGGTGCGCCCCGTCCGCCGCGACAGCGCCCACAGCGACATGTCGTGCAGCTGCGCCTGCACCGCCCCGAGATGCCCGACGGCGGCCGCGCCGTCGGACGCCGCCGGCCCCGCGAGGAGCTGGGCGCGCAGCCGGTACGGGAGCAAGGCGGCCTTCATGCCGCTACCGTGCCACGCGCCACCGACGCTCTACGCTGGCGCGATGCGCAGAGTGTCGGTGGTCGGGGCGGCGGGTGCCGGGAAGACGACGCTGTCGGCCCGCCTCGCCACCGCTCTCGGGAGCCGGCACGTCGAGCTCGACGCGTTCTTCTGGGGGCCGGACTGGACGCCGCGTCCTCCCGAGGCGTTCGAACGCGACGCCGAGCGCGCGCTGGGCGGCGAGACCTGGGTGGTCGACGGCAACTACGCCGGGTTCCAGCCCCAGGTCTGGGCGCGTGCCGACACGGTCGTATGGGTCGACCCGCCGCGAGCCGTCGTGCTGCGCCAGGTCGTGGCGCGCACGCTGCGGCAGGCGGCCGGCCGCCGTGAGCTGTGGCCCGGCACGGGCAACCGGCAGCGCCTGACATGGCTCTGGCCGGCGCACGAACGCTCGATCCTGCGATGGACGTGGCGCCAGCTCGGCGAGCTCCCGCAGCGGTACGCCGCCGCGATGGGCGATCCGCAGAACGCGCACCTGACGTTCCACCGCCTGCGCACGCGCCGCGACATCGAGCGATTCCTCGCCGAGGCATCTCACGCCAGCGACACGAGCTCCCGGTAGGCGTCGCTCCACAGGTCCTCGTCGCCGTCGGGCAGCAGCAGCACCCGCTCGGGCTCCAGCGCGTCGACCGCGCCGTCGTCGTGCGTGACCATCACGACCGCGCCCTCGTACGTCTTGAGCGCGCCCAGGATCTCGGCGCGCGAGGCGGGGTCGAGGTTGTTCGTCGGCTCGTCGAGCAGCAGCACGTTGGCGCTCGACACCACGAGCGTCGCCAGCGCCAGGCGCGTCTTCTCGCCGCCCGAGAGCACGTTCGTCGGCTTGTCGGCGTCGTCGCCCGAGAACAGGAACGACCCGAGCACCGAGCGCACCTCGGTGTCGGTGAGGTCGGGAGCGGCGTGCCGCAGGTTCTCCACGACGGTCACGTCCATGTCGAGGGTGTCGTGCTCCTGCGCGTAGTAGCCGAGCTTGAGGCCGTGGCCGGGCACGACCTCGCCCGTGTCGGGCTTCTCCACGCCCGCGAGGATGCGCAGCATCGTCGTCTTGCCTGCGCCGTTGAGGCCCAGGATGACCACGCGCGAGCCGCGGTCGATCGCCAGGTCCACCCCGGTGAACACCTCGAGCGAGCCGTACGACTTCGACAGGTCGGAGGCCGTGAGGGGAGTGCGACCGCTCGGCGCGGGCTTCGGGAACCGCAGCCGCGCCACCTTGTCGGCCTGGCGCACGCCCTCCAGCCCGCCCAGCATCGTCTCGGCGCGGCGGATCATGTTCTGCGCCGCGACGGCCTTGGTGGCCTTCGCCCGCATCTTCTCGGCCTGCGCGAGCAGCGCGCCGGCCTTCTTCTCGGCGTTGGCACGCTCGCGGCGGCGGCGCTTCTCGTCCTGCTCGCGCTGTTCGAGGTACTTGTCCCAGCCGAGGTTGTACTGGTCGAGCTCGCCACGGTTGGCGTCCAGGTGGAACACCTTGTTGACCGTGTTGCGCAGCAGGTCGACGTCGTGGCTGATGACGATGAACCCGCCCGGGTAGGTGCGCAGGTAGTCGCGCAGCCAGACGATCGAGTCGGCGTCCAGGTGGTTGGTCGGCTCGTCGAGCAGCAGCGTGCCGACGCCGGAGAACAGGATGCGGGCCAGCTCGATGCGGCGGCGCTGGCCACCCGACAGGGTGCGCAGCGGCTGGGCGAGCACGCGGTCGTCGAGGCCCAGGTTGCTGGTGATGCGGTGCGCCTCGGACTCGGCGGCGTACCCGCCGGCGGCCAGGAACCGCGCCTCGAGCTTGGGGTAGCGCTCGAGCGCCGCCGTCATGGTGTCGGGGTCGGGGTCGGCCATCCTCGCCTCGGTCTCGCGCATCGCCTTGACGAGGTAGTCGAGGCCGCGCGCCGAGAGCACGCGGTCCATCGCGATGACGTCGAGATCGCCCGTGCGCGGGTCCTGCGGCAGGTAGCCGACGTCGGAGGCGCGCACGATCTGCCCGGCCGTGGGCTGGGTCTCGCCCGCGAGGGTCTTGGTGAGCGTCGTCTTGCCGGCGCCGTTGCGGCCCACGAGGCCGATGCGGTCGCCTGCGGCGATGCGGAAGCTCGTCTCGTGCAGCAGGACGCGGGCGCCGATGCGCAGCTCGACGCCGTGGGCGGTGATCACGGTGGGGGTGCCTCGAAGTCTGTGGGGGAGCGGGTGCCGTCGCGCGAGGGTCGGGCGTCGGCGACAGCGCCCGAGTCTAGCGGTGCGCGGGTGTCGGCCCCGCGACTTACCGTGAGCGCATGACGTTCACGGAGGGCGGGAAGTTCGAGGGCGGCCGCGTCCGCAAGGGCGGCGGGGGCGGCCGGACGGGCATGATCGCGGGCGGCGGGCTCGGCGCCGTCGTGGTCGCGCTCCTGGCCTTGTTCTTCGGCAACGGAGGTGATCTCGGGCAGCTCGCCGGCGCACTCTCGGGCGCGGGCGAGCAGTCCCAGCCGCAGGTCGGTGACGGCGGGTTCGTCGACGAGTGCACGGCCGCGCAGGCGAACACCGACCTGGAGTGCGGGCTGTCGGCGACCATCCAGTCGCTCGACGCGTACTGGCAGGACGTGCTGCCCCGGCAGGCGGGCGTGCCGTACGCCCAGCCCGACGTCGTGAGCTTCAGCGGCTCGACGAACACCGCGTGCGGTCCCGCGACCGCCGACGTCGGCCCCTTCTACTGCCCGCCCGACCAGACCATCTATATCGACGTCAGCTTCTATCAGGAGCTGGAGACCCGGTTCGGCGCGTCGGGCGGCCCGCTGGCGCGCGAGTACGTCGTCGCGCACGAGATGGGCCACCACATCGAGAACCTCATCGGGGCGATGGACGAGGCGCAGCGCGGCGGATCGGGCGCCGACTCGGACTCGGTCCGCATCGAGCTGGAGGCCGACTGCCTCGCCGGCATGTGGGCCTCGGCGGCGTCGTCGACGATCGACCCGGACACGGGAGTGGTGTTCCTCGAACCGCTGACGCAGCAGGACCTCCAGGACGCCGTCTCGGCCGCGCAGGCCGTCGGTGACGACCACATCCAGCAGCAGGCGACGGGCCAGATCCGCCCCGACCTGTTCACGCACGGCACGTCCGCACAGCGGGTGCGCTGGTTCCAGGTGGGTTACGACGGGGGCACGCTGCGAAGCTGCGACGCCCTGCACGCCGAGCAGCTCTGACCACCCGCGCGGTCCGGACCGCCTGCGCGACGAGCGCCGGTCACTCCTCGCCCAGTCCCGCGTCCTCGATCTCCTCGTCCGACGGCCTCCGCCGGCGTGGCGCGCGCGGCGCGCGCGTGCCCGCCTCTCCGGTGGCGAGCAGCAGGTCGCCCGCGGACGGCTGGGAGCCGCGCGTCTCGCGGCGCCACAGCACGAGGTACCCGCCGATCGCGCCGGCCGCGAAGACGCACCACTGGAACGTGTATGACAGGTGCGAGCCGGGGTCGAGGTCGGGCGCGGGGAGCGCGAGCAACGACACCGGCAACGGCTCGGCCCCGACGGCGGTCCGCTCCGAACGCAGCTGCCCGTAGGTGCCCACGGTGCGACCGCCCGCCCACGTGTCCCCGTCCGCCCCGGCCGCCAGCACCTGCGCGGTCGAGATGGCCTGCACCTGGCCTGCCGGGGCCCCGCGGGTCGACGCCGGCTCGTCGGGGCGCAGCGTCACGGTCACGGTGACGTCGCCGCCCGGGGAGCGGCGAACGCGTCCGGTTCGCTCGAGTCCTCGCCGAGCGGCACGAACCCGCGGTCGACGACGATCACGATCCCGTCGTCGGACTCGAACGGCACCAGCACGTGGAAACCGGGCGTCGACTCGACCGGCCGGTTGCGCAGCAGCACCGTGTCCTGCGGCCGGTACCTCCCGGTCACGGTCGCGGGGCGGTACGCGTCGCCGGGTGCGAGCACCGCACCCGGTGCGGGCACCAGGTCCCGCAGCGCGACCGGCGTCGCACCGTAGTTCGCTTCCACGAGGTGGATCTGCGCCTCACGCGCGGTGTACCGGTGCCACTGCCAGACGGCTGCCAGCACGCACAGCGCGGCGAGCACGACGGCGCCGACGCCCAGCGTGACCCACTGACGGCGCGTTCGGGGCGCCGCGGCCTGGGGCGCGGTCGCGAGCGTCATGGGCGGGCGTCCGGGTCGAACCGGGCGAGGTCGGCGACGGGCACCGTCTGCTTCCAGTAGTCGCGGCGGCCGAGGAACTCCTCGAGCGTGGGCCGGTGCGTGTCGCACGCGAGCCAGACCTTGCGGCGCTGCGGCGTGTGGATCTTCGGGTTGTTCCACAGCAGGCCCCACGCTGCGGGGGCGCGGCATCCTTTGGCGGAGCAGACGAGATCGCCCTCGGCGACCGGGTCGGCAGAGCCCAGCAGGTCCATTCAGCCCTCCTCGTGCCCGGGTGCGGGGTCGACGTCGACGTGCTCGACGACGACCGCGCCGTCGCGTGCGGGCGGCAGCTCTCGGGGCTGTGCGGGAGCCACCGCCGACGTGTCGTACTCGACCTTGTCGCGCCCCGCGTTGACGAGCAGCACGGCCACGTACGGGATGACGACCGCGAACGCGACCAGCGTCCAGCGGAGCCAGCCCGAGGCGACGTAGGCCCCGAGGAAGCACACCACACGGAAGCCCATCTGGAGCAGATAGCGGCGCATGCGGCGCGACTGGTCGTCGGCCAGGGACTGCGGCGCGTTCGTGATCGACGGCACCACGTCGTCCCGCCGGCGCGCGGGGATGTGCGGCGTTGCCGCAGGGGTGCTCACCCGGCCAGTCTACGAGCGCGGGGGAACACCTCCGTCAGTTGTAGGAATCCGGCAACTCAGGGCCGCGAAGCGGTCCGACGCGTGCGCGTGGCCGACGCCCGTGGCGGGGTACGTTCGCAGACGGCCGACCTCCGACGAAAGGAACCGCTGTGACCACGACCCCTCGTGTCCCCGCCCCGGATGCCTCCGCGCCGCGACCCGAGGGTGGCCGGCCACCCCGCGTCGTCGTCGTCACCGGGGCGTCGCGCGGCATCGGCCGGGCGACCGCCGAGGCCTTCGTCGCCGCGGGAGACACCGTCGCTGCGCTGCACCGAGGCGGCGACGTGCCCGAGGGGGCGCACGGATATGTGGCCGACGTCACCGACGCCGACGCGGTGGACCGTGCCTTCACGGCGATCGAGCAGGAGCTCGGCGCGGTCGAGGTGCTCGTGGCCAACGCCGGAGTCACGCGCGACGGGCTGCTGCTGCGCATGAGCGACGAGGACTTCGACGCCGTCGTGAACACCAACCTCACGGGCACGTTCCGGGTGGTCCGCCGCGCGTCCAAGGGCATGATCCGCCTGCGCCGGGGCCGCATCGTGATGATCGGGTCGGTCGTGGGCCTGTACGGCGGCGCAGGCCAGGTCAACTACGCGGCGTCGAAGGCGGCGCTCGTGGGCATGGCTCGCTCGATCACGCGCGAGCTCGGCGGGCGCGGGATCACGGCCAACGTCGTCGCGCCCGGCTTCGTCGAGACGGCGATGACGGCCGTGCTGCCCGAGGACACGCAGAAGCAGTACAAGGCCGCGATCCCCGCAGGGCGGTTCGCCACCGTGGACGAGGTCGCGGGCGTCGTCCAGTTCCTCGCCTCCGACGCCGCGGCCTACGTCTCGGGTGCGGTGATTCCCGTCGACGGTGGTCTCGGGATGGGCCACTGACGGCCGCCTTCGCTACTCTCCCCCCAGCACAGTCCACCGAAAGGTCATCATGGGTCTGCTCGACGGCAAGAAGCTCCTCGTCACCGGTGTGCTCACGGACAGCTCGATCGCGTTCCACGCGGCGCGCCTCGCGCAGGAGGAGGGTGCCCAGGTCGTGCTCTCGTCGTTCGGCCGCCAGATGAAGCTCACGCAGGCGTTCTCGCGGCGACTGCCCGTCGAGGCGCCCGTCGTGCCGCTCGACGTGACGAGCCAGGAGGACCTCGACGGCCTCGCCGACGCGGTGCGGGCCGCCGGTCTGGACCGCCTCGACGGCGTCGTCCACTCGATCGGGTTCGCGCCGCAGTCGGTCATGGGCGGCAACTTCCTCACGGGCACCTGGGAGGACGTCGCCACCGCGATCCAGGTGTCGACGTTCTCGTACAAGTCGCTCGCCGTGGCGGCCAAGCCCCTCATGTCGGCGGGCAGCGCCGTCGTCGGCCTGACGTTCGACGCCCAGTTCGCGTGGCCCGTCTACGACTGGATGGGCGTCGCGAAGGCCGGGCTCGAGTCGGCCAACCGCTACCTGGCACGCGACCTCGGCCCCGACGGCATCCGCGCGAACCTCGTCTCGGCAGGGCCGATCCGCACGACGGCCGCGAAATCGATCCCGGGCTTCGAGACGATGGAGGACGCGTGGCCGCGCCGGGCGCCGCTGGGCTGGGACCAGACGACGGCCGAACCTGCTGCACGCGCTGTCGTCGCTCTGCTGTCGGACTGGTTCCCCGCCACGACAGGTGAGATCGTTCACGTCGACGGTGGCGTCCACGCCATGGGGCAGTGACGACGGTGACGACCAGTGAGGGACGATGAGCGCACGACGTCTTGTGCTCCTGCGGCACGCCAAGGCTGAGCCAGGCCGTGACCGCGTGCCGGACGAGATGCGACCGCTGACGACCAACGGCCGCAACCAGGCCACCCGTGTCGGCAAGGCGTTCGCGGGTGCGGGCCTGGTCCCCGATCTCGTCCTCGTCTCGACGGCGCTGCGCACGCGCCAGACGTGGGAGCTGTTGTCGCGGCAGGTCGACGACCTCGCCGCGGACGTGCAGCTGCGTGCCGAGCTCTACGAGGCCTCGGTCGCCGACGTCCTCGACCTCGTCCGCGAGGCCGACGACGGCGTGGGCACGGTCCTGGTCGTCGGCCACGAGCCGACGATGGCGGCCGCCGCCGCGCACCTCGCGGGGCCGGGCTCGGACGACGCGGCGCTCGCCCAGGTGCGCGTGGGCGTGCCGACGGCGACCTACTCGATCCTCGAGTCGGACTCCGAGTGGGCAGCGTGGGGCCGTTCGGGTGCCCGGCTGCTGTCGGTCGCCCGGCCGTAGGACCCGCAAAGGGACCCGGGTCTGCCGTCGGTCACGACGGACGGGCCCGGGTCCCTTCGCGCACGGTCTTGCCCGACGCCGTCGGGCGAGCGGTGTCAGGCGTGCGGTGTCAGGCGGTCCACGATCTCGAGGACCTCGTCGAGGCGCCCGTCGACCGCGTGGCCGGCCTGGGCGCGCACCACGGGCTTCGCCCGGTAGGCCACGCCCACGCCCGCGGCCGCGATCATGTCGAGGTCGTTGGCGCCGTCGCCGACGGCGACCGTGTCCGCCAGGGCCACGCCCTCGGCGTCGGCCCACTCGCGCAGCGTCGCCGCCTTGACCGATCTGTCGACGACCGTGCCCACCGTGCGGCCCGTCAGCACCCCGTCGGCGATCTCGAGCCGGTTGGCGCGCACGCGCGTGATGCCCAGTGACGCCGCGAGCGGCCCGACGACCTCCTCGAAGCCTCCCGAGACCAGCCCGAACGCCCAGCCTCGCCGATGGCACTCGGCGACGAGGTCGGCGGCACCGGGCGAGAGCACGACCGCCGCACGGACGTCGTCGAGCGCGCCGACCGGGACCCCGGCGAGCGTCGCCACGCGTTCGCGCAGCGACGCCGCGAAGTCCAGCTCGCCCCGCATGGCACGCTCGGTCACCGCGGCGACCTGGTCGCGTGTGCCAGCATGCTCGGCGAGGAGCTCGATGACCTCCTGCTGGATGAACGTGGAGTCGACGTCGGTGACGACGAGGCGTCGTCGAGACGGGGCCTGCGGCCCGGGGGCGTGAGTCACGTGACGATTGTGCCCTTCGGCACCACGGTGATGCCCGACTCGGTCACGGTGAACCCGCGGGCCCGGTCCTCCTCGTGGTCGACGCCGATGCGGGCGCGCTCGCCCACGACGACGTTCTTGTCGAGCACGGCGCGGTGGACCTGGGCGTGGCGGTACACCTGCACGTCGTCCATGAGGACGGCGTTGGTGACCGTGGCCCACGAGTGGAGGTGGACGCCCGGCGACAGGATCGACCCGGCGACCGTCGCACCCGAGACGAGCACGCCGGGGGAGACGATCGAGTCCGCGGCGTGACCGAGGCGACCGGGGCCCGCGTGCACGAACTTGGCCGGCGGCAAGCCGATGTACCCCGTGTAGACAGGCCACTCGTCGTTGTAGAGGTTGAACACCGGCTGGATCGCGATGAGGTCCTTGTTGGCCTCGAAGTAGGCGTCCATGGTGCCCACGTCGCGCCAGTAGTCGCGGTCGCGGTCGGTCGAGCCCGGCACGTCGTTGCGGATGAAGTCGTAGACGCCGGCGGTGCCCTGCTCGACGAACGCCGGGATGATGTCGCCGCCCATGTCGTGGCGCGAGTTCGGGTCGGCGGCGTCCTTGGTGACGGCCTCGACGAGCGCTTCGGTGTCGAAGACGTAGTTGCCCATGGAGGCCAGGACCTCCTGCGGGGAGTCCGGCAGGCCGACGGGGTTGACCGGCTTCTCGAGGAACTCGCGGATGCGGTCGGGCTGGGTCGGGTCGACGTCGATCACACCGAACTGGTCGGCGAGCGCGATCGGCTGGCGGATCGCCGCGACGGTCGCGCGGGCTCCGGTCTCGACGTGTGCCGCGACCATCTGCGAGAAGTCCATGCGGTACACGTGGTCGGCGCCCACGACGACAACGATGTCCGGTCGCTCGTCCTCGATGATGTTGAGGCACTGGTAGATGGCGTCCGCGCTGCCGAGGTACCAGTGCTTGCCCACGCGCTGCTGCGCCGGCACCGACGACACGTAGTTGCCCAGCAACGGAGACATGCGCCACGTCTTGGACACGTGCCTGTCGAGCGAGTGCGACTTGTACTGGGTCAGCACGACGACACGCAGGTAGCGGGAGTTGATGATGTTCGAGAGCGCGAAGTCGATGAGGCGGTAGATCCCGCCGAACGGCACCGCGGGCTTGGCGCGGTGAGCGGTCAGCGGCATCAGCCTCTTGCCCTCGCCACCGGCGAGGACGATCGCGAGCACGCGGGGGTTAGACGCCATGGCATGACCCTATTGCCGAGCGCGCCGACGTGCGCTGCCAGGCCGCGACGTGTCCGTAGCGTGGCGCCGCGTCGCTCGCTACCGTGAGCGCGTGACCGAAACGAACGGCCCTTCCCCCTCGCCATCGACCTCCACGCCGTCCCGGGGGGACGCCTGCACGTCGACCTGCTGACCCGCGAGTTCCCGCCACACGTGTACGGCGGAGCGGGGGTGCACGTCGCCGAGCTGTCGCAGGTGCTGCGACCGCACGCCGACGTGCGGGTGCGGGCGTTCGACGGCCCCCGCGGCCCCGAGGCCGCGGCCGAAGGGATCTTCGGCTACGACGTCCCCTCCACGCTCGCGACGGCGAACCCGGCGCTGGCGACGCTCGGCGTCGACCTCGCGATGGCGAACGATGTCGGCGGCGCCGACCTGGTCCACTCGCACACCTGGTACGCGAACATCGCGGGCCACCTCGGCGGGCTGCTGCACGGCATCCCGCACGTCGTCTCGGCGCACTCGCTCGAGCCGCTGCGCCCGTGGAAGGCGGAGCAGCTCGGCGGCGGGTACGCCATCTCGAGCTGGGCCGAGCGCACCGCCTACCTCGGCGCTGCGGGCATCATCGCGGTCTCGGGTGGCATGCGCGCCGACATCCTGCGCTGCTACCCCGAGCTCGACCCGGCCACGGTGCACGTGGTCCACAACGGCATCGACCTGGCGGGCTGGAAGCGCCCTGCCGAGACCGGCCCGGAGGCGGACGCCGCGTTCGCCGCGGTGCGCCGCCTGGGCATCGACCCGTCGCGGCAGTCGGTGGTGTTCGTCGGCCGTATCACGCGGCAGAAGGGCCTGCCGTACCTGCTGCGCGCGGCCGAGGCGCTGCCGCACGACGTCCAGCTGGTGCTGTGCGCCGGCGCCCCCGACACCCCCGAGATCCTCGCCGAGGTCAAGTCGCTCGTCGCCAACCTGCGTGAGCGCCGCGGCGGTGGGTCCGCCGGCGACGCGGGTGTCATCTGGATCGAGGAGATGCTGCCGCGCCCCGACCTCGTCGCGGTGCTCGCCGCGAGCACGGTGTTCGTGTGCCCGTCGGTCTACGAGCCCCTGGGGATCGTCAACCTCGAGGCGATGGCCGTGGGCCTGCCCGTGGTCGGTTCCGCGACGGGCGGCATCCCGGAGGTGGTCGACGACGGCGTCACGGGGTGCTCGTGCCGATCGAGCAGGTGAACGACGGGACGGGCACGCCCGTCGACCCGCCACGGTTCGTCAAGGACCTCGGCGACGCGCTCCTGCGCGTCCTGGCCGACCCGCAGCGGGCGGCCGACATGGGCGCCGCCGGCCGGCGTCGCGCGGAGCAGCACTTCGCGTGGGAGGCCATCGCGGTGCGGACCATGGACGTCTACCGCCGGGTCCTGGCCGGCTGAGTCAGTCTCCGACGCGTGCGTAGGTGGCGGCGGACAGTGCGTGGCGGGCCGTGCGCTCGACCTCGCGCAGCGCCGTCGAGCGCTGGTCCGCCTGCCACACGTTGACGGCGCCGCCGTCGTCCGTCCCGGCGACGCCGACGATCGCGAGCAGCCGCGTGGCGAGCTGGAGCACGCGTGCTCGTCGGCCGTCGAGCGGCGGCACCGGCCAGGCGTCGGTCGACGAGCGGCGCACGGCCTCGATGGCGTCGGCGGCGTCGTCGCGCCAGCGGGCCACGTCGAGCTGGTCGAGCGCCTCGGTCGCGGTGACGAGCGCGGTGCGCAGCTCGCGCTCGGCCTCGGCGAGCGAGCCCAGCGCGCCGGCCACGGCCGTCGACCACGGGGGTACGTCGAGCACGCGCCACTCGACCAGGTGGCCCTGTTCGAGCGCGCTGCCGAACGTCGTCACCTGCGGCACGGCGACCCACGCCCCGTCCGGTGTCGCGACGGCGAGGCACTCGCCGGCCGCGGTCGCGTCGGTCGTGGCGGCGGCGGGAACGCCTACCGGGTCGCCTGGCGCCGGCCGCAGCGCCACCAGCTCGCGCGGGCCGGCCGACCACGTCTCGACGAGGTCCCTGAGAGTGGCGGTGTCGGCGCCGAAGCCTGGGAGGCCGGTCACGGTGTGCGGCTCGTCGTCGCCCTGCACGCACCGGACGACGGCGCCGGGGGCGGCAGGCTCACCTGCGAGCCACAGCGCGAGCAGGGCGCTGCGGGGAGCCCGGCGGGGTTCACAGCGGGGGTCACGGGCACCGGCTCAGGTTACCTATAGGGTCGGGCACCATGAGCTGGGTTCTCGACCTGCAGGGCGTCACTGTGCGACGCGGGACCACCACGATCCTCGACGAGCTCGACTGGCAGGTCGAGGAGGGTGAGCGCTGGATCGTCCTGGGACCGAACGGCGCCGGCAAGACGACGCTCATGCAGATCGCGTCGGCGCGCATGCACCCTACGTCCGGCACGGCCACCCTGCTGGGCGAGACGCTCGGGAGGGTGGACGTCTTCGAGCTGCGCCCGCGTATCGGTCTCGCGTCGGCCGCGCTGGCCGAGCAGATCCCGGGCGGCGAGCTCGTGCGCGACGTCGTCATCACGGCCGCCTACGGCGTCACGGGCCGCTGGCGGGAGCAGTACGAGGAGCTCGACGCGCGGCGCGCGACACAGCTCCTCGTGGCGTTCGGCGTCGATGCGCTCGCGGACCGCACGTACGGCACCCTCTCGGAGGGTGAGCGCAAGCGCGTGCAGATCGCGCGTGCCCTGATGACCGACCCCGAGCTGCTCATCCTCGACGAGCCGGGCGCCGGCCTGGACCTGGGCGGCCGTGAGGAGCTCGTCGGGGCGCTGTCGGAGCTCGCGAGCGACCCACGGTCACCGGTGCTGCTTCTCGTGACGCACCACGTCGAGGAGATCCCGCCCGGGTTCACCCACATGCTGCTGCTCGGCGCGCACGGGCGGGTCCAGGCATCGGGTCCGCTCGCGGAAGTCCTGACGGCGGAGAACCTGTCGGCGGCGTTCGGCCTCGACCTCATCGTGGCCCACGGAGGCGGGCGCTGGCTGGCGCGCGCGGCGGCATCGGCCGCGGGCCGAGGGCGTCACTGACCATTCGGTCGGAATCGGTCATCTTGGGGTGTGCCGCTGGCCGCTGAGGCTGCTCGCGGGTAAAGTTCAGGCAAAAGGCTGCGGTCGGCTGGCTCTCGTCGGAAGGTGCACGATGGACTGGCTCTGGTGGGTAGGCGCGGCGATCGCGCTGGGGATCGTTGAGATCATCGTTCTGGATGTCGTCGTCCTGATGCTGATCGGTGGCGCGCTCGCGGGAGCGGTCGCCGCTGCGCTCGGGGCGCCCGTCTGGGTGCAGGTCGTCGTGGCTTGCGCGACCTCGGCGCTGCTCGTGGTGACGTTGCGCCCGTGGGTGCTGCGCACATTGCGCAAGCGGGTCTCGCTGGCGGAGACGAACGCCGCCGCGCAGGTGGGCCGGCGTGCCGTCGTCGTCGCCGAGGTGAGCGAGGCCGGCGGGCGCATCAAGCTGGTCGGAGAGGTGTGGACCGCCCGCCTCGACGACGACGGGCTGCCCGGGTCGCCCGTGCTGGCCGTCGGGACCGAGGTCGAGGTCGTCCGGATCGACGGCGCCACGGCCGTCGTCGCGCCCGTGGGCGCGGCTTCCACGACCTGAGTACGTCCTCCGTCGCCATCGCGGCGGGGTCAAACCATCGAAGGGAGGCGCATTGATCGACAACGGCAGCTTCAACCCCGCCACGATCGTGCTGTACCTGGTGCTCATCGTCCTGCTGATCTTCGTCGTCACGGCGCTCGTGCGGGCCGTGCGGATCGTCCCGCAGGCCGTCTCGCTCATCGTCGAACGGCTCGGGCGGTACCAGAAGACGCTCGAACCGGGCCTGCACATCCTGGTGCCGTTCATCGACAAGGTGCGTGCCGGCGTCGACCTGCGTGAGCAGGTCGTCAGCTTCCCGCCACAACCGGTGATCACCTCGGACAACCTCGTGGTGTCGATCGACACGGTCATCTACTTCCAGGTGACCGACCCCAAGTCGGCCGTCTATGAGATCGCCAACTACATCACCGCCATCGAGCAGCTGACGGTCACCACGCTGCGTAACGTCGTCGGGTCCATGGACCTCGAGCAGACGCTGACCAGCCGCGACCAGATCAACGGCCAGCTGCGCGGCGTGCTCGACGAGGCGACCGGGCGCTGGGGCGTGCGCATCAACCGCGTCGAGCTGCGCTCGATCGACCCGCCCGCGTCGGTGCAGGGCTCGATGGAGCAGCAGATGCGTGCCGAGCGTGACCGCCGCGCCGCGATCCTCACGGCCGAGGGTGTCAAGCAGTCGCAGATCCTCACGGCCGAGGGCGAGAAGCAGTCGGCCATTCTCCGCGCCGAGGGTGACGCGCAGTCGCGCGTGCTGCGGGCCGAGGGTGAGGCTCGAGCGATCCTCCAGGTCTTCGACGCCATCCACACGGGTGACGCCGACCCGAAGCTGCTGGCGTACCAGTACCTGCAGATGCTGCCGCAGATCGCCAATGGCACGGCCTCGAAGCTGTGGGTCGTGCCCACGGAGTTCACGGCTGCGCTCGGCTCGATCTCCAAGGGCTTCGGCGGGTCGGGCGTGCCGGGAGTTCCGGTGGCACCGGCACCCGAGCCGCCCGCGCAGGAGGAGTCGGCCGCGGCCCGCGCGCTGCGCCAGGAGCGCAAGGAGCGCATGGAGGCCATGGGTGGCGTCGCGCTCGCCGACGCCGCGGAGGCGCTGCGTGAGGCGCAGCGGCAGTCCGAGGCCGCGGCGGCCGACGCGACGGCGTCGGGGACGCGGTCGGGCCTGCCGTTCGACCCGGCGCACGAGGCCGGGCAGCACCCGGGTGAGCCGCCGCTGCCGCCCGTCCCGCCCGCTCCGCCGGCGGTCTGACCGGCCGTACACCCATGACGGGCCCGTGGCCCCGACGACGCGACTCCTGGTCGCTCGTCGGGGCCACGGGTCTTTTGTCGCTCACCGGGCGTCACACGGCCCGGCTGCTTGCGGAGTGAGCGCTCACTCACTTAGCGTGGCGGTGTGATGACCGTCGAGCAGGACGCCGGGCGGCGCCGCGCCACTCCGCTCTCTCCCGACGAGCGGCGCGCGGCGATCGTCGAGGCCGCGCTGCCGATCGTCGCCGAGCACGGGCTCGACGTGACGACGAGGGAGCTGGCCGCCGCCGCGGGCGTGGCCGAGGGCACGCTCTTTCGCGTCTTCCCCGACAAGAACACGCTCGTGGGCGAGGTCGCGATCACGGGCCTGCTGCGCGCCTCCGAACCCGCCACGACGCGCGACGACCTCGCCTCCGTCGACCGCGACCTCCCGCTGGTCGAGCGGGTCACCCGCATCATCGAGCTCGGCCAGGAACGCATGGGCGAAGCCGCGCAGTGGATGACGGTGCTGCACACGCTGCGCGGCCGCGTGGGTGACTCCGTGCCGCGCACCCCCGAGGACGAGGCGCGCATCGCCGAGCTGCGTGGCCGGCTCATGGCCCAGCACGAGCTGCACCGCGCCGTGATCGCCGAGGGCCTGCGGACAGCGCTCGCCCCCGACCTGGACCGGCTGCGCGTCCCCGTCGACGTCGCCGCCTCCCTCATCGAGGCCGCCGTCGTCCACCGGCGTGCCGGGCCGAACCGGCTCACGCCGCCACTGTCGGCCGACGTGCTGGCCGACGCCGTGGTGCACGGGATCGTGAGCGACGAACCGCGCGACCACGCCCGCGCGGGCGCTCCCTGAGCGCCGCAGCACGCGTTCCCGCGCGACCCTCCCGCAGTCGTGCCCCCGCACAGCCCATCCAAGAGCAAGGAACCCTGATGCTCCTCACCCTGGCCCGCAGATACCTGCGGCCCTACGGCGCCGCCGTCGGCGTCCTGCTGGTGCTGCAGCTGCTGCAGACGCTGGCCAACCTCTACCTGCCCACGCTCAACGCCGACATCATCGACAACGGCGTGGTCGCGGGCGACATCGGCTACATCTGGCGCACCGGCGGCTGGATGCTCGCCGTCAGCCTCGGGCAGATGGCGTGCTCCATCGGTGCGGTGTTCCTGGGCGCGCGCGCCGCGACGGCGTTCGGGCGCGACCTGCGGCACGACCTGTTCGACGCCGTCCAGGGCTTCAGCGCCCGTGAGGTCGGCAAGTTCGGCGCGCCGTCGCTCATCACCCGCACCACCAACGACGTCCAGCAGGTCCAGATGGTCCTGCTCATGACCTTCACGATCATGATCATGGCCCCGATCATGGCCATCGGCGGCGTCATCATGGCGCTGCAGCAGGACGTGACCCTGTCGGGCCTGCTCCTGGTCATCGTGCCGGTGCTCGGCGTCGTCATGGGCCTGCTCCTGTGGCGCATGGTCCCGTACTTCCGTGCGATGCAGGGCCGGATCGACGTCATCAACGGCGTGCTGCGCGAGCAGATCTCGGGTCTGCGCGTGGTGCGCGCGTTCGTGCGCGAGGGCCGCGAGATGGAGCGGTTCGGCGACGCCAACCGGAAGCTCTTCGAGACGTCGCTGGGCGCGGGCAAGCTCATGGCGCTCGCGTTCCCCACGGTCATGCTCATCATGAACGTGTCCTCGGTCGCGGTGCTGTGGTTCGGTGCGCGGCAGATCGACACCGGCGGCATGCAGGTGGGCTCGCTGACGGCGTTCCTCAGCTACCTCATGTACATCCTCATGGCCGTGATGATGTCCACGATGATGGTCATGATGGTGCCGCGCGCCGCGGTCGCCGCCGACCGCATCGGCGACGTGCTCGGCACGACGTCGTCGGTCACCGAGCCGCAGGTGCCCGTCACGCTCGCCTCCCTGAACGACGGCGCGGGGCCGCGGGGCCGCCTGGAGCTCGACGACGTCGAGTTCCGCTACCCGGGCGCCGACGCGCCCGTGCTGTCGGGGCTGACGTTCACGGCCGAGCCCGGCACGGTCACCGCCGTCATCGGCTCGACCGGCGCGGGCAAGACGACGCTGCTCAACCTGGTGCCCCGGCTGTTCGACGCGACCGGGGGAGCGGTGCGCGTCGACGGCGTCGACGTGCGCTCGCTCGCGACCGGCGACCTGGGCTCGGTGCTGGGCCTGGTGCCGCAGAAGGCGTTCCTGTTCAGCGGGACCGTCGCCTCCAACCTCCGGTACGGCAAGCCCGACGCGACCGAGGAGGAGATGTGGGAGGCGCTCGAGGTCGCGCAGGCGCGCGACTTCGTCGAGGCGCTCCCGGGCGGGCTCGAGGCGCCGGTCGCCCAGGGCGGCACGACGTTCTCGGGTGGCCAGCGTCAGCGCCTGGCCATCGCGCGAGCCGTGATCCGCCGGCCACGCGTCTACCTGTTCGACGACTCGTTCTCGGCGCTCGACTACACCACCGACGCGCGCCTGCGCGCCGCGCTCGCGCCGCGCACCGTCGACGCGACGGTGCTCATCGTCGCGCAACGCGTCGCCACCATCCGCGACGCCGACCAGATCCTCGTGCTGGAGCACGGCCGCATCGTCGGGCGTGGCACGCACGCCGAGCTGCTCGCGAGCAACGAGACGTACCAGGAGATCGTGACCTCTCAGATGTCGCTGGAGGAAGCAGCATGAGCGAGCACAAGCCCGCAGCGCCCCCGCGCCCGCACCGCCGGGGCCCCGGCCCGGGCGCCGGAGGGCCCATGGGCATGGGCATGCCGGGCGAGAAGGCGATGAACTTCAAGGGGTCGCTGCTGCGCTTCGCGCGGTCGATGCGGCCTGAACGCGGCAAGGTGCTCGCGCTCGCCGCGTGCGGCGTCGTCTCGGTCGCGCTGACGGTGGTCGGGCCGCGCATCCTCGGTCACGCGACCAACATCATCTTCGAGGGTGTCGTCGGCAAGATGCTGGGCGCCCACCTTCCGGCCGGCACGACCGCCGCGCAGGCCGTCGCCGGCCTGCGGCAGTCCGGCCAGGACCGCATGGCCGACATGCTCGCCGGGGTGCCGAACGCGGTGTCCGGGCAGGGCATCGACTTCGACCGCCTCGGTCAGGTGCTGCTCGCCGTCCTGGCGATCTACGCCGGTGCGTTCCTGTTCGGCTGGCTCCAGACGTACATCATGACGATCGCCGTGCAGAACACCATGCGGCGCCTGCGCGACGAGGTCGAGGCGAAGCTGCACCGGGTCCCGCTGAGCTATGTGGACCAGCACCAGAAGGGCGAGATCCTCTCGCGCGTCACCAACGACATCGACAACGTCGCCCAGACGACGACGCAGACGCTCGCGCAGCTCATCACCTCGGTGCTGACCGTCGTCGGCGTGCTCGCCATGATGTTCTCGATCTCGTGGGTGCTGGCGCTGGTCGCGCTCGTGACCGTGCCGTTGTCGGTCGTGGTGACCACGCGCATCGCCAAGCGCAGCCAGCCGCAGTTCATCGCCCAGTGGGCCTCGACGGGGCGCCTCAACGCGCACGTCGAGGAGATGTTCACGGGGCACTCGCTGGTCAAGGTCTACGGCCAGCAGGAGGCGTCGGCCGAGCGGTTCGCGGTCGAGAACGAGGCGCTGTTCAAGGCTTCGCGCAACGCGCAGGCGATCAGCGGCACGATCATGCCGTCGATGGGGTTCCTGGCGAACCTCAACTACGTCGTGGTCGCCGTCGTCGGCGGTCTGCGTGTCGCGTCGGGGACGCTGAGCCTGGGGACGTGCAGGCGTTCATCCAGTACTCGCGCCAGTTCACGCAGCCGCTGACGCAGGTCGCGTCGATGATGAACCTGCTCCAGTCGGGCGTCGCCTCGGCCGAGCGGGTCTACGAGCTGCTGGACGCGCCCGAGCAGGTACCCGACCCGGACAGCCCCGCCGTCATCCCGTCGGTGCACGGGCGGGTCGCGTTCGAGGACGTCACGTTCTCCTACGACCCCGCCAACCCGCTCATCGAGCACCTCGACCTCGTGGCCGAGCAGGGGCAGACGGTGGCGATCGTCGGGCCCACGGGCGCCGGCAAGACGACGCTGGTGAACCTGCTGCTGCGGTTCTACGAGGTCGACGGCGGGCGCATCACGCTCGACGGCGTCGACACCCGTGAGCTGACGCGCGACGCGCTGCGGTCGAGCATCGGCATGGTGCTTCAGGACACGTGGCTGTTCAAGGGCACCATCGAGGAGAACCTGCGCTACGGGGTCCGGCGCGAGGTGGGCGAGGAGGAGTTCCTCGCCGCCACGCGCGCGACGCACGTCGACCCGTTCGTTCGCACGCTGCCCGAGGGGTACGCCACCGTGCTCGACGACGAGGGGTCGTCCCTCTCGGCGGGCGAGAAGCAGCTCCTGACGATCGCGCGGGCGTTCCTGGCCGACCCCGAGATCCTCGTCCTCGACGAGGCGACCAGCTCTGTGGACACGCGCACCGAGGTGCTGGTGCAGCAGGCGATGAACGCGTTGCGCAGCGGGCGGACGAGCTTCGTCATCGCCCACCGCCTCTCGACCATCCGGGACGCCGACGTCATCGTCGTGATGGAGCACGGGCAGATCGTCGAGACGGGCGACCACGACTCGCTGCTCGCGGCCGGGGGCGCGTACGCGCGCCTGTACCAGTCGCAGTTCGCGGCCCCGGCGGTCGACGAGGAGGAGGCCGTCACCGGGCGGGTCTAGGCACGTGCCGCACCACCGCCCCGGGCCGTCACCGGCCCCGGGGCGGTGGTGCGCGCGACGTCGCACGGAACGCGTCGAATCGATTCGCGGATCCGGGTGCGCCGTGACAGGCTGCGCGCGTGAGCACAGCGACATCCCACTTCACCCCGCCCGCCCGCTACACCGTCGACCCGAGCCTGGCTCACCGGCGCGCCACCGCCGTCGTGACCGTGCGGGGCGCCGACGGGGCACCGCTCGCCGACGCCGACGTCGTCGTCGAACAGACGAACCACGAGTTCCTGTTCGGCAACATCGGCTTCGAGCTCGTCGCCCACGCCAACCGGCTCGCCGCCGGCGAGCCCACCGACCAGTACGACGAGACCTTCGCCGAGCGCTGGTTCGACCTGTTCAACCAGGTGACGCTGCCGTTCTACTGGGGCACGTTCGAGCCGGTCGAGGGCGCGCCCCGCACCCAGGAGCTGCTGACCGCCGCACGCTGGTTCGCCGAGCGCGACGTCGTCGTCAAGGGCCACCCGCTCGTGTGGCACACCGTCCAGCCCCGCTGGCTGCTCGGCAAGCCCCTGGAGGAGGTCGAGCGGCTCCAGCGCGAGCGCATCCGCCGCGACACCGCCGACTTCGCCGGCGTCGTCGACCTGTGGGACGCCATCAACGAGGTCGTCATCATGCCCGTCTTCACCGCGGAGGAGAACGGCATCACGCCGCTCGCCCGCGCCAAGGGGCGGGTCGAGACCATCCGCATGGCGTTCGAGGAGGCACGCGCCGTCAACCCCGGCGCGACGCTGCTGCTCAACGACTTCGACATGTCGACCGCCTACGAGTGCCTCATCGAGGCCGTGCTCGAAGCCGGCATCACGATCGACCGGCTCGGCCTGCAGTCCCACCAGCACCAGGGCTACTGGGGCCGCGAGAAGACGCTGCGCATCCTCGACCGGTTCTCGCGCTACAACATCCCCATCCACATGACCGAGACCACGCTGCTGTCGGGCGAGCCCATGCCCAAGCACATCGTCGACCTCAACGACTGGCAGGTCGCCTCCTGGCCCTCCACGCCCGAGGGCGAGCAGCGGCAGGCCGACGAGATCGAGGAGTGGTACCGCACGCTCCTCTCCCACCCGCAGGTCGAGGCCATCACCTACTGGGGCCTCGGCGACCGCGGCATGTGGCTGGGCGCCCCGGGCGGCCTGCTGCGCGAGGACGCCACCCCCAAGCCGTCCTACGACCGCCTGCACGCCCTCGTCAAGGGCGAGTGGTGGACGCCGCCGACGACGCTGCGCACCGACGCCGCGGGCCGCGTCGACGTCACCGGGTTCCGGGGCGAGTACCGGGTCAGCGCAGCAGGGTCGTGCGCGGGGTTCACGCTCGCCACCGACGCCGGCGACGCCGAGGTCACGCTCACGACGGCGCGCTGACCGGCACGGGCGCGCAGGGCAGGCCGGGGCACGCCGGGGCACGCCGGGCAGGCGCGGGCACGCCGGGCGGGCTGGGAGAATCGGCGGGTGACAGCACCCGATGTCGTGCGGATCGCCGACCCCGCCGACTCCCGCCTGACCGACTACACCGACCTCAAGGACGTCGCCCTGCGGTCCCGCCGCGAGCCCGCCGAGGGCCTGTACATGGCCGAGTCCTCGACGGTGATCCGGCGCGCGCTCGCCGCCGGCCACCGGCCGCGCTCGTTCCTCATGGCCGACCGCTGGCTGGAGTCCATGGCCGACGTCGTCGCCTGCTGGCCGGGCGTGCCCGTGTTCGTCGCGGACGAGGACGTGCTCCAGCAGATCACCGGGTTCCACCTGCACCGGGGGCGCTCGCGGCCATGCACCGGCCGGTGCTGCCGACGGTGCACGAGCTCGTGCACGCGGCGCGTGGGGGAGCCGGGGCGCAGCGGGTCACGGGTGACCGGCACGGATGCGTGCCGCGCGAGCGATCCAGGATCGCGATCATGGAGAACCTGGTCGATCACACGAACATCGGGGCCGCGTTTCGTAGCGCGGCGGCGCTCGGCGTCGATGCCGTGCTGGTGACCCCGCGGTGCGCGGATCCGCTCTACCGTCGCTCCATCAGGGTCAGCATGGGAACCGTCTTCCAGGTGCCGTGGACACGGATCGAGTCATGGCCGCAGGGCATCGGGATGATCAAGGAGGCCGGCTACGTCGTGGCCGGGATGTCGCTTCGGGAAGACTCGATCACCCTTGACGAGCTGGTCGAGCAGGACCACCAGCACCTTGCGCTGGTCTTCGGCACCGAAGGGCACGGGCTCATACCTGCGACCGAGCGGATGCTCGATGCGAAGGTCACGATCCCCATGTTCAACGGCGTGGACTCGCTCAACGTGGCGGCATCGTCGGCCGTCGCGTTCTACGCGACACGCTGACGGTCAGCCCGGGTGACATCGGGCGCGTCTGCGGCATGCCCCGGGTCTTGCCAGCGAACGACAGCTACCGGCGGCAGTCCCCGGAGTCTCGCGTGCTTTCCGGTGTTGCTAATCGCGCTGCTGGGCGCGCAACTCGTCTCCAAGCGCCTGCACAAACTTGTCTGGAACTGCAACGTATAACTTCACTTCTCTCGCCGTGTACGCCGAAGGGAGAACCTTCTTCGACACGGGCGGAAGCGCCTCGACAGGCTTGGCAAACTTGATCCTGACATCCGTTCCGGTTAAGTTCGTGAGTACCACAACATCACCGTCGACTCTCGGCTGGGTGTACCTGAAGTCATTCACGCGACCCACGTCCTCGATATGACTGATCGCAGTGGATACGACCGTCCGATTCCCCCGTTTCAGGACCAGGAGACCGTCTCCGACGAGATGAGGGTTGGCCACCCTGGAGGCCAGGACACCGAACGCAAGAATCAACGTGTATAGAGCTGCTATCAGCAGGGCTATCTGCAGCCACGGCCAGGGTACGACCAGATGAATGATGAGCACTTCTACCAGGGTGATGGCAAGCATTGCTACAGGCACGGACATCGAACCCTTCGCGTAGCCAAAGCCTGACACTCCCGGGCGAACACCGTTTCGGCGTCCGGAAATCAAAGTTGCGATGCACCGAAGAGTCTTGACCTCGGCAGCCGCGAACCGCAATGCCGGCTCTTCCTCTTCCAGCAGGCGTAGGATCTCGGCTCCGCGAGCTCCGGTAGACCGTCGCAGCGCGCGTATTCTCCACAGTGAGATCAGCAACAGCGTGGCGATGAGAGGGGCTTCCAGTCCCAAGAACAACGTCAACAGCGTCTCGCGTGACAAGAGTCCCAGAAGGTGCGTCACCGTGGAAGCAAGGGCCACAAGAATTACCGCAGAGGCCCCAAACCGATGGAGTCGTTTGAGGTCGAAGCCGGTCATGCAGCCAATCATGGACCGTGAGACGCGGTCGTTGTCAATGCTCGGTGTACGACCGTGAAGCCCGGGTCAGACTTCGTCACCTACACCGGCTCTTCGCCGATTCGGCGGGAATGAACGAGTCGGCGAAGAGCCGGTTGGTGGGTGGCGCCCGCGTGCCCGGGGTGGTGTTGTCGGTCGGCGCGTACTGCCACGGCGGGGCTGATGCGCGCGGCCCGGACGGCGGGGTTGGCCGGGGCCAGGAGGCCGACGAGTGCCCCGATCACGGGGCCCGCCGCGATGGTCCACGGGACCAGGGCGGCTGACCGGTGGTCGACGGCGGCGAGTGCGTGGTGATGGCCGGGCCCGCCGGGATCGCTGCACGCGGACGGCTTCGCCGTCGACGGACGATCCCGATGGCGAACGGGGTCGACTCGCTCAACGTGGCGCATCGTCGGCGGTGTCGTGCTGCGTGACCCGGTGGGCGGGCGGGCTCCCGTCCGCGAGACGGACGTCACGGACAGGCACCCCGGAAGTGAGGTTAGGCTGACCTTCGTGACCGAGACCCTGGCCGCCACGACCACCCAGGTGCAGCCGTGGCGCATGTTCGACGTCGAGGTCAAGCGGGTCGTGCGGCTGTGCCCGTCGTTCGTGCGCATCACGTTCACTGGACCCGACCTGCACCTCGTCGCCGACAACGGCCGCGACCAGCGCATCAAGCTGCTGCTGCCCGCCCCCTGCGGCGGCTGGGAGCACCTCGACCGGCAGAACCCCGACTGGTACACCGCCTGGCGAGAGCTGCCCGAGGAGCGACGCAACCCGTTGCGCACCTACACCGTCCGCGCCGTGCGCCAGAGCGTCAACGAGGTCGACGTCGACGTCGTCCTGCACGGTGACACCGGCCCTGCCTCGCGCTGGGCCCAGACCGCGCGACCCGGCACGCCCCTGGTCATCATCGCGCCCGACGCCCGCTACGCCGGCCCGCACGGCGGCGTCGAGTTCGCCCCGCCGGCGCGCGCGCACGCCCTGCTGCTCGCGGGCGACGAGACCGCGGTGCCCGCGATCGCCGCCATCTGCGAGTCGCTGCCCGACGACGCGTTCGGCGAGGTCTACCTGGAGGTGCCGCACCCCGAGGACCGGTGGACGCTCGCGGCACCCGCCGGCGTCCACGTGCACTGGCTGGGCAGGGACGGCGCCGCGCACGGGACGCTGCTGGTGCCCGCGGTCGAGGCCGCGGCCGATCGGCTGCTCGCGATGGGCGTGCGTGCCTCCGCCACGGCTCTGCCGACCGGGTCGTCGTCCGCCGCGGTGCTGGAGGACGTCGACGTCGACCGCGACGTGCTGTGGGAGGTGCCGATCGACGACGACGGGCACGCCCTGACGCAGGACGCCGTGCTCTATGCGTGGCTGGCGGGTGAGGCCGGCGTCATCAAGACGCTGCGGCGCCACCTCGTCGGCGAGCGCGGCGTCGACCGCAAGGCTGTCGCGTTCATGGGCTACTGGCGGCGAGGCAAGGCCGAGATCTGAGGTCGCGGCGCCGTCGGCGCCCGACCGCCCGCAGGCCGTCCACCGGCACGATCGCGCTGCTCGCCGACGTGCCGAGCCGGCGAGGCCCCCGGTACGGGCACGCCCACCCGGTAGCAGAGGGGACTCTGCGTGCCACGCGACCGGTCGGAGCGCGACACATTCCTATAGTTCAACTGTTCGTCGCAATTGCTGCAGAGAAGCCCGCGCTTGGCCTCAAGGCCGACCGGCGCGTGCAACCGGGCTCCTGACCTGCAATGACGTCGGCCATCCGAATCATCCGTGAGATCCCCTGTCGCGGGGGAGCAACACTCACGGCCTGACGCGATGTCGGTTGGCCGTCAACGGTCGTCACGACCGCGTCGTCGCCGGGTCATGTCGGGAAACCACGGTTGCCCGCGTGCGGTGCGCGGCGACGGGGAAGCGCGTCAGGAGCAGGAACATGAACTACAGCCGGAACAACGCGAGACATGTGACGGTGCACACCCGATCACGTCGCCGACGCGGAGCCCTGTGCCGCAAGATCATGGCGGGCATCGGAGGGCTCGCGGTCGTGCTGACTCCGCTGGTGGTGCCAGCCGCGGGTGCCGACGATCTGGCAGCTGCCTTCGCCTCAGGCGTGGTGATCGTGGACGCGAACAACGACGGCGCCGTCGGCGCGGCGTCCCCCATGGCCGGCGCGTCGGACGCGCCCCTGGCCGGGGTGGCCGTCGTGCTGCGTGGCACCGATCCGCAGCATCCGGGGTGGACGACGACGACGGCTGCGGACGGGACCTGGGCGTTCCCGGAAGGCGACTACACGGCGTCGCCCGGCCCGTACACCGTGACGATCGACGTCGACGGTGTGGGGGGAGACGTCTACGCAACGTCGCCCCCGGGGAAGAGCAACGCGTTCACGCCGGTGCCCGACGAGGCGCAGCAGGCGAAGTCGGCCACGTTCGAGGCCGGCGGGTCGATCGTGCTGAACGCCCTGGTGTACCCGGCATGGGGGTTCGACCTCGCGCTCGCCAACGACCCGGTCGGGTATCAAGGCAAGTCGCTCTACACGGGCACGACGCCGTTCGACGCGGCCGAGGGCGTCGGCAACGACGTGTCACAGGCTGATGCCGTGGTCCGGACCGGAGACGTGGTCTCGCTCAACTGGTCGTTGACCGCAGCGCACAACGTGGCGGTGTCGGACACTCTCCCCGACGCGACGCTCGAGCAGACGATCACCCTGGGTGACGGGGCGGTCGCCAACTTCGCCGAGGTCCCGCCCATCTGCGCGTCCGCCACGATCGTGGCTCGGCCGTCGGGCACGGCGATCGCGCCGCGCACCGACCCGCCTGCCGGGACGAAGAGCGTGGTGCTGACGTGCGGCCTCGGTGACATGGGCGAGGACCGTGCCGCGATTCTCCTGCCGACCAGCATCTGGGTCTCGGGCAACTCGACCTCCGGCGCGCAGTTCTCGACCAGCGCGCGCGCCTACGCGACCGGCGCGGACGGCGTGGCCGTGGCCCGGCCGTCCGACGCGGGGGAGTACGGGCCGTTCACGATCACAGCGGCTCCGCACTACGACATCGCCAAGTGGGGAGCGATCACCGCAACCGGGCCGACCAACGTGACCTTCAACGGGGTGGCGAGCACGAGCGTCTACACGCTCACCTACGTCGTCACCATCTCGACCGACCGTGCGGGCGGCGCGGAGGCGTTCTCGCAGCCGATCACGGTGCAGGACGCGTTCTGGGCGACGTACGGCGACGGCCAGACCGGCGAGTCGGGCACGGTGGTTCCGGACCTGAAGTACGAGATCTCGACCTGTGCGCCGGTCACGCCGAGCAACCTCAACAACACCGCGGTGCCCGTGTGGGGTGCGCTGACCGGAACCGCGACGACCGCGAACACGGTCGCGGGCTCGGGGACCTGCGCGACATCGCGCCCCAGCGGGTCGGACGAGCCGTACACGCTGACGCTCTCGGGCATCGACACCTCCGCGTCGCGCTACCCGACCCAGACGGTCAAGGGCGCCGACCTCTCGGCCGGGCCGTTCTACGTCGCCTCGTACCTCGTCACCGTGCGTGTCCCCGTCTCGGAGATCGACCGCGCCACGGGAGCGGCAGACGACGGCTCCGGCTCGCTCACGTTCTACAACCGGGTCGGAGGCTTCGACCCCGTGGGTGCGTCGGGGACGAGCAACTACGGCGCGGGCGAGGAGCCCGGCTACTGCGAGGTCGGGCCGGCCGACGACGGGGTGGACAACTGCGACCTCATGCCGGATTCCGCCGCCGAGCGGAGCAACAACGTCGCGGGGCCCAAGACCGTGACCGTCACACCGTCGACGCCGTCGCCCACCGCTCCGACCTGGGCGAAGTACTTCCTCGACAACACCACGCCGTGGAGCTACTCGTTCGCGCTGCTGCCGGAGGCCCAGGCCAACCACGACGGCGCCGCGCTCGTCCAGCCCGGGGAGGTCCACACCACCGACATGACGGTGACAGCCGGCTCGAGTACCCCGCTGACCAACGTCCAGCAGTGTGACGTCTTCGACAACTCGATGGCCACGCTCGCCCCGCTGAACGCCACCACCGGGAAGACGGCGATGCGGAGCCTCGCCGACGACCGGTACTCCTACGTCCTGCGCAGCGGTGGCAGCGTGGCGGTGAACCAGGCGTTCAACGACAACTTCGTCGTCGAGTACGCGCACGTCGACCTGACCGGCAACGACCCGGACACCGGCAGCTTCGACGCCCTGAACAACCGTTGGAAGGGGGACTGGACCGCGCAGAAGGCCGTGAGCTGCGCGCAAGTCCCCGAGGATCAGTGGAAGTCCGATCCGAACGCTGTGCCCGGCGGTATCGACGAGGTGAACGTCGCTCGGATGAGCGCGAAAGACGGCTTCGTCATCGAGCCGGGCCTCAAGTTCGCGTGGTGGCTCGCGTTCGAGCAGCGCGAGACGTTCCACGGCGGACCGCACGACGGCCAGGCCATCCCGGGCGGCACCGTCTTCGCGAACTTCGGCCGGGTGCGCAGCGACGAATGGCAGCCGGACTGGAACGCCTCCAGCTACATTCCGGGCGCCGGCACGACCGACGGCATCGCGCGAAACGCGGAGTCGACCAGCAGCCAGGGTGACCGCTGGACCGTCACGCTGGCGACGATGCGGCTGACCAAGCGGACGATCGCCGCCGACGTCGGCGGCGTCCAGGCCACCGGGGTCGCCGACGTCGGGGTCACCGGCTCGGCGATCGCCGGACGACCGGTGGTCTGGGAGATCACCCCGACCTTGTCGGCGACGTCCGACGCCCCCGCGCCGATCAGCGACGTCGTGGTGACCGACACCTTGCCCGCCTTCGTGACGTACGACGACGCGGCTACGGCCGCCGTGGCGGGCGGTACGCCGGCGTCGACCTATCACGTCAACGCCGACGGCACCACGACGCTCACGTGGACGCTGGGGCGGCGGACCCCGAACGAGGCGATCACTCCGTTGCGGGTGGTCACGGGTACCGACCCGCTCGCGCCCAACGGCACCACGCTGGTCAACACGGCCACGATCACGGCCTCCGGGGTCGTCCCGCGCGCGACGCACACCGACACCCACACCGTGCGCCTGGCGCAGACAGGTGAGGTTCAGCTGAAGAAGACCGTGGATCACACGCTCGACCTGCAGGACGGTCAGCAGGCCTACACGCTGCGGCTCAAGAACTTCTCCGCGACGCTGCCGATCGCCGCGCCCACGCTGATCGACGTGCTGGCCTACAACGGGGACGCCTCGGGCAACGCCCGCGTCAATCGTTCTCCGGAGTCGGCGTACTCCGGGACGAACACGCTGGCCGCGCCGCCGCAGGCGTTCGAGTTCGACGGCACGACGCCGCTGAGCGGCACGTTCTTCTACACGACGGTCCCTGCGGCGCAGGTTCCGCAGTCGCTCAACGACGACACGGATCCAGCCATCTGGACCACCGAGTTCACCACTGACGCGACGGCGGTCAAGTTCGTCGCGGGGCAGAACCTGGCGACAACGGCAGACCCGTCGGCCTCAGGCCTGACCATCACCTACACGACACAGCAGGCCGGCAACCGGGCCGGCGACCTGTACGCCAACCGGTTCACCGCGTTCTCCGACACGCTCATGAACGGTTCGAGGTACCAGATGCTGGCCTCGAACCAGACGACGGTGCGTGTGCTCGGGTTCAGCCTCGGCGACCTGGTCTGGATCGAGACGGATGACGACGGGGTCTACACCCCGGGCGTGGACCTGCCCGCTCCGGCCGGCGTCGTGGTCGAGGTGTACGACGGCGACGACACCCTGGTCGCCACGAGCACGACCGACGAGAACGGCCGGTGGGTGGTCGACGACCTGCCGCAGGGCAGCTACTACGTGCGGATCCCGGCGTCACAGTTCGCCGCGGGAGGACCGCTCGCGGGCCTGCGCGCCTACCCGGATCCTGAGGAGGACCCGAACGGGGACCTCAACGAGCAGCAGGGGCACAACGGCGTCGCGGACTCCGGCCCCGGCGCGACGCCCTACTCCGTGGTGACGGCGCCGATCACGCTGAGCGCCGCCGTCGACGGCGACACGATCACCGGCAAGGAGCCGCTGGGCGACAACACCGCAAGCATGCGTTTCTCCGCGCTCACCACGGACGACTTCACCAACCTCACGCTGGACATCGCCCTGTTCGCGGCAAGCGACTACACGTTCGCCAAGACCGCCGACCCGGCGTCGGGCACCGCGGTGGCGCCGGGCGACACCGTGACCTACACGCTGACGGGCACGAACACGGGCGGCACTCCGCTCGAGGTGACCATCACCGACGACCTGTCGGCCGTGCTCGCGCACGCCGGCCTGGTCGACGGCTCGGTGGTCGCGACCGTCGACGGTGCGGGCGCGCAGCCCGCCCCGGTCGTGAACGGCACGACGCTGTCGTGGACCGGACGGCTCGATCCGGGCCAGGTGGTCCACGTCACCTACGCGGTGGTGGTCAACGCCGGGAGCGAGGGCGCAACCCTGCGCAACCTGGCGAGGTCGACGGCCGTGCCTCCGTCCGGCACCGAGATCGTCCCGCCCGAGCAGGAGACCACCCACCCGGTGCCCGGGTACGAGCTCACCAAGACCGCGGACCCGGCCGACGGGACGAGCGTGCGCCCGGGGGAGAAGGTCACCTACACGCTGACCGGGACCAACACCGGCGCGACCCGGCTCGACCCGGTGACCATCACCGACGACCTCGCTCACGTCCTGGACCACGCGAGCCTGGACGGTGACCCCGTCGCGACCGTCACCGGATCCGACGGCGCAGCCCGCACCGCGGGAACGACGGCCGTCAGCGCGACCGGCCTGGTCTGGACCGGGGTCCTCGAGGTGGGCGAGACCGTCACGGTGACCTACACCGTCACCGTGGACGCCGACTGCCCCGACACGAGCCTGGTCAACGTCGCGGTGTCGTCGGCCACACCCCCGGGGACCGACCCGATCACCCCGCCGGAGGCCGACACGACACACCCTGTCGACACCCCTGAGCCGACGCCTGCGGTCGGCGTGCCGTCCGCGCCGCCCGCCCCCTCGAACGAGGTCGTCGAGCATGCGCACGCGTCCTGGTTGCCGCGCACCGGCGCCGAGATCGGTGTCGCGTCCGCCGCGGTCGTCGTCCTGCTGGGAGCGGGCGTGCTCCTGATCGCGGCGACCCGCGCCCGCCGCCGCCTGTAGAGCGCAGCCCGCGAGGCCCGGTCACCGGCAGTCGTGACGACCCGGTGACCGGGCCCCGCAGCGGGATCAGGTGCTGCTGACAAGCGCCGCCGATCGGGACCGGCGGCATGAAGGAGAGGGAACCTGCGATGGCACTGGCGGCCCACGCGGAGCAAGCCGACGACCCCACGGCGTTGTCCGACGCCGAGCTCGTGGACCGAGTTCGCCTTGGAGACACCGGCGCATACTGCGAGCTGTGGGACCGGCACCATGGTGCGGGGCTGCGCGCGGCAGCCAAGATCACGCGGCGCTACGACCCGGACGACATGGTCCAGGAGGCATTCGCTCGGATCCTGTCCGCAATCCGCCGAGGATGCGGCCCACGAGAAGGGTTCCGCCCGTATCTCTACGCCACGATCCGCAACCTCTCGGTGAACTGGACACGCGACCTGGCGGCGTCCGACACGCTCGACGACCTGATCGACGTCGTCGACCCGGAGTCGGTCTTCGACGACGCCGTACTGGACCGGACGATCACCGGACGTGCCTTCCGCAGCCTGCGCACCGAGTGGCGCACCATCCTCTGGTACACGTCGGTCGAGGGAATGCCGCCCCGCGAGGCGGGCCGGTATCTGGGCCTGTCCGCGAACGCGGCCGCCGCGCTGGCCTACCGCGCACGCGAGGCGCTGCGCGTGGCCTGGATCCAGGCCCATGTGTCGACGGCGGGTATCGACGAAGGGTGCCAGACCTCTGTCGCGCAGCTGGGCGCGTACAAGCGCGGTCAGCTGTGCACGGCTGAGGTCGACCGGCTCGAAGACCACCTGAAGGTCTGCCTGCGCTGCTCGATCCTCGTCGAGGAGCTCGACGACGTCGCGGACCGGCTGCGCGCCGTTCTCGTGCCGCTGATCCTCGGGCCGGGCCTGGCCGGCGCCTTCGAGGGGATGGCTGGGGCGGGCTTCTCGGCCTCCGTCCCCGCCCCGGCGGCGCGGCCGGCTCCTTCCGGCGCCGGGGAGGGTGCGGGCGGCGTCTCCCGCGGTCCGGGGCGGTTGAGGCCGACCCATGCCGGGCCAGGGGCGAAGGTGGCCGCGCTGGTGCTCGCGACGGCGCTCGGCCTGACCGCCGGCTGGGCCGTGTGGCGCAGCCTGGGTGGCGAGCAGCCTCAGAAGGACCCCGCCGCGATGGCGCTGCCGGAGCGGGCGCCTGCCGCGGAGGACGACGGGGATGCGTCTGATGACCCGCCGACGGTCCCCGGTGGGGACCCCGGTCCTGCGGGGGCGGTGCTTGTGCCCGAGGGCCTGAGCGACCTGGCCGACCCTGACACGCGGCCTGGAACCGCGACGCCTTCCGCGTCCGCGGGACCCGGCGACCAAGACCGCTCAACGGATCGCGCCGGTGCGATCTTGCCGTCGGCGGAGGACATGGCGTTGCCTGCCCGCGACGCCGACGGCACTCCGAAGGACCCGGGGACCGCTGCGCCACAGCCGTCGCCCGAACCTCTCCAGGCGCCACATGTCGACGGGGTGACGCAGAGCCTCTACCTGCCCGAGGTCCGCGGCACTGCCGATCCGGGCGCCAGCGTGACCGTCGTCGCCGACGGCGTGCCCGTGGCGCGGACGACGGCGGACGCTCACGGCGGCTGGTCGGCCACGCTGGCGTTCGACGTGGCGCCCGCCGCGCCCCCCGTCGTCGCCGCGTACCAGGAGGTCGACGGACGGCGATCGCCGTCCGCGCCGATCGCCGAACCCCTCGACATCAAGACGCCGACCGTGGAGGCCGTCTCCGTCGTCCCGTCGCCCACCGTCACGTTCACGGCGGTGCCGGGGACCGTGGTCCACGTGTCCGTGGACGGGCTGGTCACCGGTTACCCCCACGCCGTGCTGGGAGGAACGACCGTCCGGGCGCTCATCGGACTCCGCCCGGGACCCCACACGGTGGCGGTGCGCTACGCGGACCCGGCCACAGGGCGGTACGGGGCGTGGGCGCGGACAGGGTTCACCATTCCGTGAACCGTGGGAGCAGGGGGACCCGGAGGCTGCGAAGCCGGTCGTGACGGGTGGGTGCGGCGGTGGTGGCGAAGGGTCGCGCCGGCCGCCCGCCAGGCGTGCTGCTCGCAGTCCGCGGACTGCGAGCAGCACGCCAGGCGAGCCCCGGGTGCGGGGCAGACGACGGGGCCGGCGACGGGGGCCGCGGCCCGGGGCGTTCAGCCCAGGTCGCCGAGGGTCGGGAGCGTCACCTCTGGTAGGTGCCGACGATGACGGCGCGCGCGAGCGTGTGGAACACGACGTTGAACGCGACGGCGGCGTTCGACGCCTCCGGCCCGACGCCGAGTCGCGGGACGTCGAGGGCGTGCACCGCGAAGAAGTAGCGGTGCTCGTGGTCGCCGGGCGGCGGGGCGGCGCCCATGTATCCGGGCTCGCCGCCGTCGTTGCGCACGTGGTAGGCGCCCGCGGGGAGCGCGGCGCCGCCCAGGGCCCCCGCGCCGCGGGGCAGCGACGTCGTCGTCGCGGGGATGTCGACCGCGTTCCAGTGCCAGTACCCCGAGGGCGTCGGCGCGTCCGGGTCGAAGGCGCTCACCACGAAGGACTGCGTGCCCTCCGGGAAGCCCGACCAGGCGAGGGCGGGCGAGGCGTTCTCGCCGTCGACCGTGAAGGCGGTGTCGAGGCGCTGCCCGTCGGTGACGTCCGGGCTGGTCAGTGCGAACGAGGGGGCGTGGGGAAGGAGCGAGTAGGGGTCCGGGGGGTACGGGCGCTCGAGTGACATGCCGTCATCCTGCCCCGTGGGGGTCGACGCTCGCCACCCTGTTGACAGAGCCTCCGCGGCAGCGTTGACTAGAACACGTGTTCGAACACCTGTTCGGCGCGGCCATGTGCGTCAGCCTGCGGGCGAGGCTCGCAGGCTCGACACGGTTCTGGCAGGCGCGGCTTGGACGAGCCGGTGCCGCCCGCGGGGAGAGGGGGTCCCATGAGCGTCGCCGTCACCGACGATCATGCCCGCTCCGGGGAAGCCGCGGGCGGCACGGGCCGCTGGGCGCATGCGCGTGCCGCGCTCGCCGCGGCCGAGCAGCGCACCGGGGTCCGGCGCCCGTCGCCTGGCCCGGTGCGGGCGCCGGCCGCGCACGTCCGCAGGCCCTCCGCGGCTCCGGGCCTCGGCGTGGCGCGTGGGCTGCCGGTCGATCCGCGGCTGGCCGCGCTGCTGCCCGACGGCGTGCTGACGCCGGGCGGGGTGATCGCCGTGCACGGGTCGATGTCGCTGCTGCTCGGGATGCTCGCAGCGGCCTCGCGCGACGGGGCGTGGGTCGCGTTCGTCGGAGCGCCCGCGGCGAGCATGCTCGCCGCGTCCGACGCGGGCCTGGCGCTCGAACGTGTCGCGCTGGTGCCGGACCCGGGACCGGACGCCCCTGCGGTGGTCGCCGCGCTGCTCGACGGCATGGACGTGGTGGTGGCAGGGCCGCGTGCGGCGCTGCTCGACCCCGACCGGCGCCGTCTGGCCGCCCGTGCCCGCGAACGCGGGGCCGTCATCGCCTCGACGGTGCCGTGGCCCGGAGCGCTCGTGGCCCTCGACGTGTGCGCCGGAACGTGGTGGGGGGTCGACGCCGGGGCTGGTTGGTTGCAACGGCGGAGCGTGCGCGTGCGGCGCACCGGGCGCGGCGCGGCGGGCAGACCGGTCGAGCTGGACGTGGAGGTCCCGGTGGTGGCCAGGGAGGCGGTGCCGGGTGCGGCGGTGAGCTCGTCTGCGGGTGTGCGGGCCGGGGGGCCGGCGGGGGCTGAGGTGCCGGGCCCTGCGGCTGCCGAGCCCGCGCCGGCGGCGTCCCCGGTCGGCGGGCTGCAGGTGGTCGCATGACCGGAGCGCCGCCCGTGCCGGTGGCGCAAGGCTCGCCCGCCCTCGTACCCGCGCCTGCGCCGACCGGGGGACCGGTGCGCACCGCCGTCCTGTGGGTCCCCGACTGGCCGGTCGTCGCGGCGATGGCCGTCGCGGGCGTCGACGCGCACGTCCCGGCCGCGGTGCTCGCGCACCAGGGCGTGGTCGCGACGTCGGCGGTGGCGCGCTCGGCGGGGGTGCGCCGTGGGATGCGCCGCCGGGTCGCGCAGGAACGCTGCCCCGGGCTGGTGCTGCTGCCCGCCGACGACGTCCGCGACGTGCGCGAGTTCGAGCCGGTCGCCGCGGCCGCCGAGACCGTGGTCGCGGGCGTGGAGGTGGCCCGGCCGGGGCTCCTGCTGCTGCCCGCCGACGGCCCGGCGCGCTTCCACGGCTCCGAGGAGGACCTGGCGCGTGCCCTGGTCGAGGCGGTGTCCGAGGCCGGGTTCGAGGCGCAGGTCGGCGTGGCCGACGGCATCCTCGCGGCCATCCTGGCGGCGCGTGCCGACGCCGTCGTGCCCGCCCGCGGATCACGTGACTTCCTCGCGCCCTACCCGGCGGCCGGGCTGCTGCACGCCGTCACCGACCCGGGCTCCGTCACCGCGGTGCGCGCCGCCGTCGACCTGTGGTGGAGGCTTGGCGTGCGCACCCTGGGCGATCTGGCAGGGCTGCCACCGCAGAGCGTGAGCGGGCGGTTCGGCGGCCTGGGCGTGTGGGCGCAGCGCCTGGCGTGCGGCGAGGATCTGCGCCCGCCGGCGCGTCGCCGTCCCGAGGAGGACCTCGCCGTCGGGGCGGAGCTGGACCCGCCTGCGCTGCGCGTCGACGTCGCGACCTTCGCCGCCCGCCGCCTGGCCGAGGAGCTGTACGAGCTGCTGACCCGGCGTGGGCTGGCGTGCGGGCGGTTGCGCATCACGGCCCGCACGCAGGAGGCGACGCTCGAACGGGTGTGGCGTACCGACGACGCGGCGACGGGGGGTCTGAGCGCCGCACGCATCACCGACCGGGTGCGCTGGCAGCTCGAGGGCTGGCTGACCGCCGCGACGGCGCGGCGCGGGAACGAGGGCGACGCGGCACCCGCTCCGATCGTGCACCTGGCGCTCGCAGCGGAGGAGGTCGTGCCCGCAGGAACGCACCAACCGAGCCTGTGGGGAGCGGACGCGGGCGGTGACGTGCGCGCCCGCCGCGCGCTGGGGCGCGTCCAGGGTCTGCTGGGCGGCGACGCCGTGCTCACGGCCACGGTGCAGGGCGGGCGTGACCCGCGTGACCGCGTCCACCTGGTCCCGTTCGGTGAGCAGGCGCCCCCCGCCCGCGATGCGGCGCTCCCGTGGCCGGGCGCGCTCCCGGCCCCGGCCCCGGCCACCCTGGTCGCCCCTCCGCTGCGTGTCGACGTCCTCGACGCCCACGGCACCCCGATCCACCCCACCCCCGCCTCCATCTCCTCGCACCCCGGCCGCGATCGCGGCCGGCGGACCCGGGGCCGGCGGAGGCCGGGGAGGGACCGGGGACCGGGGCAGGGTGGTCGCCTGGGCCGGTCCCTGGCCGGTGCTGGAGCGGTGGTGGGAGGACGACGGGCAGCCACGGGTGCTGATCCAGGTGGTGCTCGACGACGGGCGCGGGCTGCTGCTCGCCGCCAGCGGCGGCGTCTGGCAGGTGGAGGCCGTCTATGACTGAGCCGTCACCCCGCTATGCCGAGCTGCACGCGCACTCGAGCTTCAGCTTCCTCGACGGCGCCTCGCACCCGGAGGAGCTCGTCGCCGAGGCCGCGCGCCTCGGGCTGGGCGCGCTCGCGGTCACCGACCACGACGGCTTGTACGGCGTCGTGCGCCACTCGCAGGCGGCGGCAGCCGTCGGGGTCGCGACCGCGTTCGGAGCCGAGCTGCACCTGCCGGTTCCCTCCGGGGCGGGACCGGTGCTCGACCCGCCCACGGGTGTGCCCGACCCGCGCGCCGATCACCTGCTGGTGCTCGCGCGCGGAGCCGAAGGCTACGGGCGGCTGTCGAGCGCGATCGCCACCGCTCACCTCGATGCGGGAGTCAAGGGCAAGGCGACCTACCACCTGGAGCACCTGGGGAGCAGGCGGCCGGCGAGTGGCTGGTGCTCACCGGGTGCCGCAAGGGCGCCGTGCGGCGCGCGCTCGCCGCCGGTGGCCGCGACGCGGCCCGTCGCGAGCTCGATCGGCTCACGGCGCTGTTCGGCCACGACAACGTCGCCGTCGAGATCACCGCGACCGGCGACCCCCGCGACTCCGGTCTGCACGATGCGCTCGCAGACCTCGCGCGCGAGGCCCGGCTGCCGCTCGTGGCCACCTCCAACGCGCACTACGCGCGCCCCAGCGACGCGACCCTCGCGAACGCGCTCGCGGCGGTGCGGGCGACCACCAGCCTCGAGGCGATGGACGGCTGGCTGCCGGGCGCACCCACGGCCCACCTGCACTCGGCCGCCGAGATGACCCACCTGCACCACCGCCACCCGCAGGCCGTGCCCACCGCCGCACGGCTCGCGGACGAGTGCGTGTTCGACCTCGGCCTCGTCGCCCCGGACCTGCCGCCGTACCCGGTCCCCGAGGGTCACGACGAGGCCTCGTGGCTGCGTGAGCTCGTGCGGCGCGGCGCGGTCGACAGGTACGGGCCGCGCGAGGCCGAGCGGATCCCCGGGGCGTGGGCTCAGCTCGACCACGAGCTCGCCGTCATCGAGAAGCTGCACTTCTCCGGCTACTTCCTCGTGGTCTACGACCTGGTCACGTTCTGCCACCGGAACGGGATCCTCGCGCAGGGGCGGGGGAGCGCGGCCAACTCCGCCGTCTGCTTCGCCCTGGGCATCACCGCGGTCGACGCCGTCAAGCACGGCCTGCTGTTCGAACGGTTCCTGGCGCCCGAGCGTGACGGCCCGCCCGACATCGACGTCGACATCGAGTCGGTGCGTCGCGAGGAGGTCATCCAGCACGTCTACGAGAGGTTCGGGCGCACGCACGCCGCCCAGGTCGCCAACGTCATCTCCTACCGTCCGCGCTCCGCGGTGCGCGACGCCGCCCGCGCGCTCGGCTACGACGTCGGGCAGCAGGACGCGTGGTCCAAGTCGATCGAGCGGTGGGGGTCGCTGCGGGACAACCCCAAGGTCGAGCCCACGGTGGTGACCCGGGCTGCCGCGAAGGACGCCCGGGGCGCCGCCGTCTGGGGCGGCGCGAGTGGTCACCGAGCCTCGGCCACGTCCGTGACCCGCTCGCCGACGACGCCGACCGTGACCGCGCTCACCGCCACCCGGACCGCCCACCGGCCCGTCCGGTGGTGCACCCCGGCGGCACGCACCCCGACGACGCCGGGACCAGCGCTGCCCGAGCCGGTGCCGCGCGGTCCGGTGCCACGGGGTCCCAAACCACCCGTTCCGACGACCCCCACGACGTCGTCCCCGTCCGCCGCCCCCCGTCGTCGGCCGACACCGGCGACATTCCCGAGCACGTCATCGACCTCGCCGAACGCTTCCTGCGCCTGCCCCGGCACCTCGGCATCCACTCGGGTGGCATGGTCATGTGCGACCGGCCCGTGATCGAGGTGTGCCCCGTCGAGTGGGCGCGCATGGAGGGGCGCACCGTGCTCCAGTGGGACAAGGAGGACTGCGCCGACGCGGGACTCGTCAAGTTCGACCTGCTCGGGCTCGGCATGCTCACCGCGATCCGGTACGCCTTCGAGGGCATCGAGGCGCGGACGGGCGAACGGCTGCACCTGCACGACCTGCCCGACGAGGACCCCGCGGTCTACGCGCTGCTGTGCGCCGCGGACACGGTCGGGGTGTTCCAGGTCGAGTCGCGCGCGCAGATGGCGACGCTGCCGCGCCTGCGGCCGCAGAACTTCTACGACATCGTCGTCGAGGTCGCGCTCATCCGCCCCGGCCCGATCCAGGGCGGCTCGGTCCACCCGTTCATCGAGCGCCGCAACGGCCGGCAGGCGGTCACCTACCCGCACCCGCTGCTGGAGAACTCGCTCAAGCGCACGCTCGGGGTCCCGCTGTTCCAGGAACAGCTCATGCAGATGGCGATCGACGTCGCCGGGTTCACGCCCGCCGAGTCCGACCGGCTGCGGCGGGCCATGGGGTCCAAACGGTCGGTCGAGCGGATGGAGGCGCTGCGCGAGCGGCTGATGCAAGGGATGACGGCGAACGGGGTCCCTCCTGACGTGCAGGAGCAGATCTACGACAAGCTCAAGGCGTTCGCCGACTTCGGCTTCCCCGAGTCGCACGCCTACTCGTTCGCCTACCTCGTGTACGCGTCGAGCTGGCTGAAGGTGCACCACCCGGCCGCGTTCTACGCGGGCCTGCTGGCCGCACAGCCGATGGGCTTCTACTCGCCTCAGACCCTGGCCGCCGACGCCCGCCGCCACGGCGTGACGGTGCTGCGACCCGACCTCAACGCGTCGGCGGCGCTCGCGGGCGTCGAGCGGCTGGCGAACCCTCCGGGCGGGGACGGTCCAGCACCCGGGGACGCCCAGGGGCCCGCGCACGTGACCACACCGCTGCCGCGTTCCCACCCGTCCTACGGGCCGGAGGCCGACCTGGGCCTCGCCGTCCGCCAGGGGCTCGTGCAGGTGCGTGGCCTCGGCAAGGACACGGCCGAGGCGATCGTCGCCGAGCGCGAGGCGCACGGCCCGTTCCGTGACCTGCGCGACCTGGTGCGCCGCGTGGACCTGGCGACGGCGCAGCTCGAGGCGCTCGCCACGGCCGGGGCCACCGACTGCCTGGGCGTGAGCCGCAGGGAGGCGCTGTGGGCGGCGGGCGCTCTCGGCCAGGAGGGGCCGGACACGCTGGAGGGCGTCTCGGTGGGCGTGGCCGCGCCCACGCTGCCGGGCATGACCGAGGTGGAGACGGCGGTCGCGGACGCGTGGGCGACGGGGATCACGCCGGGCCTCTCGCCCGTCGAGCTGGTACGCGACACCCTGCGGAGCGCGGGGGTGGTCACGGTGGCCGAGGCGGTCGGGGGCGAGCACGGGCGTCGCTTCGCCGTCGGCGGTGTGGTCACGCACCGGCAGCGGCCGGGCACCGCGGGCGGGGTGACGTTCCTGTCGATCGAGGACGAGACGGGCCTGCTCAACGTCGTGTGCTCGCCCGGGCTGTGGCAGCGGTTCCGCACCGTGGCGCGGGACGCCCCGGCCATGGTGGTGCGCGGCCGGTTGGAGAAGGCCGACCGTGCCACGAACTTCGTGGCCGAGCACCTGGCGCCGCTGCGTCTGCCGGTGTCCACGCGCTCGCGGGACTTCCGTTGAGGGGCGGCGCCAGGTGATCTCACCACGCCTGCGCGTACACGTCCGCGAACAGCTCCTCGGGATCGGCCTCGACCCCGCGCGCGGCGAACCACGCACACATGTTCACGCAGTCGCGGTGCAGGTACTCGACGGCGAAGGGGCTCGCCGCGAGGTCCACGACCTGTGGCACGTCGATGACCACGAGGCGCTCGCCGTCGGCGAGCACGTTGTAGGGCGAGAGGTCGCCGTGCGCCCACCCGAGCCGCGCGAACACGCCCATCGCGTCGCGAATCTGCTCGAGGTAGCCGGCGACGACGTCACGCGGGGGCCGCACCTGGGCGAGCCGTGGTGCGGCGACCCAGGCGCCGTCGTCGCCGGGGGAGCCGACGAACTGGAGCAGGATCTCGGTGCCGTCGAGCTGCACGGGGTAGGGCACGGGTGCGCCCGCCTCCCACAGCGCGCACAGCGCGGCGAACTCGGCGTGCGCCCAGTGCCCGGCCCGCACGGAGCGTCCGTAGGCGGACTTGCGGTCCTCGGCGGCGCGCTGGTCGCGTGTGCGGCGCAGCTTGCGGCCTTCGGTGTAGGAGTCGTCGCGGTCGAAGTCGCGGCGCTCCTGGCTGCGGTAGCGCTTGGCGGCGAGCAGGCTCCACCGCGCCGGGTCGTCAGGGACGGCGCGTTCGACGAGGTGGACGTCGGCCTCCTTGCCGGTCTTGAGGATGCCGAGCTCGGTGTCGAGGGCGGCGGCGTCGGTGACGACCCAGGAGGGGTACGGCTGGGGGCCGCGCTGTCCTTTGGCGACGGTGGCCCACGTGGACCAGCGCGTTCCGGGTGCGGGCAGGTCGGGGGTGTCCGGGACGGACATGGGTGGGATCTCCTCGGGAGGGAAGGTGCGGGGCTGCGGTGCCCGGCCTCCCGGAGGCGCGTCGGTCGGTCAGCGACGAGGCTGCAGGAGGCGGGCAGGGGCGACGACGGTCATGGCTGCCTCCCTTCACGGATCGGATGGGGCATGAGCGGGGTGCTCGGTTGCCGTTGTGGTGCCGATGCTGGCATGCGCGTCGTGCTGGGGTCGAGCGATTTCTCGGCGTCTCCCGCGAGCGAGCCGCCCGTAGCCGCCCGTCGTCAGGCGTTCGTCCCGGCCGGGTGTCAGACCCCGAGGACGGCTCCCGCGGTCGTCGTCGCCCATGACGCCGCGGCGTCCCACCAGGCGAGCGTGTCGACGCCGAGCAGGTCCAGTGCCGCCCAGGCCACCCGACGACGGCGTACGCGCTCACCGGCGACATGACGAGCCACTCGCGCCACGACCCGGCGTCGCCCAGCAGCGGGACCGAGAGGTTCCCGCCGGCGCGCCAGACGTCGTCGAACGGCAGCACGCGATGGCGGCGCACCCAGCGCGGAGAGCGGACCCGCAGCGGCCACAGCAGGGGGACGCCGTGGGTCGTGAGCAGGTCACCCACCAGGTGGACGAGGGAGCCGAGGCCGACGCAGAACGGCAGCCAGTACCACTCCTCGGGCGCGTACGCCGCGACCAGCGCGGCGAGCGAGAGCGACGCCAGCCACGGCCACACGCGGCCCTCGCCCGTGAGGTTGAGCGCACGCAGTGCGAACGCGATGAGCAGCACGGCCATGATGCCGGGGCCGACGAGCACCTGCCCGAACGTCGTCGTGCTGACGGTCACCTGGCCCGCGACCCACGCGATCGCGGTGAAGGCGGCGACACCGAGCAGCGAGTGCGTGGCGCCACGGTGCCCGCCCGAGACGGCGGCGACCACGCGGGTCACGGCCTGCGAGACGGGAGGCAGCGACCGTGCGATCGTGCCCGACTGGTGGTCGGCGTCGGGCAGCAGCGCGGCGCCCGCGCACACGAGCGCGCCCGTGACGACGCCGACGTCGGACACCGGGTACCAGCCGAGTGCCAGCGGCGTGGTCGCCGTGACCGCGACCCAGGCCGCGGCCCCCGACGCCGCGTGGTGCCCACCCATCATCGTGCCCGTCCCCCTTTGCGCGACGGCGCCGGGTGTGCCCGGTGCGCCTGGTCCGGGGCGAACGTACACGTTCCCCCCGACAGCGGTGCCGCACGGTACTGTCGCGCCATGACTGCAATGGGGCAGCCTGATCCGGACCTTCCGGTCGACCACGTCCGCGGTACTGCGGTGCGGGGGCCGCGCTGCTGGTGCGGTTCGCGCTCGAGCTGGCGTTGCTGGCGGGAGTCGCGTGGTGCGCGTGGGCGGCCGCGCGCGGGTACTGGTGGCGGTGGCCGGCCCTGGGTCTCGCGCCGGTCGCGGTGGGTGTCGCGTGGGGTGCGTGGCTGTCGCCGCGCGCGCCGCACAGGCCCGCAGAGCCAGCGCGCGTGGTGATCGAGGTGCTGCTCTTCGGCGGGGTCGGCGGGTGGTTGTGGTGGCACGGACATCCGTGGCTGGGTGTGGCGCTCGCCGGCACGTGGGCGCTGGACCGCGCCGTGATCGAGAGGTCGTCCTCGCGCCCTGTCTGACGGCGTCCGGACGCCCCGCGCGGTGCCGCGTCCGCCGTCTACGGCACGGGATGGTTCGCGACGACGTGCCGGTCGGGGTCGACGCTCGCGCGCACGGCCTGCAGCAGCGCCCATGCCTGCGGGTCGTACCCGGTGCGCGGGTCGATCGGGTTCTCCGCGAAGCCGAGGTAGTGCCGTCCGGTGGTCCACGGCCCGAGTGCCGTCACGACGCTCTCGGTCTGGCCGTGGGCGCGCCGGACGTCGTCGGGGGTCGGCGCGACGGCGACCGCGAACGCCAGGAACGCCCCGGGCAGCGCGGGCAGGGCGCCGCCGTCCTCGGCCGGGCGGGCCAGCGCGCCGCCGAGCTGGCGCAGCTCGACCATGAGCAGCCCGGGTGCGCGGTCGGCGGCCCCGAGCAGGGCGTCGACGGCGTCGTCGGGCAGGGCGCCGAGGGTGGCCGATGCGGACACCGAGGGCGTGGGCCCTTCGGGGTCCATGTGCAGGCGGGCGACGGCCGCGGCGGGCACGCGCGCGAACGTGTCGACCTCGGGTCCCAGGGCGCGCAGCGGCGCGAGGAGCTGCGCCGCACGCTCGTCGGTGTCGAGCACCGCGCCGTCGAGCACGACGACGTGGCGGCCCCGCAGCAGGTCGGGCACGTCAGGCAGCGGTGGCACCCGCAGGACGCGCAGGGCGGTGGTGACCTCGTCGGGTGCGCCGGGTGCCCAGCGCGCCCACGCGCGGATGACGTCGCGGGCGTGTGCGACGTCCCAGAGCATGAGCCCGGCGTGGACGTCGGGCAGCGGGAAGAGACGGACCTCGAGGGCGGTGGCGATGCCGAAGCTGCCGCCGCCGCCGCGCAACGCCCAGAACAGGTCGCGGTTCTCGGTGGCGCTCGCCCGCACGAGCTCGCCCGAGGCGGTCACGACCTCGACGGCGGTGAGGCTGCCGGCGGTCAGGCCGAGTTTGCGCCCGTACAGGAACGTGCCGCCGCCCAGGGCGAGCCCGGCGAACCCGACGTCGGGCGCCGACCCGTGCAGCACGGCCAGCCCGTGGGCCGCAGCGGCGTCGACGACGTCGATCGCGAGCGAGCCGCCGAGCACGCGCGCGATGCGCGTGGCCGGGTCGACGGTGACGCCGCGCAACCGGTGCAGGCGCACCAGCACGACGTCGCCGAGCCCGCGTGCGGCGAGCGGGGCGGCGTTGTGGCCGGTGCTCTGCGGGGCGACCCGCAGCCCCGCGACGCGCGCGGCGCGCACGACGGCGGCGACCTCTCCGGCGTCGGCGGGTTCGGCGACGGCCGCGGGGCGCTGGTCGACGGCGACGTTCCACGGGACGCGGGCGTCGTCGTAGCCCGGGTCGCCCGGCAGGTGGACTGTGCAGGCCGCGGTGAGCGCCTCGCGGCCTTCGCGGGTCGTGACGATGGTCATGGGATGGGTCCTCTCTGCGCCGGCAGCCGGTCGTGCGCCGGGAGGCGCATGGGAGTACGAGAGGGACCGGGGGTGGCTCCCGATACATCGAGGCCACGGTTCAGCGGGTGAAGTCCGCGGGGCGTCCGCTCAGGCGGGGCAGGCGCGGCGCCCGTCGGCGTCGTCGGAAACCTCGGCCCGGAGGGCGGCCAGGTCGCGGCGCAGCTGGTACCAGGTGAGCACGGGCTCGACGAACGAGAGCCAGCGGGGGAGCGTCAGTTCGGGGGTCGAGAGACTCATCGGAACCTCAATTCCTCGGAGCGTTACCGAGCAGAACCTGGAGGGTGGCTCCGGTAATCCGGAGTGACGTTCCGGTTCGCTGTGAGCGAACAGCGCGCGCACGCCCGGCGGTGACCCACGACACTCACCGCTCCGTGCGCCAGCCGTCGCGGGACGGCCGTGCGGTGCGGGACGATAAGGTCCCGTGCAAACGATTCCCGCCTCACGCGTGACCCTCGTCGTCGAGCCGGAGGCTCACGAGGGCGTCCGGCGCGTCGCCGCGACGGTGGCCCGAGACTTCGCCACGGTCACCGGCGTCACGCCCGCCGTGTCGGCAACCCTGCCCGACGACGGCACGACCGCCGTCGTGATCGCGACGCTGGGGCGCTCGCCGCTGACCGACGCCTACGCCGCGCGCGGCGAGTTCGACCCGGCCGCCATCGCCGGCAAGGACGAGGTCTTCCAGATCACCGGCGTCGACGGCCCCGCCCTGCTCGTCGTCGGCGCCGACAAGCGCGCGACGATCTACGGGGCGTTCGCGCTCTCGGAACACCTCGGGGTCTCGCCCCTGCACTACTGGGGCGACGCCACCCCGCAGCGACGCCCCGACGCGACGCTCGGCCCCGAGGTCGAGCAGGTGAGCCGCCAGCCCTCCGTCCGCTACCGCGGCTTCTTCATCAACGACGAGTGGCCGTGCTTCGGCACCTGGACCCACCGCACGTTCGGCGGGTTCACGGCCGAGCTGTACGACCACGTCTTCGAGCTGCTGCTGCGCCTGCGCGGCAACTACCTGTGGCCGGCCATGTGGACGAGCTCGTTCGCCGTCGACGGCCCCGGCCAGGCGGCCGAGGAGCTCGCCGACCTGTACGGCATCGTCGTCGGTGCCTCGCACCACGAACCCTGCCTGCGCGCGAGCGAAGAATGGGAGCACGACGCGGGGGAGGGCACCGCCTACGGATCGGCGTGGGACTTCACCACCAACGCCGAGGGCCTCACGCGCTACTGGGCCGACGGCCTGCGGCGCAGCGGCGGCCACGGGCGCATGATCACCATCGGCATGCGCGGCGAGCGCGACTCGGCGATCCTCGGCGACGACTCCCCGATCCAGGCCAACGTCGACCTGCTCACCCAGGTCATCACCACCCAGCGCGCGCTGTGCGCGGCCCACGCTCCCGGCGAACCGCAGATGCTCGCCCTCTACAAGGAGGTCGAGGACTACTTCTACGGCAGCGCCGACGTCGCGGGCCTCGCGGACTGGGACGGCCTCGACGACGTCATCCTCATGCTGTGCGACGACAACTTCGGGTTCGTGCGCTCGCTGCCCACCCCCGAGCTCGCGGGCCGCCGGTTCGGCCTGTACTACCACTTCGACTACCACGGCCAGCCCGTGTCCTACGAGTGGATGCCGTCCACGCCGTTCGAGAAGACGTGGGAACAGCTCAGCAAGGCGTACGAGTTCGGCATCCGCGACACGTGGGTCGTCAACGTCGGCGACCTGAAGTTCAACGAGGTCTCCCTCGCCCACTTCATGGCACTCGCCTACGACATGGACACCTACGGCGCGCACCACCTGGACAGCGTCACCCGGTGGGCCGACACGTGGACCGCGGCGACCTTCCCCACGGCCGACGCGCCGACCCGCGAACGCATCACCGCCGTGCTGCGCAGCTACGTGCGCCTCAACGGCCTGCGCCGCCCCGAGGCGATCGACGCCACCGTCTACCACCCCGCCCACCACGGCGAGGCCGACCGCCTCCTCGCCGAGACGGCCCGGATCCAGGACCTCAGCGACCAGGCCCTGGCCGCGCTGCCCGAGGCCGCCCGCGAGGCCTACCGCTCGATGATCGACCTGCCCGCCAGTGCGAGCCTCAACCTGCTGCGCATGCACCTGTTCGCCGCGAAGAACCACCACTTCGCCGCCCAGGGCAAGAAGATCGCCAACGACTACGCCGCACACGTCACCGACTGCATCGAGAACGACCGTCGGCTCACCGGCGAGATCGCGGCGCTCGCGGGCGGCAAGTGGCACGGCATGGAGCTCGCCGAGCACGTCGGGTTCACGCAGTGGAACGACAGCGGGAACCGCTACCCGCTGCGCATGCAGGTCGAGCCCGTGCGCGGCCCGCGCATGGTCGTCTCCCGTCCCGACGGCGCGGCGACCTGGCACCAGCAGTACGGCCGCACGCCGTCCGTCGTCGTCGACGACTTCCTCGACGCCGGCGTCGACGAGGTCACCATCGAGATCGCCAACGACGGCACGGGCGCGCTCGACTTCACCGTCGAGGCGCCCGACCGGCCGGACTGGCTGACCGTCACGCCCACGTCGGGCACCGTCACCGGGCAGGGCGAGATCACGCTGCGCTGCGACCGCCCCCGGCTCGGGCCGGGCGTCCACACGGCACGCCTGCTCGTCTCCGACGGCGCGACGACCGTCGCGCTCGACGTCGCGGCCGCCTACCCCGAAGGCGCAGACCTGCCGCCGACGACGTTCCTGGCCCGGCGCGGCGTCGTCGCGATCGACGCCCACCACGCGGCGTCGGCGACGGCCACGCCGGACGCCCGGTTCGTCGCGCTCACCGACCACGGGCGCAGCGGGACGGGCGTGACGGTACGGCCCGTCACCGCGAGCTTCACCGAGGCGGACCTGCGGCCGAGCGTCACCTACCGCTTCGTCCCTCCGGCCGCGGGGGAGTGCACGGTCGAGTTGTGGACGACGCCGGTCAATCCCGTGCGGGCACACACACCGCTGCGCCTGACCCTGGAGACCGGCGGGCACCGCAGCGTGGTCACCACCGTGCCCGCCGGCTACACCGCGTTCCACACCGACCCGGTGTGGGAGACCGGCGTCCTCGACAACATCCGCGTCACGACGACGACGATCCCGACCACGGAGGACGTCACCGAGCTCACGCTCGCGCCGCTCGAACCGGGGCTGATCCTCGAACGGATCCTTGTCTACCCGTGGGGCGCCGCCCGCCGCGTCGTACCTCGGGCCGCGGGAGAGCTGGCGCAGCGGCGGGCTGGACGCCGCGACACGCGGCTGGGGCGGCGCCGCGACGGACGCGTAGGATCGGTGCAGGCTTCCGGCGGGCGATACCCGCCGGCGGGATCCGATGAGACAGCGGATCGAGACGCCCCGCCGCTCCACACGGCGGGGCGTCTTGCTGTCGCGGGCCGCTGACGGGGCGCACCGGCGAGGGGCCGACGGCGCCGCAGTCGTCGCCGCGCTGTCGCGCAGCACGCCCCTCGCGGTGACCGTGACCCGCTGCGCGGTCAGCCGCCGAGCACGCGAATCGGTGACCCCGCAGCCCAGGCGGCGATGTCCTCGACCACCTGCCGGAACCAGACCCGGTACGTCCCGTCGGTGACGTACCCCAGGTGCGGGGTGAGCACGGTGCGAGGCGCGGACCGTAGCGGGTGGTCGGCGGGGAGCGGCTCGGCGTCGTACACGTCCAGCCCCGCCCCGGCGATGCGCCCGTCGTGCAACGCCCCGAGCAGCGCGTCGGTGTCGACGAGCGGACCACGCGAGGTGTTGACCAGAAAGGCGGTGGGCTTCATCAACGCGAGCTCCGCGGCCCCGACGATCCCGACGCTGCGCGGCGACAGCTTGTAGTGGACGCTCACGACGTCTGCCGTGGCGAACAGCTCGTCCTTGGCCACGGCCCGCACGCCATGCCGGGCCGCGGTGGCCGGGTCGAGGTTCTGGCTCCACGCGACGACATCCATGCCGAACGCCTGCCCGACCGTCGCGACGCGTGCGCCCAGCCGCCCAAGCCCGACGACGCCGAGCGTGCGCGTGTCCAGGTCGGTCCCGATGGTCTGCTGCCAGCCCCCGGCCCGCATCCGGGCCGACTCCTCAGGCACGTGCCGCAGCAGCGACAGGATCAGCGCCCAGGTGTGCTCGGGCGTGGCCGACGACGGCGAGTCCGTCCCCGCGACGACGACGCCGTGGGCGCGGGCGGCGTCCAGGTCGATCGCCGCGTTGGCTCTGCCTGTGGTCACGAGCAGACGCAGGTCGGGCAGGCGGGCGAGAACCGCGGCGTCGAACGTGGTGCGCTCGCGCATCGCCACGACGACGTCCACGCCGGCCAGCGCGGCCACGAGCGCATCGGCGTCGGCATGGTGCTCGGAATGGAAGACGACGTCGGCGCCGAGGGAGTCCCAGTCGGCGTACGTGCGGGCGACCATCTGGTAGTCGTCGAGGACGGCGATGCGCACGAGACTCCCTCAGCCCAGGCGGGTCGTGATCGGTTCGGGCGCCCGGTAGTCGTACCAGTGCTCCTCGACGACGTACCCGAGCCCGCGGTTCATGGCGAGGCTGCCCGCGTTCGCGGCAGCGCCGCCGGTGCCGAACACCGTGAACCCCTCCGCGATCAGCGCGAGGACCGCGGCGGCCTTGACCGCGTAGGCGAGTCCCCGACCGCGGTGATCGGAGCGCACCGAGGTGAACCCCGTCTCGGCCCGGTCGGCGCGACGTTCGATCGTGCTGACCGCGACGAGCTCGCCGTCGCCGGTGCGAGCCCCGAAGAACCGCACCCCGTGCGCGAAGAGCGTCCTCAGATCCTGGGCCCCGGGTGCGGAGTGCGCTGTCGAGGGCGTCGACGGGTAGTCGGGCTCGGTGGACGCCTCCAGCGCGGCGATGGCGGCGACGTCGTCGGGCCCGAGCTCGACGACGTCGTACCCACGGGCGCGCGCGGCAGCGACGGCGTCGTGCAGGCGCGCTTCGGCCGCAACGCGTTGCGACGTTCCCGGCTCCGCAAGGCGCAGGCGGGCACCCCAGGATTCACCGGCCACCGTCCACCCCGCGCGCTCCAGGTCGGTCCGCTGGGGGTCGTCGCTGCGAACGGCGATGGTCTTGTGGTGGGTCACGTGGGGCCTTTCGACGCGGAAGCAACGCGGCGTACGGTACCGAACCAGAAGCTCACCCACGTCGTTCGCGAAGTGGCGGTCGAGGGCGAGCGCCATCATCTGCTCGATCGATCGATCAACGCGACGCTCGGTGGTTTGTGCTCACCTTGCCGCTGTCCTTCTCGACCTCGGCAGGCGTGGGCAACTCGAGGTCCAGTTCCGACTGAATCGGAGCGTGTGCGCGGAGGGCTCCTAGTCCGGCGACAGCCGTCACTCTGCCTCGAAGTCGGCCGTGATGACCGTCGTGACAGTGATCTGGTCGGGGTGGAGGGAGAGGTCGCCAGTGTCTCCCGCGCTCGCCACATCGTTGCGTGCTCCGACGCCGGACTCCTCTCCACGGTGTCCCAGTCCGGGCCGCAGCCGCTCCTCGTACAGATGCACGAGGGCCACCGAGGTGTAGCCGGCGGCCGTCGCGTACGCCTCGGCGCGCGCACGGGCGTCCGTCACTGCCGCGACTCGCGTGGTGCTGACGGCGGCGTCGCGCGTGTTCTCGGTCAGGGCCCACTCGATGCTCGTCACACGTACGGCTGGCACGGCGGCAGCGGACGTGACGAAGGTGTGCAGACGTCCAAAGTCGGCGAACTTCACTCGGAGCGTGGCGCCTGCGAAGTGACGGTCGACGTACGTCCCGTCCAGATGCGGCTTGGGTTTGTGCCACTCCTTGGCCGACCAGTGCACGACGCCGTTCGCGCCCCACCAGGTCGCGGCGCCGTCGGCGGCGGCTCCCTTGGCCAGCTCCACGACGGTGCCGAAGGCGCGATTGGCTGCGAACTGCGCGGACTGCGGATCGTCGGACTGTGCTCGGATCGCTACGTACACCGTCCCGCGTTCCGCTGGCAGGTGACGGACGGCGCGTCCTTCGACGGTGAAGAGCGGCATGGACAACTCCGAGTCTGATGGGATCGCCTGTCGGATCGCGTCGACGCAGGTCGGGACGGTCGCAACTGCGGGTCCTGCGCGAGCCGACTGTCGCGCCGGAGAGGGTGAAAATCGGAGACCGGGCAAACGCGACGTTGGGCCGTGTCCGACGCCGCTCGTGCCGCCCAGAAAGGCCAACGCTACTAGGCTATCGGCGCCAGTTCTGATTCGTCGTGTGACCTGCAGGTGAGACCTGGCGCCGCCGCGGGGCATGGATGGCGGCACCGAGGTCAGGCCCTGCGCGTCACGACAGCAAGTGGGAGCGCGCCGACGGAGATGACGATGGCGCCGAGTCCGAGGCGGATCATGTTGGTCTGCTGCGTCACGGAGATCATCTGCGCCCCCAGGGCATTGGTGCCCGTCACGATCGACTCCTCGACGTTGGCGAGGCGCTCCGCGGTTCTGTTCGCGCCGTCGACGACAGCAGCCTCAGTGTCCGAGGCGGCGTTCTGAATGCCGGTGTACGCGTCGCCGCCGTAGGCGCTCCTGTACGACCGTGTGTTGAGTTCGCCCTCGGCGCGGGTCAGCGTCTGGATCGTGCTGAAGTCGTCGCCGCCGGGAACCATGACGAGGATGCCGATGGCGAGGCAGGCGACGAGCCAGACCCCGAGACGACCACTGCGACGGTGTGGATGGTCGAGGCGGGGATCGCCTTGAACCAGGACGTACGCGGGGCAGTTTGTACCCGTTCTGGCAAGTTCCCGCTGTCCTCCGATGCGCTGGAAGCGGGCTGGGCGATGGTCTGATCGATGGCGTCCATCCGTCCACAAGACACCACGGCGTCCGATCGGCCCAAGCGCGGCACGACCGTGGCGCGCTCTGCGCTGCGCCGCCTTGGCGCACTGCCGCCGCTTCTGCGGCGATGCGTCTGCTGCCGTCCTCCAGCAAACATGCTCGGCACGACGCGTGGCGCCAAGGAGGCGGCACATCACGTCGGGGCAGCCAGGCCACCCAGACGCGCGGGCGTCGTCGTCCCACTGTCCGGAGACGACCCGCGCCGCCGGCCCACGAAAGAGCCGACCGGTGTGTCATCATCCCGCAATGGTCCTGGAAGGCCGCCGACGCTGGCGATCTCGCGGAGTCCGACTGGTCGTGTGCGTGGTGGTTGGCCTTTCCCTCTCTGCATGCGGGGCGGCCACGGACACAGTGAGCGACGCGGTCGCCGAAGGCGTTGACAGGGGGATGGCTCGCACCGCCGAGGAGATCACGCACCTCAGCCAGGACCTCGCGAAGAAGGATGCGGAGATTGCCCGACTTCAGGCCTCGCTCAAGGCGAAAGAGCTTGAGTCACGAGGACTCGCGGCTCGTCGGCAGAGTGCCCAGGCCGAGTTGGAGGGCGCGCTCAACGAGCTCGCCAGGGTCCGCGTCGAGCAGGAGGACCGAGACAGCATGGCATTGGTGCTCGTTCCCGGGCTGTTCGTCTCCGGGGTCGCAGGATGGGCGCTCAACTCTGCGATCGGTGCGCGGCGGCGCCGGCGAGTTGTCCAGGAGTAGGCCTCGTGTCGTCGTCACGTTCCAGTGCCATCGTCCGGACCTCATTGGTCGCCTATGTTGTCAAGGCGTACGGAGTCGTCTTGGGCTTGTTCCTGTTCGGCGTGCTGGCCGACGCGGGCCTTGTCTCGGCGTCCATGCTCGCCTCGGCGGGCCTTGTTGTCAGCGTCCCGATCGCTCTGGTGGGGGCGCGCGTTCTCGTGCACCGCAAGCAGGTCAGGGCGACGCACCTCGTTGAGCGCTCGGTTCTCGCGGGCGTCAACGGACGCAAGACGCTGGGCCTTGTCGTTGCGGTCGTCGTCGGATGGTGCAGTGCCGCAGTCCTGCTGCTTGACGTTCCGGGCTGGACGAGCGCCGAGTGGCTCACCGTCATCCTGGCGATCCCCGCCTTCTGGCTGGCCGGCCTTGCCGTCGACCGGAGTCTCGCAAGGCAGTTCCAGCAGCCGAAACTCGAGGTGGTCTCGTCGTGGGCGCGGGTGATCGGTGCCACCGCTCTGGTGGTCGTACTCGCTCTGCTCGTGTTTGCGTTCGCTCACCCTGGCCGGGGAGTGGCCGGTGCCGAGTACCTCGCGGCGCTGAGCCGCGCACGCAACGGGCTCGTAGAATCCCCGTCTGCTCTGGTCGGCGACGTCGCGAGCATCGGGTCTCAGGTGGCGGCCATTCGCGAGCACCTGTCGGCCACTGCGGCACGCGGCGCGTTCGGGTTCCTGGCGTATGTGGTGTTCGCAGTTCAAGCCGCAATCGTCGCCGTGGGCGTCGCGGGCCTGTTCGAGTTCTGCAGGCTGCCTGCCAGGGACTTCAGGAGGGTCTTTGAGCCGGTGGCCGGGTGCCGGTCGGATGCACCCCGTGACACGGTTCCGCCCGTCCCTGTCCCCGTGCGCGGTCGCGAGGTCGCGATCGTCCTTGCCGCGTACATGATCCTTCTTGCACTGACGCTCGTGATCGACCGACTCTACGCGGAGCACGCCAGCCTCCAGGTTCCTGTGCGCACCGTCGTCGGCTGGCTCGATCGCTGGTGAGTTCCGACCTACACCGACACGTTGCTGCAGACGGCCCGCGTTCGCTGCGCTACGAGCACGTACTGACTCCATCCGGCAACGTCGACAGATGTCCAGATCGGCCGGTCAAGCCCCAGCAGGTGGTGTAGCGCGTTGTGATCCTTCGTCGTGTCGGTCAGGTCAGGCGGCGGCTCCGAGGGTCAGCGGCTGGGCGGGGACGACGTCGGTGGAGACGGCCAGAGGGGTGCGTGCCTTCTTGAGGGCGTCGAGGGAGAAGTAGCGGCGCCCTTCGGCCCACTCGTCGTGCTGTTCGGCCAGGACGGCGCCGACGAGCCGCACGATGGCGTCACGGTTAGGGAAGATGCCCACGACGTCGGTGCGACGGCGGATCTCCTTGTTGAGCCGTTCGTTGGGATTGTTCGACCAGATCTGTCTCCAGATCTCCTTGGGGAACGCGGTGAACGCGAGGATGTCGGCGCGGGTGGCGTCGAGGTGGTCGTGCACGTCGGGCAGCGGGGTGGCGACCATGTCGAGGAGCTGGTCGAACTGCGTGGTCACCGCCGCGGGGGTGGGCTGGTCGTAGACAGAGTGCAGCATCGCCTTGACGGCCGGCCAGGACGCCTTGGGGCACACGCTCATGAGGTTCGCGGCGTAGTGAGTGCGGCAGCGTTGCCAGGTCGCTCCGGGCAGGTTCGCCGCGATCGCTTCGACCAGGCCGCGGTGGGCGTCCGAGGTCACCAGGCGCACCCCGGTCAGGCCGCGGGCGACGAGGTCGGCGAAGAACTCGTTCCACGCCGCGCCGGTTTCCGAGGTCACCACGCGGGTGCCGAGGACCTCACGGTGCCCGTCACCGTTGACGCCCGTGGCCACGAGCACGACGGCGTTGATCACCCGGCCGGCCTCACGGACCTTCATCGTCAAAGCGTCCGCGGCGACGAAAGTGAACGGGCCGGACTCGTCCAGCGGGCGGTGGCGGAACGCGTCGACCTGCTCGTCCAGGTCGGCGGCCATGCGGGAGACCTGCGACTTCGAGAGCCCGTCGATCCCGAGGGTCTTGACGAGCTTGTCCATCCGGCGCGTCGAGACGCCTGCCAGGTAGCAGTCCGCGACCACGGTGGTCAGGGCGGACTCGGCCCGCTTGCGGCGCTCGAGGAGCCAGTCTGGGAAGTAGGTCCCCTCGCGCAGCTTGGGGATCGCCACGTCGATCGTCCCGACCCGGGTGTCCAGGGGCCGGTGCCGGTACCCGTTGCGCTGTGTCGTGCGCTCGGGCGAGCGTTGGCCCCACTCGGCGCCGACGACCGTGTCGGCGTGCTCGGAGAGCAGGGCGTTGATGATGTTGCCCAGCATCGTGCGCATGAAGTCCGGGGAGGACTCGGCCAACGCTTCGTGAAGCAGGCGGGCAGGGTCGATCATGTGAGGTGCGGTCATCGCGGGTACTCCGTTCGAGCGAACTTGGGAAGGTTCAACTCGAAGGATCACGCGGTGGCCGCCTCTCATCTCCCGGCTGTCACGCCGGCGACGGCCACCTGGCCGACCTACACCACTCTGCGGGACTCAACTGAGTGTGGACGCGGTCCACACCGTGGGGGCCGGGAAGGAGGGCTGCTTGTGGCGTCCGTTCGGCATCGTGTGATGGGCAACGGTTCGATCGTCTGGCAGGTCCGGTTTCGGCTCTACGGGAAGCAGACGAGCGAGACTTTCGACACCGAGCGGGCGGCGCAGCAGTTCGGGAAGCTCGTTGACGAGGCAGGGGTCGAGGCAGCGCTTGAGGTTCTCGACAAGCGTCGCAACGCGGCACGCGCATCGGAGGCCCATCCGACACTCTCGACGTTCGCGCACGCCGTCATCGACGCACGAACGGGCCTCGAGCCGGCCACGCGCCAGCGATATCACCGGCAGATCGACACCGTGTTCGGTGAACTCGCCGAGATGCCCGTCGACGCGATCCTTCACGACGACGTCGCGGCATGGGTCAACCGTGTCGCGAACGCAAAGACGAAAGACGGGCATCCGAAGACGTCTGGGAAGACGCTCTCGAACTGGCGGGGGCTCCTCTCATCGGTGTTCAAGGAAGCTCAGCGGCAAGGGCTGATGGCGTCCAACCCGTGCGCGGGGATCCGGATCAGTCGCACGGTGCAGCGCGAGATGACGTTCCTGACATCGGCCGAGTTCGCCCACGTGCTCTCCCACACGCGTTCGTTCGGATCGGGCATGGTCGTGCTGCTTGCTGCGACCGGGCTGCGCTTTGGCGAAGCGTCGGCGTTGCAGGTTCGGGACGTTGACTTCGGTTCCGGCACTGTGACGGTGTCGAGGGCGTGGAAGGAGTCCGAGGAGGACACCCCCGCCGGAGACGGCGTTCGGGCCAGGCGCAAGCGGGTCCTTGGGCCGCCGAAGTCGCGCAAGTCGCGCCGTACCATCCACGTGCCGCCGCAAGTCATCGCCATCATGAAGACTGCCGCCACAGGGCTCGGTGATCGTGACTTCCTCTTCCGCACGCCGGGGCGCACCGATGGTGCCCGCGACTGGAACGCAATCGACGGCGTCGTCTTGTCTCGCGTCAAGCGGCTGGCAGGATTTGGGTGTTCTCAAAGTTGGGGATGGTGGGGTCGGCCAGGCCGAGGTGCACCTCCAGGGGCCGGTTCCAGGCGATCGCCTCGTGCGGGCGCACGGTGTTGTAGTCGTCGCGGTAGTCGTCGGCGTACTCGACGAGGGCCAGGACGTCGTCGATCTCTTCGAGGAAGAGCCTCGTACTTCAATGACTGGAAGCCGCGTTCGCGTGACCCGTTCTGCCCGGGCGTGCGCACGCGGGTGCGCACGTGCCGCAGCTCGGGGTGGGCGGTGATGAAGTGCTCGAACCGGAACGAGCGGAACGGGCCGCCGTTGTCCGTGACGACCGTGACCGCCGAGATGACGTTCCCGTCGCCGTCTCGCTCGCAGGCGTCGATCAGCGGGCGGCCGAACATCGTCTCGTAGTCGGTCAGCGCGAGCTCGATCGCGGCGATGGCGTCGTGCTGGTTCGCGGTCGGGGACACATGCCAGGGGTGCTCGTACTTGCTCCAGTAGTCCCGGCACCCGGCGATCCGCCACGTCCCGCCGGTGGTGGTCTCGAACTCGGAGAAGTCCAGCTGCCACACCTGGTTCGGCCCCGTCGGCTCGGTCGCGAACGCCGCCTTCCTACGCGCGGCGAGCTGGCGGCGTTCACGCTGGTAGGCCGCGGGCAGGATCAGCCCCTCGTCGCGCAGCAGCCGCAGCACGGACGCCTGCGATGCGGTGTGACCCTCGTAGCGGCACATGGCCCAGATCTTGCGGTGCCCCCACGCGGGATGCTTGAGCGCGTGCCGACGGGCAGCCTCGGCGACACTCTCGCGGGCCGGGCGCGGCCACGGCCCCTTCGTCGGTGCTCCGGTGCGGGCGCGGGCCTGCCAGCGCCGCCACGTGCGTTCGGGCACGCCGATCAGAGAGCAGAACCTCGTGGTCGGCATGCCCGCATCCAGACGGATCACCTCGAGGTCCTCGAAGGGCCCAGCCGGCCCTCCGCGGACTTCTTCCACACCCGGACCTCCAGGTGCGCCTCGCCCAAGGCCTGCGTCAACTCGGCGACCTCGGACTCCAGCTGCTGCTCCCGCGTCGAGGGGCCCGACTTCCCCGCCGCCAGGCCGGTCTTGCCAGCCTCGAGGAATTGCCGCTTCCAGTTCCCGACCGACTGCTCGGACACCTTCGCCCGCCGGGCGGCCTCGGCGACGGTGACCTCCCCGGCCAGGACCGACAACACGATCCTGGTCTTCTCCTCAGCCGGAACGGCTGCTGGTCTTGCCATGAACGATCAGACTCCTCACAGGTCAGGCCCGCAACCAACGGGCCCTGCCACATAGTCTGACGCGCGACAGTCTGGACCCACGACAAGTTCGGCCGCCGCGTGTGGGCGCCAGCGATTGAGGCCGCACGTTCTGATGCGATGCACGACGTGAAGGTCGGCACCTGCCAGCACCCGCGGCTCACCAAGGAGCCCCGTGTCCACGATCTTCGGCACACTGCAGCGTCGTGGATGCTCGCGGGTGGCACGCCAATCGCGGCGGTGTCACGGCACCTGGGGCATGAGTCGATCACGACGACAGTCGACAGGTACGGGCACCTCGACCCGACGGTCGCTCGTCAGGCGGCGGATGCTGCGGCGGCTGCGCTGGCGGTAGCCATCCCGATCCCCGGGCAACCTTGAGGCCTGCGGCGGAGGGCATCGCAGAGGGCTGTCCTGGGGTGCGCCTTGACGGGGTTGGAGACTCTAGGCTGTCGCGCGCGGACGACTTGCCCGGGAAAGGCGTAACCCCGGCGATGTGGCCGAGGCCAGTGATCGTTCCGGGGTCTTCATTGACGAGTCTACGTGGGAGGTCGTGGGTGTCAACCACGGGGCGCGCTGTCGAGCATCGCTGGAGTGACGAGACGTTGCGCGACCTCCTGACAGCGGAGCGGCTTCGGTCATACCTTGCGGCCAACGACGGCGACGTCTCGGCGGCGCTGCGTCTGTATGACTGGAACGCCGATGTTGCGGGATCGGTCCTCGTGACGTCGGGCATGGTCGAGGTCATCGTCCGCAACGCGATGGACGCCAGCCTCGTCGCCTGGGCACGAGACCGTTCGCAGGACCGTGGTTCGACGCCGCCGTGTTCGACGCCCGTGGGGCGCGGGACATCTCGAAGGCTCGAGAGCGTGCGACGTCGTATGGCCGCGTCCCGGAGGTGCACGGCAAGGTGGTCGCCGAGCTGACGCTCGGGTTCTGGCGTTACCTCGCTGCGCAGCGGTACCTGACCACGCTGTGGGTTCCCGCGCTGGCGGCCGCGTTCCCGCACGGACCGGCAGACCTGGGCGTCCGCCGGCGTGAGGTCGACCGACGGCTTGCCTCGCTCCACCTGGTCCGCAACCGTGCCGCGCACCATGAGCCGATTCACCGCCGCGACCTGTCGAGCGACTGGAAGGTCGCCGTCGAACTTGCCGCGTGGGTCCATCCCGACGCCGGTGCTTGGGTTGCCGCCCGCTCGACGCTCAACGCTGTGATGGCGTCGCGACCCAGGCGCTGAGGTCGGCCAGATCGTCCCTTGCTGGCAGATCGATCCTCGGAGCCTTGTGGGACGAGGGTGTCGGCTTGCCCAGTCGTCTTGTTGCGAGTCAGGCTCTGGCCGGGGGCTCGTACAGGTAAGGCTCAGCGTCTCTGATCTCGTCTTCGATGCGCGCTGCAAGCCTTGCGTCGTCGATGACGACGCCGAACTCGACGTTTCCGTACTCGGCGCTCCAGGAGAAGTTCGCGCTAGTGACGACCACGAACCGGTGGTCGATCGAGAGGAACCTGCCGTGGTTGCGGACGCGTTTGCCTTCGAAGCGCTTGGTCTGGAGGACAGTGCCGGGGGAGAGCCAAGCGGCAACCTCGGCAGTGCTCGGTCCTGGGCCACCGCCCTCGTTCGCCTCGGCGTCGATGTAGACGCGCACCGACACCCCGGCCCGTTCGACGGCGCCGCGCAGCGCGCGCCACATACCCGAGGTCTTCTGGAAGTTGTAGGTGGAACACACGACGGACTGACGGGCGTCGTCGACGAGGGACGCGAGCGATGTTGTCAGGCCGCCTGACTGCGCGAGGTGGCCGGGCATCGTCCAGATCGTGTCGACCGCACGCGTGGTGGACCGGGCGCCCTCGATGCCACGCAGCGCTGCGGCGAGGATCTCGGTCTTGAAGCGGAGCCCGGCGCCCGCAACGAGGTCGGTCACCTTCGCCTTCTTGGCGAGGTCGATAACCCCGATCGCGGAGGTGAGGCTCTCGCCGTCCTCAAGCGACTCCGCGACGAGGCCAGCTTCGGTCCCCGTCAGCAGCCGTCCGAGTTCACGCAGCGCGTCGGCGCGGGTCGCATCAGCGGAAGAATCCAAGGTCCACCGCCCCGGGGAGGTCGATGAGGAAGCGGCGGTCGAGGAATCGGTTCGCCCTCTCGCAGGACGTCTCCGACGCCATGGCGCACGTGTGGCAGGCGGCCCCGTGGAGGAAGTCCTCCGGGTCCTTGGGTGTGCGGTGGGCGCAAATGGGGTCGGACGAGCATCGCTTTGCCCGGGTCAGGGCTCGGGTCACGACGTCGTTGAGCCGTCCTTGCTCGCTGAGCTGGACGAGTCCGCCGAGGGTCCCGTCGGAGTCGGACGCCGTGGTGACGATCAGGAGGCCTGCCGACGCCGGCCGACCGTCGTCCGCCTTCCAGGCGTAGATCCGCTCGGACAGGGATGCGGCCGAGTAGCCGGAGTACATTGCCATCTCGCGGATGAGGACGTGCGCGAGGGTGTGGAGCAACCAGTACCGCGCGGGCCGGAACCGAGTGTCGGGGTCGACGTCCTTTGCCGTCTCGGAGAACCGCGCCCGGAAGTTGCGTTCGTGCGCGGCACGATGGGCATCCCAGAGGTCGGTCTTCTCGATCGCCGACTCCCAGGCGGAGACGGCGGCCTCGTCGAGCTGGATGTAGATGCCCTCGCCCTTGTCCTCGCTGGCCACGGCCCAGCGAGGTCTGCCGTCGCGGTTGAGCGGGACGAGGCGACGGGCGATGTCGTTGGCGCGTTCCATCTCGTCGATGCGTGTGAAGCCGAGTACCGCGTTGACCTTGCGGAGCTTGTCGACAGCGAGCACGCGGGAGACGTTCCGCGCGGTGAGCTCGGGGTGGACCCCGCCGTCAGGAGGGGAGAGCACGAGTCCGCTCTTCTTGTCAGCCTGGTGCTGCTTGCCGATTGGGTCGCGTTGGAGGAAGTGCCACTCGGGCACCAGGAGGCTGACGGGGTCGAAGGTGCGCCGCAGCTCGGCGATCTCCTCTTCAGACGGCGCGGGTGCGACCAGTTCCGCCAGGGCCGCGGCGAGCGCGGCGTCGGTGCGATCTGCGAGCGGCGAACCGTCATCCTCAAGGAACTCGCGCCACTTGTCGACGTCGTCCCCGAGGCGTTCGAGTCGCTTCTCGGTCTTGGCCGCAACGCGCAGCTCGTCGGCGAGGGACTTTGCCGTCTCCTCGGCGGCCTCGGGCATGACGACGATCGACAGCGTGGCCGGGAACCAGAGGTTGGAGGCGCCGAGGATCATCAGTTGGGTGTCGATGGTGCAGCCGCCCTTGACAAACAGTCCGAGGTGCGGGTGGCGTCCGCGGCAGCGCGGCAGTTTCGGCCGCCCGATCTCGCCCTGGGCTTCGTTCATCGGGCGCGACATCCCGCAGGACTTGCAGAGGATCGTCGCCGAGGCCCCCTTGCCGACCGAACGTTCGGGCATCGCCAACGCCGGCGACTCTGCAGCTGCACACGCCCCGCCCTGGTGGACCCACCAGGAGTACGGGAACTCGTCGAGGTGCCCTTCCGTGCAGGCGATCAGGTAGCGGGCAGGAACAGCGGGCACGGGCTTGCGTGACGGCCGACCCGAGTGGCCGGGGCACTTCTCGTGCTCGAAGCGGGCCTGGTCGGGCCGGAAGGGGTTCGTGTTGGCGTATGCGAACTTGGTGAGCGGCCCGAGCATGTCGCAGCCGGTGCAGCGGAGCCACTGCGGGAACACACGCGACGGCACGCCGAGGTCGTCCCCCTCCTTGCTTCGAGCGTTCGCCTTGGGCGCCCACGGAAACGGGCGCAGCTCAGCGACCTGCGGGCCGAGATGGGTGCGGACGGCATCGAGCAGGCGTGGTGCATGAAGGCTCGGGATGCCGGCGCGGCGCTCCCAGATCCGGTCCCAGTCGTCGAGGCCGGCGGGCATGACGGTGAACGACGGCAGGTCCATGGTGGAGCCGGGACCGTAGGTGTAAAGCAGCGACGACGGGCGCGCAGAGCCCACCTTCGCGCGGTTCTTGGTCGCGGTCTGCGTGTCGCCCGCTTCGAGGTCCCGAGCGGGTCGAGCACCGCGCCCGGTTCGAGCAGGTCAGTCATCGTTCGCGTCCTTCTGCTCAGGTTTGGGCAACCACGTGGGCTGGTGGTTCAGCTCGTACGACATGAGCTTCTCTTTGCGTGGCGTGACCAGGAGGTTGATCTCGGGCTGGACCTCGCGCATGGAGTTCGCCACCCGGAACGGGGGGCTGTCCTGCATCCCGGCGTCGAGGCGGGAGTTCTCGGGCGACAGCAAGAGCGCGCTGTACTCGCCGTCCTTGCCGGGCGGGATCTTCTCGTAGACGAGCTGATGCTGCTTCTGGCGCACGTACGCGCGCCGCTTGGACCACTGATCTCTGCGGTTCTTGAGCCGTTCTCCGACGACGTGCGCGGCCTCGTCACCGCCAGCGACCTTTGCGCGGACGACGATCTGCTCGATGAGCGCGTCCAGCCGCCCCATGGCGTCATCGACCCGCCACGCTTCCTTCTCGGGCGAGAGCCCGTCGTCCCGCACGGCATCGAGCACGCGGGCAGCGCTGACGAGCACGCCGTCCAGCGAACGGTCGATTGACGTATACGAGTACGGCGTCACCGACAGCGGCTCAACCTGGGAGTAGAACGTCTCGTGGTAATGCCGGAACGCCTCGAAGTGCGCAAGGTCGCGGGGGCGGGCCCAGTTGCCAAGCGTGACGACCAACCCGGGCCGGTCGGCGTCACGGCCAACGCGAGAGGACGCCTGGATGTACTCGGCGGTGTTCTTCGGCTGGCCGACCATGAGCATCAGGCCGAGCCGCGTGACGTCCACGCCGACCTGAAGCATCGACGTCGCCAGGACGGCGTCGAACGGCACGTCCTCACGGTAGGCGTACCGCTTGCCCGAGTCCCGAGCGGCCCTCGCCGCCGTCGCGCGATCCTTGCGGCCTGCGGTCGAGTCCCATGTGGGGTCGAACGTGACGCCCATCTGGTCGAGCGTCCCGGTGATCTCGCTCGACGCGACGCGCGAGGTCAGCTCGGCGACGTTGAGGCCGGCGGGCACGCTCCCGAACCTGAGCGGGAAGAACCGGCCGGGCCGATGTTTCTTGATGGCTGTCTGTACGTCGTCGGAGATGTACCGCGCCATGCCGGCCAGCTCCCTGGTGGCGTTGAAGTAGCCCACCAGTGTCATGTACGGGTCCGCCGACGTCGGCTTGCCCTCGGCCGGTGGGACGGCCTGGTCCATGAGAACTTGGCCCGCCGACAGGAGCGTGCTGGCGACCACGATCTCGGCGGACGTCAGGCGGACGCCGGTCGTGCTGATGCCGATGTAGCGGCGGCCCGGGTTCTCGGGCGACACCTCGACCTCGCGGGAGAAGAACGTGTCGGCGACGTCGAGCACCTGGGGCGGGAAGATCGTCACCCTGCGTCCGTAGAGCGCCCTGATCTGCTCCGAGGCATTGCGGACGGTCGCCGTGGAGGCGACGACGAGCGGGCGGATGGTGTTGCCATCGGCGTCCTTCCAGGTGTTGAGGACGTCGACGGCGAGCTCGAACGCCCCGACGGCGGTCCCGAGGGCACCGGTGATCAGGTGGAGCTCATCCTGGATGATGAGGTCCGGCGGCCGGAGTCTGTCGGCGGCACGTACCGCGGCGGCGGGCAGGCCAACCTTGGTGGGGTGCTTTCCGCCGATGTCGATCGAGCAGATGGCCCCCTGGTCGTCGTGAATGTAGCCATGTCGGTCGCACCGCTTGCGGACGTATCCGAACAGTGCGGCGGCCTCGCCCTCACGGGCAAGGCGAGCGAACTTGTCGACGGTCGCGATGACGAACGACGGTGTCAGGCGGTAGATCTCCTCATCGACCGTGAGGACAGGCAGCCCTTCGTCGCTGGTCGCGCCCTCGGAGAATGGGCAGTCTCCGAAGGCGTCCCCGCAGTACACGCGGATGCGGCGCTGGTCCTTGTCGCCCTTCATGTTCTTCGGCTCGATCGGGGTGCCGCACCAGGGGCAACGCTGAAGCTGAAGCACGGTCAGTCCGTACTTGCGGCCGTCGTTAGCCTCTGCGAGTTGCTGTTCGGCCTCGTCGTACCGCTTGGGTGAGACGGCCGTGCCGACCCACAGTCCGATGCGGAACGGCTCAGTGCCCCACGTCTCCTCGTCCTCGCGGCGCACCACCTCCGCGGCGCACACCATCGCCGTCGCACGCTGGAACTGCTGCGCCGTCAGGAGACGCAGTGTGTAGCGCATGAGCACGGCGACACCCGCCGTTCCATCGATCCGGCCATCGGCGCCTTCGATCACACCGACCCGTCGGCGAATGGCGAACGTGAACGCAGCGAGCCCCAAGTAGGCCTCCGTCTTGCCACCACCGGTCGGGAAGAACAGCAGCTCTGCCTTGGCGCCCGCAGATGAGCGACGCTTGACCGCTGGCCGCGCCAGCGCCTCGATCTGCATGAGCACAAACGCGATCTGGAATGTGCGCCACGAGTGCGCCTTCGGCCCGCGGGCGAGCACGTCGTCGCGGGCCGCCGCAATGCCAAGGCGAGGGTTCGCGGCCCGCAGCTCTCCGACTTGCGACTGAATGCGCTGGTCAGCCATCACCTGGTTCATGAAGCGGAAGCACCGCAGCGCTTCCTCGTCGGCTAGGAGGAACGCAAGTCCGGCTGCCAACTGCTTCGCGACGAGTTCTGCGTCCACGACAGCCTCGGTCGCCACGTCGCGTAGGTGGTCCGGGAGCGCGTTGATCGCTGCTCGCTGCGCAGCGAGCCACTCTTGGTAGCCCTTGACGATCGGCTGGAGTCCGGCGGCGAGGTTGTCCTTGCTTGCGGTCGCGAGCCGCGCCATGTCGAGCATCGCGTCGTCGATGTCGAGTGCCCGGGTCTGCGGCGTTTCCGAGATCGGCAGCCAGGTGGTCCGCACCTGCGTCGCCCGCCGGGCACCCTTCTCTACCGTCCAGTCCACGGAACATGTTCGGCCGATCGCGAACTCCAGCCGGTCCCGATACTGCAGCTGAAGCCGGGCAAGCTCCGGCTCGTGGTCGAGGAACGCGTCCTCGACCACGTCGGATACCGGCAGGAACACGTCCTTCGCGGGAGCGTTCACGTCGGCCTCGACGTACAACTGGGTCTGGTACAGCCAGGCGTCGATCGGGATGTGGCGCGGGGTCTCCTGGTCGTTGCACAGGGCCGCCTCGATGATCCGCTTGCCCTCGAAGTCCATGACGTCGACACGGATCAGGATGTCGTCCTCGAGGCGGTAGTCCTTCGTCTCACCCGCCTCCAACGCAGAGAGCACGATCGGCTGTCGGTGCGCGTGCTGGGTCCGGCGGTACTTGCGGCGTTGCCGTCCGGACGCCGTGACCTCGTCCGTCTCCTCCGACCGGTAGGTCCCCCACTCCGCGCGAATGACCACGCGCTCCGTCTCCGGTGCAACCTGGAACCGCAGGCCCATCGAGGCTGGGATCATCAACCCCCGTCGCAGCGGGACATCCTCGGCACCTTCGTCGTCGGACCCGGCCGTCTCGTCTGCGACTGAACCCACCGGCACGCCGCGCCCGAGGTCCGCTTCCTCGGCCGGAACGACGTCGTCGTCCGCCGCCGACGCGGCGTCCTCAGCCAGCGTCACGCCACCCTTGCCGGTCAGCTTCGCTGGCGCGATCCGGCCGACGAGGTAGAGCGCATCCGGCTGGGCGTCAAGCAGTTCGTCCTCGCCGTGGGCAGGCCCGAGGAGCTCGCGCTTGAGGATGTCGGTGAGATTCTCGCGATCGGTCCACGATGTGCCGTCGGGCATCGTCGTGAGCTCGTAGTCAGGGAACGGCGCGCGCTCGGGTCCAGCCGTTGCCTGGCTCACAAGCCTTCGTCCTCTCCTGGCGCCGCGTCATTGTCGGCCGGCTCGACGTGGCCGTGCAGGAGCGCGGTCTGGTGGGCGAACTCAGCCCGAACCACACCTTCGAGCTCCTCCACGCTTGGCAAAGCGCCTCGCGCGTCGGCCGGCAGACCTTGCCACTGCGCGACGGCGACCGCGGCGGCCGTGGACGCGAGCGCATACCGGACGGTCGCCTCTCGCTTGCCCGTGCACAGCAGCAGGCCCACCGTCGGGGCGTGGACGTCCTTCTTGCGGATCAGGTCATCGACCATCGTCACGTACGTGCCCAACTGCCCGAGGTACTCCGGCTCGAAGTCAGTGACTTTCAGCTCGATGACGACGTACCGGAACTGCTCGGTGTGGAACAACAGCAGGTCGATGTACCGGTCCACGCCGTCGACCGACAACCGCACCTGTCGACCGACCAAGGCCATCCCGCGCCCGAGCTCCAGGAGCGTGGACTCCAGACGGTCCATCAGGGCCTGCTCCAGGTCACGCTCCTTGACTCGCCCGGTCAAGGTGGCGATCTCGAAGACGTACGGATCCTTGGTCAGCTGCTGAGCAAGGTCGGAGTCGGCGGGCGCGAGCGTCGCCGTGAAGTTCGACGGCGCAGCCCCCGCCCTGGCCCGCAGGTCGTTTGTGATCTGGAAGCGCAGCACGTCGCGCGACCAGCCTCCGGCGACGGCCTCGCGGGCGTACCAAGTGAGCTCGTCGGTATCGTCGGTCTTGTCGAGCAGCGCCATGATGTGGCCCCACGGCAATTGCTCAGCAAGCTGCTGAGAAATGTCGTCGGACGGCCACCGCTTGGCGAACATGCGCATGTAGTTGAGGTTCGACGGCGACCACCCACGTTGGTCGGGGAACTCCCGCGTCAAGTCTGCCGACAGCCGCCGGATGACCTTGGCGCCCCACCCCAGGCGTTCCTGCCGGTCAAGAATGTCCAGACCGATCGAGCGGTACAGGCCGATCGTGCCAGCGTTGGCGATCCTGGCGATCCGCACCTGGGTTGCCCTGACCCGGGTCGTGACCTCGACGAGCCACTCTTCGTAACCCGCCGGCGGCACCGCGTCGACGGTGCCACCAGCGGTGGAGTCAGGGGACTGCGCTGCTTCGCTCACGCCCGCGATTCTGCCGGAGGCACCTGACACCCGTCGAAAGGCACAGCGGACGGTCGCCACTCGAGCAGCACCCTGTCGGCGTCGAACCGGCGCCCGACGACGCCGCGGCGGACCCGTAGCCGCTCGATCTGGCTGAGCAGGATCTCCCGGCGTGCCGTGTCGTTCGTTCCGACGTTGCCCCATCGCACCTGGACCGTGGTCCCGGCGAGCGGCTCGCTTCCTCGCTCGGTCAGAAGCCGTTCGATCAGCCAGTCGTCGAACACGGCTCGGCTCAGGGTCTGTCGACACGACGGGCAGGTAAGCACCGGGCGCCGCTGGTTCGTCCCGCGGCACATGAACACACTGCAGTCATCGCACACGACGACGCGTGAGAGGAATGGGCTCGTGGCCAACCGCTCCCCGACCTTGCGCGCCTGTGGTGTGTCCCGGCTGTCGAGGATCCGCTGGAGCTCGATGAACTCCTCAACCGTGATGACGGCGAGCGCGAGGTTCACGACGGGATCGCCCGCCGGCGAGCGGACCACCGCCATGGGACTGACGGGGCCACCTGTTCGCCCGCGCCCAGGGTTGTGGGGCGTCATCCCCGCGAGGATGGGGTTGCGGAGGAGCCCTTCGACCGTCTGTCGGTTCCACACGGTCCCTCCAGTACGGCGGCGACGCGCCGCCTCCGGCAGCGGCGCGCCGACCTCCGTGAGCCAGCGAGCGAGCGCGTTGACGACGACTCCCTGAAGTGCCCGACCGGCTACGGCACCGAGCCACGGGTGCGTGTGCGGGTCGACGGCGAGCACGCGGCCCGGTCCGTGGGGGTTCGCCGCGGACCGGAAGCCGTAGGGCACCCCACCGCCTGGCCAGCGCCCATCGTTGAGTAGCTGGACCCGAGCTGCGCGAACCCGAGCTCGGATCGCCTCCGCCTCCATCTCCCCGAAGACGGCAAGCATGACCGCAAACGCTCTACCCTGCGGACTCGTCATGTCGATGGGGTCCTCAACAGCGACCAGACCGGCGCCGCGAGCCTGGAGCGCCTCGTCGGCGTGGAGGAAGTCGAGCACGCGCCGCGCGAGCCGGTCTACCTTCCAGATCACGACGGCGTCATAGCCGTCCGCCACGAGGAGGGCGCGCCAGCCCTTGCGGTCCTCGGGACGGTTCGCGGTTGCCGAAACGCCGTCATCGACGAACTCCCCGACGACCGCCCATCCGCGGGCCTCGGCGTACCTGCGGCCTGACGACAGTTGTCGCTCGATCGAGACCGACTCCTCCTTGGTGACGGAGAGCCGGGCGTACAGAGCACACTTGCGTTGTTGGGTGATGTCCACGCCCAACCGTGGACACGTAGCTCGTCACGCCGATGGCGGTGGCGCCCTCTGCCGGTGCCGCGCGACGTCGCTGTTGTCGGCGAACGGCACGCTGGGACTGATCGCTACGAACACAATCGCGCAGGGCGACACTCGCGCTGTGGGCCTCGATGCGATGGTCGCCGGCGGGTTCACGCTCACCCGCGCGATCCAGTCTCGATCCTGGCCTGCCGAGAGTGCGAACCTGGAGTTCTCTGCCGTTTGGGGAACCAGGGGACGAGTTGCGAGCGACGTCAAGAAGATCTCCGACGGTGTGGCAGTGGCGCGGATTAGCCCGCTACTGGAGCCAGCCGGAGCGATCGACTGGACACCGGTACCGCTAGCCGAGAACAAGGGCATCGCATTCCAAGGCACTAACGTCCGCGGGCTGGGCTTTACCATCGATCCCGCCGAGGCTGCGGACTGGATCAACGCCGACCCGAGTAACCGGGACGTCGTGTTCCCATACCTCGGGGGGACGGATCTTTACGGCAGCCCGACTGCCACAGCCTCACGTTGGGTCATCGACTTCAACGACCGTTCAGAGGAACAGTCATCCCGATACACGCTCCCGTTCCAGAGAGCAGTCGCAAAGGTAAAACCTGAACGTCTGCGGAACAGCGACCAGGCGGTGCGGGAGTATCCCTGGTGGCGCTTCTGGCGCCCAGCTTCGGCAATGAGAGCGGCGCTTTCTGGTCTTGTAGAAGTGTTGGCCCTTGTTCAGACAAGTAAGACGCAGTTGCCGATCCGCGTCCCCACGGGGCAGGTGTTTAGCCACAAGCTGGTGGTGTTCGCGACTGACGACTACGGTCACCAGGCACTGTTGTCATCAAGTCTGCACCAACTCTGGGCGCAGCGGTACGGATCTTCGATGCGCCTGGATCCCGTGTACACTCCGTCTGACGTTTTCGATACCTTTCCACGAATCACGCCAACGGCGCAGCTCATCGATCTGGGAAAACTGCTCGATACCCGACGCACTGCCATTATTGCGCGTCGGAACCTGGGCGTGACTGAACTCTACAACCTGGTGAATGATCCACGCGTGAAGCCAGGCGATGACACGGATGTCGATGAGATTAGGACCATCCACTCGCGACTCGACCGCGAGGTTATCGTGGCCTACGGCTGGTCAGATGTCGAACTTGAGCACGGTTTCCATGCGTACAAGCAGGTCCTTAAGTGGTCCGTGTCACCTGTGGCACGCTACGAGCTGCTCGACAGGCTGCTCTCCGAAAACCGTAGGCGTTCGCTCCTATTGGCCAGTTGAGCGACTGCGGTTCAGTTCTAGCAGACGGTCCAGAATCTCCTGACGCGTCGCGGGATCAACCGAGAAGCGGTCGAGCTGCTTGTAGTTGAACACCCATGCTCTGGCTCGAGGTCGCCCAGCCATAGGCTCCAATGACCTCTACGTCGATCTGCCGGTGTAGTTCTCGAAGCGCTTCGACATCCCGACCTGCATCAAGCGTGCTGTTCACCATGTTGTAGAGCGTGGTCAGTCCGATGTTTCGTCCCGTCATCGTTGAACGCTGGGCGCGATCTAGCTGTTCACCCAAGTCGTTGAGCCTGGTGTTTCCTGGGGCATCGGGTAGGTCTCAAAGACATCGGACGGAGTGTAAACCGGTCGCGTCTCGAGTGTTGATCCGAACCGCTGCGCCCAGAGTTGGTGCAGACTTGATGACAACAGTGCCTGGTGACCGTAGTCGTCAGTCGCGAACACCACCAGCTTGTGGCTAAACACCTGCCCCGTGGGGACGCGGATCGGCAACTGCGTCTTACTTGTCTGAACAAGGGCTAGAACATGGTCGAGGTGGGCGATAGAACTCCGAAGCCCCGGGGCACGTTCGGCGAACTGCCACCAGATTTCGCGCCTCTGTCGCCGGTTGTTACGGGAGCGCTCAGGTTTTACCTTTGCGACTGCTCTCTGGAACGGGAGCGTGTATCGGGATGACTGTTCCTCTGAACGGTCGTTGAAGTCGATGACCCAACGTGAGGCTGTGGCAGTCGGGCTGCCGTAAAGATCCGTCCCCCCGAGGTATGGGAACACGACGTCCCGGTTACTCGGGTCGGCGTTGATCCAGTCCGCAGCCTCGGCGGGATCGATGGTAAAGCCCAGCCCGAGAACATTGCATCCTTGGAATGCGATGCCCTTGTTCTCGGCTAGCGGTACCGGTGTCCAGTCGATCGCTCCGGCTGGCTCCAGTAGCGGGCTAATCCGCGCCACTGCCACACCGTCGGAGATCTTCTTGACGTCGCTCGCAACTCGTCCCCTGGTTCCCCAAACGGCAGAGAACTCCAGGTTCGCACTCTCGGCAGGCCAGGATCGAGACTGGATCGCGCGGGTGAGCGTGAACCCGCCGGCGACCATCGCATCGAGGCCCACAGCGCGAGTGTCGCCCTGCGCGATTGTGTTCGTAGCGATCAGTCCCAGCGTGCCGTTCGCCGACAACAGCGACGTCGCACGCAAGAAGAAGTAGGCAACCAGGTCTGCGCTACCTCGCCTGCCTTCCGCCAACACGTTGACGAACCAGTCGCGGACGTTCGTGCCCATCGCGCCGGTCAGCTTCTGACCGCCGAGGAAGGGCGGGTTGCCGATCACCGCGTCGAACCCGCCACGCTCCATCACATCCGGCACCGCGAGGGCCCAGTGGAGCGGCTGCCAGCGCTCGTAGTCCGTCTCAACGGTCGGGGTGAGGCCGTGCTTGATGATGCTGTCGAGGGTCTCGCGGTTCCCGGTGCCGTCGGCATGGAATGCGGCGTCGACGGCGATGCGGAGATCGTCGTATCGGTCGTTGAGCTTCTTGCCGGGTTTGCCGCCCTCCTGGAGGCCGGCGGCGATGACCCCGTCTGCGACGTCGCGGAGTTGGGCGGTGAGGTGCTGGTACTGCGCCCAGAGGCGGCGTTTGGTGTTGGTGGATCGGGCGGGGTCGTTCTCATCGACTGGGCTCGCGAGTTCGATGCGGAGTCGGGCGGCCTTCTGGATGACGGCGCGGACGTCGAGCATCTCGATCCCCTGTGCCTCGGAGCCGGAGCCGAACAGTGCCGTCGTGGAGTACGCCTTCTCGCGGTCAGACGCGCCCGTGAAGGTCTTCGCCTTCGAAGGGTCGATGTGGAGCGTCTCGATTTGACGGACGTCGGTGATGCCGAGCAGAGAGTTGCCGTGGAGCAGTTTGTCGTCGACGAAGGAAAAGGGAAGGTCGGGGTCGAGAGAGACGAGCCAGAGGGAGAGCTTGCACATCTCGACGGCCATGCCGTTGATGTCGGCGCCGTAGAGGCACTTGGCCACGACCTGACGCTTGGCCTTCACCTCAAGCGCGTGCGCGCTCCCTCGCTCGCCCTCGGCCTGCCAGGCTTCGAGAACGCGGGCGGCAAGGTACTCGGCGGCCGCGACGAGGAAGGCGCCGGACCCACAGGCGATGTCGGCGACCTTCAGGTCGAGCAGGTCGTTCGAGCTCCGGAGCTTCCACTGGGCCTCGTCCACAGTCTGGTGGGGTCCGGGTTGATAGACGAGCGGTTCGAGCGCGTACCGCACGACTTCCTGGGCGAGTGACTTCGGCGTGTAGTGGGCACCGGAGTTCGCGCGGGATGGCGTCTCCGCGACGGCGAGTCCGCCGGGCAGGAGGACGACTGGGCGGTCCCGCAGGTCGCGGCGGATGAGTCCGACATACGGGCGCAGGCGGGTGAGCAGGGTGTCGTCGCGTGTGACAGTGAGCAGAGAGCGGTCGGCGTCCTCGAGTTGGTCGCCGCTGGCGAGCGCCTTCTTCAGCGCTGCCGCCGACTTCGACTTGGCCGATGGCTGGTCAGTCTTGATCCACGCGAGCAGCGCGGTGACGAACTTGGCGTCCTCGCCGGCTGCCTCGTAGAGGTCCTCCAGCTTCGACAGAGGGATCTCGGGTTCCTGACCCTGAGTGCCGAGCAGCCCGACGGTCACCTCGTGAACGTCCTCGGCGGTGTAGCCGAGCAGGCCCTCGTAGATGTAGCCGATCTGCTCGACGTCGACGTCGCGGAATGAGACACGATGTTGCTCGGCGCCGATGGTGGCGTACTGGACGGCGCGCAGGACTTCGAGCATGACGCGGTCGGGGATGCTGACCGCGAGGCCGCCGCGATCGTCAACTGCGGTGAGGAACGGGAACCGAAGCGGGTCGAACAGGGAGCCGCCGTATGCGGGCAGGCGCATGTCCTCACTGGTCACGCCTTCGTACAGCGCCTGGGAGGTGGCCAGGAGGCGGTGCCACGTGTAGTGGGTCGCGTCGAGCGCTTCGGCGCCCTCGTCGCGAGCCCGCTTGTCGAGCGTGTCCAGCAGGCCGGAGACGCCGTAGCCCTCGGTGAAGAGTGCGGACTGCGGCAGCATCGAGCGCTCCTCGGCGAACAGCAGGAACACGACGCGCATCATCGCTGTGACCGCACCCTCGTACACCAAGCCGCGATCACCGGGCAGGGGATCGGGTCGGCCGGCACCGCGCGCGTCGACGGCAGCCTCGGCGAGCGCGGTGACGAGTAGCTCAACGGCGCGGCGGACCTGCGTGCCAAGCGCGACAGTGATGTCTTCTGCGGCGGTGACCGACTCGCGGAACAGGCCCGGTAGGCGGTCGGCTTCCTTGCCGCCCGCGAGGCGGATCGGTGAGAGCAGTTCGAGAAACGCGTCGCGGACGTCGGCCTCCTCGATCCAGGTCTGGGAGTCGACAACGCCGGACGCGGTCATGATGCCGTCCTGTGTTGAGACCAGGCCCCACCAGCGGCCGTCGGTGACGACGCCGACCTTGTGCCCGGAGGAGCGCAGGATCGCGTCCATGCGGTCGATCGGGCTCGCGGTCCACGGCTGGTCCGTCAGGGGGTCGCGCAGGGAGGCGACGGGGTCGACGACGAGGACGACGGCGTGGACCGCGTCGCTGCGCACGAACGCGCCCGTTGCCTCGACGGTGACCGACCGGCTCGGTGAGTTCGCCGTCGGCGTCGTGCCCCGGAAGGCGTCCTCACCCCAGGCGAGGTGCACGTCCCAGCGGGCGACGTCGCGCAGCACGGCGTCGATCCACTTGTCGCGCGCACCGCGCACCTGCTCGACGGCCTTCTCGTCGACCTGACCCTTGGCGGCTTGCCGGTTCCAGGCGTCCCAGGCGCGGTCGAAGTCGGGTTTGGCGTCGCGCAGGGCGGCCTTCTCGTTCTCGCCGAGTTGGGGCACGCCCTGCGGGTACACGCGGCGCAGCGCCGGAATCGCGATAAACGGTCCCTCGCGGTCGACGAGCTCGAGCCAGTCGCGGTGCGTGCGGGTCTTGCGCGGGGTGCGGGGAATCATGCGAGCTCTCCCTGAGCGGCGTCCTGCGGGGTCAGGGCAAACACGACGGCGGCGGCCGAGACGAACGGGCGAATGTCGGTGTACCTGTCCTTGATGGCCTGGATCTCGCGCGCCTCCTCGGCGGCGAGGTTCTCCAGGCGGTTCTCCATCGAGCGGATGTCCATGCGGTACTGCTCCGCCTGACGCGGGTCGAGATCGAAGAGGAAGCCCTCGATCTCGGCCTGCTTGGCGCGCCGGTCGCGGAGCGATTCCTGAAGGTTGCGGCGGAAGCTGCCGAAGATCTGCCGGGCACGGCCGATGTCTGCGTCGCGCCGCTTCTCCAGGTCCGCCGTCACGGACTCCTGGTGGCTTGCCGCACGCTTACGCATCTCGGACTCAAGCCTGCTGCGAAGGCGGCCGTTGTCGGCGTTCCACGCGGCTGCCAGACGCGTTCGGATGCGCTCATCGGCCAGGTGCAGGTCTGCGGCGTCAAGTGTCTGCTCCAAGAGCGTCTCTGCCTTGGCCTCGGCGAGGCGCTGACCCTTGACGCGGACGCCCGTCACGAACACCTCCTCGTGCAGGCGCAGCCCGCCACGTCCGACGAGGACGAGGCGAGAGATGGCCGCGACACACGACTCGTCGATGTCGTCGACGACGACCGCCGTGACGCGGTTGACGGAAGACTCTGCGCTGAACAGTGCGGCACGCAGGATCCGAGAGGCCTTCTGCATGAACGTGTGGCCGAGGTGGACGTGGACGACCTTCTCGAAGCCGCCGTCGAGGATGGTGTCGTCAAAAGTGATCGGTCGGTGCAGGCCCGGGGCGAGGCGCGTGTCGAGGCCAGCGACGGCCGAGTCCCACGAACGGGCAAGGCTCGGAACGCGGAAGATCTCAACGTCGTAGTCCTGCGATCCCTCTTCGATCAGGGTCGGCTGGCTCGTCAGCGTCAAGGCCGTGTCGACCACCCGGCGGGCGTTCGACGGCGTCAAGTGCATCCGCAGCTTCTGGTCGTCGTACGTCGAGGCCAGTTGCGTCAGTGCACGGTTCAGGTCCTGGTCTCCCGCCAGCGCACGGTTGCTGATCGCGCTGCCCTCGTCCTTGACGATCTGCGCGCGGGCGGCGACCTTGACCCGGCCAAAGTGGTTCTGAATGTCGGCGTCGATCACCAGGTTCACCGACCCGAGATCGTCTGCGACGTTCGTGACCTTCTCGGCGATCCGACGCATGAAGTCCATGTCCGCGCTGTACGAGCCCGCAGCCTTCTCAGGCAGGAACTGGAAGATCTGCGGCGTCCGCGTCTGCCCGTACCGGTCGATACGTCCGATGCGCTGCTCCAGGCGCGACGGATTGAACGGCACGTCGAAGTTGACCAAGCGGTGGCAGTGCGCCTGGAGGTCGATGCCCTCACCCGCGGCGTCGGTGGCGACGAGCACCCGGATGGGCTCCTCGCTCGGGTCTGCGCTGAACCGCGCCCGCGTCAGCTCCCGCTCCTCGGTCGGCGATGACCCCTCGATCGTGGCCAGTCGCTTCTCGTCGAAGCCGCGCTGGCGCAGGTTCTCAACGATCCACCGGAGCGTGTCGGCGTACTCGGTGAAGATCACGACCCGCTCGTTGGTCCAGGTCTTGCCATCAGGCCGGCAGATGGCAGTCAGCCAATCGATGAGTGCGCGCAGACGGGAGTCGGGCTTGGCCTCGTACCCCAGCCCCCACGCAACGAGCTCCGCGATCTCCTGTGACGTCGCAGCGACCAACGGGTCGTTCGCCTTCGACTGCCGCAGGGCGTCGAACTCAGGGTGCTCGGTCGCGCCCTCTTCCTCGTCGGACTGGTCGGACCCGAGCACCGCGGCGTAGTACGCGTCCTCGTCGTCCCACTTGTCTGCGCTGCCCGTCGTCGCGTCGCGGTACCCCGCGAGCGTTGAACCGAACGCATACGGCGACGACAGGAAGCGCTTCTTCAGGAGCATCGAGACGATGTCACCCGAACGCCTCTTGCCGTTCGCCTCGGCCGACGCGTTCAGGATCGAGTCGAGCTTCTCGAACGCGGCCTCCTCGTCAGCGTTCGGCGTGAACGTGATCGTGTTGAGCTCGCGCGCCTTGAAGCCCTTCTCCTTGATGTCCCTCTTCAGGCGCCGGACCGTGACTTCCTTGAGCGCGACCGGGTCCACCGTCGCGCCGCGCGAGAAGCGCCGGTTGTCGATCATCTCCAGCAGCGCCGTGAACGACTCTGAGTGCCCGTTGTGAGGCGTCGCCGACAAGAACAGCCGGTGCTCGCAGACCTTCGCCAGATCCCTCACAGCGTTCGTGCGCTGCGAGTCGACCGCGTACCCGCGCGCGCCACCGATCGACGTCGGGCTGGACGGCGCGACGTGGTGGGCCTCATCGACCACGAGGACGTCGAAGGCGTAGTTGCGGGCCGAGTTGGCCTTGTCCACCTCGGAGTACACGTCACGCAGGAGGCGCTGTGCGCGCAAGCCCGGCAACCAGGCCATCGACACGATCACCCGCGGGAACAGGCGGAACGGGTTCGCGTTCAGGCCGTGGCTACGACGCACCTCGGCCATGAGCTCAGAGTTGACGATGACGAAGTCGAGGCCGAACTTCTCCCGCATCTCGTCCTTCCACTTCAAGGCGAGGCTCGGCGGACAGACGATAACGACGCTCCTGGCCCGGTGGCGAAGCAGGAGTTCCTGGACGACAAGGCCGGCCTCGATCGTCTTCCCGAGACCGACGTCATCAGCAAGCAACAGGTTGGTGCGCGGCGCCTGGAGTGCGCGGCGCAACGGCTCCAGCTGGTAGGCCTCGACATTCGCACCCGAACGGAACGGCGCCTGGAACGCGCCCTCGTTCGCCGACGTGACTGCACCCCAGCGCACTGCGTCGACGAACGCGGCGAGACGGTTGGGATCGTCGAACCCCTCAGCGGTGATCAACTCGGGCAGGCCCTGGTCGGGCGCGACCGAGTGGCCCACCTCAAGCTCCCAGATAACACCGAGCTCCTCACCCATCCGGTCCTCGGCGAGCGACTGCAACCGGACGACATGGTTGAGTCTCGCGCGACCGTCGTCGGCCGAGCTGCGAGGCAGGCCCTGCTCCTCAACGGTCATCACGGCCCACGTCGCGCCACGAACCTCGACGATCTGGCCAGGCTCAGGGATCGGCGGAAGGCCGACGTTCTTCGGCTTGCTGCTCTGATCGATGTCGACCGCGGTACTCACGTGGTTCTGGGTCCCTCGTCCTGGTGGAAGCGCACTTCACCGTGCTCGTGGACGACTCTATGCAGGCCCGAGGGCATGGTCGTAGCACCGATACCTGTGGCGCTCGGAGTGTCGGCGTGATCCTGCGACTACGCACCAGCCGCCGAAATCTCCAACCCTGCGATTTCACCCTCTCGGGCCGCCCGACCAGACCGTGCCGCTCCGATGATGATGCGTCCTCAAGCGGCCGAACCGGTCCACGCGCGACTGACCAGGACCAAGGCGTGCCACTCTCCGCCCGGCCGGACGGGTTGAAGCGTCCTCACGCTGAGCCCGTGCGGACCCCGCACCTACCAAGCGCCAACACCACTCCCGTTGGACGCTTCGGACGGATGAGTCCGGGTCAACGCAGCCTCGCCGTCGTCTGCCGTCCTCTCTCGCCGCAGGCGATGTACCTCGCGAAGGCCGCGCTTCCCGCGTGACCCGCACCGCGAGGAGGGTCGAGTGGCAGGCGCAACCGTCGCAGCAGGCGCGCGTGCGACCAGGACCAAGAGCGGCCGCCGTGTCGTCGTCGCGCTCGCCCTCGCGTTGCTGGCCGTCGTCGTCGCGCCGATCGCCGCAGTTGTCGGCGTCGTCGCCGTCGTCGTGAACTCGTTCGTCGCAACCGAGACCGACAGGATGCAGACCGACGGCACGGTCGCCTACAACGTCGAGGACTCCACGTTCGTCGACGTCGACCCGAACGCGAATGGCTGGGGTGGCTTCACCAACGGCAACGTCGCCCCCGAGGACCTGTGCACGCTCCCGACCGCCCCGACGATGCGTGCCCGCTGCGACGCCGCCGAGGCGTTCGGAGCCCTCACCGCCGCGTTCCGTGCTGAGTTCGGCCACGACATCGCCGTCACTGACGCCTACCGCTCCTACTCGGAGCAGGTCGCGGTCAAGGCGTCGAAGGGCTTCCTGGCCGCGGCGCCGGGCTTCTCGAACCACGGCTGGGGCCTCGCGCTCGACCTCGGCTCCGGCATCAACTCCTACGACACCGCCCCGTACGCCTGGATGAAGGCGCACGGCTGGCGCTTCGGGTTCTTCCACCCCACATGGGCCGAGCCCGCGTCGCCCGACTTCACGAAGTCCGAACCGTGGCACTGGCAGTACCTGCCGGCCGCCGTCGTCGCCCAAGCAGACCCGGGCAGCCGGACCTCGGACGGCACCCCGGACAGCAACCGCGCCCTCGGCAAGGCGATGGCCGCCGAGCGTGGCTGGACCGGTGCTGAGTGGACGTGCCTGGAAGAGCTGTGGACGGCAGAGTCGGGCTGGAACCACCGGGCCGACAACCCGACGTCGTCCGCGTACGGCATCCCGCAGGCGCTGCCTGGCTCGAAGATGGCGAGCGTGGGCCTGGACTGGGCGTCCAACCCGGCCACGCAGATCGCCTGGGGGCTGGGCTACATCGCTGAGCGGTACGACACCCCGTGCAGCGCGTGGGGGTTCTGGAACGGCAACTCGCCGCACTGGTACTGAGGGGGTCAAGCCCCAGCAGGTGGTGTAGCGCGTTGTGATCCTTCGTCGTGTCGGTCAGGTCAGGCGGCGGCTCCGAGGGTCAGCGGCTGGGCGGGGACGACGTCGGTGGAGACGGCCAGAGGGGTGCGTGCCTTCTTGAGGGCGTCGAGGGAGAAGTAGCGGCGCCCTTCGGCCCACTCGTCGTGCTGTTCGGCCAGGACGGCGCCGACGAGCCGCACGATGGCGTCACGGTTAGGGAAGATGCCCACGACGTCGGTGCGACGGCGGATCTCCTTGTTGAGCCGTTCGTTGGGATTGTTCGACCAGATCTGTCTCCAGATCTCCTTGGGGAACGCGGTGAACGCGAGGATGTCGGCGCGGGTGGCGTCGAGGTGGTCGTGCACGTCGGGCAGCGGGGTGGCGACCATGTCGAGGAGCTGGTCGAACTGCGTGGTCACCGCCGCGGGGGTGGGCTGGTCGTAGACAGAGTGCAGCATCGCCTTGACGGCCGGCCAGGACGCCTTGGGGCACACGCTCATGAGGTTCGCGGCGTAGTGAGTGCGGCAGCGTTGCCAGGTCGCTCCGGGCAGGTTCGCCGCGATCGCTTCGACCAGGCCGCGGTGGGCGTCCGAGGTCACCAGGCGCACCCCGGTCAGGCCGCGGGCGACGAGGTCGGCGAAGAACTCGTTCCACGCCGCGCCGGTTTCCGAGGTCACCACGCGGGTGCCGAGGACCTCACGGTGCCCGTCACCGTTGACGCCCGTGGCCACGAGCACGACGGCGTTGATCACCCGGCCGGCCTCACGGACCTTCATCGTCAAAGCGTCCGCGGCGACGAAAGTGAACGGGCCGGACTCGTCCAGCGGGCGGTGGCGGAACGCGTCGACCTGCTCGTCCAGGTCGGCGGCCATGCGGGAGACCTGCGACTTCGAGAGCCCGTCGATCCCGAGGGTCTTGACGAGCTTGTCCATCCGGCGCGTCGAGACGCCTGCCAGGTAGCAGTCCGCGACCACGGTGGTCAGGGCGGACTCGGCCCGCTTGCGGCGCTCGAGGAGCCAGTCTGGGAAGTAGGTCCCCTCGCGCAGCTTGGGGATCGCCACGTCGATCGTCCCGACCCGGGTGTCCAGGGGCCGGTGCCGGTACCCGTTGCGCTGTGTCGTGCGCTCGGGCGAGCGTTGGCCCCACTCGGCGCCGACGACCGTGTCGGCGTGCTCGGAGAGCAGGGCGTTGATGATGTTGCCCAGCATCGTGCGCATGAAGTCCGGGGAGGACTCGGCCAACGCTTCGTGAAGCAGGCGGGCAGGGTCGATCATGTGAGGTGCGGTCATCGCGGGTACTCCGTTCGAGCGAACTTGGGAAGGTTCAACTCGAAGGATCACGCGGTGGCCGCCTCTCATCTCCCGGCTGTCACGCCGGCGACGGCCACCTGGCCGACCTACACCACTCTGCGGGACTCAACTACTGAGGGGAGATCGCGATGGTCCACAGTCGTGGAGGTCGCCGGCTGGCGTGGGTGGTCGGGGCGGCGGCGCTCGTCACCGTCGCCCTCGTGGTCGGCGTGGCGGTGTGGTTCGCCGTCGGGCGGCACGACGACGTCGTAGCGGCAGTGGGCGACGGCGCCCCTGGGGCGGCGGCGACTACTGGAGCGACGCCGACCTGGTCGCCCTTGCCCATGACCTTGCGCGAGCGCGTCCGAGCGCGCGAGGACGCGGCCGCCGAGCTCGCGGCCGCCGAGCTCGCGGCCGCCGAGCTCGCGGACGCCGCGGGCGGCGCTGGGGTGGGGTCCGACGATGCCGTGACCGGTTCGCCCCGGCTGCCGATGCGGCACCGGTCGGCGACTCCGGACGGGAGGCAGCGCGCGGCTGGCTGGAGGCGGCTCTGGCGTGGCGTGAGGACGACGCAGACGTTGGTGCATGGGACCGGGCAGTCGAGCGCGCGAACGCCGAATGGGCTACGGCAGACGCGCAGACCGTGATCGTTCCGAAGACGGCGCTTGAGCACATCGCCTTCGACGCGGCCGTCCACGCGGCCCTGCCACGCATCGTCTCGATCACTGACGAGACCGACCAGACGATCGACCCGGCTGACGTCGTGACGCTGAGGGCGGAGGTCGTGTTCGGGAGCGGCGAGGGCTGGGCGCGTCCCGGGATGCGGCTACTCGTCGCCATGCGGGTTGCCGACGACAAGGTCACGGGCGTGTTCATCGACGACGGCTACGTCGTCTCGGACCCGGAGCTTGTCCCGTGAGCGGCGCGCTCGGGCGGGTGATCGCGGGCGACGACTCGGTGACCGTACCGGGCCTCGACTTCACCTGGCTCGACGGTGGCGACAACGGCACGACCGGCGACACGCTCCGCGCCGTCGTCGGCACGGCGCTCGGCATCGCGATCCTCGTCTGCGCGATCGCGTTTGTCCTCGGCGTCGCCTGCTGGGTTGCCTCCCGCGCCACGGGCGGCTCGCTCGGTGGCAAGAACGCGACGTTCTTCGCCGGCGGCGCCGGAGCCGCGCTCCTCGGGATGGTGCTCCTCGGCTCACTGTCCGGCGCCACCGGCTGGGGCGCGGGCGCCGTCGGCGACTGGATTGCGACATTCGTCCCGGTCGGCCAGAGCCACTGAACTATGTCCGTGCACCACCCCGCTGCCAATGCTTGAGACTATCTTCGGAGGGGCGGCGTGAATGGGTTTGCGGCTCCAGCAGTCCACATGAACGTTGGAATTCTGTCATCGGCGAACAGTGCCCCGGTTAGGGCAAGTGCCATTTCGGCGTGCCATGAATCAGAGTCGTGCCAGGGCGAGCGGTTCAAGATGCGCCCGACGAGGTCACGAAGTGCCCGGCCATACTCGAAGCTACCAAGAATGTCGGTCGCGAGACGATACCCGGGCGCCGAGTCTTTGAATGACGCCAGCATGTACTTCTGGGCCGCCTTTGACATCCGCCCATCCAGGCCTGGCGCTCGTCGCCCAAACTCTCTGTACATGAAGGCGTTGGCAAGGCCCTCCTCGAGTGGCTCGTCCAAGGAACGCGCCTCTTTGTAGACCAACCGGTGGTACTCCGGGTATGTCGAACGCTCGGCGATGGCGCTCACTCGGATGGATGCGGACTCCATGCGGTGATGGAAGACCTCGTGCGTGAAGAGCATGGCCTGGGCCGCTGCGAGAGCGCTCTTCTTTGCTGTCGCAGAGATAGGGCCCCCAGCGGCGAGATACTTAAGCAGCACCTGGTTGGCGATTCGAACCACAGCCTTCTCATCAATGAAGATCCCCCAGTTCTGCCCGTAGTAGTGGATCTGCTGGTACCAGGCGGCGGTCTCCCAAGCCACCCTGGTGTTCACGGGTTCATCGGCCGAGATCAGTTCATCTAGTTCCGCGCAAAGATCCCAGTCGCCCGAAGCCAAACGTATCCAATCGACGCTGAGATCGTCAGATGCGTGGCCGTCTTCACCGGTCCCCGTGATGGTTTCGACGTGCAGGCTCGAAGTGCCTACACGTGGCGTGACGTTCGCGCTCAGGTCTCCTTCGATCGGCGGAGGTGGCCCGTTGGGCGCAAGCGGAAGTCGGTTGATGTCGACTGCTCCAACGCGATTCAGCAGCCCAAGGATCTCATCGAGATTCGGCACGTGACTCCTTACGGAAGTGGACGGGCGTAGTTGAGTCCCGCAGAGTGGTGTAGGTCGGCCAGGTGGCCGTCGCCGGCGTGACAGCCGGGAGATGAGAGGCGGCCACCGCGTGATCCTTCGAGTTGAACCTTCCCAAGTTCGCTCGAACGGAGTACCCGCGATGACCGCACCTCACATGATCGACCCTGCCCGCCTGCTTCACGAAGCGTTGGCCGAGTCCTCCCCGGACTTCATGCGCACGATGCTGGGCAACATCATCAACGCCCTGCTCTCCGAGCACGCCGACACGGTCGTCGGCGCCGAGTGGGGCCAACGCTCGCCCGAGCGCACGACACAGCGCAACGGGTACCGGCACCGGCCCCTGGACACCCGGGTCGGGACGATCGACGTGGCGATCCCCAAGCTGCGCGAGGGGACCTACTTCCCAGACTGGCTCCTCGAGCGCCGCAAGCGGGCCGAGTCCGCCCTGACCACCGTGGTCGCGGACTGCTACCTGGCAGGCGTCTCGACGCGCCGGATGGACAAGCTCGTCAAGACCCTCGGGATCGACGGGCTCTCGAAGTCGCAGGTCTCCCGCATGGCCGCCGACCTGGACGAGCAGGTCGACGCGTTCCGCCACCGCCCGCTGGACGAGTCCGGCCCGTTCACTTTCGTCGCCGCGGACGCTTTGACGATGAAGGTCCGTGAGGCCGGCCGGGTGATCAACGCCGTCGTGCTCGTGGCCACGGGCGTCAACGGTGACGGGCACCGTGAGGTCCTCGGCACCCGCGTGGTGACCTCGGAAACCGGCGCGGCGTGGAACGAGTTCTTCGCCGACCTCGTCGCCCGCGGCCTGACCGGGGTGCGCCTGGTGACCTCGGACGCCCACCGCGGCCTGGTCGAAGCGATCGCGGCGAACCTGCCCGGAGCGACCTGGCAACGCTGCCGCACTCACTACGCCGCGAACCTCATGAGCGTGTGCCCCAAGGCGTCCTGGCCGGCCGTCAAGGCGATGCTGCACTCTGTCTACGACCAGCCCACCCCCGCGGCGGTGACCACGCAGTTCGACCAGCTCCTCGACATGGTCGCCACCCCGCTGCCCGACGTGCACGACCACCTCGACGCCACCCGCGCCGACATCCTCGCGTTCACCGCGTTCCCCAAGGAGATCTGGAGACAGATCTGGTCGAACAATCCCAACGAACGGCTCAACAAGGAGATCCGCCGTCGCACCGACGTCGTGGGCATCTTCCCTAACCGTGACGCCATCGTGCGGCTCGTCGGCGCCGTCCTGGCCGAACAGCACGACGAGTGGGCCGAAGGGCGCCGCTACTTCTCCCTCGACGCCCTCAAGAAGGCACGCACCCCTCTGGCCGTCTCCACCGACGTCGTCCCCGCCCAGCCGCTGACCCTCGGAGCCGCCGCCTGACCTGACCGACACGACGAAGGATCACAACGCGCTACACCACCTGCTGGGGCTTGACCGGCTGGCTCCTGTTGCTCGGGGATGTCGTCGTGTTCTTCGCCTGTGTGGGCGTGGGCGGCTCTGTCGCAGGGTTTCTCTGATCGGCTGATCGGCTGATGGTCGCGCGGCGCGAGACGAAGGTGTCGGAGTTGAGGCGGACCTCGCGGTGGCGGGTCGCCTGCACGCTGCGGGCTCCATCGTCGTCTTGGACACGGTCTGCGACTTCGTTGACGACGCTCCGCCGACGTCGCCCCGTGGGCGGGTCCGCGGTCGGTCCCGTTGTGGCTGCCGCGCCCGGAGTACGACGGCATGCTCGCCCACGACGACGCACCCGCCGTCACCGCGGGCCTGCGCACCCGGTCCGTCTCTGTCACGGCCCGCGACACGCTCGCCTGGCTGCGCTTAACTCCCGTAGCGGTGGTTACCGGGCTCACCGCAGACGAGGAGGCAGCAGTTCGGGTTCGACGGCCGGTCTGATTCGTCCCGGATCAGAGGTGGATCGGCCGCCCGGGCGCCGCGGGCAAGAGCACGTCGGCCAGGCCTGCTGCATGGAACGCGGCTCGCAGGCTTGCGCCGTCCTGGCTGAAGTGTGCCCAGCCGTCGGTGTGGACGGGCAGTGTCCGGGGTTGCCCAAGGCGTCGCACCGCCTCGACCGCGTCGTGGCTCGTCAGGGTGAGGAACCCGTCGACGAGCGGTGTGCGCGCCGCGCCGGCAAACAGCACCGCGATGTCGATGTCCGGGAACCGGGTCGCGATCTCGTCCACGACACGCAGGGAGGCGTTGTCGCCGCTGATGTAGATGGTCGGCTCGCCCGGGGCGGTCAGGACGAATCCGGTGACCGGGCCCGTGAGGTGCTCGACGCCGTCCGGGCCGTGCTGGGCGGGGACGGCTGTGACGGTCACCGTGCCGATGACCGCGGTCTCCCACGAGGGCAGCGCCCGCGCGGTGCCGCCCAGCCGTTCAGCGGCCAGCGCGGTGGTCAGCGTGAGCGGCGCCGTCGCGAGGTACGTGCGGCCGGCGTGATCGAGGTTGTCGGCGTGCTGGTCATGGGAGAGCAGCACGGCGTCCACGGGGCCGACCCGCTCGGCGGTCCACGTCGGGCCGCTCGTCTTGCGCAGGGACCGCGCCCCGACGGGGTACTCCTGCGGCACGTCGAACGTGGGATCGACGAGCAGCCGAGTCCCGGCGAACTCGACGACGACGGTGGGTCCATCCAAGGGGATCAGCGTGGTCACCGCACGAGCCTACCGACGCGGCAGGAGCGGGCTCGGTATCGCCCGGGGGCATCGCCCCACGGTGGCGGGCTATTGGGCAACCTGTCCGGGTCGCCCCAGGGGTGTTACCGCAGGGGCCCCTCAGGGGCTTTCCCCGGGCGTAGGCAGAAGCCAGCCCGAAGGAGCCAGCGGTGGATACCAGCACGCGTGAGTTCGGTGACGAGATGCGCGAGGAGGTGCGCGACCTGCTCGCGCGTGGTCTCAAGCGGCGGCAGATCGCGTTGAGGTTGGGGATCTCCGAGACGAAGGTCTCGGAGTTCAAGGCGGACCTCGCGGCGGCCGGTCGCCTGCCCGCCGTGGGCTCCGTCGTCGTCCTGGACGCCGCCCGCGACGTGGACGACGATGCTCCGCCGACGCGCAGGTCACGCTCGGCGATCTTGCTTGAGCACGCCGCGCTCAAGGCGACCACGCTGGGTTCGACGACGCGCACCCTGCTTGACCACATCGTCCTGGCAGACGAATGGGTCACCGACTCCGCCTACGCCGACGCGGTGCGCGCCGCGGTCAGCGACGCCGTCCAGGAGGCGATCACCGTCCTCGATCAGATCGCGGCCGAGCTCGGCATCGACGAGCCAACCGCTGCCGGGCCGACCCGTCAGGGGTCGCGAGCATGAGCCGTCGGGGGTTCGCGTTCGCGCTGTGGCCGGGCGTGCTGCTGTGCGTCGTGGCGGCGGTCATGGCGTTCACGTTGTCGTTCACGGCGTTGCGTGCGGTGGGGATCGCGTCCGGGATCAGCCCGCGGATCGGATGGATGTTCCCGCTGACGATCGACACCGTCATCTTGTTCGGCACCTGGGCCGCGTTCCGGTTCCGTGCCCGGGGGCGGCCGGCACCTGGTACGCGTGGGTGCTCCTGGTCGTGTTCGCGGCCGCGTCGTGGACGGGCAACTTCCTGCACGCCCAACCCGTCCCGGTCGGGCACATGAGCCTGTCGCGGCCGGTCGCGTCCCTGTTCTCCTCGGTGCCGTCGTTGTCGTTGCTGTTGACCACGCACATGCTCGTCCTCATCGCGGTGCGCCGCGGTGAGGAGGCCGCGCGCGAGAACGGCGTCGAAGCGAGCACCGTCACCGCGTGGCCGCGCGTCACAGCGAACGACGACGACGTCCCGAAGATCGCCGTCGGTGGCGCCAGCGTCCGTGCCCTCTCCGGCATCGCGATGCGGGACGCCGACGAACCGGGCGCAGTCGAGCCGCAGTACGACGACGTCGACTCACGCCCCGACGTCGCCGCGGCGACCCGCCGTCCGGTTACGGACCTCGCCGCGTGGGTTGCCTCGCGCGTCCCGGCCGGTCTTCCTGTGCGCGGGACCGACGTCGTCGACGCGGGCCTGGCGAACTCCGCGGCGACCGCACGCCGCAAGCTGGCGACCTTGCGCCAGACCCACCCCGCACTGTTTGGAGGCCAGGCATGAACACGGACACCCAGATCGGCGAACGCATCTGCGACCTCCAGCGCCAGGTCCGCGGCTTCGTCGCAGGCCGACTGCGGGCGGGCACGACGGCACCAGTCGTGCGCGACGAGCTCGGCGACATCACGACAGCAATCGATGACGTCCTCGGCGACGTCGCCGCGACCCTGTGGGCCAAACGGGACACCTGGACCCCACTGGGCGGCGTCGACCAGCGGCGGTGGACCTTCACCGTCGCGAGGAACCTCACCGAACGCCGCCTGGCCGCCGCCCGGGGTGTCATGGTTCGCAAGACGAAGATCGCGCCCGTCCTTGACGGGCTCGGCGACGCCCACCACGCCAACGACGACCTGCTGGCCGCGGTCGCTCACCTGCGGGGCGTCATCGACCGAGAGGCCGGCCCTGGCGCCTGGGACCACGTCTTGGCCGGGGCTCTGCGCAACCATTCCGCAGGCCTGCGTGCCGACCTGCGCGCCGCGATCGAGGCCGCCCGCGACGGCGACGAGATCGCCATCAAGTCCATCCTGCGTCGCGTCCGCGCCGACTGGCGCGCCTGGGCGACCGCCCGCATCGAGACCGGGGAACCCCTGCGGCCGGTCGACGCCGTCGACCTGGGCCTGTTCCCCGGCACGGTCGCCGCGACGTCAGCGCTCACGGCCTGGTGGGCCGAACGACGCCACGCCCTCGGCCAGCCCGTCGACCGCCACGCACTGTGCGCGTCCGGCCTCGTCGACCACCTCGGAACCTCCGACGGCGCCCGCCTGCAGGCGGCCGACGACCTCCTGATCTGGTTGCGCCGGTCGGCGTCTACTGTCGCGGCGGCGTGACGTCACGGAGTCCTGCTGCACCGACGGTGCCACTGGACCGGCCGGGCGGAGTCGGCGGGTGACACACTCGACGCATCGTGAGCGCGAGGAGTCCCCGGTGAGAGCAGTTGTGGTCATCGCGACCAAGCACGGCACCACGGCCGAGATTGGTGCCCGGGTGGCGCGTGCGCTCGGCGCCGATGTGCCGGTCCTGGACCTCGCCGAGGAGCGCGACCCCGACCTGTGTGCGTTCAACACCGTCGTCCTCGGCACGGCCGTCTATGTCAGTCAGCCGCTTGCGCCCATGAAGGCATTCCTGAGTGCTGCTGACCTCGGCGGCAAGAGACTTGGGCTGTTCGTCAGCGGCATGGTGCCGGGGCCGGACGACCGTTCGAAGGAGCTGGTTGCGGCCTATCCGCCTCAGCTCAGGGAGCGAGCGGTGGTGTCCGCGTTCCTTTCCGGAGCCTTCCGGCTCGACCGGCTCAACAGGTTCGAGCGGTTCGTCGTCAAGAAGACGGCGAAGGTCACGAGCGACGTCGATGCCGTCGACGACGCGGCCATCGAGGTGTTCGCCAGGGAGCTGGCGCCGACCTGACCCGACCGCTCGCACCCGGGGTGCGAGCGGCGTCCCGCAGTTGCTGGGCCGGTCGGTGTGCCGTGATCAGTGCAGCGCGCCGCGACCAGGCAGGCATGACCCCGCCGTCGACGGGACCCGTCTGGGCGAACCGTCCGTAGCGTCCGCACTCCGTGATGACCTGAGGCGACGTGTGGAAGAGTCGATCATTCTCCTTGGCCGCGGCCGCTTGTTTGCGGCCGCAGCCGACGAACCGTCACACGTGTTCCTGCTGGTCAGGGGGCTGCGTGGTCGTGTCGGCCGGTTGCGGCCGCATTGCGGGGCCGGGGCCGGGGGTGGGTTCGGGGGTGTGGAGGTAGCGGGCGAACGCGTCGCGGAAGTCGCGGTGGTGGTATCCGCGGTCGCGCATCCGGTTGTTGGCTCGCCCGACGGTGATGCCGTAGGGGCGGAGCAGGATCGCGAGGCGCCGTCCGGTGAGTCCTTCGTCTTGCCATCGGGAGTCCGGGATGCGGGTCAGCCGGGAGATGAGGGCCTCTGTCGGGATGAAGTCGCCTTCGAACTGTTCGAGCACGGCACGGGTGTCCAGGAGTAGTTCGTGTGAGGGGGAGTGGTCGGCGTCGGCGGTGGCGGCGTCGGCGGTCAGCCCGGTGGCGGCGTGGCGGGCGCGTTCGGGCCAGCGCCCGCTGGCGAGGTCGGCGACGGCGACGAGCGGTTCCCACAGGTCTGCGGCCCGGTCGTAGACGGGCAGCAGTGGGCGTGCGTGTTTGAGGGTCTCGTGGTTGTCGGTGATCCAGCAGTCCAGCTCGTAGGCCAGGGCTTGCAGTGGTTCGACGTCGCGGGTCACGCGGAAGGGTTCGACGTGCTCGCCCGGTTTGCGGCGTCGCATGGCGATGTTGACCGCCCGGTCGGTGACGGTGTCGGGGAGGCGGCCGATGGCGGCCAGGACGACGGGGGCGAAGGTGTGCAGTTCCATGACGGTCTTGGCGGAGGCGTCGTAGCGGATCACGGGGGTGCCGCGTTGGAAGCCGGCGTTGAGCAGGCCGCGTAGGTCTTCGTTCTGTTCGGCCTTGTGCCGGGTGCCGAACACGGTGTCGGCCTCGTCGAGCAGCAGGGTTCGCGGTCTGGCCAGTGACCGGTACAGGGCGGCGGTCGAGGCGTTCGCGGTCCACAGGGGCCGGTGGGACAGGTGGCCGATGATCTCCAGGCACCGGGTCTTGCCGGACCGTTTCTCCGGGCTGGACAGCACGAGGCGGGGTGCGTAGTCGAACACGGACGCGGCGTGGGTGTAGGCGATGAAGAGCGTGACGGCGGTGACCGCGTGCCGGTTCGGCAGGATGCAGTACCGCTGCACCGTGGCCTGGACACGGTCGAGGATTCCGGCGCCGTCGTACTCGACAGCCGCGGGTTCGGTAGTCACAGGCTGTGCCTCTCGTCCGGTGTGCCGGGGGTCCAGGTGGATGCGGCGGGAACGCGGCGCATCACGCCGCCCGCCCGGGGCCGGGGATGCCGCGCACGACGACGGCGCCGGTGACCTGGGTTCGCAGGATGACGCGGCCGCGGGAGTGGGTCAGGGCGTCCATCGCGCAGGCGAGGCAGGCGAGGCAGGCGTGGTAGTCGTGGCGGCCGTCGTCGGCGAACAACGACACGACACCGACCGCGAGGTCACGGCAGGAGTCGCACCGGCGACGGTGGTTGCGAAGGGGCAAAGGTGTGGCGGGCCTGTTCATGGCGTCCGGTCCTCTCGTGGCGAGCGAGGAGTTGATCCCTCACAGCCAGGAATGCCGGCCACCGCGGCCGGCGGTAACACGCGCCGCCGAACGGTGGACAGGCGCTCACGAGCGCCGTCGTTGTGGACGGTGTTACCCAACCGGGCCCCGGCGGGCTTTCCCCGGGCGAGAAGCAGACTCCGCCGTCCGGGACGGGACCGGCGGACCGAGCGACCGTGGAGGGGACGATGAGCAAGAAGGAACAGCCCGGCGCCAGGCCGGGCGAGCCGCTGGCCGACACCGTCGAGGAAGCCGCGCTGGCCCTTGGCAGCGGTCGTACCCGCGTCCACGAACTCGTCGGCAGCGGACCGACACAGCTCGTCAGGATCGGTGCCAGCCTCCGCGGGTCCGACGAAGCCATCTGCGAGCTCATCGCGCGGGTGGAGCGTGCAGCGTGACCGAACTGATCGAGCGCCCCGCTCGCGTTCCGGCCCGCGACCCGCTCCGAGGCGAGGAGTGGTTCGCCGAGCAGATCGGTAAGTCGGTCCAGTGGTGCCGCAAGAACCGCATCGAGCTTCCGCACCACATGGTTGGGGAGTCACCCCGGTACGACGACCACTGCGTCGACCTCTACCGCGCGCAGACGTTCCGCCCGGCGGTCGACCCGTTCGTGCGTCAGAGCCCCGCAAAGGGGCGCGGCCGGGCGCGCAGGGAGTAGGCATCCGGCGCGACCTCAGCCATACAAAGATCGCCTCTCTCGCTCGCGCGGGAGAGGCGATTCTGCTGCTGCCGCACCCCCGATGTGGACGGGATGTGTGGACCAGAAACAGGAAAACCAGCGTTTCCGCTGGTCAAAGCGGTGTCCGGAGGGGGACTTGAACCCCCACGCCCGATAAAGGGCACTAGCACCTCAAGCTAGCGCGTCTGCCATTCCGCCACCCGGACAGGTGACCCGATCCGGCGTTCCCGCCGTCTCGGTGCGGGCAGAAACATAGCACGCACCGAGCGGCCCCTCGCAATCGAGTGCGGCGGTCCGCGCCAGCGTCGGGCGCAAGGGGCAGACTGGGCGGACGACGGCGGCGTGGGGCTGCCTGAGTGCACGGTGGAGGGTGAGGGCGTTGCCGCACGACAGGCCGACGGAGAACGTGCCGCAGTGGCTGCTCACGACGGCCGGGTGGTCGTGGCGGTTCGTCGCCCTCGTGGCCGCTGTGTCGTTGCTGGTGTACGCCGTCGTCCATGTGCGGCTGGTGTTCGTCGCGGTGTTCCTGGCGCTCGTCCTGACGTCGGTGCTCAAGCCGGTCGCCGACCTGTACGGCCGCGTCATGCCGCGTTCTCTCGCTGTCGGGCTGTCGTTGCTGTCGGCGTTGGTCGTCTTCGGTGGGCTGGTGGCGTACGTCGTCGCGTCGGTGGCTGGTCAGTGGCAGACGCTCGCCGACCAGTTCGCGAGCGGCATCGACCAGATCATCGACTGGGTGCAGCACGGCCCGTTGCCGGTGGACGTCTCGTGGGCGCAGATCAACGACGCCATCGAGGCCGGCCGCAAGTGGGTCGCCGACAACAGTGCGGACCTGGCGAGCACGGCCGTCGCGAGTGCGGGCACAGTGGCCGAGGGCTTCGCGGTGATCGCGCTCGCGGTGTTCTGCACGGTGTTCTTCCTCATGTCGGGCGGGTCGATGTGGAGCTGGTTCCTCACGCAGGTGCCCTCCGATCACCGGGAACGCTGGGAGAGGGCCGCGGACGCGGGCTGGTACAGCTTCTCGGGGTACGCGCGCGGCACGGTCATCATCGCCGTCACCGACGGCATCATGGCGGGCATCCTGCTGGCTGCGCTCGGTATCCCGCTGGCCGCTCCGCTGGCCGTGCTGGTCTTCATCGGTGCGTTCATCCCCCTGATCGGCGCGCCCGCCGCGATGGTCATCGCGGGTGTCGTGGCGCTCGCCGCGGAGGGGCCGTTCAAGGCGCTCATCGTGATCATCGGTGTCGCGCTGATCGGCCAGATCGAGGGGCACCTGCTGCAGCCGCTCATCATGGGCAAGCAGGTCGCTCTGCATCCTGTGGTGATCGCGCTCGGCGTCACGGCAGGCACGGTGCTTGCGGGCATCCTGGGGGCCGTGGTCGCGGTGCCGGTGCTCGCCGTCACCTGGACCGTGTATGCCACGCTGCGTCCGCCGCGTGTGGCGACGGTGCCCGACGGCGACGACGACGGCGGGGGCGACGGCGGGGCCGCCGAGGCGGAGTGAGCCGCGCCCCGGGAATTCCCGGGACCAGGGCTCGGACGCCTGGCATGCTGCGCGGATGCAACCCTTCGTGCTGACCGGCGACCACGTCCGGCTCTCGACCCCCACGGCCGCCGACGTCGAGCGGATCCTGGAGATCTGCCAGGACGCGGCGATCCAGCGTTGGACGACGGTCCCGCGGCCGTACCTGCGCGAGCATGCCGAGGGGTTCGCCACCTCGATCGTCCCGGCGGGGTGGGAGGCGGGCACGAGCCTGGTCTGGGCGGTGCGCGCTGCGGGGGACGTGCTGCCGGGTTCGCCCGAGCCGCCCGTGCTCGGCATGGTCGAGCTGCGTCTCGACGACGCGCCCGCGGGTGCGCGCTCGGGTGAGGTCGGGTTCTGGGCGGCGCCGGAGGCTCGGGGGCGCGGGCTCACGACCGAGGCGGCCCGGCTCGTCGTGGACTACGGGCTCGACCCGGAGGGGCTGGGCCTCGCGCGGGCCGTGTGGCGCGCCGAGGTCGGCAACTGGGCGTCGCGTCGCGTGGCCTGGAAGCTCGGCATGCGGGTCGAGGGTCAGGTGCGCGGGATGCTCCTGCACGAGGGCCGGCTCGTGGACGGGTGGATCGGGACGCTGCTGGCCGGTGACCGGCGCGAGCCCGACGAGCCGTGGCCCGAGTCGCGCTGACGTGCCGCGGGGCGCCGCGCCCGGAATTCTGCTTGCGCGGGTGTGGCGCACGTGGAAGTGTGTCGGCGTCCCCGCGGCCTCGTCGCGCGTGAGAGGGGACGGTCGCACTCTGAAGGGCACGAGATGACGGGTCTTCGAACCGCCGCCTGACCGGCGTCGGCCCCTGCCACGGCAGGGCTGTCGGCGCACCAGCCGACCTTCGGAGACCCTCCCCATGCCTTCCCCTCGCCCTCTGTCGTCCTGCGCGACCTCACGTTCTCCTGGCCCGACGGCGCCACCCCGATCGACCATGTCTCGGGCACGTTCGGTGCCGGGCGCACCGGCCTGGTCGGCCTCAACGGCGTCGGCAAGTCGACGCTCCTGCGGCTCGTGGCCGGCCTGCTGCGGCCGACGTCGGGCGCCGTCGTCGTCCACGGCGTCGCCGACTACCTGCCGCAACGCCTCACGCTCGACACGCACCTGACCACCGCCGACCTGCTCGGGATCCGCGAGGTGGTCGACGCCGTGCGCGCCATCGCCGACGGCGACGTGCGGCCCGCGCTGTTCGACGTCGTCGGTGACGCGTGGGATGCCGAGGACCGGGCGCGCGCCGAGCTCGCCGCGCTCGGCCTGCCCGACGACCTCGACCGGCCGGTCGGCACGCTGTCGGGCGGCGAGGCCGTGCTGACCGCCGTCACCGGCGTCCGGCTGAGGCGTGCCGACGTCGCACTCCTGGACGAGCCGACGAACAACCTCGACGGCGCCGGGCGCGAGCGCCTGCACGAGCTGGTCCGCACGTGGCGCGGCGCCGTCGTCGTCGTGTCGCACGACAGGGATCTGCTGGAGCTCGTCGACGAGACGGCCGAGCTGCGGGCGGGTGCGCTGGAGACGTTCGGCGGCCCCTACTCGGCGTACGAGGGGCAACGCGACGCGCAGCAGGAGGCGGCGCGCCGGACGCTGCGCGACGCGGAGGCGCTGCTGCGCCGCGAGAAGGCCGAGCGCATCAAGGCGGCCGAACGCATCGCCCACTCGGAGCGGCGAGGGCGCACGGACGTCGCCGAGGCGCGCTACGTCAAGGCGGCCATCAACGACAGGCGCAACTCCGCCGAGAAGTCGCAGGCCGCGCGCCGGGCGCAGGCGAACGCCAAGGAGGACCTGGCGCGGGCGGCCGTCGAGGCCGCCGAGCGGGCGGTGCGCGACGACGACCGCATCGCGGTCGACCTGCCGGACCCGGGAGTCGCGCCGGGGCGCAGGCTGGCGGTGCTGCCGGGCGCCGACGGACGCGAGATCGTCGTCCAGGGACCCGAGCGGGTCGCGCTGACCGGACCCAACGGGGCCGGGAAGACGACTCTGCTGGAACGGCTTGTCGCGGGGGAGGGGCTGCTGACCGATCGCGTCGGCTACCTGCCGCAGCGCCTCGACCTGCTCGACGACTCGGCGACCGTGCTCGACGCGGTGCGCGCCGGCGCCCCGGGTGTCGCACCGGGCGTGCTGCGCGGCCGGCTCGCACGGTTCCTCGTGCGCGGCGACGCCGTCGACCGGCCCGTGGCGACGCTGTCGGGCGGCGAGCGGTTCCGGGTGACGCTGGCACGGCTGCTGCTCGCCGACCCGCCCGCCCAGCTCCTGGTGCTCGACGAGCCGACCAACAACCTCGACCTCGCCTCGGCCGACGGCCTCGTGGAGGCGCTCGCGGCCTACCGCGGCGCGCTGCTCGTGGTGAGCCACGACCGGGCCTTCCTGGACCGCCTGGGGGTCGACGTCACGCTGACGCTCGATGCCGCGGGCCTGCATCGGCACGCGGGCTCCGGACGACCGTGAGCGCCGCGACCGGCGCGCGCGGTCAGGCGAACGGGTCGGGGACCAGCTTCTGGCCGTAGTTCGTCCAGAAGTTCTGGACGACGAAGCCGTACTCGGACAGGTGCCGCAGGAAGGGGTCGAGCACAGCGTCGGCCGACGGCCTCTTCCAGTCCTCCTGCAGCTCGCAGGCGAGCGCGAACGTCGTGACGGGCTGGGCGCCCGCCTGCACCATGCGTGCGACGGCGGCGTCCGCCTCGTACCGGTTCCAGGCACCGGCCGCGTCGATCACCGGGAACACCTCGTAGCCGTCGTTGCGCAGCGACAGCGTGGGGAAGAGCGTGCACGTCCCGATGGTCACCCCGGCGAGGATGATGTGCGTGCGCCCGGTCTCTTCCACGGTCCGTTCCAGGGCGGCGCGGAACGTCGGGTCCTCGTAGGCGTTGATGATGCCGGTGCGGCGGATGATCGGAGTGTCGGGGAACAGGTCCTTCAGCTCGGGCAGGATGTCGCCGTTGTGCCACTGTGCGTTCGACGAGGTGATGAGCACGGGCAGGCCCAGCGCTCGTGCAGTCCGCCCGAGCCCGAGGATGTTGCTCTTGAGCTCGGCTGCGGTCGAGGTGTCGCGCGTCGAGGCGAGCAGGCCGATCTGGTGGTCGATCAGCAGCACGATCGCGTTCTCGGCGGTCGGCTTGGAATGGCCGAACCGCCCGGCGGCGCGAGCCTGGTCGAGCGGGACCCTGTCGGGCATCGGGGCGTCGGTGATGGGGCTGACGACGTCGGTCACGCGGTCGGGCATGGGCGGCGCTCCTGGGGTCGGGTGGGTCTGGTTCGGACCGCGTCCGTCGCGCACGCCGTACGGGCGGGGCTCGCACGCAGAGGCATGACCGGTACGCATGACATGGAGAAGAGACCCGATCGGCCCGGGGATGACGCGCTCAGCGCGCAGGTCGGCCACGCGTGCGCATCCGATGTCGCCGGAGAGGCCGTCGTCCCCGACGCCGGTGGTCCCGCGATGTTTCCGCGGTGGGCCAGCGGTGGGCCAGCGGCGGGGCCGCGTGGGCGCGCACCACGACGTCGTCGGTGTCGGCGAGCGTCGGGGCGGCCGGCGTCGTCAGCCGGCACCGAGGGAACCGTGACGGGAAGGCGTGGACCGCCGCACGTCGTGTGCGTGCGTCAGCGATGCATCAGCTCGTCGACCGTGAGGTCGGGCAGAGCGACCGTGACCTGGGTGCCCCATGGGTCGAGCACGCGCACCGACCGGCCGTCGGCCGAGTAGTCGAGCCGTCGTGCGCGCAGCCGCTCGGCGAGAGCGTCGAGGTCGGCCGGTCGCGGCACGGTGACGGCGACGTCGCCCAGCCCGAGGCTCGCCGCGCGCGGTCCGGCGCCGGCGCTGTTCCACGTGTTCATCGCGAGGTGGTGGTGATAGCCGCCCGCCGAGGCGAACAGTGCTCCGGGGGAGGTGGTCAGCGTGACGTCGAACCCGAGCGCGTCGACGTAGAAGGCGCGCGCGGTCGCCAGGTCGCCGACCTGGAGGTGGACGTGGCCGACGGTCCCGGCGAGCGTCGGCCCGGCGTCGAGCGGGTCCTGGGTCAGGTGGCGGCGGAGGTAGGCGTTCGGGTCGAGGTGGCGTGTGGTCATGCGGATCTCGGTGCCGTCGTGGACCCACGACGAGCGGTCCCGGTCGGCGTAGAGCTCGACGCCGTTCCCCTCCGGGTCGGTGAAGTAGAACGCCTCGCTCACGAGGTGGTCGCTCGACCCGACGAACCGGCTGCGCGGGTCCTGCGCGGCGCGGTAGACCGTCGCGGCCAGGCTCTGCGGGCTCTCGAACAGGAACGCCGTGTGGAACAGGCCGGCCTGGCCGGGGTCCACCGCGGGCAGTCCGGGCGTGTGCACGAGGCGGACGAGGGGCGTCGTCCTGCGACCCAGCACGCGGTGCACCTCACGGCCGCGGCTGCGCTCCTCGAGCGGCTGCATCGCGAAGGCCTTCGCGTAGTAGTCGGACATGCCGTCCAGGTCGCCGACCCGCAGGGACACCGCGCCCATGGCGGTCGCGGGGTCCAGGACGTGCTCGTCGGTGCGCTCGGTCATGATCGTCTCCGTTCCCGGTGGGCGGTCGTCTCGCGGTGCGCGACGGCGGTCACCGTGAACCTAGAGGGATTTAGTTGTAGATGCAACCATCGCGTACCATCGGGCGGTATGGACGGGTTGAGCCACCAGGAGCGGGTCGCCGTCGCTCGTCTGCGCGCCCTGCTCGAGCTCCTCCCGGTGGCGCTCGACCGGCACCTCGTGGAAGCGGGCATCACGTCTTTCGAGTTCACGCTGCTGGAGGCGCTTCACGAGGATGCCGAGGCGCGCCTGCGGCTGAGCGTGCTGGCCGCGCGCACCAACGCGACGCTGCCGCGGCTGTCGCGCGTGGTCACATCGCTCGAGCGCAAGGGCCTGGTGACCCGGACCCCGTGCCCGCAGGACGCCCGCGCGACCAACGCGACGCTGACGGCCGCGGGGGAGACGGCGTACCGGCACGCCCGGCCGCTGTACGAGACGGCGGTGCGCCGCCTCGTGCTCGACGGCCTCGGCGACGACGGCGCGTCCCGCCTCGCCGAGCTCGCGTACGCGATGCTCACGCGGCTCGATCCCGCCCGCCGGCTCGCGGTCACCGCGGACGCCGACTGCCCCGCCGACCCGGCTCCGTGTCCTGCGGACCCGGAACCATGTCCCGCGGACCCGGCTCCGCGCGAGCCCTCGTGCCCGGCCGACCCTGCAGCGCGGGCCACGCCACCGAAGGCCGCACCCTGAGACGCTTCCGCGCGGCGGCCGCCGACGGCGGGCCGACGGTGTTGGATGGGCGGGTGACTGCCTTCGACGAGCGTTCCGCGTTGCCGTACGAGCTGCCCGACTACGCCACGATCACCCCGGAGCACTACGAGCCGGCGATCCTGGCCGGCATGGCGGCCCAGCGCGCGCAGGTCGAGGCGATCGCCGCCGATCCCGCGCCGCCCACGGTCGAGAACACGCTCGAGGCGCTCGAACGGTCGGGTGGCGCGCTGGGCAGGGCCCTGGTCGCGTTCGAGAACCAGCTCGCCGCGGACGCCACCCCGTTCCTGGAGGACGTCGAGGAGCGCCTCGCGCCGCAGCTCGCCGCGCACCGCGACGCCGTCCTCATGCACCGCGCGCTCCACGCGCGGCTCGAGGCCCTCGAGCGGGCGGAGGGCACCAGCCTGGCACCCGACGCCGCGTGGCTGCTGCGCCGTCGGCTCGTCGATGCCCGCCGTGCCGGCGTCGCGCTCGACGACGACGCGCAGGCCGTGCTGCGGGAGCTCAACGCGCGCCTGACGACGCTTGAGGCACAGTTCGGCCGCAGGCTCCTGGCCGGGGCGAACGCGGCCTCCGTGCTGGTCACGGACGAGTCCGAGCTCGACGGGCTGCCCGAGGACGCCAAGGACGGTGCCCGCGCGGCCGCGCAGTCGCGCGGACGGGACGGCTGGCTGCTCGAGATGCAGCTGCCGACGCACCAGAACGTCGTCGCCGCCCTGACCGACCGCGACCTGCGCGAGCGCGTCCAGCGCGCGTCCGAGTCGCGCGGCGCGGACGGCTCCGAGCACGACACGCGCGCGGTGCTGCTCGAGATCGTGCGGCTGCGGGCGCGCCGCGCCCGCCTGCTCGGCTACCCCCACCACGCCGCGTACGTCGCGGAGGACTCGACGGCGCAGACGGCCGACGCCGTCGCAGCCATGCTCGCGCGCCTCACCCCGCCCGCGGTCGCCAACGCGCGAGCCGAGGCCGCCGAGCTCGAGGCGGCGCTGCGCGCCGACGCGGGCCCCGACGCCACGCTGCGCGCGAGCGACTGGGCGTTCTACGCCGAGCGCGTGCGCAAGGAGCGCTACGCGCTCGACGACGCCCTCCTGCGGCCCTACCTGGAGCTCGAGCGCGTGCTGCACGACGGCGTCTTCGCGGCCGCGCACCGGCTCTTCGGGCTGTCGTTCGCCGAGCGCGACGACCTGCGGGGCTACCACCCCGACGTGCGCGTGTTCGAGGTCTTCGACGCGCCCGAGCCGGGCGAGCCGGACCAGGGGCTCGGCCTGTTCCTCGCCGACCTGTACACGCGCGAGTCGAAGCGCGGCGGGGCCTGGATGAACACCCTGGTCGACCAGAACCACCTGCTGGGTCAGCGCCCCGTCGTCGTCAACAACCTCAACATCGTCAAGCCGCCCGCCGGCCGCCCGGCACTGCTCGCGTGGGACGAGGTCATCACCCTCTTCCACGAGTTCGGGCACGCCCTGCACGGCCTGCTGTCGGACGTGCGCTACCCCTCGCAGTCGGGCACCGAGGTGCCGCGCGACTTCGTGGAGTACCCGAGCCAGGTCAACGAGATGTGGGCCTGGGACCCGAGCGTCCTGGAGAGCTTCGCGGTCCACCACGCCACAGGCGAGCCCATGCCCCGGGAGTGGGTCGAGACGCTGCGCGCCTCGCGGCAGTACGGCGAGGGCTTCGCCACGACCGAGTACCTCGCGGCGGCCCTGCTCGACCAGGCGTGGCACCGGCTCGCACCCGAGGACGTCCCCGCGTCGGTCGACGACGTCGTCGGCTTCGAGGAGCGTGCGCTCGAGCAGGCCGGGGTGGCCTACGCGCCCGTGCCGCCGCGGTACCGCACCACGTACTACAACCACGTGTTCGGCTCGGGGTACTCGGCCGCTTACTACGCATACATCTGGTCCGAAGTGCTGGATGCCGACACCGTGCGCTGGTACGAGGAGAACGGTGGCCTGACCCGTCGCAACGGCGAGACGTTCCGCCGCTCTCTGCTGGCCAAGGGCGGGTCGCAGGACCCGCTCGCGTCGTTCCGCGACCTGCGCGGACGCGACGCCGACATCGCACCGCTGCTCGAGAGACGAGGACTGGGAGCATGACGACACCGGACCCCACGCCCACGGCACGCACGTCCAGCGCCGTCACCGCGCAGGACGAGGTCGCGCGCATCTGCCAGGACCTCCTGCGCATCGACACCTCGAACTACGGCGACGACTCGGGCCCGGGGGAGCGCGCCGCCGCCGAGCACGTGGCCGGGCTGCTGACCGAGGTCGGCCTCGACGTCGACGTCTTCGAGTCGCGCCCGGGGCGCACCTCCGTGGTGACACGCCTCGCCGGCACCGACCCGAGCAGGCCGGCGCTCGTGCTGCACGGGCACACCGACGTCGTGCCGGCGCGCGCCGAGGACTGGAGCGTCGACCCGTTCGGCGGCGAGGAGCGCGACGGCCTGCTGTGGGGCCGTGGCGCCGTCGACATGAAGGACATGGACGCGATGATCCTGTCCGTGGTCCGGCAGTACGTGCGGGAGGGACGCCGGCCCGCGCGCGACGTCGTCGTCGCGATGTTCGCCGACGAGGAGGCGGGCGGCGTCCACGGCGCCCAGTGGGCGGTGAACCACCGCCCCGACCTGTTCGAGGGCGCGACCGAGGCCATCAGCGAGGTCGGCGGGTTCTCCGTCGACGTCGGCGGCACGCGTGCCTACCTGCTCCAGACCGCCGAGAAGGGCCTCGCCTGGTTGCGGCTCGTCGCCGACGGACGAGCAGGGCACGGGTCGGCCGTCAACCACGACAACGCGGTCACGGCGCTCGCCGACGCCGTCGCCCGCATCGGCCGGTTCGAGTGGCCGTACACGCTCACGCCGACCGTCGAGCGGCTGCTGCGCGGCGTCGCCGACCTGACCGGCCTGCCGTTCGACGGCGAGGACCCCGCCGCGATCGACACCCTGGTGCGAGCGCTCGGCCCGGCCGCGCCCTTCGTGGGCGCGACGGTGCGGCACACCGCCAACCCCACGCAGCTCGCCGCCGGGTACAAGGCCAACGTCATCCCCGGACGGGCCGAGGCGTCGGTCGACGTGCGGTTGCTGCCCGGCTACGAGGAAGAGGGCATGGCGACGCTGCGCGAGCTCGCGGGGCCCGACGTGCGCATCGAGCCCATCCACCAGGACGTCGCTCTGGAGGTGCCGTTCACGGGGTCGCTCGTCGACGCGATGGTCGACGCCGTGACGGCCGAGGACCCGGGGTCGGTGGTCCTGCCGTACACGCTCTCGGGCGGCACGGACAACAAGTCCCTGTCCCGGCTCGGCATCACGGGCTACGGGTTCGCCCCGCTGCGGCTTCCCGTCGACCTCGACTTCGTAGGCATGTTCCACGGCGTCGACGAACGGGTCCCGGTGGACGCGCTGCGGTTCGGCACGCGGGTGCTCGACAGGCTGCTCGCGACCTGCTGACCGTCACAGGGTCGAGACGACCCTGATGATCTTGCGGCGCAGCCAGACCTTGCGCTGACCGCCCTGGTAGAGCCGGGTGCGCGCCAGCTCCCACCGGCCGTACTCGGCCTCGTCGGTGAGCATCTTGCGTGCGTCCGGGACGCTCGTGCTGCGGTCGATCGTGAGGACTCGGTACTCGTACTGGTGCTGCAAGGAGCGTGTGCGCGTCGTGCTCTGCGTCATCTCACCGTCCCTGGAGTGCCCTGGGGTGCATTCGCCTGCCCATTGTGCCCTGGTCGGGGTAGCGTTCGGACCATGACCGCTGACCCGCGCGCCGCGCTGGACCGTCTCATCGCCGCGCTGGAGGCGCACTTCGACGCCGTGTCGACGCGCCGCAGTGACGACGACCCCCGGGTCGACGACGCGTACGACGTCCTGGCTGACGCCTTCGAGGTGTACGACGACGCGCTGGCCCAGGTGTACGGCGAGGTCACCCCGTTCGTCCTCGAAGAGGAAGAGGACGACGACGAGTCCGACGACGACGAGTCCGACGACGAGGACGACGACCTCGACGAGGACGACGACCTCGACGTCGAGCTCGAGGACTCGCGCCCCTGACCCGGCCCGCCTGCGGTCACCAGCGCTCCGGGTAGCCCACCTCGACGGTCGACACGTCGTCGAGGGCCGAGAGCACCTCGTCGGGCAGCGTGAGCTCAGCCGCGCCGAGCGACTGGCGCAGTTGGGCGGGCGTGCGGGCCCCGACGATCGCCGACGCGACGGCGTCACGCGACAGCACCCACGACAGCGCGACCTCGGCCGGGGTGCGGCCCAGGCCCTGAGCCGCGGTCACGGCGGCCTCGACCACCGCGGCGGCCGCCGCCGTCAGGTACGGCTCGACGAACCCCGCCAGGTGCGGCGACGCGGCCCGCGAGTCGGCGGGCACCGTGCGGCGGTACTTGCCCGTCAGCACGCCGCGGCCCAGCGGAGACCACGCCAGCAGGCCCATGCCGAGGGCGGTCGCGGCCGGCTGCACCTCGCGCTCGACGCCACGCTGCAGCAGCGAGTACTCGACCTCGAGCGCGGTCAGCCCGACGTCGTCGAGCAGCGTCGCGGCGTGCGCGCCCGCCCAGCCCGGGTGGTTGGACAGCCCGACGTACCGGGCGCGACCCGAGGTGACCGCCAGGCGCAGCGCCCCGACCGTCTCGGCGAGCGGTGTCGCGGGGTCGGGGCAGGCGACCAGGAAGAGGTCGACGTGGTCGGTGCCGAGGCGGGCCAGCGAGCGGTCGAGATCGGCCAGCAGCGCACGCCGCGACGCGTCCCGTCCACCCTTGGTGCACAGCACCAGGTCGTCGCGGACGCCCGTGTCCCGCAGCACCTCGCCGATCACGCTCTCGGCGTCACCGCCCCCGTAGGACGACGACGTGTCCAGCAGCGTGCCGCCCACGTCAAGGAAGTCGCGCAGCATCTCCGCGGCGTCGTCGGCGCTCGTGTCGCGGCCCCAGGTCATCGTGCCGAGGCCGAGAGCGGACGTCCGCAGGCCCGAATGTCCGACTCGTCGTTCCATCACCGTCGCAGGTTATCGGCCGCGTGGTCCCCGAAGAGGCTGTGGCAAGGATATGGTCGGCCATCGTGACTGCGTGGGAAGCGATCGTTCTAGGCCTGGTGCAGGGGCTCACCGAGTTCCTGCCGATCTCGTCGAGTGCGCACCTGCGCATCGTCGGCGAGCTGATCGGCTCCTCGGACCCGGGGGCCGCCTTCACCGCGATCACCCAGATCGGCACCGAGACGGCCGTCGTCCTGTACTACCGGCGCACGATCCGCGACATCCTGGTCGACTGGTGGAAGGCCCTGCGCGGCGACGACGGCACCGACCGCGCCGCGCGTTTCGGCGCCCACCGCGAGAACGCGCGCATGGCCTGGTACATCGTGCTCGGCTCGATCCCGATCGTCGTCCTGGGCCTCGTGCTGCAGGACTGGATCGAGACGTCGCTGCGCAACCTGTGGATCACCGCGACCATGCTCGCCGTCTTCGGCCTCCTGCTGGGCTGGGCCGACAAGATCGGGGCGCGGCAGCGCACCTTGCACGAAATCACCCCGCGGCGCGCCGTCGCGTTCGGTCTCGCACAGGCGATGGCGCTCATCCCCGGCGTGTCCCGCTCGGGCGGCACCATCACGGCGGGCCTGCTCATGGGCTTCACCCGCAAGGCGGCCGCCGACTATGCGTTCCTGCTGGCCATCCCCGCCGTCATGGGCTCGGGCTTCTTCCAGCTCTTCCGCTCGCTGAGCGACAGCCCACCACCCGGGTCCGCGAGCGGCCTGGAGACGCTGCTCGCCACGATCGTCGCGTTCGCCGTCGGCTACGTCGTCATCATCGGCTTCCTCAAGCTCATCTCGACGCACTCCTACCGTGGGTTCGTCGTCTACCGCATCGTGCTGGCCGTCGTGGTCGTGGCCCTCCTGGTCGCGGGCACCCTCACGGCACAGGGAGGGATCTACGTCTGATGCGCACCTGGCCCGCCCCCGCCGTCCCGGCTCTGCCCCGCCTCGCCCCGCCCGACCCCGTACGCGTGCACGACTCCACGACGCACCGGCTCGTCGAGGCCGCGCCAGGGCAGACCGCGAGCCTGTACGCGTGCGGCATCACCCCCTATGACGCCACCCACCTCGGACACGCCAACACCTACCTGACGTTCGACCTGCTGCAGCGTGCGTGGCTCGACGCCGGCAAGACCGTCGTCTACGCCTCCAACGTCACCGACGTCGACGACCCGCTCCTGGAGCGCGCTGCCGCGACCGGTGTCGACTGGCGCGAGCTCGCGCTCGAACAGATCGAGCTGTACCGCACCGACATGACCGCCCTGCGGATGCTGCCGCCCGCGACCTTGACCGGGGTCGTCGAGTCCATCCCCGAGGTGGTCGCCACCGTCGAGAGCATGCTCGCCTCCGGCGCCGCCTACCGCCTCGACGGCGACGTGTACGCCGACACGGCCGCCGACCCCGCCTTCGGCACCGTCGCCGGGTTCGACGACGCGACGATGCTCGCGCTCTTCGCGGAGCGTGGCGGCGACCCCGACCGTGGCGGCAAGCGACACCCGCTCGACCCCGCGCTGTGGCGCGGCGAACGCCCCGGCGACCCCTCGTGGGACGGCGGCACGCTCGGACCCGGCCGGCCGGGCTGGCACATCGAGTGCGCCGTCATCGCACGCAACGGCCTCGGCCTGCCCTTCGACGTCCAGGGCGGCGGCGCCGACCTGCTCTTCCCGCACCACGAGATGTCGTCCTCGCACGACCGGATGCTCGGCGCCGCCGCGCGCGTCCACGTCCACGCCGGCCTCATCGCCTACCAGGGCGCCAAGATGAGCAAGTCGCGCGGCAACCTCGTGTTCGTCTCGCGCCTGCGCGCCGCCGGGGTCGACCCCATGGCGATCCGGCTGGCGCTGCTCGCCCACCACTACCGCGAGGAGTGGGAGTGGGTCGACGGCGAGCTCGACGCCGCGGTCGAACGGCTCGCCACCTGGCGTTCCGCGCTCGCGGCACCCACAGCGGGCGACGGCACCAAGGTGCTCGAGGGCGTGCGGGCCGCGCTCGCGGACGACCTCGACGCGCCTGCGGCGCTCGCGGTCGTCGACGGGTGGGCGGCCTCCCCGGCGCGGGAGGACCCTGCGCTCGTGGCCGCCGCGGTCGACGCGCTGCTCGGCGTCGCGCTGTAGCCGCAGCCCTCAGCCGTCGCGGCCCGTGTCGCGGCGCCGCAGCCAGCGCTCGAACTCGCGCGCGATGGCCTCGCCCGACGCCTCGGGCAGGTCGGCGGTGTCCTTGGCCTCCTCGAGCTGCTTGACGTACTCGGCGATCTCGGCGTCCTCGCTCGCCAGCTCGTCGACGCCGTGCTGCCACGCCTCGGCGTCCTCGGGCAGCTCGCCGAGCGGCACGGTCTCGCCCAGCAGCTCCTCGATGCGCGCCAGGATCGCGAGCGTCGCCTTCGGTGACGGCGGGTTGGCGACGTAGTGCGGCACCGCCGCCCACAGGGAGACGGACTGGAGCCCGCGCTGCGACGCGGCATGCTGGAGCACGCCGACGATGCCTGTCGGGCCTTCGTAGGTGTTGGGCTCGACGTCGCTGAGCGCCGCGCGCAACGCCTTGCTGTCGCTCGTGGCCGTCATCGGGATCGGGCGCGTGTGCGGCACGTCGGCGAGCAGCGCCCCGAGGGTCACGGCGGTGTGCACGCCGTGCTCCTCGGCGAGGTCGAGGAGCTCGTCGCAGTAGCGCCGCCACCGCATCGACGGCTCGATGCCGTGGACCAGCACGACCGTGCGCTGTGGGAGCTCGGCGACCCAGACGGACGTCGTGGGCCAGGTGATGCGGCGCCTGCCGTCCGGGCCTGCGCCGACGACCGGGCGGTTCACCTGGAAGTCGTGGTACTCCTCGGGGTCCAGCTCGTGCACCTTGCGGGCGCCCCACACCTCGCCGAGGTGCTCGAGCGCGGCGGTCGCAGCGCCGCCGGCGTCGTTCCATCCCTCGAACGCGGCCAGGAGCACGGTCTTGCGGGCGCTGTGACGCCCGACGGGCTCCGTCTCGGGAGAGGTCATCCGCCCAGCGTAGGGCGTTAGGCTCGGGGCGTCGCCGTCTCGTCACCTCACGTCGAGGAGCTCGCCCTGAACACCCTGCCCGCCGCAGTCCTGTGGGACATGGACGGCACCGTCGTCGACACCGAGCCGTACTGGATCGCCGCCGAGCACGAGCTGGTCGCGGAGCACGGCGGACGCTGGTCGCACGAGCAGGCCCTCGACCTCGTGGGGAACTCGCTGCCCGACTCGGCGCGCATCCTCCAGGCGGCGGGCGTGCGGCTCGGCGTGGAGGAGATCGTCGACCGGCTGCTGGACGCCGTCGTCGACGCCGTCCAGCGGCACGTGCCGTGGCAGCCCGGGGCGCTCGAGCTGCTGGCCGCGCTCACCGAGGCGGGCGTCCCGTGCGCGCTGGTGACGATGTCGTACCGGCGGCTGGCATCCGTCGTCGCCGAGCGGGCGGGCGGGGCGTTGCAGGTCGTGGTGGCGGGGGACGACGTGGCCCAGGGCAAGCCGCACCCGGAGGCCTACCTGAGGGCGGCCGAGCTGCTGGGGGTCCGGGCCGAGCAGTGCGTCGCCATCGAGGACTCGCCCCCGGGCATCGCCTCCGCGCGCGCCGCGGGCGCTCGCGTCCTGGGCGTCGAGGCCATGGTGCCGGTGCCTCGCGAACCCGGGTTGAGCCGTACGACGTCGCTCACGCACGTGGGGCTGGCCGAGATTGCCGGCATCCACGCCGGGGCGGTGCTCGACCTCAGCTGACGCCCAGCCGTTCGGCGGCGAGCGCGGGGTCGAACGCGGGCGGCGTCCCCCCGAACTCGGGGCACACCGCCTGGTGCGCGCACCAGCCGCACAGCGCCGAGCGGCGTGCCCGGAACTCTCCCGCGTGCGCTGCGGCGCCGATGGCCGACCACAGGGCACGCACCTTCTGCTCCGTGGCCTCCAGTTCGCGTTCGCGCGGCTCGGCCCGCAGCACCTGTCCGTCGCCGAGGTAGACGAGCTGGAGCATCTTCGGCAGCACGCCTCGCTCGCGCCACAGCACCAGCCCGTAGAAGCGCATCTGGAACAGCGCCGACGCCTCGTAGCCGGGGCGGGGCGAACGGCCCGTCTTGTAGTCGACGACGCGCAGCGCGCCGTCGGGAGCGACGTCGAGCCGGTCGACGATGCCACGCAGCATCGGGCCGCCGTCGGCGAGCCGGTGCTCGACGCGCAGCTCGCGCGCCTCCGGTTGGAGCCGGTTCGGGTCCTCGAGCGTGAAGTAGGTGCCGAGCAGGCGGCCTGCGCCGGAGAGCCATTCCTGCACGCCCGCGTCGTCGTCGGGGCGAAGAGGCCGGCGTAGCGCGGCTCGGCCTCCAGCAACCGGTCCCACTCGGTGGGCAGCAGCTCGAGCGCCGCGTCGCGCGTGCGCTGCCCCAGGGGTGCGTCGTAGAGCCGCTCGAGCACGGCGTGCACGAGCGTGCCGCGGGCCGCGGCCGACGACGGCGGCTCGGGCAGCCGGTCGACCACGCGGTAGCGGAACAGCAGCGGGCACTGCATGAAGTCGTTGGCGCGCGACGGAGACAGTGCAGGCACTCGCGGCGGATCCAGGACCGGCACCGGGGGCGTGGGCAGCGTCATGGCGCCCACAGTAGGCGCGGATGCCGACAGGACCGTGCGGTCGTGCACAGCGCGTCCCGTTACGCTGCGCCAGTGGCTTCCAAGCAACCCCGCAGTCGCGGCTGGGTGATCGGCCGGCTCGCCGGCGCACCGGTGGTCGTGACGCCGTCGTGGTTCGTGGCCGCGGCGGTGCTCACGTTCTTCTTCGCCCCGGCCGTGCGCAGCCGTGCACCGCAGCTGGGCGGCGGCGGGGTCACGCTCGTCGCCTTCTCGTTCGTGCTGCTGCTGTTCGTGAGCGTGCTGCTGCACGAGGCCGCGCACGCCTACGTCGCCCGCTCGCGCGGGCACCAGGTCACCGAGCTGGCGATGACGCTGTGGGGCGGTCACACCGCGTACACGGGAACCCAGCGGCACCCCTTGGACGGTGCGCTGATCGCCGTCGTCGGCCCGGCCACCAACCTCGCCCTCGCGGTGCTCGCGGCGTGGGCGGCGTGGGCCGCCGACGGCGTCGCCTTCTGGGACGTGCTGGCGGGGCCGGCCTCGGTGAGCTCGGTCGGCGTGTGGCTGATCGTCGCCGCGGGGTTCTCGAACGCGTTCGTGGGGTTGTTCAACCTGCTGCCCGGCCTGCCGCTCGACGGCGGGCAGATCCTCGAGGCGCTCGTGTGGCGCGTGACGGGGTCGCGTCGCCGCGGCACGGTCGCCGCGGGATGGATCGGGCGGGTCGTGGCCGTCGGTGTGCTGGCCGCGGTGCTGGGGTGGCCCGTCCTGCACGGCAGCCTGCCGACCACGGCGAACGTGATCTGGGCGGCGATCGTCGGGGCGTTCCTGTGGCAGGGTGCGGGCGAGGCGATCCGGGGCGCCCGGCGGCGGGAGGTGGTCGACGGGCTGCTCGCGCGCTCGTTCGCGGGTGCGGCGGTCTCCGTGGTCAGCGGGTCGAGCGTCGCCGACGCCGCACGGGCCGTGGCCGGAGTCCCCGACGCCGCGCTCGTGGTGGTCGACGCCGCAGGCTCGCCGCTGGGCTGGGTCGACCCCGCGGCAGCAGCCGCCGTACCGCCGGGAGCGGCGGTCTCGACCCCCGTGGACGCCGCCGTCGTACCCTTCCCGCCTGGGTCTGCTGTCGAGGAGTCGATGGGCGGCCAAGAGCTGCTCGAGCACCTGGCTGCGACGTCTGCGGGGGCGCGCTTCGTGCCCGTCGTCCTGCGCGGGAGCGTCACGGGCGTGCTCGACGTCGCGCGCGTCGCGGCGGCCCTGCGGCCGCGCTGAGCCGCGCCCCGCGGGTTCGGTGGCGGCGGTCGGCCGGTAGGCTCGACCGCCGTGACCTTCACTCCTGCCGGCGAGCCCACCGGAGCGGCCCTGCGCCGCGGCCCTCTGCGTGAGGGCGACAAGGTGCAGCTGACCGACCCGCGCGGCCGCATGCACACGATCGTCCTCAAGCCGGGCGGCACCTTCCACACCCACAAGGGGTTCTTCCGCCACGAGGAGCTCATCGGCCGCCCCGAGGGCTGGGTCGTGTCGAACACCGCAGGCGTCGAGTACCTTGCCCTGCGCCCGCTGCTGAGCGACTACGTGCTGTCGATGCCGCGCGGGGCGGCCGTCGTCTACCCCAAGGACGCCGGGCAGATCGTCCAGATGGCCGACATCTTCCCGGGCGCCGTGGTCGTCGAGGCCGGCGTCGGGTCGGGCGCGCTGACCATGTCGCTGCTGCGGGCGGTCGGCGACGGCGGGACGCTCCACTCGATCGAGCGCCGCGAGGACTTCGCGGCGGTCGCCCGCGGGAACGTCGAGGCGTTCTTCGGGGCCGCGCACCCCGCCTGGCACCTGCACCTGGGCGACTTCGCCGACGTCGTCGGCCAGGTGGCGCAGCCGGGCACGGTCGACCGCGTGGTCCTCGACATGCTCGCGCCGTGGGAGAACCTCGACGCCGCGGCGTCGGCGCTCGTGCCCGGGGGCGTGTTCCTCGCCTACGTGGCGACGACGACGCAGCTGTCGCGCCTGGCGGAGGACCTGCGCGCCGACGGCCGGTTCGCCGAGCCCGCCGCGTGGGAGTCGATGGTGCGCGGCTGGCACCTGGAGGGGCTCGCGGTCCGCCCGCAGCACCGCATGATCGGCCACACCGGCTTCCTGCTGACGGCCCGCCGCCTCGCCGACGGCGTCGTGCCGCCCGAGCGCAAGCGCCGGCCCGCCAAGGGAAGCTACCCGGCCGCCGAGGCCGAGTGGAGCGAGGAGGACCTCGGCGAGCGGCCGGTCTCGGACAAGAAGGTGCGCAAGGTCGTGCGCGGGTTCGAGGCGGGCGAGCAGTCCACGATCTGAACGGTCTCTTCGGCGCTGGGCGAAACGCGCGGGTCCTCCTACCTGCGTGTCGGCGTTCGTGCGTAGTGTGCTGTCTCCGGGGGGTCGGTCCTCCCGGGCCTGCACGAGAGGGGACCACCATGACGGACAACCCCGGGGCCAGCCCCGCCATCTCTCGAGACGCCCAGCTCGCCCTGCTCGCCGCCAAGAACGAGCGCCTGGCCGAGGCGCTGCGCGCCTCGCGCGACCAGATCGTGGAGCTGCGCAAGCAGATCGACGAGCTCGCCAAACCTCCGGGTACCTACGCCGTCTTCCTCGCCGCGCACGACGACGGGACGGTCGACATCTCCTCGGCGGGCCGCAAGATGCACGTAGGGGCCAGCCCGAGCCTCGACGTGACGACCCTGCTGCCCGGGCAGGAGGTCAAGCTCAACGAGGCCATGACGGTCGTCGAGGCCGGGGGGTTCGAGCGCGTCGGCGAGCTCGTCACGGTCAAGGAGGTGCTGGACGACGAGCGCGTGCTCGTCGTCGGGCGTGCCGACGAGGAGCGTGTCGTGCGCCTCGCCGGGCCCGTGCGGGAGCACCCGCTGCGTGTCGGCGACTCGCTGACGGTCGACGTGCGCTCGGGCTTCGTGTTCGAGATCGTGCCCAAGTCCGAGGTCGAGGAGCTCGTCCTCGAGGAGGTCCCGGACATCTCCTACGAGGACATCGGCGGCCTGGGGCGGCAGATCGAGGCGATCCGCGACGCCGTCGAGCTGCCGTTCGCCCACCCCGACCTGTTCCGGGAGCACGGCCTGCGCCCGCCCAAGGGCGTGCTGCTGTACGGGCCGCCGGGGTGCGGCAAGACGCTCATCGCCAAGGCCGTCGCGGCTTCGCTCGCGACCATGGTCAACGGCGGTCAGGGCGACCCGGGCGTGCGGTCGTTCTTCCTCAACGTCAAGGGTCCCGAGCTGCTCAACAAGTACGTCGGCGAGACGGAGCGGCACATCCGGCTGATCTTCGCCCGCGCCCGCGAGAAGGCCACCCAGGGCATGCCCGTGGTCGTGTTCTTCGACGAGATGGAGTCGCTGTTCCGCACGCGCGGCACCGGCCTGTCCTCCGACGTCGAGACGACGATCGTGCCGCAGCTGCTGGCCGAGATCGATGGCGTCGAGCGGCTCGACAACGTCATCGTCATCGGCGCCTCCAACCGGGAGGACATGATCGACCCGGCGATCCTGCGCCCGGGACGCCTCGACGTGAAGATCAAGATCGAGCGGCCCGACGCCGAGGGCGCGCTGGAGATCTTCGGCAAGTACCTCACGGCGGACCTGCCGATCCACTCCGACGACCTGGCCGAGCACGGCGGGGACCGGGCGGGCACGGTGTCGTCCATGATCCATTCGGTGGTCGAGCGCATGTACGCCGAGGACGAGGACAACCAGTTCCTGGAGGTCACCTACGCGTCGGGCGACAAGGAGATCCTGTACTTCAAGGACTTCAACTCGGGCGCGATGATCCAGAACGTCGTCGACCGGGCCAAGAAGATGGCCATCAAGGACTTCCTGTCGACGGGACAGCGCGGCATCCGGGTGGACCACCTGCTCGCCGCCTGCGTCGACGAGTTCAAGGAGAACGAGGACCTGCCCAACACCACCAACCCCGACGACTGGGCGCGCATCAGCGGCAAGAAGGGCGAGCGGATCGTCTTCATCCGTTCGATCGTTCAGAAGAAGGGCGAGACGGGTGCACCGCGCTCGATCGAGCAGGTCACGAGCACCGGGCAGTACCTGTGACGCAGCACATGGGACACCGTGCGCCGCTGCGGCGCGTCATGGGCATCGAGACCGAGTACGGCGTGCTCGCCCCCGGGCGCCCCGCCGCGAACCCGATGCTCCTGTCGAGCCAGGTGGTCACCACCTACCGCGCCCTCGTCGCGCGGGCCGGGGCACGCCCGGCGGCGCGCTGGGACTACGACGACGAGGACCCGCTCGCGGACGCGCGCGGGTTCCATCTCCCGCGCGCCGCCGCCCATCCGTCGCAGCTCACCGACGACCCGTCGCGTCCCGCCCCGGCGGGCCCGCTGCCGGCGGCGCGCGTCGCGGGCCCGGGCGCGGGCCCGGCCGACGAGCCCGAGGACCCGTCGGCCGCCAACTGCATCCTCACCAACGGTGCGCGACTGTACGTCGACCACGCGCACCCGGAGTACTCGTCGCCCGAGGTGACCGGCCCCCGCGACGCGGTGCTGTGGGACGTCGCGGGTGAGCGGGTCATGCTCGCGGCGTCGCGCGAGCTGGCCGCGCTGCCCGGCGCCGCCGGCCATGGCGTCGTCCTGTACAAGAACAACGTCGACGGCAAGGGCGCGAGCTACGGCACCCACGAGAACTACCTCGTGGACCGTGCGCTGCCGTTCGGCGTGCTGGCGGACCTGCTCACCGCGTTCCTCGTGACCAGGCAGGTGTTCTCTGGCTCCGGGCGGGTCGGTGTCGGGCCGACGGGGGACACGCCGGGGTTCCAGATGTCGCAGCGTGCCGACTACATCGAGGCCGAGGTGGGCCTGGAGACGACGCTGCGGCGGCCGATCGTCAACACGCGAGACGAGCCGCACGCCGACCGCACCCGGTGGCGTCGCCTGCACCTGATCCTCGGCGACGCCAACCTGTTCGAGGTGGCCACCTACCTCAAGCTCGGTACCACGTCGCTGGTGCTGTGGGTGCTCGAGCACCTCGACGACCTGGCCGACGCCGGTGTCCCGGCCCGCGCCGCGCTCGCCGCCCTCCGGCTGGCCGACCCGGTCGCGGACGTCCAGCGGGTGTCCCGCGACCTCGACCTGGACTCGAAGCTCGACCTCGCGGACGGACGCACCATGACGGCCCTCGAGGTGCAGGGCGCCTACGCCGACGTCGTCGGGCAGGCGCTGCTCGCGATCGGGCCCGAGCCTGAGGCCGACGTCGAGACGCACCGGGTGCTCGACCGGTGGCGGTCGCTGCTGGCACGGCTCGACACGGCGCCGGAGTCGTGCGCGCGCGAGGTCGAGTGGATCGCCAAGCGCCGTCTGCTCGAGGGTCTGCGCCGCAGGGACGGTCTCGACTGGGACCACCCGCGCCTGCATGCCCTCGACCTGCAGTGGTCGGACGTGCGCCCCGAGCGCAGCATCTACCACCGCCTGCTCGCGGCCGGGGCGGTCGAACGCCTGGTCGACGAACGGGCCGTCGCGGACGCCGTGCACCACCCGCCGACGGACACGCGCGCGTACTTCCGCGGCGAGGTCATGGCCCGCTACGCCGACCAGGTGTCGGCCGCGAGCTGGGACTCGGTCATCTTCGACGTGCGGGGGGCCGCCGCGCTCCAGCGCGTGCCGATGCTCGACCCCCTGCGCGGGACGCGAGCACACATCGGGCAGCTCCTGGACGACTGCGCCGACGCGGCAGCCCTGCTGAGGGGCCTGCGCGGCGGCGACACGGCATAGGGTGACGGGTAGAGCACGACCTCGCACAGGGAGGCAGTCATGGCAGGTCAGGAACGCATCACTCCGCATCACGAGGACCGCACGCCCGACGACGAGACGCCGGAGCCGGCGGCGCCCGCGGCGGGCGCTGCACAGGACCGTGATGCCGAGGTCGACGCGCTGCTCGACGAGATCGACGACGTGCTCGAGACGAACGCCGAGCAGTTCGTCCGCGGGTTCGTCCAGAAGGGTGGTCAGTGAAGCAGCCGGGGCGGCTCGGGGACGCGTTCTTGCGCCCCGGGTCGTCGTCGTTCCTCGACTTCCTCGGTGAGCAGGCGCCCGAGCTGCTTCCGGGCCGTGCCGATGCCGTCGTCCCCGGTGGCGCCGGGCTCGCGCCTCACGCCACGACGATCGTCGCGCTCGTGTTCGCCGACGGCGTCGTCATGGCCGGTGACCGCCGTGCCACGGCGGGCACGATGATCGCGAGCCGAGAGATCGAGAAGGTGTTCCCGGCCGACGAGTACTCGGCCATCGGGATCTCGGGCTCGGCCGGGATCGGCGTCGACCTGGCCCGGCTGTTCCAGCTCGAGCTGGAGCACTACGAGAAGATCGAGGGGTCGCTGCTCTCGCTCGACGGCAAGGCCAACCGGCTCGGCACGCTGCTGCGCGGGCACCTGCCGCTGGCGTTGCAGGGCCTGGTCGTCGTGCCCCTTTTCGCGGGGTACGACCTGGACCGCGAGGTCGGGCGGATCTTCTCCTACGACCCGACGGGTGGGCGCTACGAGGAGCACGAGCACCACGGCACGGGTTCGGGATCGGTGTTCGCGCGCGGCGCTCTCAAGAAGCTGTGGCGTCCCGGGCTGGATGCGGCCGACGCGGTGCGCGTCGCGGTCGAGTCGCTCTACGACGCCGCCGACGACGACTCGGCGACGGGCGGCCCCGACCCGGTCCGGCGGATCTGGCCTGTGGTCGCGACCGTGACCGCGCAGGGTTACCGGCGGGTGCCGGACCAGGAGCTGGAGGCCGTGGTCGAGACGCTCGTCGCGACCCGGCGTGCCGGGGGTCGGCAGGCATGAGCGCCGCCCGCACCGTTCGCGACCGCAAGGGGGCCCCCGAATGACCATGCCGTTCTACGTCTCGCCCGAACAGCTCATGAAGGACCGGGCGGATTTCGCGCGCAAGGGCATCGCGCGCGGACGTTCGGTCGTCGTGCTGGCCTACGACGGCGGCATCCTGTTCGCGACCGAGAACCCTCCCGTGCGCTGCACAAGATCTCGGAGATCTACGACCGCATCGCTTTCGCCGCGGTCGGCAAGTACAACGAGTTCGAGAACCTGCGCGTCGCCGGCGTGCGGTACGCGGACCTGCGCGGGTACTCCTACGACCGCAAGGACGTGACGGCGCGGGCCTGGCCAACGCGTACGCACAGACGCTCGGCACGGTGTTCACCACGGAGTCCAAACCCCTCGAGGTCGAGCTCGTGGTGGCCGAGGTGGGCGCCGACGCGGACGCGGACCAGGTGTACCGGTTGTCGTACGACGGTTCGGTGGCCGACGAGCGTGGGCACGTCGTCATGGGCGGCCAGGCCGAAGCGCTCGGCGCGCGGCTCGCCGAGGGCTGGAGCGAGGGCCTGGGGCTCACGCCTGCGCTGCGGCTGGCCACGACGACGCTCGGCGGGGTCGGCACCGACGGGTCGCTGCTGAGCGTGGGGTCCGAGCGCACGATCGAGCCCGCCCAGCTCGAGGTCGCCCTGCTCGACCGCGAGCGCCCGAGGCGTGCCTTCCGCCGCCTCCAGGGTGCGGCGCTGGCCGAGGCGCTGACCGAGGCGCTGAGCTGATGGACCGCCGGATCCTCGGCCTGGAGACGGAGTACGGCGTCACGTGCGCTGCACCGGACGGGCGCGGGCTGTCCGCGGACGAGGTGGCGCGCTACCTGTTCCGCAAGGTGGTTGCGTGGGGACGGTCGTCCAACGTCTTCCTGCGCAACGGTTCGCGGCTGTACCTCGACGTGGGCTCCCACCCGGAGTACGCGACGGCCGAGTGCGACGACGTGCGTCAGCTCGTCACCTACGACAAGGGCGGCGAGCGCATCCTCGAGGGCCTGGTAGCCGACGCGCAGCAGCGGCTGGAGCACGAGGGCCTTCCGGGCACCGTGCACCTGTTCAAGAACAACACCGACTCGGCGGGCAACTCCTACGGCTGCCACGAGAACTACCTCGTGCGTCGGCAGGGCGACTTCTCGCGGCTGTCGGAGATCCTCGTGCCGTTCCTCATCACGCGGCAGGTCCTGGTCGGTGCGGGCAAGGTGCTCGCGACGCCGCGCGGCGCGGTCTACTGCCTGTCGCAGCGCGCCGACCACATCTGGGAGGCCGTCTCGTCCGCGACGACCCGTAGCCGGCCCATCATCAACACCCGCGACGAGCCGCACGCCGACGCCGAGTTCTACCGGCGGCTGCACGTGATCGTCGGCGACTCGTCGATGGCCGAGCCGACGACGATGCTCAAGACCGGGGCCACCGACCTGGTGCTGCGCCTGGTCGAGGCGGGTGTGCCGATGCGCGACCTGACGCTGGAGAGCCCGATCCGGGCGATCCGCGAGATCAGCCACGACCGCACGGGCCGTCACCAGGTCCAGCTCGCGGACGGTCGCTCGATGAGCGCGGTCGACATCCAGGCCGAGTACTACCAGCGGGTGCGCGGCTATGTGGACGCCCACCTCGACCCGTCGCCCACGACGAAGGCCGTGCTCGACCTGTGGGAGCGCGGCTTGCGCGCCCTGGAGTCGGGTGACCTCACGCTGGTCGAGCGCGAGCTCGACTGGGTCATCAAGCTGCGGCTCATCGAGCGCTACCAGGCGAAGCACGGGGTGTCCCTCGACGACCCGCGCATCGCGCGGCTCGACCTGGCGTATCACGACATCTCTCGCACCGAGGGCCTGTACAACCTGCTCGCGGCGCGCGGCCTGGTCGAGCGTGTCACCACCGACCTGGAGATCCTGGAGTCGACGGCGGTGCCTCCGCCCACGACCCGCGCCCGGTTGCGCGGTGAGTTCGTCCGTGCGGCGCAGGAGGCGCGACGCGACTACACCGTCGACTGGGTCCACCTGAAGCTCAATGACCAGGCACAACGCACCGTGCTGTGCAAGGACCCGTTCCGGTCGGTCGACGAACGCGTGGACAGGCTGATCGAGTCGATGTGAGTGCGTGGTCGGCCGGTGTGGTTCACTCGTCGCCGTGCCTGGCCGTTCTCGCTCCGCCCTGCTCGTCCTGGTGACCGCCCTCGTGCTCGCCCTGGCCGGGTGCGGGGCGCACGGGTCGTCGTCGGTTCCGCAGGCGAGCGTCGAGGTCACCGGCGACGCGGGTCAGGAGCCTGCGCTGCGGTACGACAAGCCGCTGACGATCACCGAACCGGGCGTTCGCATGGTCTGGCCCGGGACGGGCACCGCCCTCGCGGAGGGCGGGCCGGTGATGCTCAACCTCTACGCGCAGGACGGACGTGACGGCTCGGTCCTGCAGACGACGTTCGTGGACGCCCCGGCATGGCACACGATGAGCGTCGCGTCGCTCGGGGACCACCTGCACGCGGCTCTCCAGGGCCAGCGCGTCGGCGCGCGCCTGCTGTACCTGGAGCAGCAGGGCGAGGTCCCGCTGGTGCTCGTCATCGACATCCTGCCCACGCGTGCCTCGGGCGACGCCGTTCAGCCCGCGTCAGGCCTGCCCACGGTCACGCTGGGTGCCGACGGTGCCCCGACGGTCACGGTGCCTCCCGGCATCGACCCGCCGTCGGATCTGGTGGTGCAGCCGCTCGTGCGCGGGACCGGCCCCCAGGTCGAGACCGGCGAGGTCGTCACCGTGCGCTTCACGGGCGTGCTGTGGAGCGACGGCAGCGTCTTCGACACCACGTGGGACAACCCCGACGGCCCCGAGGCGGTGCAGTCGGTCATGGTCGGGATCGGCCAGGTCGTGGACGGCCTCGACCAGGGGCTCGTCGAGCAGACGGTCGGCTCGCAGGTCATGATCGTGGTGCCGCCGTCGCTCGGCTACGGTGGGACGTCCGACCCCCGCGCCGACCAGACGCTGGTGTACGTCGTCGACATCCTCGACGCCCACTTTCAGGTGAACGACGAGGCAGCAACCGAAGGAGCCCCGTGACCGTCTCCGTCCGTGTCATCCCGTGCCTCGACGTCGACGCCGGGCGCGTCGTCAAGGGCGTGAACTTCCAGGGCCTGCGGGACGCCGGCGACCCGGTCGAGCTGGCCGGGCGCTATGACGCCGAGGGCGCCGACGAGCTCACGTTCCTCGACGTCTCCGCTTCCTCCGGCGGCCGCGAGACCATGGTCGACGTCGTGCGCCGCACCGCCGAGCAGGTCTTCGTCCCGCTGACCGTGGGCGGGGGGGTGCGCAGCACCGACGACGTCGACCGGCTGCTGCGCGCGGGTGCCGACAAGGTGGGTGTCAACACCGCGGCCATCGCCCGCCCCGAGCTGGTCGCGGAGATCGCCGACCGGTTCGGTTCGCAGGTGCTGGTGCTGTCGGTCGATGCGCGCCGCGTCACGGGCGACGTGCGCACCGAGTCCGGCTACGAGGTCACGACGCACGGGGGCGGCGCGGCACGGGCATCGACGCGGTCGAGTGGGCCGAGCGTGCGGCCGGCCTGGGCGCGGGGGAGATCCTGCTCAACTCGATGGACGCAGACGGCACCAAGGACGGGTTCGACCTGGAGATGCTGGGTGCGGTGCGTGAGCGCGTGCAGGTTCCGCTCATCGCCTCGGGCGGCGCGGGCAGGCCGGAGGACTTCGTCGCGGCCGCGCTGGCCGGGGCCGACGCCGTGCTCGCGGCGAGCGTGTTCCACTTCGGGCAGCTCACCGTCGGCCAGGTCAAGGCCGCGCTGGCCGCCGCGGGCCTCGAGGTGCGCTGACACCCGTGGGAGGCTGGCCCCCGTGGGAGACCCGACCGTCGCGCTGACCGGATCGCGGCCGCGCCGATCGGTCCAGCTCGTCTGGCGCGGCATGGCGGCGTCCCCTCGCACGTACGTGCTCGCCGTCACCGCCTCGGCGCTGTTCGGCGCCGCGACCGTGGGCGTGAGCCGCGCGGTCGGCTGGGCCACCGACGCCGTCGTCGTCCCCGCCATCGCCGGCGACGCTGCGGCGCGCGGGCGCATCTGGCAGGCCGGCCTCGTGCTCGTCGCCGTCGCGGTGTGCCTGACCGTGGGTGTGTGGGGTCGTCGCGTCTGGGCGGGCTGGGGCTTCGTCGACGTCGGCGCGACGCACCGCCGCCGCCTGGCGGACGCCTACCTGCGCCTGCCGTTGTCGTGGCACCGCGCGCACCCCGCCGGCCAGCTCCTGGCGCACGCCAGCTCCGACGTGGACGCCGCCACGGGCGTGTTCAACCCGCTGCCGTTCGCGCTCGGCGTCGTCGTGATGATCGTGGTGGCGGCCGTCATGCTGCTGCTCGTCGACCCGTGGCTGGCCGCCGCGGCGCTGCTCGTCATCCCGCTGACGATCGCCGCGAACGTCGTGTTCCAGCGGCACATGACACCGGCGGTCATGCGCGCGCAGCGCCTGCGCGCCGAGGTCGCCGACGTCGCGCACGAGTCGTTCGAGGCCGCGCTGCTGGTCAAGTCGCTCGGCACCGCCGACCGCGAGGAGGCCCGGTTCGCGGAGCGCGCCGACGACCTGCGCGCCGCCAACGCGCGCGTCGGCGCCGTGCGTGCCGTCTTCGACCCGGTCGTCGACCTGCTGCCGGGCCTGGGCACGCTGCTCGTGCTCGCGGTGGGCGCGTGGCGGGCCGGGTACGGCGCGGTCGGCGCGGGCGACGTCGTCTCCGCCGGATACCTGCTCACGGTCATGGCGGTGCCGGTGCGCGCGTTCGGATGGGTGCTGGGCGAGCTGCCGCGCGCGCTGGTCGGCTACGAGCGCATCGCCGCCGTCGTGGACCGGCGCGAGTCGCTCGCCCCGGGCACGGCGACGCTGCCGCGCGACGCGCGCGGCCTGGCCGTGCGGTTCGACGGGGTCGGGCTCGACGTGCGCGGCTTCGGGGGCTCCGCCGTCACGCTGCTCGACGGCGTCACGCTCGACGTCCCGGCGGGGGCGACGGTCGCGGTCGTCGGCGCGACGGGCGCGGGGAAGACGACGCTGGTCTCGCTGCTGGCCCGGCTGTCCGACCCGACGCGCGGGGCCGTGCTGCTCGACGGCGTCGACGTGCGGGACCTCGCGGCGGGCGAGCAGTCTGCCCAGGTGGCGCTCGTCGCGCAGGCCACCTTCGTCTTCGAGGACACGGTGCGCGGCAACGTCACGCTCGCCGACGCGGGGCAGTCTCCGTATGGGGACGACGAGGTGTGGCAGGCGCTGCGCCTGGCCCGGCTCGACGAGGTCGTCGCCGCGCTGCCGGGCCGCCTCGACGCACCGCTCGGCGAGCGCGGCGCGAACCTGTCGGGCGGGCAGCGCCAGCGCCTGGCCATCGCCCGCGCGCTCGTGCGCCGCCCGCGGCTGCTCGTGCTCGACGACGCGACGTCGGCCGTCGACCCGCGCATCGAGCAGGAGATCCTGCGCGGCTTCGCCGGCGACGTGCCGGGCGCGGGGACCACCGTGGTGATGGTCGCCTATCGGATGTCGTCGGTCGCGCTCGCCGACGTCGTCGTCCACCTCGACGCGGGCCGCGTCGTCGACGTCGGCACGCACGCCGAGCTCCTCGCGCGCGACCCCGGCTACCGGCAGATCGCCACGGCGTACGAGGCCGAGGCACGACGGCGCGGCGACGAGACGCTGCGGGAGCCGGCATGAGCGCCCGCATCGCGTCCGCCTCGGACCTCGGGGTCCTGGCGACGCTGCGCCAGGGGGTGCGGATCAGCCCGCAGATCGTCCAGGGCATCGGATGGACCCTCGTGCTCGCGGTGCTCGCCGCCGGCGGCCGGGTCGTCGTGCCGCTGGCCGTGCAGGCCACCATCGACGACGGCATCCTCGCCCCCGGCGGGCCCGACGCGGGGCGTGTCGCCGTCCTCGCCGCGCTGGCCGCAGCCGCGCTGCTCGGCGCGGGCCTGTGCGCGTCGCTCGTCAACATCCGGCTCGTGCGGCGCACCGAGGCCGGGCTGGCCGCCCTGCGCGTGCGCGCGTTCCGGCACGTGCACGACCTGGCGACGCTCACGCAGAACACCGAACGGCGCGGCGCCCTCGTCTCGCGCGTGACCAGCGACGTCGACACCATCTCGCTGTTCGTCCAGTGGGGCGGCATCATGCTGCTCGTCTCGACGCTGCAGATCGCCGTCGCGACCGCGCTCATGCTCACGTTCTCCTGGCAGCTCACCCTCGTCGTCTGGGTCTGCTTCGTGCCGCTGTTCCTCGTGCTGCGGTTCGGGCAGAAGCGGGTCAACGCGCGCTACACGCGCGTGCGCGAACGCGTGGGCGGCATGCTCGGGGCGATCTCCGAGGCCATCGTCGGCGCCGAGACGGTGCGCGCCTACGGCGTCGCCGCCCGCACCGGGCGCCGCATCGAGCACGCGATCGAGACCACGCGCGTCGCCCAGGGCCGCGCCCAGCGTCTCGTGGCCACGACGTTCTCCAGCGGCACCCTCATGTCGACGCTGGCGCTCGCGGCCGTCGTCGTGGTCGGCGCGCACCTGGGCGTCGACGGAGACCTCACGGCCGGGCAGGTCGTGGCCTTCCTGTTCCTCGTGCAGCTCTTCACCGGTCCGGTGCAGCAGGCGACCGAGATCCTCAACGAGCTGCAGAACGCCGTCGCCGGGTGGCGTCGCGTGCTCGCCGTCGTCGAGACGCCCGTCGAGGTCGCGCAGTCGCCCGACGCCGTCGCCTCGCCGCGCGGACCCGCGCACGTCGCGTTGCGCGGGGTGCGGTTCGCCTACCCGGACGGACCCGAGGTGCTGCACGGCGTCGACCTGGTGCTGCCCGCGCGGGCCAAGGTCGCGGTGGTCGGGCAGACCGGCTCGGGCAAGACGACGATCGCCAAGCTGGTCACGCGGTTGATGGACCCGACGCAGGGCTCGGTGCTGCTCGACGGCGTCGACCTGCGCGACCTGACGCTCGACTCGCTGCGGGACCGGGTCGTGCTGGTGCCGCAGGAGGGCTTCCTGTTCGACGGCACGGTGCTCGACAACGCCGCCTACGGGATGCGCGGCCCCCGTCCGGCCGACGTCGAGGACCGCGTGCTCGCCGCGTTCGCGGCGCTGGGCCTGGCGGACTGGCTCGCCGACCTGCCGCAGGGCGTGCACACGTCCGTCGGCCAGCGCGGCGAGTCGCTGAGCGCGGGGGAGCGGCAGCTGGTCGCCATCGCGCGCGCCTACCTCGCCGAGCCGGACCTGCTGGTGCTCGACGAGGCGACGTCGGCCGTCGACCCGGCCACGGAGGTACGCATCGCTCGCGCGCTCGACTCGCTCAGCGCGGGCCGCTCGACCCTGACGATCGCCCACCGCCTCTCGACGGCGGAGGCCGCCGACCTCGTCGTCGTGGTCGACGACGGGCACGTGGTCGAGGTCGGCCCGCACGCACGGCTCGCGGCCGGCGAGGGCGTCTACGCGCGCATGCACGCCGCCTGGGTGGCGCAGACGCGTTGACGTCGCCTTCGGCCGTCACCCGGCCGGCGCGGGCCGCGTCGCGTGAGGGCCCGCCCGACGACGCCCTCGCCCGTAGGGCGTGGCGCGCGCCCCGAACCCGGGGCACCGCTGGTGGGGTGGCAGGGCGTGAAAAGATGAGTCCGTGCCCGAGACTCTCGACCCGCAGACAGCCGCACGCCTCAAGCGCGACGAGCACGGACTGGTCGCCGCGATCATCCAGCAGCACGACTCCGGCGAGGTGCTCATGCTCGGCTGGATGGACGACGAGGCGCTGCGCCGCACGCTCACGACAGGTCGCGTGACCTTCTGGTCGCGTTCGCGGGGCGAGTACTGGCGCAAGGGCGACACGTCCGGCCACCGGCAGTACGTGAAGTCGGTCGCGATCGACTGCGACGGTGACGCGCTGCTGGTCCGCGTCGACCAGGTGGGTGCCGCCTGCCACACGGGCGCGCGCACGTGCTTCGAGCAGGGCGGCGCGCTGCCGGCCGTCGTCGGGGACCGCGCGGAGGTGGGCGCATGAGCGCGGTCGCCGCCCCGCCCTGGGGCCAGACCTGGCCGGCTCTCGACACCTTCCGTGAGCTGGCCGCCACGCACCGGCGCGTCATCCCCGTGGTGCGCCGCGTGCTGGCCGACGACGCCACGCCCGTGGGCCTGTACCGGGCGCTCGCGCACGGCGTGCCGGGCACGTTCATCCTCGAGTCGGCCGACGCGTCCGGTGCGTGGGCCCGCTGGTCGTTCGTGGGCGTCGCCTCGCGCGCCCAGCTCGTCTCGGACGGAGGCCAGGCCGTCTGGACGGGTGACGTGCCGGCCGGCATCCCGACGTCGGGCGACGTCGTCGAGGTGCTGGAGGCGACGCTCGCGACGCTGGCGACCGAGCCCGTCGACGGGCTGCCGCCGTTCACCGGCGGGATGGCCGGGGTGCTGGGCTGGGACGTCGTGCGGCACTGGGAGCCCACGCTGCCCGCGACCGCGCCCGACGAGCTGGGCGCCCCCGAGCTCGCCCTGTGCCTGGCCACGGACCTTGTCGCGGTCGACCACCACACCGGGGCGGTCTGGCTCGTGGCCAACGCGATCAACATGGACGCGACCGACGAGCGCGTCGACGAGGCGCACGCCGACGCGCTCGCGCGGCTCGACGCGCTCGAGGCGCGGCTCGCCGCGCCCGGTCCGCGCGTGGCCACGGTGCTCGACCCGGACGCCACCGAGCCCGAGCTGGAGTTCCGGTCGACGCGCGAGCAGTTCGAGGCGGCGGTCGACGCAGGCAAGGCCGCCGTCCGCGACGGCGAGGTCTTCCAGGTGGTGCTCTCCCAGCGCCTCGACCTCGACTGCCCGGCCGACCCGCTCGACGTCTACCGCGCGCTGCGCACCATCAACCCGTCGCCGTACATGTACTACTTCCACCTGACCGACGTGCGGGGGCAGGGCTTCCAGGTGGTCGGGTCGAGCCCGGAGACGCTCGTCAAGGTCGACTCGGGGCACGTCACCACCTACCCGATCGCCGGGTCGCGGCCACGCGGCGCGACCGTCGAGGAGGACCTGGCGCTCGGCGAGGACCTGCTGGCGGACGCCAAGGAGCTCTCGGAGCACGTCATGCTCGTCGACCTCGCGCGCAACGACCTGGTCAAGGTGTGCGAGCCGATCTCGGTCGAGGTCGCCGAGTTCATGACGCTGCGGCGCTTCAGCCACATCATGCACCTGTGCTCGACGGTCGTCGGGCGGCTGCGACCGGGGCGTACCGCGCTGGAGACCCTCAAGGCGACGTTCCCCGCCGGAACGCTGTCCGGGGCGCCCAAGCCGCGCGCGATCGCCCTGATCGACGAGCTCGAACCGGCCTCGCGCGGCATCTACGGCGGCACCGTCGGCTACCTCGACTTCGGTGGCAACCTCGACATGGCCATCGCGATCCGGACGGCGTTCGTGCGGGGCGGGCGGGCGTCGGTGCAGGCCGGCAGCGGCATCGTCGCCGACTCGGTGCCCGCGCTGGAGTACGCCGAGTCGCGCAACAAGGCCGCCGCCGCCGTGCGCGCCGTCCAGCTCGCGTCCCGGTTCCGGGCGCTCGGCACCTCATGAGCCTGAGCCGGGGACGCGCGGCCGTCCTCGTGATCGTCCTCGGCGCGCTCACGCTAGCGACCGCCGGACCGGTGTGGGTGCGCTCGCAGACCGCCACGGCGCTCGACCCGAGCGTCGCGGTGAGCGTCAGCGGCGGTGACGCCGCGCCCGCGGTCAACGCGGCCGGGCTCGTCCTGGTGGCCGCTGGGCTCGCGCTCGCCCTCGGCGGGCGGGTCGCCCGCCGCATCGTGCTCGTCGTCGCCGCAGGAGCCGGGGTGCTGGTCGCCTGGTCCGCGGTCGCCGTCGCCACGAGTCCCGTCGAGGCCGCGACGGCGGGAGCGGGCGAGGCGGCCGGCGTCACGGACCTCACCGGGCCGGTGACCGTCACGCCGTGGCCGTGGCTGTGTGCCGTCGTCGGCGCGCTGGCCGTGGCCGCCGCGGTCGTCGTGGAGATCGCCGGGCGCAGGTGGGCCACGTCGTCGCGCCACGAGCGCACGCCCGCTCCGGCGGCGAGCGCCGGCGACTCGCGGGTCGACGCCCACGATGCGTGGGACACCCTCAGCAGGGGGGCGGATCCGACCGCTCCGGAGGACCGCTAGGCTGACTCCAGCCGAGCCGGAACATCACGAGAGGCACCACCACGATCATGGCCGAGAACCCGAACGCTGAGAACCCCTACCTGCCCAGCGCGGCCCCGTTCCACAACGAGGGCAAGACCGTCGCCGCGTGGGTCGCGATGATCGGTGTGACGCTGGGTGCCATCATCGCCGCGGTGGGCTTCCTCTCCCCGACTCTCTGGATCATCGTCGCAGGTGCCGTCGTCGTCGTGGCCTCGCTCATCGCGGGCGCGGTGCTGCGCGGCATGGGTCTGGGCCAGCCCGGCGCGGCCGTTGGCGAGCGCCGCGCATGACGGTCCTGGAGGGCATCGTCGCGGGCGTGCGCGAGGATCTCGCGGTCCGCCAGGCCGCCACGAGCCTGGACGCGCTCAAGGAGCGCGCCTCGCGTGCCGAGGGCGCGCTCGAGGTCGTCAGCCGACTGCGCAAGCAGGACTCCGTCGCGGTCATCGCGGAGGTCAAGCGGTCGAGCCCCTCGAAGGGTGCACTCGCGGCGATCTCCGACCCGGCCGCGCTCGCAGCCGAGTACGCGACGGGCGGCGCGAGCGTCATCTCGGTGCTCACCGAGGAGCGCCGGTTCGGCGGCAGCCTGGCCGATCTCGACGCGGTGCGCGCGAAGGTCGACGTGCCGGTGCTGCGCAAGGACTTCGTCGTCACGCCCTACCAGGTGTGGGAGGCACGGGCGCACGGCGCCGACCTCGTGCTCCTGATCGTCGCGGCGCTCGAGCAGACCGTGCTCGAGTCGCTCGTGGAGCGCGTGCACTCGCTCGGCATGACCGCCCTCGTCGAGGCGCACACGGCCGACGAGGTCGCGCGCGCACTGGACGCCGGGGCGCGTGTCGTGGGCGTCAACGCCCGGGATCTCAAGACTCTCCAGGTCGACCGCTCCGTGTTCACCCGCCTGGCACCGCTCATCCCGGACGACGTCGTCCGGGTCGCGGAGTCCGGGGTGCGCGGGCCGCACGACGTGATGGACTACGCCAGGGCCGGCGCTCACGCCGTCCTGGTCGGCGAGGCGCTCGTGACCGACGCCGCGCCGCGCCGCTCGGTCGCCGACCTCGTCGCGGCGGGTCAACACCCGTCGTTGTGGTCGGTGCGTCCCGCCGCGCAGTCCTGACACCAGCCGAGGAGACACCTTGTCGCACGACCCAACGAGCGGCTCTGCCGTGAGCGACGCCCTGTCCAGCACGCTCGCGCACCAGGTGCTCGGGCGCCTGTCCGAGCAGCCGGGCCCGTACTTCGGCGAGTTCGGCGGTCGCTGGGTGCCCGAGGCGCTCATCGCCGCACTCGACGAGCTGGAGACCGAGTACCGCAAGGCGCTCGAGGACCCCCAGTTCACGGAGGAGCTCCAGCGGCTGCACCGGGAGTACGTGGGCCGCCCGTCGCCGCTCACCGAGGTCGCGCGGTTCGCCCAGCACTGCGGCGGCGACGCGGGCAACCGCGTGTTCCTCAAGCGCGAGGACCTCAACCACACCGGCTCGCACAAGATCAACAACGTCCTGGGCCAGGCGCTGCTCGTCAAGCGGATGGGCAAGACGCGCGTCATCGCCGAGACGGGCGCGGGCCAGCACGGCGTCGCGACCGCGACGGCCGCAGCGCTGCTCGACCTCGAGTGCGTCGTCTACATGGGCGAGGAGGACACCCGGCGCCAGGCGCTCAACGTGGCCCGCATGCGCCTGCTCGGCGCGACGGTCGTCCCGGTCCAGATCGGGTCGCGCACCCTCAAGGACGCCATCAACGAGGCGCTGCGCGACTGGGTCGCCAACGTCGACTCGACGCACTACCTGCTGGGCACCGTGACGGGCCCGCACCCGTTCCCCGAGATGGTGCGCGAGTTCCACCGCGTCATCGGGCAGGAGGCGCGCGCCCAGATCCTCGAACGCACCGGTCGCCTGCCCGACGTCGTCGCCGCGTGCGTCGGCGGCGGGTCCAACGCGCTGGGCATCTTCAACGCGTTCCTCGACGACCCCGACGTGGCGCTCTACGGTTTCGAGGCCGGCGGCGAGGGCGTCGAGTCGGGCCGGCACGCCGCCCGCTTCAGCGGCGGCGCGCCGGGCGTGCTGCACGGCGCCCGTTCCTACCTGCTCCAGGACGACGACGGGCAGACCCTGCCGAGCCACTCGGTGTCGGCGGGCCTCGACTATCCGAGCGTCGGCCCGGCGCACTCGTGGCTGCACGACCTGGGCCGCGCCACCTACCGGCCCGTGACCGACACGCAGGCCATGGACGCGTTCCGCGTGCTGTGCCGCACGGAGGGCATCATCCCGGCGATCGAGTCGGCGCACGCCCTGGCCGGGGCGATCCAGGTCGGCACTGAGCTGGCGGCCGCGGGCAAGCGCGACCAGGTCCTCGTGGTCAACCTGTCCGGCCGCGGCGACAAGGACGTGGCGACCGCCGCCCGGTGGTTCGGCCTGCTCGACGACGAGGGCCTCGCCGGCCCGGAGGGAGACCAGTGAGCACCACCGTGGCCTCGCAGACGGCCGCGCGGATCGACGCGACCCTGGCACAGGGGCGTCCCGCGCTCGTGGGCTACCTGCCCATGGGGTTCCCCACGATCGAGCGTTCCGCCGAGGCGGCGGCCGCGATGGTCGATGCCGGTGCCGACGTCGTCGAGCTCGGCGTCCCGTACACCGACCCGGTCATGGACGGGCCGGTCATCCAGCGCGCGGCCGAGACGGCGCTCGCGGCGGGCGCCCACGTGCGCGACGTGCTGACGGTGGTCGAACGGCTGCGCGCGCACGCGTCCCAGGTCCCCGTGCTGGTGATGACGTACTGGAACCCGGTGCTGCGCTACGGCGTCGACGGCTTCGCCCGCGATCTTGCCGCGGCCGGGGGAGCGGGGCTCATCACGCCCGACCTGATCCCCGACGAGGGCGGCGACTGGATCGCGGCATCGGACGCGCACGGGCTGGACCGCGTGTTCCTGGTCGCTCCGAGCTCGACGCCGGAGCGCCTGCGCCTGACGGCGGCCGCGTCACGCGGTTTCGTCTACGCCGCATCGACCATGGGCGTCACAGGCGCCCGGTCGCAGGTGGGGGAGCGCGCCGAGCAGCTCGTGGCGGACACGCGCGCCGCCGGCGCGCCGCGCGTGTGCGTAGGCCTCGGCGTCTCGACGGGGGACCAGGCCGCGCAGGTCGGCGCCTACGCCGACGGCGTCATCGTCGGCTCCGCCTTCGTCAAGGCGCTCCAGGGCGAGGAGCCCTGGTCGCGGCGTCTCGACGCCCTCCAGGCGGTGACGGCCGAGCTGGCCGCGGGCGTCGCCCGCGCCCGGAAGGACGGCTGATGCTTCCCCTGTCCATCCCCAGCCCGTCCCAGGGCGTGTGGCACCTCGGTGCGCTGCCGCTGCGTGCGTACGCGTTCGCGATCCTCGCGGGCATCGTGCTCGCGGCCTGGATCGCCGGGCGCCGCTTCACGCGGCGCACCGCCGGAGGCACGTTCGACGACGTCCTGGAGATCACGTTCTGGGCCGTGCCGTTCGGCATCGTCGGGGGCCGGATCTACCACGTGATCACGACGCCTGGGCCGTACTTCGGAGCGGGCGGCGATCCGATCCGCGCCCTGTTCATCTGGGAAGGCGGCCTGGGCATCTGGGGCGCCGTCGCCTTGGGCGGGCTCGGTGCGTGGATCGGCGCGCGGCGCCAGAACGTCCGGCTGCCGGTGTTCGCCGACGCCCTCGCCCCGGGCCTGCTCGTCGCGCAGGCTGTCGGGCGGCTGGGCAACTGGTTCAACCAGGAGCTGTACGGCGCTCCCACGACGCTGCCGTGGGGTCTGCAGATCGACGCCGCGCACCTGGTGACCGACCCGGCGACGGGGCTGCGCTTCGCGGAGGGGACGCTGTTCCATCCGACGTTCCTGTACGAGCTGCTGTGGAACCTCGCGATGGCCGGTGTGCTGGTGTGGATCGACCGCAAGTTCCGGCTCGGGCACGGGCGCGTCTTCTGGGCCTACGTGGCGCTCTACACGCTCGGACGTGGCTGGATCGAGGCGCTACGCATCGACACGGCCGAGCATCTGCACCTGTTCGGTACCGACGTGCGCCTCAACGTGATCACGTCGATCGTGGTGTTCGCCGGCGGCGTGGTCGCCTTCGTCCTGGTGGGGCGGCGGTTCCCGGAACGGGAGGCCGACGCGCGCCGGGTGGTCCCGGCCCTCACCTCGGACGAAGTGCCGGACGACGCACCGGACGACGTGCCGGACGAGGCGTCAGGCGACATTCCGGACGACGCGCCGGAGGGCGATGGCAACCCCGTGGCACCCGATGACCCTGTGACAGGCGCGGAACATCCGTGAACTAGACTTCAGCACCACTCCCCTCTTCGGGCGAGCGCCATCGGTCGACCGACCCGCGACGCGACCCCACCCGGCGCCCCCACCTGGGCGTGTGAGACCAGCGGGCCGACGGCGTCCCGAAAGCATGACGGACGAGCCGCCCGGGGTACGGGCGTAGAGAAGGACGGTGTTGATGACCACGCCGCAGACCGGGAGCCTCGCTCCTGGGCGCCAGGGGCTGTACGACCCGGCAGCCGAGCACGATGCGTGCGGTGTCGCCTTCGTGGCGACGCTTCGCGGCACGCCTGGACGCGACATCGTCGACGCGGGCCTGACGGCGCTGCTCAACCTCGACCACCGCGGTGCGGTGGGCGCGGAGGAGAACTCGGGCGACGGCGCAGGCATCCTCACCCAGATCCCGGACGCGTTCCTGCGCGACGTGATCGCCGCGGAGCTGCCGCCTGCCGGTCACTACGCGATCGGCACGGCGTTCCTGCCGAACGACGTGGCGCGCGCCGACGGGCTCGCCCGCAGGTTCGACGAGATCGCGGCGGAGGAGAAGCTCGACGTCATCGCCTGGCGTGACGTGCCCGTGACCGCGGACCTGGTCGGTCCCTCGGCACGCGCCTCGATGCCGTTGTTCCGCCAGGTCGTCGTCGCCGACCCGTCGCGCGAGCTGTCCGGCATCGACCTGGACCGCCGCGCGTACCGCGTGCGGCGCCGGGCGCAGCACGAGCTCGGCCTGTACTTCGCGTCGCTGTCAGCCCGGACCGTCACGTACAAGGGCATGCTCACGACGGCGCAGCTCGAGCCGTTCTTCCCGGACCTGTCCGACCCGCGCTACGCCTCCGAGCTCGCGCTCGTCCACTCGCGGTTCTCGACCAACACGTTCCCGTCGTGGCCGCTCGCGCAGCCGTTCCGGCAGATCGCGCACAACGGCGAGATCAACACGGTGCGCGGCAACCGCAACTGGATGGCCGCGCGCGAGGGAAGCCTCGAGAGCGCCGCGCTGGGCGACCTCGCACCGCTCCTGCCGGTCTGTACCGACGGCGCGTCGGACTCGGCGTCGTTCGACGAGGTGCTCGAGCTGCTGCACCTGGCGGGCCGGTCGCTGCCGCACGCCGTGCTGATGATGGTGCCCGAGGCGTGGGAGAACCACGCCGAGATGGACCCTGCACGCCGCGCCTTCTACGAGTACCACGCCAACCTCATGGAGCCGTGGGACGGGCCGGCCGCCCTGACGTTCACGGACGGCACCGTCATTGGGGCGGTCCTCGACCGCAACGGACTGCGCCCCGGCCGGTACTGGGTGACGCAGGACGGCCTCGTCGTGCTCGCCTCGGAGTCGGGCGTGCTCGACCTGGACCCCGCGACCGTGGTGCGCAAGGGCCGGCTCGAACCGGGCCGCATGTTCCTGGTGGACACGGGCGCCGGACGCATCATCGAGGACGACGAGGTCAAGGGCCAGCTCGCCGCTCAGCAGCCGTACCAGCGCTGGATCGACGAGTACAAGATCACGCTCGAGTCGCTCCCGGAGCGCGAGCACGTGGCTCACAGCCCCGCTTCGGTGCAGCGCCGGCAGCGCACGTTCGGGTACACCGAGGAGGAGCTCAAGGTCATCCTCACCCCGATCGCGAACACGGGCGCCGAGCCGCTGGGCGCGATGGGCACCGACACGCCGATCGCGGTGCTCTCGAGCCGGCCGCGCCTGTTGTTCGACTACTTCACCCAGATGTTCGCGCAGGTGACCAACCCGCCGCTGGACGCGATCCGCGAGGAGCTGGTCACGTCGCTCGGCAGCGCGATCGGCCCGGAGCCGAACGTGCTGTCCGACGTCCCGGAGCACGCGCGCAAGCTCGTGCTCGACTTCCCCGTGGTCGACAACGACCAGCTCGCGAAGATCGTCCACGTCGACCGCGACGAGCGCCTCGAGGGCGTCTTCCGTTCCTACACGGTGCGCGGCCTGTACGCGGTCGCGGGCGGGGGAGCCGCACTGTACGACCGCCTGGAGGCGATCTTCGCGGAGGTCGACGACGCCATCGCGCGCGGCGCGACGCACATCGTGCTCAGCGACCGCGAGTCGAACTCCGAGCTCGCGCCGATCCCGTCGCTGCTTCTGACGTCGGCAGTCCACCATCACCTGCTGCGCGAGCGCACGCGCACCCGGATCTCGCTCGTCGTCGAGGCCGGCGACGTGCGCGAGGTGCACCATGTGGCGCTGCTCGTCGGCTACGGCGCCGCGTGCGTCAACCCGTACCTCGCGATGGAGACCGTCGAGGACCTTGCCGTGCGCGGATACCTTGACGTCACCCCGGAGAAGGCGGTCGCGAACCTCATCAAGGCGCTCGGCAAGGGCGTGCTCAAGGTCATGAGCAAGATGGGCATCTCGACCATCATGTCCTACCGCGGAGCGCAGATCTTCGAGGCCGTGGGCCTGTCCCAGGAGCTGGTCGACGACTACTTCGCCGGCACCACGAGCCGCCTGGGCGGCGTCGGGCTCGACGTCGTCGCGGCCGAGGTCGCGGCGCGGCACGCGGAGGCCTACCCGCCGTCGGGCAACCGCGACCCGCACAAGCGCCTGGTCACCGGCGGCGAGTACCAGTGGCGCCGCGACGGCGAGGAGCACCTGTTCGACCCCGAGACGGTGTTCCGGCTCCAGCATGCGACGCGCACCGGCCGGATGGACATCTTCCGGCAGTACACGCGGCGTGTCGACGAGCAGTCGCGCCGGCTCATGACGCTGCGCGGACTGCTGCGATTCGCCCCCGACCGTGAGCCGATCCCGCTGGACGAGGTCGAGCCGGTCAGCGAGATCGTCAAGCGCTTCAACACCGGTGCCATGTCGTACGGCTCGATCTCGGCCGAGACGCACGAGACGCTCGCCATCGCGATGAACCGCCTGGGCGCGCGCTCCAACACCGGCGAGGGCGGCGAGCACCCCGAGCGCCTGTACGACGCGGAGCGCCGCTCGAAGGTCAAGCAGGTCGCCTCGGGCCGGTTCGGTGTCACGAGCGAGTACCTGACGCAGGCCGACGACATCCAGATCAAGCTCGCGCAGGGCGCCAAGCCGGGCGAGGGCGGCCAGCTCCCGCCGGGCAAGGTCTACCCGTGGGTCGCGCAGGTGCGGCACTCGACGCCGGGCGTCGGGCTCATCTCGCCGCCGCCGCACCACGACATCTACTCGATCGAGGACCTCGCGCAGCTCATCCACGACTGCAAGAACGCCAACCCGGCCGCGCGCATCCACGTCAAGCTCGTCTCCGAGTTCGGCGTGGGCACCGTGGCGGCGGGCGTGTCCAAGGCGCACGCCGACGTCGTCCTCATCTCGGGGCACGACGGCGGCACGGGTGCCTCGCCGCTGACGTCGCTCAAGCACGCCGGGACGCCCTGGGAGATCGGCCTGGCCGAGACCCAGCAGACGCTCGTGCTCAACGACCTGCGCGACCGCATCACCGTCCAGGTCGACGGGCAGATGAAGACGGGCCGCGACGTCGTCGTGGCCGCGCTGCTCGGTGCCGAGGAGTTCGGTTTCGCGACGGCGCCCATGGTCGTCACGGGCTGCGTCATGATGCGCGTGTGCCACCTCGACACCTGCCCCGTGGGCGTCGCGACCCAGAACCCCGAGCTGCGCGCGCGCTTCACCGGCAAGCCCGAGTTCGTCGTCAACTTCTTCGAGTTCATCGCGCAGGAGGTCCGCGAGCACCTCGCCTCGCTGGGCTTCCGCTCGATCGACGAGGCCGTCGGCCAGGTGCAGGCGCTCGACACCCGCAAGGCCGTCGACCACTGGAAGGCGCAGGGTCTGGACCTGACGCCCGTGCTCGAGCAGCAGGTTCCCGCGACCGGGTCGGCCGTGCGCCGCACCAAGGCGCAGGACCACGGCCTGGCGAAGGCGCTCGACAACCAGCTCGTGGCCCTGGCCGCCCCCGCGCTCGAGGACGGCACCCCCGTCACCATCGAGCTGCCGGTGCGCAACGTGAACCGGACGGTCGGCACGCTGCTCGGCCACGAGGTCACCAAGCGCTTCCGAGGAGCCGGGCTGCCGGACGGCACGATCGACGTGACGCTCAACGGGTCGGCCGGGCAGTCGTTCGGCGCGTTCGTGCCACGCGGTATCACGCTGCGCCTGTTCGGTGACGCCAACGACTACGTCGGCAAGGGCCTGTCAGGTGGCCGCATCGTCGTCCGGCCGGACCGGTCGGCGGTGCTCGAGGGCGCCGCGAACGTCATCGCCGGCAACGTCATCGGTTACGGGGCGACGTCCGGAGAGATCTTCCTGCGGGGCCGCGCGGGCGAGCGTTTCGCCGTGCGCAACTCCGGTGCGACGCTCGTCGTCGAGGGCGTGGGCGACCACGCGCTCGAGTACATGACGGGTGGCACGGTGCTGGTGCTCGGCCCCACGGGCCGCAACCTGGGGGCCGGCATGTCGGGCGGTACGGCCTACGTGCTCGACCTGCGCGCCGCTGCGGTCAACACGACGGCGGTCGCCGCGAAGGAGCTCGAGGTCGGCCCGCTCGACGACGCCGACTGGGACGTCGTCCAGACGCTGCTGCGGCGGCACGCGGAGGAGACCGGCTCGAACGCCGCACGGTCCCTGCTGGCAGACCCCGGCGCCCGCGCCCGCTTCTCGCGCGTGCTCCCGCCCGGCTGGGCGCGCGTGCGCGCTGCGCTCGCGCAGGCCGAGGCCGACGGCGTCGCGCTCGACGGCGACGCGGGCGAGTGGGACGAGAACGTCTGGAACAACATCGTGGAGGTGGCTCGTGGCTGACTACCGTGGCTTCCTGAAGGTCCGGGACCGCGAGCTCCCGCCGAACCGGCCCGTCGAGGTGCGCCTGCGTGACTGGAAGGACGTGCATGCCCACCTCGAGGAGGGCCAGCCGTTCCTGAAGGACCAGGCCGGGCGGTGCATGGACTGCGGCATCCCGTTCTGCCACCAGGGCTGCCCGCTGGGCAACCTCATCCCCGAGTGGAACGACCTGGTGTGGCGTGGGCAGACGGGCGACGCGATCGACCGCATGTACGCGACCAACAACTTCCCCGAGCTCACCGGCCGCGTCTGCCCTGCACCGTGCGAGTCGGCCTGCGTGCTCGGCATCAGCCAGCCGCCCGTGACGATCAAGAACGTCGAGCTGTCGATCGCGGAGGAGGCGTTCCGGCGCGGCCTGACGCCGCAGGTGCCCACGCACCTGACGGGCACGACGATCGCGATCGTCGGCTCCGGTCCCGCGGGCCTCGCGGCGGCGCAGCAGCTGACGCGTGCCGGGCACACCGTCGTGGTGTACGAGCGCGACGACGCCGTCGGTGGCCTGCTGCGCTACGGCATCCCGGACTTCAAGCTCGAGAAGGACATCATCGACCGTCGCCTGGAGCAGATGGAGGCCGAGGGCACGCGGTTCCGCCCCGGTGTCGAGATCGGCAAGGACATCACGTGGGACGCGCTGCGCCGCCGGTTCGACGCGATCGTGATCGCCACGGGCGCGACGGTGCCGCGCGACCTGCCGCTGCCGGGTCGCGAGCTGCGCGGCGTGCACTTCGCGATGGAGTACCTCACGCCGGCCAACAAGGCCGCGAAGGGGGAGCCGGTCGAGGGTGCGCCGGACGCTGCGGGCAAGCACGTCATCGTGATCGGCGGCGGCGACACGGGCTCGGACTGCGTCGGCACGGCGCTGCGCCAGGGTGCGGCGAGCGTCACGACCCTCGCCATCGGCAAGAAGCCCCCACGGGAGCGCCCGGCCAACCAGCCGTGGCCCACCGACCCGATCCTCTTCGAGGTCTCGTCCTCGCACGAGGAGGGCGGCGAGCGCGCCTACCTGGCGTCGACGGTCGAGTTCCTGGACGACACGACGGGCGGCGTCGTCGGGCTGCGGGTGGCCGAGACGGAGTACCTGCCGGACGGTCGCCGCGTGCCCAAGGAGGGCACCGAGCGGGTCCTGCGCGCCGACCTCGTGCTCGTCGCGATGGGCTTCACCGGTCCGGAGACGAAGGTGCTCGCCACGCAGACCGACGTCGAGCTCACCGAGCGCTCACTGGTGCGGCGAGGGAGCGACTTCGCGACCAGCCTGCCGGGTGTCTTCGTCGCCGGCGACGCCGGCCGCGGCCAGTCGCTCATCGTCTGGGCGATCGCCGAGGGACGTGCGTGCGCGGCCGCCGTGGACGCGTTCCTGCGCGGGTCGACCGAGCTTCCAGCGCCGGTGGGGCCACGGACGGTCGCCCTAAGAGGGTGAGCGTGGCCCGTTCGGGGCGCGCTGCGCGCCGCGAGCAAGCAAGATTGCTGCAAGACCGTCTTAGATAGTCGTGGTGTGCGTCGGCCCCCGGGCTCACGGCGCGCAGCTGGCAAAGACCACGGGCGCGAACGTGCGCCCGCGCTAGCCCCGGGGAATGCCGGGGCACCCCCTGATGACGAGGCTGGAGACATGCGCAGAGCCAAGATCGTTTGCACCATCGGACCCGCCACGAGCAGCCCGGAGAACCTCCGGAAGCTCATTGACGCGGGCATGGACGTGGCCCGGATCAACCGCAGCCACGGTTCTTTCGAGGAGCACGAGGCCGTTTACACCAACGTGCGGGAGGCCGCCAAGGCCTCGGGCCGCAACGTTGCGATCCTGGTCGACCTCCAGGGCCCGAAGATCCGCCTCGGCAAGTTCGAGGAGGAGAAGAAGTACTACCTCGAGGTCGGTGACGAGTTCACCATCACGACCGAGGACATCGTCGGCAACCAGTCGATCGTCTCGACGACCCACAAGGGTCTCGCGGACGACGCCAAGGCCGGCGACGCGCTCCTGATCGACGACGGCAAGGTGCGCCTGCGCGTCACGTCCGTCGAGGGCCCGAAGGTCCACGCGGTCACCGAGATCCCCGGCCCGATCTCGAACAACAAGGGAATCAACCTCCCGGGTGCCGCGGTGTCCGTCCCCGCCATGAGCGAGAAGGACATCGAGGACCTGCGCTGGGCCCTGCGGATCGGCACGGACTTCATCGCCCTGTCCTTCGTGCGCAACGCCAAGGACTACGACGACGTGCGCGCGATCATGGAGGAGGAGGGCCGGGTCGTCCCGGTCATCGCCAAGCTGGAGAAGCCGCAGGCGATCGAGAACCTCGAAGAGGTCATCGCGGCGTTCGACGCGTTCATGGTGGCCCGTGGCGACCTGGCGGTCGAGATGCCGCTCGAGCAGGTCCCGCTCATCCAGAAGCGCATCGTCGAGCTGGCGCGCCGCAACGCGAAGCCGGTCATCGTCGCCACCCAGGTGCTCGAGTCGATGACGAACAACCCGCGCCCGACGCGCGCCGAGGCCTCCGACTGCGCCAACGCGGTGCTCGACGGCGCCGACGCGGTCATGCTCTCGGGCGAGACGTCGGTCGGTGACTTCCCGATCATCACGGTCGAGACGATGGCCCAGATCATCGAGGCCACCGAGCAGCTCGGTGCCGAGCGCATCGCCCCGCTGGGCTCGCGCCCGCACACCCGCTCGGGTGTCATCACGCAGGCCGCGAAGGAGGTCGGCGAGCAGCTCGGCGCCAAGTACTACGTGACGTTCACGCAGTCCGGCGACTCCGCCCGCCGCATGTCCCGCCTGCGCTCGCAGATCCCGCTGCTGGCCTTCACGCCGGCGCCGGCGACCCGCAAGGAGCTGGCCCTGAGCTGGGGCACGCAGGCCTACGAGGTGCCGAAGGTCGACTCCGTCGACGCGATGGTCGCCCAGGTCGACTCGACCCTGCAGGCCAACGGCCTCGCCGAGCCGGGCGACCGGGTCGTCATCGTCTCGGGTGCGCCTGTCGGCGTGCCGGGCACGACGAACTCGATCCTCGTGCACAAGGTCGGTTCGACCGACACCGGTCGCGGCCGCTGACGGTCCGCCGTCCGTCCTGAACGACGCGAGAGGCCCGTGGGGGATTTCCCCACGGGCCTCTCGGCGTCACGGCGCTCACGGCCGTTCTCGCGTGCCCCGGGCGGGACTCGAACCCGCACTCCTTGCGGAACCCGGGTTTGAGCCGGGCGCGTCTGCCAGTTCCGCCACCGGGGCGTGCGGGCACCATCGAACCACACCGGCAGGGGTGCCGCGGACGGTCTGCCGCGTGCCCGACCCTGGGGCGACGCTTTGGCTGGTGAGGGCGTGTTCGCGGACTACGATGTCGGAGTGACCGAGAAGCCTGCCGCGAAGCTGCCGCTGGACCTGCCTCCCTTGCTGGAGTCTGAGGCCCCCGCAGCTGCCAACCCGTCTGCCCGTCCCGCGCGACGCGTCGTCGTCGCCGAGGACGAGGCGCTCATCCGCATGGACGTCGTCGAGACTCTGCGTGAGGCAGGGTTCGAGGTCGTCGGCGAGGCTGGCGACGGTGAGACCGCCGTCGGCCTGGCCATCGAGCTCAAGCCCGACGTCGTCGTCATGGACGTCAAGATGCCCGAGATGGACGGCATCACCGCCGCCGAGAAGATCGGCAAGGCGCACGCTGCGCCCGTCGTCCTGCTCACCGCGTTCTCGCAGACCGAGCTGGTCGAGCGTGCCCGCGACGCCGGTGCGATGGCCTACGTCGTCAAGCCGTTCACGCCCGCGGACCTGCTGCCGGCCGTCGAGATCGCGATCTCCCGCTACCAGCAGCTCGGTGCGCTCGAGGCGGAGGTCGCCGACCTTCAGGAACGTTTCGAGACCCGCAAGCGCGTGGACCGGGCCAAGGGCTTGCTCCAGACCAAGATGGGCCTGTCGGAGCCTGAGGCGTTCCGCTGGATCCAGAAGACGTCGATGGACCGGCGTCTGACGATGCGTGAGGTTGCCGACGCCGTCATCGAACAGGTCGGCGGGGCCTGAGCGGAATGCGCTCCACGCCGGAGGTGAGGTCGGCCGACCGCGACGACATCGTCGTGGTCGCGGCGCTGGTCGCCGCGACGCGCCCCAGCTCTGTCGGGGCGCAGGTGGATCACGCCGGCGAGGATGTGGTCCGCACTCACCTGTCCGTCTATGTTGCGGCCGGTGGGACGGTGCTCGTCGCGTCGCTCGACGGTCATGTCGTCGGCTTCCTGCTGGTGCGCTCGGTGGGGCCGCACCTGTTCGCCACGGAGACCGCGTTCGTGATCGACACGCTGCTCGTGACTCCGGACGCGCGGCGTCGCGGCATCGGGCACGCCCTGGTGGGCGGCGTCGCCGCGCTGGCGGGCGAGGCGGGAGCCGCGTACGTGTACGCGGGCGTTCCGGCCGGAGATCGTGGCATGCACCGGTTCCTTGCGCGGCTCGGATTCGCGCCGACGGCGGGGCACCGCGTCGTGGCGACGTCGACGCTCCTGCGCCGCCTCGCGCAGGAGGGAGGCTCGGCCTCCGGCCGCGACAGCCGCCCGCGCGGCCCTCGCGTCACGGGGCGGGCGGCGCTGGACGACATCATCGCCCGGCGACGCCGCGCCCGGGAGGCGGGTCTGCCGTCGGGGCCGGTCGACATCCGCTCGCTGCGGGGCCGGCACGGCCCGGAGCGCACGGCGTCCTGACGCGGGTGCAGGCGCGGGTTACCGCGGCGCGGCGTCGAGGATCATGCAGGTCAGCCGCGCGGTGGCGACGCGGCGCCCGGCGTCGTCGCTCACGGTGATCTCGTAGGCCGCGAGGCTGCGCCCCAGGCGCAGTGCGCGGGCCTCGCCCGTGACGACGCCCTCGCGGACCGCGCGGTGGTGGGACACGTTGAGCTCGATGCCGACGCTCGCGCGCGACGGACCGGCGTGCTGCGCCGCGGCGACGGAGCCGAGCGTCTCGGCGAGCACGGCCGACGCTCCGCCGTGAAGCAGGCCGTAGGGCTGGGTGTTTCCGGCCACGGGCATGGTGCCGCAGGTGCGTTCGGCGCCGATGACGGTCAGTTCGATGCCCATGCGCTCCAGGAGCGTGCCGGTGATGTCGGGCATGCCGGTCATGGAGGTGCCCGTCGCCGGGGGAGTGTCGGTCATGCCAGGTAGGTTGGCCCAGTGACGACCCTCGCGCCAACCCGGCACACCGGCCGGCCCCGTCTTCTGCTGGTCGACGGGCACTCGATGGCCTACCGCGCGTTCTACGCGTTGCCCGACACGATGGCCACGACCTCGGGCCAGGTGACCAACGCGGTCTACGGCTTCACGTCGATGCTCACCAAGCTGCTCGGCGACGAGCAGCCGACCCACCTGGCGGTCGCGTTCGACGTGTCGCGGCGGTCGTTCCGCACCGAGCGTTTCCCCGAGTACAAGGGCACCCGCAGCGAGACGCCGGCGCCGTTCAAGGGCCAGGTGCCGCTGATCAAGGACGTGCTGGAGGCGCTGCACGTCCCGGCGATCGAGCGCGAGGGCATCGAGGCGGACGACATCATCGCGACGCTCGCGGGGCAGGCGTCGGCGGCAGGCATGGAGGTGCTCGTCTGCTCGGGCGACCGCGACTCGCTCCAGCTCGTCGACGGCGACGTGACCGTGCTCTACCCGGTGCGCGGGGTGTCCGAGATGGTCCGCATGACTCCGGAGACTGTCGCCGGCAAGTACGGCGTGCCGCCGCAGCAGTATCCGGACCTGGCCGCCCTCGTGGGCGAGACGAGCGACAACCTGCCGGGCGTGCCCGGCGTCGGCCCGAAGACTGCGGCCAAGTGGGTCACGCAGTACGGCGGCCTGGACGCGCTGCTGGCCCACGTCGACGAGCTCAAGGGGAAGGCGGCGGACAACCTGCGCGCCGCCGTCGACCAGGTGCGGCTCAACCGGGAGCTGAACGCGCTGCTGCGCGACGTCGAGCTGCCGTTCGGCCCCGACGACCTGCTGCTGCGCGGGTTCGACCGTGAGGCGGTCCACCGCATCTCCGACGCGCTGCAGTTCGGCGCGCTGCGCGACCGCCTGCTGGCCGTCGACCCGGCCGCCGAGCAGGCCACGCAGGCTGCCGTGGAGCAGGGGTTCGAGCTCGACGTCGTCGAGCTGGCTCCCGGCGGGCTCGGCGCGTGGCTCGAGGCCCGTGCCGGGCGGGGCGTCGGCGTCGACGTCTCGGGCAAGGGCACGCCCGCGCTGGGCGACGCGTGGGGCATCGCGCTGGCCGAGGGCGGGGAAGCGGTGGCCTACGACCTCGCCGACCTCGACCCGGCCGACGAGCGGGCACTCGCCGCCTGGCTCGCCGACGCGGCGCAACCCAAGGTGCTGCACGGGGCCAAGGCGGCGTGGCACGCGCTCGCGGCGCGCGGGCTCGCGCTCGACGGCGTCACGTTCGACACCGAGCTCGCGGCCTACCTGTGCTATCCCGACCAGCGAGGCTACGACCTCGGCGACCTCGTCGCCCGGCACCTCGGCCGCGAGCTGGGCGCCGAGGACGACGGCGCGCAGGGTGCGCTCGACCTCGACCTGGACTCCGCGGGTGCGCGGGGCCGGCGCGAGGCGACCCGGGCGGCCGCGGTCGCCGACCTCGCGGAGGCGCTCGCCGGCCAGCTCGCCGACCGGGGTGCGACGTCCCTGCTGACCGACGTCGAGCTGCCGCTGTCGTGGGTGCTCGCCCGCATGGAGGCGACCGGGATCGCGGCGGACACCGCGTACCTCACCGAGCTCGAGGCCGGGTTCGCCGGCCAGGTCGCGCACGCCGCGGGCGAGGCGTACGACGCCATCGGTCACGAGGTCAACCTGGGCTCGCCCAAACAGCTCCAGGAGGTGCTGTTCGGAGAGCTCGACATGCCCAAGACCAAGAGGACCAAGACGGGGTACACGACCGACGCCGCGGCGCTCGCAGAGCTCTACGCGCGCACCGGGCACCCGTTCCTGGAGCATCTGCTCGCGCACCGGGACGCGAGCAAGCTGCGGGTGACCGTCGAGGGCCTGCTCAAGTCGGTGCTCCCCGACGGGCGCATCCACACCACGTTCCAGCAGACGATCGCCGCGACGGGGCGCCTGAGCTCCGCCGAGCCGAACCTGCAGAACATCCCGATCCGCACCGACGCCGGGCGCCAGATCCGCAAGGCTTTCCGCGTCGGGGAGGGGTACGAGACGCTGCTCACGGCGGACTACTCGCAGATCGAGATGCGGATCATGGCGCACCTGTCGGGCGACGCCGGACTCATCGAGGCGTTCCGCACCGGCGAGGACCTGCACCGCTACGTCGGCTCGCGCGTCTTCGGCGTCGAACCGGCGGACGTGACGCCCGCGATGCGGTCGAAGGTCAAGGCTATGTCGTACGGCTTGGCCTACGGGCTCTCCGCGTTCGGGCTGTCGCAGCAGCTCGGGATCACGACGGGTGAGGCGCAGGGCCTCATGGACGACTACTTCGCGCGGTTCGGGGGCGTGCGCACCTACCTGGACGGCGTCGTCGAGGAGGCCCGGGCGACGGGGTGGACCGCGACGATCCGCGGGCGGCGCCGCTATCTGCCCGACCTGACGAGCGACAACCGTCAGCGAAGGCAGATGGCCGAGCGCATGGCCCTCAACGCCCCGATCCAGGGCAGCGCGGCCGACATCATCAAGATCGCGATGCTGCGCGTGCAGCGCGAGCTCGACGCGCGCGGGCTGCGCTCGCGCCTGCTGCTCCAGGTCCATGACGAGCTGGTGGTCGAGGTGGCACCCGGCGAGCGCGAGGCGGCGGAGGAGGTGCTGCGCACGCAGATGGGCGCGGCCTACCCGCTCGACGTGCCGCTCGACGTGTCCGTGGGCGCCGGCGACACCTGGCACGCCGCGGGGCACTAGTGCGCGACGCCACCCGTCCGGCGCACGCCCGGCAGACGCTTACGATCGGCAGTCCTATGGGCTGGTTCATCCGCGTGGTCAAAGGCATGGTCATCTCGCTCGGCTTCATCCTGCCGGGCGTGTCGGGGGGCGTGCTCGCCGCGATCCTCGGCATCTACGAGCGGATGCTGCGCTTCCTCGCGCACCTGACGCGCGACTTCAAGGCCAACATCCTGTACTTCCTGCCCGTCGGCATCGGCGGGATCCTCGGGCTCGTGCTGCTCAGCCGGCCGCTGGAGTTCCTGCTCGAGCAGTGGCAGGTCGTGGTGCTGTGGGGCTTCGCGGGCGCCATCCTCGGCACGCTGCCGTCCCTGGTGCGTGAGTCCGGCGCCCGCTCGCGGCGCGACCGGGCGGACGTCGTCTGGCTCGCCGGGACCTTCGTCGTCGCGCTCGTCGTGCTCTACCTCCTGCCGGCCGTCGCGGGCACGGTGCCTGCGAACTTCGCCGGGTTCGTGCTCGCGGGGGCGCTCATCGCGCTCGGCGTGCTGGTCCCGGGGCTCTCGCCGTCGAACCTGCTCCTGATCCTCGGGCTCTTCTCGCCCATGCTCCAGGGGTTCCGCGACCGCGACCTGGGCGGCACGTTCCTGCCCATCGCGATCGGCGCGATCGCGGCCATCCTCGCGTTCTCCAAGCTCATGGAACGGCTGATCGAACGCCACCACTCGCGGGTGTACCACTTCATCATCGGACTGGTGCTCGCCAGCACCGTGCTCATCGTGGTGCCGACCCGCAGCGCCGAGACCATCGACTACGCGGGCGCCGGCGCCGGGACGTTCGCCCTGGCGGTCGTGGCCTTCGGCGCGGGCCTGGCGCTCGGCCTGTGGACCGCCGTCCTCGAAGGCAGGTACAAGTCCGCACATCCGGGGGAGTGACATGGCCGCCGACCGCCTCACCACGATGACCTTCGCGAGCATCTACCCGATGTACGTGCAGAAGGTCGAGCGCAAGGACCACACGACCGCCGAGCTGCACCAGGTCATCACCTGGCTGACGGGCTACGACGACGCCGGGATCGCCGCCGCCGTGGCCGACGGGCGCACGCTCGCGGAGTTCTTCGACCGCGCGCCGGCGTTGAACCCGAACGCCACCCTCATCACGGGCGTCATCTGCGGGTACCGCGTCGAGGACATCGCGGACCCGCTGCACCAGAAGGTGCGCTGGATGGACAAGCTGGTCGACGAGGTCGCCCGAGGCAAGAAGATGAGCAGCATCCTGCGCGCCTGAGTGCCGCATCGCCGCGCGCAGACCGCCTGGCACGGCCTCGGGCCGGGCGGCACTCCTAGCCTGGAGGCTCGTGACCACCACCGCGTCCGAGCGCTCCGCCGCCCGCCCGTCCACGACCCGCCCGCCCGCCGGGCGCCCGTCCGGGACGGGGTCGTCAGACCGGGTCCGGGCCGCCGGGGTCGCCGCCGCCGTCGGTGCGGGGCTCGTCTCAGCCGTGCAGAGCCGCGTCAACGGCTCCTTCGGCGCCGCGCTCGGCAACGGCTTCCTCGCCGCCACGATCAACTTCGCGTCGGCGCTCGCGATCCTCGCGCTCCTCGTCGGCTGCTCCCCACGTGCCCGCACCGGCCTCGGGCGGGTCAAGGACAGCCTGTGGGCCGGCCGTGCGCGCGCGACCGACGCCGACCGCGCCGTGCACCGGGGTGTGCCCGGGATCGGCCGCCTGCGCTGGTTCCAGGTCGTCGGTGGCGCCGCCGGCGGCCTGTTCGTCACCGCCCAGGGCGTGACGGTCGGCTCGCTGGGTGTCGCGCTGTTCGTCGTGGCCGTCACCGCCGGCCAGTCGGTCAGCTCGCTGTTCTGCGACCTGCTCGGCTTCGCGCCGGGCGGCAGGCGTGCCATCACCGTGGGCCGCGCGGTCGGCCCGGCGCTCGCGGTGGCCGCCGTCGTCGTCAGCCAGTGGCCGAACCTCGGCTCGTCCGAGCATCTCGGCCTCGTCGCGCTGCCGCTGGTCGCGGGCGTGTTCGTCGCCGCGCAGCACGCGGTCAACGGTCGGGTCGAGACGACGGCGAGCCACGCCCCGTTCGGCGACCGGGTCGACCGCGGCGCGGGCGCTCTCGCCGCGACGTTCGTCAACTTCCTCGTCGGGACGCTCGCGCTGCTCGTGGTGCTGACCGTGTCGGCGCTGGTGCAGGGCCTGCCGGACGTCGCGTTCCCGGGCGAGTGGTGGATGTACACCGGCGGCGCCCTGGGCGTGGTGTTCATCGGCACGGCGGCCGCCGTCGTGCATCGCATCGGGGCGTTGCTGCTCGCCCTGTCGCTTATCGCCGGTCAGATCACGGGTGCGCTGCTGCTCGATCTCGCCGCCGGGGGCACCCCCGCCGTCTCGACGCTCGCGGGCGTCGCCCTGACGCTCGCCGCGATCGCCGTCCCGGTGCTGACCTCGCGTTCGCGGCGCGGCGCCTGACGGGGCAGGGCGCGGTTCAGCGCGTTCCCGTGCCCGCGGCGGGCTTGCGGGTGACGAAGACGGCCGTGCCCGGCAGGAAGGCGCCGCGCTCGGGACCCCAGCCACCCCAGACCTCGCGGTTCCACGCGGGCCACTCGGGTTCGACGACGTCGTGCAGCCTCAGGCCCGCGGCGACGACGTCGCGCACGTGGTCGCCCAGGGTGCGGTGGTACTCGGCGTAGACGACTCGCCCCGCTGCGTCCTTCTCGACGTAGGGGCGGCGGTCGAAGTAGGAGCGGTCGGCCGTCAGGCCGCGGGCTGTCGGGTCGTCGGGGAAGGCCCACCGCACGGGGTGGGTCACGGAGAACACCCACCGGCCGCCGGGGCGCAGCACGCGCGCCGCCTCGGCGTGGACGCGCGCGGCGTCGGGCACGAAGGGGATCGCCCCGAACGAGGTGAAGACGACGTCGAAGGCGCTGTCAGCGAAGGGCAGGGCGCGCGCGTCCGCCTGGAGCACGGGAACGTGCACCCCTGCGGCGGTGTCGAGGGCCGCGGCCCGGGCGAGCATCCCGTGCGAGATGTCGGTCGCGACGACGTCGGCGCCGCGCGTCGCGAGCCAGCGTGAGCACTGCGCCGCTCCCGCGCCGACCTCGAGCACGCGCAGTCCGGCGACGTCGCCGAGGAGCCCGGCCTCTGCCTCGCTGAGGCCTTCGGGGCCCCAGCGGAAGCCGGCGGTGCCGAGGAACGTGCCGTGCTCGTCGAGGTACTCGGCGGCGTTGGCGTCCCACCAGCCGCGGCCCGCGGCGCCGCCCTCGGCGTCGGGAATGTGCTGGTATCCGGCGGAATCGATGTCGGTCACGATCCCATCCTGCCCGTGCGCCGCAGGGACCTGCACTGCACGACGTCCAGCACGACGTGGACTGGCCACACGGCTAGGATCGCGGCGGTGCATGTGATCCGCACCGCAAGCTGGGACGTCAACAAAACTGTGGAGGATGCGTGCGAGTCGGACTCCTGACCGGTGGCGGGGATGTCCCCGGCCTCAATGCTGCGATCCGCGCCGTGGTCAAGCGTGGCGAGGGCGAGCACGGTCACTCGATCGTGGGGTTCCGCAACGGCTGGCGCGGCCTGGCCGACGGTGACGTGATGCAGCTGGGCCGCCAGCACATCCGCAACGTCCTGGCGACCGGCGGGACGCTGCTGGGTACGGCGCGGTACCACCCGCACGCCGACGACGGCGGCATGGACGCGGTGCTCGCCACGCTCGAGGCCGAGCGCATCGAGGCGCTGATCGTGGTCGGAGGCGACGGGACGCTGCACGCGGCGAGCAAGGTCGCCGAGGCAGGCATCCGCATCGTCGCGATCCCCAAGACGATCGACAACGACGTGTGGGGCACCGACCGTTCGATCGGCTTCGACACCGCCGTGACCATCGCGACGGAGGCCGTCGACCGTATCCACACGACGGCCGAGTCGCACAACCGCGTCATGCTCGTCGAGGTCATGGGCCGCACGGCCGGCTGGATCGCCGCGACGGCGGGCATCGCCGGCGGCGCCGAGGTGGTGCTCGCTCCCGAGCAGCCCTTCGACATCGACAAGATCGTCAAGTTCCTCAAGCACCGGCACCGGGCGCACGCGAGCTTCTCGATCATCGTGGTGGCCGAGGGCGCGGTGCCGGCCGAGGGCACGTCGATGCAGTACGAGACGCAGCTGGGCCGGTTCGGCGAGATCGTCGCCGGGTCGATCTCGGAGCGGCTCAAGGTGGAGATCGCCGACCGCACGGGGTTCGACACGCGCGTGACCGTGCTGGGTCACATCCAGCGCGGGGGTTCGCCGACCGCGACCGACCGCATCCTGGGCTCGCGCTTCGGCGTCGCGGCCATCGACGCGGTGACGCGCGGGGAGACCGGTGTGATGACGGCGCTGCGCGGTGACGAGATCGAGCTCGTGCCGCTGGCCGACATCGCGGGCAAGGTCAAGCATGTCCCCATGGAGCTCCTCGACGTGGCCCGGACCCTGGCCTGACCGAGACCTTCAGGTGTCGATCCGTACTCGGCCTGACCTGGTCGAGTACGGATTGACCCTTCCAGTCGGCCGCCGCTAGGATGGTCGGCGGTGCCGTGCGCCCGCCCTCAGGCCGGGCACAGCGCCACAGACCCTGTCCGCACGACTCCTTGTCCACATCGGAGCATTCACTTCATGACCATCTCTACCACGAGGTCCGTCCCGCAGGTCGCCGTCAACGACATCGGCACCGAGGAAGACCTTCTTGCCGCCATCGACGCCACCATCAAGAACTTCAACGATGGTGACATCGTCGAGGGCACGATCGTCAAGGTCGACCGCGACGAGGTCCTCCTCGACATCGGCTACAAGACCGAGGGCGTGATCCCCTCGCGCGAGCTGTCCATCAAGCACGACGTCGACCCGTCCGAGGTCGTGAACCTCGGAGACGTCGTCGAAGCCCTGGTCCTCCAGAAGGAGGACAAGGAAGGCCGCCTGATCCTGTCCAAGAAGCGCGCACAGTACGAGCGCGCCTGGGGCACGATCGAGAAGATCAAGGAAGAGGACGGCGTCGTCACCGGCACCGTCATCGAGGTCGTCAAGGGCGGCCTCATCCTCGACATCGGCCTGCGCGGCTTCCTGCCCGCCTCGCTCGTGGAGATGCGTCGTGTCCGCGACCTCCTGCCGTACGTCGGCAAGGAGATCGAGGCGAAGATCATCGAGCTCGACAAGAACCGCAACAACGTCGTCCTCTCGCGCCGTGCCTGGCTCGAGCAGACGCAGTCCGAGGTGCGCTCGACCTTCCTGCAGACGCTGCAGAAGGGCCAGGTCCGCCCCGGTGTGGTCTCGTCGATCGTCAACTTCGGTGCGTTCGTGGACCTCGGCGGCGTCGACGGTCTCGTGCACGTCTCCGAGCTGTCCTGGAAGCACATCGACCACCCGTCCGAGGTCGTCGAGGTCGGCCAGGAGGTCACGGTCGAGGTGCTCGACGTCGACTTCGACCGCGAGCGCGTCTCGCTGTCGCTCAAGGCGACGCAGGAGGACCCCTGGCAGACCTTCGCCCGCACGCACGCCATCGGCCAGGTCGTGCCCGGCAAGGTCACCAAGCTCGTCCCGTTCGGTGCGTTCGTGCGCGTCGAGGACGGCATCGAGGGCCTCGTGCACATCTCGGAGCTCGCCGTGCGTCACGTCGAGCTGCCCGAGCAGGTCGTCACGGTCGGCCAGGAGGTGTTCGTCAAGGTCATCGACATCGACCTGGAGCGCCGCCGCATCTCGCTGTCGCTCAAGCAGGCCAACGAGGGCGTGGACCCGGAGTCCGAGGACTTCGACCCGGCGCTGTACGGCATGGCCGCCGAGTACGACGAGAACGGGGAGTACAAGTACCCCGAGGGCTTCGACCCGGAGACCAACGAGTGGCTCGAGGGCTTCGAGACGCAGCGCGAGGCGTGGGAGGCCGAGTACGCGAAGGCGCACGAGCGCTGGACGGCTCACCGCGAGCAGGTGCGTGCGGCCTACGCCGCCGACGCCGACGCCGCGGCCGACACGGGTGCCGGCGCGTCGTCGTCGTACTCCTCGGCCGCTCCGGCCGTCGAGGCCACGGGCACGCTCGCCTCGGACGAGGCGCTCGCCGCTCTGCGCGAGAAGCTCACCGGCAACTGACCGCCTGAGCCGATCGGCTGATCGCACGCGAAGGCCCGCCACCCGACAGGGTGGCGGGCCTTCGCCGTTGTCTAGGGTGGCCGCATGCCTTGGCACACTCGCGCGTCGCGCACCGTCTACGAGAACCGCTGGATCCGTGTCCGGGAGGACGACGTCGAGATGCCTGACGGCAGGGACGGGATCTACGGCGTCGTCGAGCTGCGCCACCCCGCGGTCTTCGTCGTGGCGCTCGACTCCGACGACCGCGTGCTGCTCGTGGACGTCGACAGGTACACGGTGGGACGTTCGCTCGAGGTCGTGGCCGGTGGCAGCGACGGTGAGCCGGCGCTCGTCGCCGCCCAGCGCGAGCTGCGCGAGGAGGCGGGGCTCGTGGCGGACGAGTGGGTGCGGGCGGGGGCGATGAACGCGCTCAACGGCGTGTGCGTGGCGCCGGAGGTCGTGTTCGTCGCGCGCGGACTGCGCCCCGTAGGCGACGCGGCCGAGGCGGCCGCGGCGAGGGCCGAGGAGGGCATCGTGCAGGTGCGCTGGGTGCCGGTCCGTGAGACGTTCGCGATGATGGCGGGCGGCGAGATCACCGACGGCGAGACGATCGCCGCCCTTGCCCTCGCGCACGCGGCGGGGCTGGTCACCACGAGCTGAGGCGAGCGCGGGGGTTCCGCACGGGAGGAGCGCGCTTTGGACGTTGCCGTGTCAGGGGCCGCCGGGCTCGTCGGGCGTGCGTTGTGCGTGTCGCTGGAGGCGGACGGGCATCGGGTGGTCCCGCTCGTGCGGCCGGGGAGGCCGGGCGGCGGTGTGGCCTGGGACCCGGTGGGCGGCACGATCGATGCTGCGGGGTTGGAGGGCATCGACGCCGTGGTCCACCTCGCGGGTGCGGGCGTCGCGTCCCGTCCGTGGACGGCGGCGCACCGTGACGCCGTGCTGCGCAGTCGCGTGGAGGGCACGGCGCTCGTGGCGGGTGCGCTGGCGCGGCTCGCGCACCCGCCGCGCGTGCTGGTCTCGGGGTCGGCGATCGGCTACTACGGCAGTCGGGGCGACGCGGTGCTGACCGAGGCAGCGGGCGCGGGCGACGACTTCCTCGCGTCGGTCTGTGTCGCCTGGGAGGCTGCGACCGGGGCCGCGCAGGCTGCCGGGATCCGCACGGTCCACGTCCGCACGGGCATGGTTCTGGCGTCTGCGGGTGGCGCGCTCGGCCCGCAGCGCCTCCTGTTCCGGCTCGGCCTGGGCGCCAAGGCCGGTACCGGCACGCAGTGGATGTCGTGGATCCACCTCGACGACGAGGTGGCGGCCATCCGCCACGCGCTCGTGACCGACGCGCTGTCGGGCCCGGCCAACCTCGTCGCCCCGCACCCGGTCACCCAGGCCGAGTTCGCTCGCGCGTTCGCCGCGTCGCTGGGGCGGCGCGCGCCGCTGACCATCCCTCGTGCGGTCACGCGCCTTCCGCTCGGCGTGGGAGCGCTGGCCGACGCGCTGCTCTTCGCGAGCCAGCGCGTCGAGCCTGCGGCGCTCCTGCGCAGCGGCTTCCGGTTCGCCCATCCGTGGGTCGGGGAGGCGCTCGCGTCGCTCTGAGCGGGCTCCCGGCGCTCAGACGGTCGTCGTGTCCGCGAACTGCGTCGCGTACAGGTCGGCGTAGAGGCCGCCCGCCGCGAGCAGCGCGGCGTGCGTGCCCGACTCGGCGACCCGCCCGTCCTCGAGGACGACGATGAGGTCGGCCGCGCGCACGGTCGACAGCCGGTGCGCGATGACCAGGCTCGTCCGTCCGGAGAGCGCGACGTCGAGGGCGGCCTGCACGGCGGCCTCGCTCTCGGAGTCGAGGTGCGCGGTCGCCTCGTCGAGCACGACGACGTCGGGCGCCTTGAGCAGCAGCCGGGCGATGGCCAGGCGCTGGCGCTCGCCGCCCGACAGGCGGTAGCCGCGGTCGCCGACGACGGTCTCCAGGCCCTCGGGCAGCCCGGCGACGAGGTCCCAGATGTGGGCGCCGCGCAGCGCGGCCGCGAGCTCGGCGTCGGTGGCGCCGGGGCGCGCGTAGCGCAGGTTCTCCGCGATGGTGTCGTGGAAGAGGTGGGCCTCCTGCGAGACGACGCCGACGGTGCCGCGCAGCGAGTCGAGCGTCACGTCGCGCAGGTCGAGTCCTGCGATGCGCACGGACCCGGACGTCGGGTCGTACATGCGGGACACGAGCTGGGAGACCGTCGTCTTGCCAGCGCCCGACGGACCGACGAGGGCGACCATGGCGCCGGCGGGGACCGCGAAGGAGACCTCGTGCAGGGTGTCGCCCACGGGGTCCTTGCGGAGCGTTGCGACCGCCTCGAGCGAGGCGAGGGACACCTCGTCGGCACGCGGGTAGCGGAACGTGACGGCGTCGAGCTCGATGCTCGCGCCGCGCGCGGCGACGGCGCGGCGCAGGTCGGCGGCGTCGGGCTTCTCGGCGACGGAGGGCTCGAGGTCGAGCACCTCGAGCACGCGCTCGAAGCTCACCAGCGCCGTCATGACGTCGACCTGCACGTTGCTCATGGCGGTGAGCGGCCCGTAGAGGCGGCCGAGGTAGGCGGTCAGCGCGACGACGACGCCCACGGTCAGCTCGCCCGAGATCGCCTCGAGCCCACCGAGCCCGTACACGACGGCGACGGCGAGCGAGGCGAGCGTCGTCAGCCCGACGCGGAACCAGGTGCCCAGCAGGGCACGGCGCACGCCGAGGTCGCGCAGGCGGCGAGCCAGGGCCCGGTACCGCTCGGACTCGCGGGCGGGGTCGCCGAAGACCTTGGCGAGATGCGCCCCGGCGACGTTGAACCGCTCGTTCATGAGCTGCCCGGCGTCGGCGTTGAGCTCGTAGCCCTCGCGCGTCAGGGTGGCCAGCCGCTTGCCGAACCATCGGGCGGGCAGCACGAACGCCGGCAGCAGCACGAGCGCGAGCAACGTCAGCCGCCAGGACATCGCGAGCATCGCGGCGAGCGTGAAGGTGATGGTCAGTCCGTTGGAGACGACCGTCTGGAGGGTCGAGGTGAACGCCTGCTGGGCGCCGAGCACGTCGCCGTTGAGGCGTTGCACGAGGGCGCCGGTGCGGGTTCGGGAGAAGAACGCGAGCGGCATCCGCTGGACGTGGTTGAACACCGCGGTGCGCAGGTCGAGGATGAGCCCTTCGCCGACGAACGAGGAGACCCAGCGCTCGGCGACCGACAGGCCGGCCGAGAGGATCGCGAGCAGCGCCGCGCCGGCGGCGAGCGTGACGACGAGGCCGCGGTCGCCCGCGCCGATGCCGTCGTCGATGAGGTGGCGGAACAGCAGCGGTGTCGCGGCGCCCGCGGCGGCGTCGAGCGCGAGCAGCACGAGGAAGAACGCGAGCCGGCCGCGGTAGGGCCGGGCGAAGGTGAGCACGCGGCGCAGCGTCGTGCGCGCCAGGCGGTGCTCGGTGACGGACGAGTCCTGGAGGAAGGTCCGCATTCCGCGGCCTGCGCCGCGTCCGCCCATGGCGGGGGAGTGAGGCATGGTCATGTGGCCTCCTGGGGTGTCGGGGTGGAACTTGGTGAGTCTAACTCAAGATGTGTGAACCTCAGAAGTTGCGATAGTATTCCCCGCATGGAGCACCAGCACGACGACGTCGCCTGGGCCTTCGTCGACGCACTGCACGCGGCGAGCCGCAGCCTGCGCCGCGACACCCTTGCCGCGGGGACGACCGGGGTGAGCCCCGGGCAGCTGCGGCTGCTGCGCACCCTGGCGCACGCCCCCGGTCCGCTGCGCGCCGTCGACCTCGCCGACGCGCTCGGCGTCGCGCCCCGATCCGTCACTACCAAGGTCGACCAGGCCGAGGAGGACGGGTTCGTGCGGCGTCTGGCCGATCCGAGCGACCGCCGCGCCCGCCTCGTCGCGCTCACCGACGCGGGTCGCGAGGCCCTCGACCGGGTCTCGCTCGAGCGCCGGCGCGGTGCCGCGCAGCGCCTTCGCCGGCTGTCGCCGACCGAGCGCGAGGAGCTCGTGCGGCTGCTGCGCGTCGTCGCCGCCGACGACTAACGGCAGGATGGGTCCCATGCTTCGCATCGGCCTCACGGGCGGGATCGCCGCCGGCAAGTCCGTCGCGTCACGTCGCCTCGCCCAGCTCGGCGCCGTCGTCGTCGACTACGACCAGCTCGCTCGTGAGGCGGTCGAGCCCGGCTCGGCAGGCCTGGAGCAGGTTCGCGAGGTCTTCGGACCGGGCGTCATCGCCGCCGACGGGACCCTCGACCGGGCCGCACTGGGTGCGCGCGTCTTCGGCGACGACGAGGCGCGGCGCGCGCTCGAGCGCATCGTCCACCCCGCGGTGCGGCGCCTGGCCGCCGAGCGTGAGGCGGCCGCCGCCGCGCGCGACCCGCGCGCCGTCGTCGTCCACGACATCCCCCTGCTGGTCGAGACGGGGCAGGCCGACCGGTTCGCCGTGGTCGTCGTCGTCGACGCACCCGCCCCGCTGCGCATCGCGCGCCTCGTGAGCCGGCGCGGGCACGACGAGGAGGCCGCTCGCGCGCGGGTCGCGGCGCAGGCCACGGACGAGGAACGCGTCGCCGCGGCCGACGTGCTGCTCGACGGCACCGGCTCGGAGGAGAACCTGCGTGCTCAGGTCGATGCGCTGTGGGACCGCGTCGCCGCAGACGCCGCAGCCGGCGTCGAGGCGAGGCCCTCGAGCTGAGGCGGCAGCCCGGCGTCGTGCTCCAGCCACCCGACCGCCTCGGCGTGGACCACGATGCGGTGGTCGTTGCCCCACGCGCCTTCGGTCACCGAGTGGCAGGACACGAGCGTCAGGTAGCGACCGTCGTCGGGCATGCCCTGCGGGGCTCGCGCCAGGACGGCGGCCCCCTCGTTCGGCGCGACGAGGTAGCCGGGCACGCGGACCTCGTAGACGAACCAGGCGTCGGCGGTCTCCACGACCACGCTGTCGCCCTCGACGAGCTTGTCGATGTGGAGGAAGTTGTCGCCGTAGGTGCGGCGGTGACCGGCGAGGGCCATGTTGCCGACCTCGCCTGGGCCCTGGCTCTGCGGGAACCAGCCGGCCGCGCCCGACGACAGGACGGCCGGCGTCACCCCGGCCTTGATCGGCGTGCGTCCGTCGTTGGTGTCCCGCTGGACGCCCTTCTCGCCCGCCCAGGCGGGGATCCACAGCGTGCCGATGACACCGTCGCGCGGCCCGGAGGGCGCGTTCTCGAAGTCGGTGCGCAGCTCGGTCACCTGGTGCGGCAACGGGTTCTCCTGGGCGAACGCTCGCAGCTGCGCAGACTCCTCGCGGTTGGCGACCCAGGACGTCCCGAGGTTCTGCCAGACCCACGTGCCGCCGACCGCGAGACCCGCGAGGAGCGCAAGCGCGGCAGCGATCCGCAACGGGTCACGGCGACGTGACATCGGCGGTCCTCTCGGTCGGTGGTCCGGCCAGGTGCCGGGCGCGCGCGCGGTCGGCGCGGTCGAGGGCGCAGCCGACAAACGCGGCACCCACGACGCTGACCACGAGGGTAGCGGACCACCAGGCGACGCCAGGCTCCGCGGAAGCATCGGCAAGGTGGTGGGTTGCGTGCGGGCCGTCGTCGGCGAACGTGCGGTGGCCGCGAACGAGCAGCCGGTGCGTGCTGAGCCCGGTCGGCGTGCAGGTCACGAGCGTGACGAGGTCCTGATCGGGGACGGGATGCAGCAGAGAGTCGTCGTCCGGCTCGACGACGGCGATCGAGTCGACCTCGTAGACGAGGCGTCGTCCTGCGACGTCGAGCGTAAAGACCGCGCCGACCTCGACGCGGTCGAGGTGGGTGAACAGCTCGGCGCCGGCGAGTCCCGAGTGCGCGGAGATGACCGCGTGCGTGCCGCGCCCGCCGACGGGCAGCGACGTCCCGTGCAGGTGCGCCGCCCCACGCGCCGGAACCTCGTCACCCGTGTCGTGCAGGACGGGCAGCGCCAGCCGCAGAGACGGGATCGTCAGGGCGGCCATGATCGTGCCGCCCGGCGGCGCGAGCTGTGCGCGGTACGAGCCGCCGGTCCCGTCGCCCCCGTCCCGGTCGCCCCGTGCGAGACGGGCGTTGTACTCGTGCGCGGCGGCCAGCAGGCGCTGCTGCTCCGCGTCCGGGAGCGCGGTGACGGCCTGCCCGTAGGACGCGAGCGACCGCGACTGGTCCCGCGTGGCGAACCCTCGCGACGCCGTGGGGAACAGGAGCAGCCCGGCCCCGATCGCGACCAGGGTCACGAGAGCGAAGGTTCGTCGGGACACGGGCTGCATCGGCTCGGGAACCTCAGCGCCTGGAACGCGGACGGGACCGGACCACGAGGGTCACGGCGCCCGCGAGCACGAGAGCGCCCCGAGGGTGAGCGGCCACGTCCCGGCGCCGCCGGTCTGAGGCAGGGTCGGGTCCTGGTCGATCTGCACGTTCGTCACGGTGAGCGTGGTCGTGGCGCTGTCGACGGTGAAGGGGATCGGCTCGGTCAGGCGTGCGTACCCGGCAGGCGCCTGGACCTCGACGAGCCAGTAGAACCAGGTCGCGTCGTCCCCCGGAGCGAGCGGGCCGCCGTTGGCGAAGGTGCCGTGCCTCAGCGTTCCCGACGACGTCCGGCCGGTGCCGTCGGTGGGCTCAAGGGGTGCGACGACCTTGGCCGCGGTGAAGTCCTGGACACGGGCGGCCCAGACCTCGAACACCGCGCCGGCCAGCGGACGGCCGGCGCGGTCGGCCTTCATGACCTCGAGCCGTCCCCAGTGGGTCTCGACGCTGTCGGTGGTGATGGCGAGCGTGGGGTTGCGGTTGATGTCGGCCGTTGCCGCGTTCGCGATGGCGCCCGTCCCGGTCACGGTCGTCTCGAACGTGAGGACGACGGTCGCGCCCACCGCGTCGTCGGCCATGAGCCGGGCGATGCCGACGTCCGTGAACTCCAGCTGGACGACGCCGGCCTTGTGCGTGACGACGTACTCCAGGGGAGTGAAGGCTGTCGGCGGACGCTGGTCGGCCGTGACGAGGCTGACCGCGGGCACCTGGTCTGCGACGTAGGCCAGCCGTGGGTCGAGCTCGTCCCTGATCGTGAACGACGTCAGCGGGACCGGGGGGACCGTGAACGCGACGGTCCAGGTGACGGGGCCGACCGCGCCGAGGTCGGAGACGGTCTTCGTGCCGTCGCTCTCGACGTCGCTCTTGGGATACGCGGCGACGTCGTAGAGCCACGCTCCGGGACGGACCGGGTCGGCGAAGGGGATGCTGACCCAGAAGTCCTGTGCGGCGGCCACCCCTGCCGGCGCGTCGGTCTGCGAGACGCGGTAGACGCCCAGCGGCAGGAGCGCGAATGTGGCCTGGCCCGCGCGGTCGGTCACCCTGGGCGGCTCCGGTGCGTCGAACGTCGCGGCGGCAGTCCGGTCCAGCGACGGCGGCGCGGCGAGGAACGCCTGCGCGGTCTGCCAGCCCGCGCTCGTCGAGAGGTCGACGGGCTCCGCGCGGTAGGTTGCCAGGCGCTCGACGGTGAACTCGACACCGGCGATCGCCTGCGGCGACGCGCCGTCCTGCGGGGACCGGTTCTTCGTCACGGTGATCGATCCGGTGCGCTGCTGGTCGATGCCGGCGGCACCGGCGGCACTGGCGGCACTGGTCGTCCAGGCGGCAAGGAGCGAGGCGGCGAGGAGCGCCAGGCCGACCCTGCGGGCAAGCCGAGTGTGGGTGTGCATCGCGTGTTCCTGAGTGTGGGTGGTCAGCGGGATGGTTCCGCATGGCGCGGGCGCCGGTCGCGTAGGCGATCGCTCGCAAGGAGGGGGATCGTCGCGAGGCAGGAGAGCAGTCCCGCTGCGAGAATCGCGTGCTCCAGCAGGCGGTCGCCCCCAGCCTCGGGCAGCCGGAGGCCGGGGAGGTTCATGACCGTCAGGTGTGGTCCTTCTCCGGACGCCACGGTCTGGGGGTCGGCCAGCGAGACCTGCGGGTGGGGTTCGACGAGCTCGATGCGCCCGCTGTCGTGCACGACCAACGGCACTGCGCCGACGAGCGCCTGGTAGCCGTCCGGTGCGCGCGTCTCGGTGAGCCAGTACCGCCCGGGCGAGAGCCCTTCCGCATGGAACAGGGAGCCGTCCTCGGTGCGGACCGGGATGCTGTCACGGCCGGGGGCGCCGTCGTCGTCCGGGTGCAGCGCGAACGACGCACCCGAGAGGGGCTGGGGCCCGCCGTCCGGCGTGGGGCCGACCTTGAGGAGGCGCAGGTCGTGCAGGAGCGAGTTGGTGAGCGTGACCGTGACCGGGCCGGCCGGCAGGGTGAGCTCCGCGCCGGCGAGCTCGGCGCCGTCCACGGTGAACGACGGCGGCGCCCAGGCGACGGGTTGGCCCGTGGGCAGGGTCTCGGAGAACGCGACGACGTCGCCGGGGCTGAGCCCGTCGGGACCGGCGACGGGTGTCCCGTCTCGCGGGACGGCGAGGCAGGCTGGCGTGCCGTGGTTGACCGTGTAGCAGACCTCGAAGGTGGCAGGCTCCAGCAGGTCGGCCGCCGCTCCCTCGAGCCTCTTCTCGATGCTGAAGGAGGCAGTCGTGGCCGGATCGCCCGAGTCGTTCGGGTCGGCGGAGTCGCTCGGGTCGGCCGTGGCCGTGTTCGTCAGCGTGATGTCGACGACCTCGGTGCCCTCGACGGTGAGCACGCCCCGGGCAGCGCGGTTCCGGCGACCGAGAACGACGGCTCCTGCCACCGCACACCGTCGACCTGCGGGAGCTCCTCGGCGAAGGCGACCTTGTCGCCGGGTGCCAGACCCTCGATGCTGAGGGGTTTCGGTTCGCCGTCGGCGGTGACGACGACCTGCTGCGGATCGCCGTCGTTGACCTGGTACGTGACGGTGAACGACAGGCCGCCGTCGACGAGCCCGGACCCGTCGCCCACGACCACCTTCCGCAGGCGGAGGGACGGTTCGGGATCCTGGGCCGTCCAGTCCTGGGGCCGCACGACGTCTCGTCGGCCCCGGTCCACGGGTAGTTGTGGTGCTCGTGCCCGACTCCGGGGTTCTGCGTCAGGTCTCCACCGACGTAGAGGCGCCCGTTGGTCGACACGTCCGAGGTGACGTCTGCGTGTGGGGCGAGGATCGAGCCGACGGTCTGGGAGACGGCCCCGGCGATGGCGAGCGCGCGCGCCTCGGGGAAGTTCCACATCAGCGCAGAGGCGCCGGCGCCCACGTTGGCGTTGTCCATGACCGCGCCGTTGATCGTGACCGCGGCGACGTGGCGCAGCGTCGCGGACCGCCCGAGGACGTTGATGACGACGGGCGCGAACCCGTTCGCAAGGTCGCCGGGGATGTTCGTGAAGGCGAACGCCTCCCACCGGTCGAGGTCCGCGGCGGAGACGTCGAAGACCTGCGGCACCGATGTGCCGTCGCCGCGAAGCTCGCCCTGCTTCGACCAGTCTCCCTGGCTCACGCTCCCGGTGGGGGCGAGTGCGGCCAAGTCCTCGGAGAGCGTGGTGATCGCCTCGAGCATGCCGCTCCAGGGCTCGACGGCGGCGGCCCGGAGTCTGGTCTGGACCGTGCCGCCGTAAGGGGTGATGAGGCGACTGCCGTTGCTGGCGGTCACCTTCGCGATGGTCCCCATGCCCGCGGCGAACGGCGTGGCCTTGGGAAGGACCGTGCCGCCGATGCGGGCGCGGCCGCCGATCTCGCGGTCGCCGACGGAGATCGTCTGATCGGCCGTCTTCATCACGACGTTGCCTCCGACGGCGAGGATCACGTCGTTCTCGGGCGGGACGATGCCGGAACCTCCGCCGACGACGCCGATGCCGAAGTGCTTGGTGTTGGCGGCCTCGCGGGCGAACGTGGCGTCGCCGAGCACGACGTGCTGGCCCTCGACCTCGGCCTTCGCCCCGCCGACCGTCCAGTTGCCGCCGACGAAGACCGCGACGTTGGGGTCGCGGTACCTCGGCTGGGCGGTGCCCAGGCCGGGCATCGAGTCGATCTCGGGGCATCCGGGAGTCGCCGGGCCGGTGTCCGTGGCGCCGGCCGTGTGAGGTGCCGGCGGGGAGGCGACGGCCGAGGGCGAGCCCGTGGCGACGAGAGCAACGACGGCGGCTGCCACGATCGCGACGACCGCCGGGGACCCGTTGCCCCGGCGCCCAGAGCCGAGGGAGATCCCAGGCCTCATCGTGCCGTGTCTGTTGCGCTGGTGTGCCCCCATGCGATCCAGGGTGCATCGTCCTTGAGACAATGGTGCTGAAAGGTGACGCGATCTGGCTGTTGCGTAAAGGTTTAGTAATGTCCTGACCTCATATGTTAGGAATCCTGCCTTGGCGTCCGATGATCGTTCCGTCAGGGGCGGCAGGTCACCCGGCGGGCACCCTTGGCCCGCTCCCCGCAGTGTCGGTGGCTCGGCTTACGGTGGGGCATGCGACCCGTGACCGACCTGCAGCGCACGGTGGCCCCGTTCGAGGTCATCTCGGAGTACACGCCGTCAGGCGACCAGCCGACGGCGATCGCCGACCTCACCCGGCGCATCCAGGCGGGGGAGAAGGATGTCGTGCTCCTCGGCGCGACCGGCACGGGCAAGAGCGCGACGACGGCCTGGCTCATCGAGCAGCTCCAGCGGCCCACGCTCGTGATGGCGCCCAACAAGACGCTCGCGGCCCAGCTCGCCACCGAGTTCCGCGAGCTGCTGCCGAACAACGCCGTCGAGTACTTCGTCTCCTACTACGACTACTACCAGCCCGAGGCGTACATCGCGCAGACGGACACCTACATCGAGAAGGACAGCTCGATCAACGACGAGGTCGAGCGGCTGCGCCACTCCGCGACGTCCTCGCTGCTCACGCGGCGTGACGTCGTCGTCGTCGCCTCCGTGAGCTGCATCTACGGCCTGGGCACGCCGCAGGAGTACGTCGACCGCATGGTCCGGCTCGACGTCGGCGACGTCGTCGAGCGTGACGACCTGCTGCGGCGGTTCGTGCAGATGCAGTACACGCGCAACGACATCGCGTTCACGCGCGGCACCTTCCGGGTGCGCGGCGACACCGTCGAGATCATCCCGGTCTACGAGGAGCTCGCGGTGCGCATCGAGTTCTTCGGCGACGAGATCGAGGCGATCCAGACGCTGCACCCGCTCACGGGCGACGTGGTGCGCGAGGAGCAGAGCGTCTACCTCTTCCCCGCGACGCACTACGTCGCCGGGCCCGAGCGGATGGAACGGGCCATCGGCGGCATCGAGAAGGAGCTCGAGGAGCGGCTTGCCGCGCTGGAGAAGCAGAACAAGCTCCTCGAAGCGCAGCGGCTGCGCATGCGTACCACCTACGACATCGAGATGATGCGCCAGATCGGGTCGTGCAACGGCATCGAGAACTACTCGATGCACATCGACGGTCGCGCCTCCGGCACCCCGCCGCACACGCTGCTCGACTACTTCCCCGAGGACTTCCTGCTGGTCATCGACGAATCGCACCAGACGGTGCCGCAGATCGGCGCGATGTTCGAGGGCGACATGTCCCGCAAGCGCTCGCTCGTCGAGCACGGGTTCCGCCTGCCGTCCGCGATGGACAACCGCCCGCTGCGCTGGGAGGAGTTCGTCGAGCGCATCGGGCAGACGGTCTACCTGTCCGCCACGCCCGGGGCGTACGAGCTCTCGCTGTCCGACGGCGTGGTCGAGCAGGTCATCCGGCCGACGGGCCTGATCGACCCCGAGGTCGTGGTCAAGCCCACGACGGGGCAGATCGACGACCTGCTCGAAGAGATCCGCGTGCGCACCGAACGCGACGAGCGTGTGCTGGTCACGACACTGACGAAGAAGATGGCCGAGGACCTCACCGACTACTTCCTCGAGAAGGGCGTGCGCGTCCAGTACCTGCACTCCGAGGTCGACACGCTGCGACGCGTCGAGCTGCTGCGGGAGCTGCGCCTGGGGCAGTTCGACGTGCTCGTGGGCATCAACCTGCTGCGCGAGGGCCTCGACCTGCCCGAGGTGTCCCTCGTCGCGATCCTCGACGCCGACAAGGAGGGGTTCCTGCGGTCGGCGACGTCGCTGATCCAGACGATCGGCCGAGCCGCCCGCAACGTCACCGGCCAGGTCCACATGTACGCCGACAAGGTGACCTCGGCCATGGCGCAGGCGATCGAGGAGACCAACCGCCGCCGGGACAAGCAGATCGCGTACAACCGCGACAACGGCATCGACCCGCAGCCGCTGCGCAAGAAGATCGCGGACGTCACCGACATGCTCGCGCGCGAGGACATCGACACCCAGCAGCTCCTCGCCGGCGGCTATCGCAAGGCGGTCGACGGCACCGGACGCAAGGCCAAGGCTCCCGTGCCCGGCACCCCCAAGGAAGGCGCCACGACAGGCAACCGGCTGGCGGGCGTCGCGGCGAGCGAGCTCGCCGAGCTCATCCAGGAGCTGTCGGACCAGATGCACGCGGCGGCCGCCGAGCTGCAGTTCGAGGTCGCTGCGCGCCTGCGCGACGAGATCTCGGGGCTCAAGAGAGAGCTGCGGCAGATGCGGGCGGCGACCGCCTGAGCGCCGCGGATCGGCTAGGGTTTCCCGCCGGAGGGGAGTACCTCACCTTGGTCGAGTCGTCAGCACGGCGAGCAGCGTGGCTCTCCCGGCTCGGTTGCTCGCGTCGTCGGCGCGAGGAGGAAGACCTTCGGTGATTCGTGCTACCCACCGAGAGGCGACCAACACGTGACCGTGCCCGTCTGGGCTTGGGCCCTGACCATCCTGGCGATCCTGGCGATGCTCGCCATCGACTACATCGGTCATGTGCGCACACCGCACGCCCCGACACTGCGCGAGGCCGCGCGGTGGTCCGCGATCTACATCGCCGTCGCGCTCGTGTTCGGCGTCGTCGTCTGGGCTGCGTGGGGCGGCGAGTACGCCGGGGAGTACTTCGCCGGGTACGTCACGGAGAAGTCGCTGAGCGTCGACAACCTCTTCGTGTTCGTCCTCATCATGTCGAGCTTCCGGGTGCCGCGTGAGTATCAGCAGAAGGTCCTGCTCGTGGGCATCACGGTCGCGCTCGTGCTGCGCACGGCCTTCATCGTGGCCGGCGCCGCGCTCATCGCCAGCTTCTCGTGGGTGTTCTACCTGTTCGGCGCGTTCCTCGTGTGGACGGCGATCGCCCAGCTCCGGCACGCGGCCGAGCACGAGGAGGAGTTCCACGAGAACGGCGTGCTGCGCCTCGTGCGCCGGGTGCTGCCGACCACCCCGGCCTACGAGGGCGACCGGCTCACGACCCGGGTCGACGGCAAGCGGCTCATCACGCCGATGCTCGTCGTCATGGTCGCGATCGGCTCGGCCGACCTGCTGTTCGCCGTCGACTCGATCCCCGCGATCTTCGGGCTGACCGAGCAGACCTACCTCGTGTTCGCCGCTAACGCGTTCTCGCTGCTGGGGCTGCGCCAGCTCTTCTTCCTCGTCGACGGGCTCCTCGACCGGCTCGTCTACCTCGGGTACGGGCTCGCGGCGATCCTGGGCTTCATCGGCATCAAGCTGCTGGTCCACGCCCTGCACACCAACGAGCTGCCGTTCGTCAACCACGGGCACCACGTCACCGTCGTGCCCGAGATCCCCACCGCGGCGTCGCTCGCGTTCATCGTCGTCGTCCTGGGGATCACCACCGCGGCGTCGCTCTACCGCGACCGGCGAGTGCGCGCACTGCATGCCACACAGAGCCATGAACGTGACATCGAGCAGAGGGAGAACTGATGGTCCACGAGCTGCCGGCCTGGTTCCAGGCGGTCGCCCTCGGCGCGATGGGCGTCCTGCTGGTCGCCGACCTCGTCGTCGTCGCACGGCGCCCCCACGTCCCGAGCCTGCGCGAGAGCGCGCTGTGGGTCGCCTTCTACGTGGCTCTCGCGCTCGCGTTCTTCGGGATCCTGTGGGCCGTGGGCGGCCAGGCTCCGGCCGGCGAGTTCGTCGCGGGCTGGCTCACCGAGTACTCGCTGAGCGTCGACAACCTGTTCGTCTTCGTCATCATCATGACCAGGTTCTCCGTGCCCCGGGAGTACCAGCAGCGCGTCCTCATGGTCGGGATCATCGTCGCCCTCGTCCTGCGCGCCGGGTTCATCCTCGCCGGGGCCGCCGTGATCGAGCGGTTCGTGTGGGTGTTCTACCTGTTCGGCGCGTTCCTCATCTACACCGCGATCAAGCTGCTGCGCGGCGACGACGACGCCGAGGAGTTCGAGGAGAACGCCCTCATCCGCGCGCTGCGCCGCGTCCTGCCGCTGCACCACGAGTACGACGGCGGCCGGCTGCGCACCGACGTCGGCGGCAAGCGGCTGTTCACGCCGATGGTCGTCGTGTTCGTGGCGATCGGGTCGACCGACGTGCTGTTCGCGCTCGACTCGATCCCCGCGATCTTCGGGCTCACGCAGGACCCGTTCATCGTGTTCTCCACGAACCTGTTCGCCCTCATGGGGCTGCGCCAGCTCTACTTCCTGCTCGGCGGCCTGCTCGAGCGGCTCGTCTACCTGCCGTACGCGCTCGCGGTGATCCTCGGGTTCATCGGGCTCAAGCTCATCCTCGAGGCCCTGCACGCCAACCAGCTCTCGTTCCTCAACGGCGGGCAGGGGGTGTCGTGGGCGCCCGAGATCCCGATCTGGCTCTCGCTCCTGGTCATCCTGGGGTCGCTGACGACGGCGACCGTGGCGAGCCTGGTACGCACCCGGCGCCGGGACGCGCTCGCGGACTGACGGGAGCCCGGCGCGCGGAGCGCCGCGGGCCGGTCACCCCTGTGGTGGCCGGGCCGCCGGATCGAGCGAGCGCAGCCAGCGCCGCGCCTCCCGCGGGGAGCGCAACCGGACGACGCGTGGGTCGGTCGCGGCGAGGGCCGCATAGCGCGCCCGATAGCGCGCGTGCTCGGTCCACGCCCAGCGCACGATGTTCTGCTCGGGGTCGCGTGACAGGAGGTTCGCGAGCCGCTCGCGGTTGCCGTGCCACAGCTCGCGCCTGGTGATGCCGCGGGCGAGCGTCCGCCGGATGACGCGCCGCATGACCAGTCGCCGGGGTAGTCGAGCCACAGCACGGCGTCCGCGTCGTCGAGCGCGCCGCGCAGCGTGGAGGCCCAGTTGCCGTCGGCGACCCAGCCGGCCGCGCCCGGCCCGGCGAGGAACTGCGCGAGGCGCCGGTGGGCGTCGTCGATGTCCCGGTGGGTCCAGTCCGTGTCCCAGAACACCTCGTCGAGCTCGAGCCGCGGGACCGCGAGCCGGCGGGCGACGGCGCGTGCGAACGTCGACTTGCCCGCGCCGGAGTTCCCGACGACGCGCACGCGCCGCGGCGCGCTCATCGTGCGAGCGAGCCGATCACCGGGACCCACTCGCGCACGGTGCGTTCGGTGACGAGCCCGGCGTGGCGGAAGGGGTCGGCGTCGAGCAGCGCCGCCGCGGCGGCGGCGTCGTCCGCGTCGACGACGATGAGCGCGCCCGCGGGGGCGCCGTCGTCGGGCACGAGCGGTCCGGAGACGACGACGCGGCCCGCGTCGTGCAGCGCGCGCAGGAAGGCTCGGTGCTCGGGCCGGAGCGCGTCGAGGCGCTCGGCGTCGGGGGAGTAGACGTAGGTGACGGCGAAGACGGCCATGCCCGTCATCCAAGCACCGTCACCGGCGCCTGAAGGACACCCGTACCGGGACGGGCGTCCTTCAGGCGCCGGGATGCGCTGCGTGCCTGTCCGCACGTGATCGAGGCACCTGGCGGAGAGGCTGGCTCTGGCCGCCGGAGGTCAGGCGCGGGCCGTCGGCGCTGCGGGTTGGGGGCCGCGTGCTCGGTCGCCCAGGTCAGGGCGTAGTCCGCGATCTCCTCCCAGCCGTCCTGTGAGACCAGCCGGTGGGTGCGCCCCGTGAACTCGCGGTACTCGACGACGGCAGGCGAGCTCGTGGCGCGGTACTTCTTGACGATCGCCTTGCCGATGGCCGGCGGGACCACGTGGTCCTTGTCGCCCGTGAGGATCAGCAGCGGGGCACGGTCGGCACGCGCGAAGTCGGCCTGCGTGACTCCCTTGCCGCCGATGGCGCCGGCGACGCCCTCGAAGAACACGCGGTTGTAGGAGTTGACCGCCTGCTCGGCCCAGATGCGGTCGCTCTCCGAGCGGGGCAGGTCGTTGCCGAACGTGAAGTGGAAGTGGCGTTTGCTCAGCGGTTTGGCGCCCTTGCGCCCGAAGGGGTTCGCCAGGATGGGCGCGCCGGTCCACGCCGTCGACGGCGGGAGGGTCGAGATGCCGGCGGGCTGGCCCGGTGCGACTCCGACGTAGGCGACGCCCAGGCCACGGTCGGCGAGGAGCTGGGTGATGAGGCCGCCGAACGAGTGGCCCATGATGATCGGCTTTGCGGGCAGGGCCCGGATGATGCGCTCGTAGTGGTCGACGATCTGGGCGAGCCCGATGCCCCGCAGCGCCGACGGGTCGCGGCGTACGTCCTGCGGCGAGCGGTCGTCGATCCCGGGCCAGCCGGGCACGATCACCTCGTGGCCGGCGGCGCGGAAGCGGGCGGCCCAGGTGTCCCAGCTTTTCGGGGTCATCCAGAGCCCGTGGATGAGGACGATCGGGGGTTTGGGTGCGGTCCCGGTGGGGGTGGCGGCCGGGGTGGTGGCGGTGGCGTTCATGGTCTCGGTCCTGTCGGTGCGGGAGTCGGTGCGGGGAGTCGTGGTGGCTCCGTCCGTCGTGTAGAACGATCATTCTCCCGGGGGTGTTCCCACCACAAGACCGATCGTTCTATTCTGGGTGGGTGAAATCCGAGAGCCTTGCCCGCGCGCGCCTCCTCGACGCCGCCACCCGCCTCTTCTACGCCGAGGGCATCCACACCGTGGGCGTTGACAAGATCGTCGCGCACGGGCACGTCACGCGCGCGACGTTCTACCGGCACTTCCCGGCCAAGGAGAACCTCGTCGAGGCGTACGTCGGCGTCGAGGACGCCGCGATCCGAGCCGCGTTCGACGCCGCGCGCGCCTCCTCGTCCGACCCGCGCGAGCTCGCCGAGGCGGTCGTCGCCGGCATCGCCGACGACGTCGCGCACCGGCACTCGCGCGGCTGCCCGTTCATCAACGCGGCCGCCGAGTACCCCGACGCCGAGTCGGGCGTGCGACGAGCCGTCCGTGAGCACCGCGAGTGGTTCCGCGCGGCGCTGCGCGAGGTGGCCACGGGCGTCGGCCACCCGGAGCCCGACGTCGCCGCGGGCCGTCTCGTGCTGCTGCGCGACGCCGCCCTGGTGGGCGGGTACCTCGACGGCTGGGAGCGGGTCAAGCAGGTGTTCGTCGACTCCGCGCGTGCTGTCCTGGGGCTCGACGGCGAACCCCGCTAGGGTCGGCGACATGTCCGGACCCGAACGCGACGTCGCGGTGTCCGTCCGCGAGGCGACCCGCACGCACGGCACCGTGCAGGTGCTCGCCGCGACCTCGGCCGAGATCGCCGCCGGGGAGGCGCTCGTGGTCTGGGGCCCCAACGGGTCTGGGAAGACGACGCTGCTGCGGCTCGTCGCGGGCACCGACCTCCCGACGTCGGGCAGCGTGCACGTGCTGGGATCACCAGCATTCGACGCGCGACGCACCCGGCGCGAGGACATCGCGGTGCTCCTCGACGGACTCTCGTCCTACCCCGACCTGACCGTCGCCGAGCACCTCGCCCTCGTCGCCTCCGCCTGGGGGCGCCGCCACGTGCTCGGCACACGCCCGGCCCCCAGCGTCGACGACGCGCTCGACGCCGCCGGTCTCACCCGCGTGCGCGACCAGTACCCCGGCGAGCTGTCGTCCGGGGAGTCGCAGATGTTCGCCCTCGCCTGCACTCTCTACCGGCCCGGAGCGCTGGTCGTCCTCGACGAGCCCGAGCAGCGGCTGGACGCCGCGTGGCGGCAACGGTGCCGCGCGCTGCTCCTGGCCGCCCTGGACGCGGGGCGCACGCTCGTGGTCAGCACGCACGACAGGCTCCTGCGTGCGGCGCTGGTCGAAGACCGCACCGACGGCACCCGGCGAGGCGTCCAGATCGAGCTCGCAGCGCCCGCACGATGAGCGCGCGCGATCCCGCAGGCGCCGCGGCCTACCGCGTCTGGCGTCGCCCGCTGCTGCGACGGCGCGCCGAGAGCGGAAACGGCACCGCCTATGTCGTCTACGTGACGGCGCTCGTCGCCGGGACCTACGGCTCGATGCTCTGGTCCTTCGTCGCATCGCTCGGCCTGGGCGCGACGGTGCCGGGCTGGCCCCTGGAGCGCGTCGCGCCGCTGACGGCCGCAGCGGCCGCGGTGGCCGCCGTCGCGCTCGCGCGGGTCGGCCTGCCGCTGATCGTCCAGCCCCGCGAGGCGGTCTTCGCGCTCGGCGGCCAGTTCCGCCCGGGCGTCGTCCTGCGCGGGCGCGGCATCGCCGCGCTCGTGGGCGGCGCCGCGCTCGGCGCACTCGTCGGCGCGGCGGGTGCCGTCGGCGCGGGTGCGCACGCCGTCGCCGGGGGCGTGTACGGGGCAGCGGCGGGCGACGTCGCCGTCGCGCTCGGCGCCGCCGCGCAGGTGCGGCGCTGGCGGCGCGCGGCCGACATGACGGCGCTCGCGCTGCTCGCCCTCGCCGGCGCCGCGGCAGCAGGCGAGCGCGCGACCGCCGCGATCGCCTGCATCGACGTCGTGACGGGGCGATATGCCGCGTGCCCGGGGACGACCGCGGCCGGCGCCCCGTTCGCGGCCGGTGCCGCCTGCATCGTCGCGTGGTGGGCGGTGCTCGGCGCGGTGCCGCGCGCGCTCGACGTCGACGACGCCGCGCGCCGCGGGGCGCAGGCGGGCGGAGCCGCGCAGGGGCTGGCGATCGGCGACCTGCAGGCCGTGGCCCGCATCGTCCCCAGCGGTTCGCCGGCTCGCGCCGCGCCCTGGTCTCCTGGCCCGTGCCCTGGCTCCTTCGGCACCGGCCCGTGCTCGCGCGCGACCTCGTGGGCCAGGCCCGGCGACCGGTCACGACGCTCGTCGCGGTGGCCGCCGGGGTGCTCGGCGGGTTCAGCTCACTGGCGTTCCCGTCGTCGGCAGGACGCGTGTCGGGGGCGCTCCTGCTGTTCGCCGCGACCGGAGGGCTCGCGCGCGGCCTCGTCGCCTTCCTGCGCCAGCCCGCCCCAGGCGGGCTGCTGCCAGGACGTGGACGCCGGGTGCTCGCGGAGCATGCGGCCGTCCCGCTCGCGGGCACCGGCCTGGCGCTCGGCGTTGCGGGCGTCGTCGCGGCTGCGCTCGGCGCCGGTGCGCCGGGGTGGGGCGGCGTCGTCGGACTCGGCCTGCTCGTGGTCGCGGCCCGGGCATGGGTCGCGAGCACGCCGACAGTGCCGGCCGCGCTCTACGCGCCGATCGTCACGCCCATGGGCGACCTGTCCCAGGTGGTCGTCGGGGCGTACGTCGTGCGCGGGTGGCTCGTCGTCGCGGGCGTCGCCTGGGCCGCAGGGGACGGCTCTCCGGTCCGGCAGCGGGCGGTCGTGGTGGCGGCCGTCGTCGTGATGGGGGCGCTCGCGGCCGAGCGCGCGGAGCGGGTGTGACCGGTCGCCCACCGCTCTGCGAGGCGCGCTGCGTCCTCCGACTTGCGTCGAACACTTGTGCGAGCGTGGGTGGGCGGACCTAAGATGCCGTGGTGAGCAACCGCCTCGTCATCTCCGGCGCCCGCGAGCACAACCTCAAGAACGTCGACCTCGACCTCCCGCGCGAGCGCCTCATCGTCTTCACAGGCCTGTCCGGCTCGGGGAAGTCGTCGCTGGCGTTCGACACGATCTTCGCCGAGGGCCAGCGCCGCTACGTCGAGTCGTTGTCTGCCTACGCACGCCAGTTCCTCGGCCAGATGGACAAGCCGGACGTCGACTTCATCGAGGGTCTGAGCCCGGCCGTGTCGATCGACCAGAAGTCGACCAACCGCAACCCGCGCTCGACGGTGGGGACGATCACCGAGGTCTACGACTACCTGCGTCTGCTGTACGCGCGGGCGGGCACGCAGCACTGCCCGGTGTGCGACGAGAAGGTCCAGTCGCAGACGCCGCAGCAGATCGTCGACAAGCTGCTCGAGCTGCCCGAGGGCACGCGCTACCAGGTGCTCGCACCCGTGGTGCGCGGGCGCAAGGGCGAGTACGCCGACCTGTTCAAGGAGCTTCAGGGGCAGGGCTTCGCGCGTGCCCGCGTGGACGGCGAGGTCGTCCAGCTCACGAGCCCGCCGTCGCTGGAGAAGAAGCTCAAGCACGACATCGAGGTCGTCGTGGACCGTCTCGTGTCCCGCGAGGGCGTGCAGCGGCGCCTGACGGACTCGGTCGAGACGGCGCTGCGCCTGGCGGGCGGCCTGCTCATGGTCGAGCTGGTCGACGCGGACATCGACGATCTGGGCCGCATCCTCAAGTACTCCGAGAAGCGTTCCTGCCCCAACGACCACCCGCTCGCGCTCGACGAGGTCGAGCCGCGGACGTTCTCGTTCAACGCCCCCTACGGCGCCTGCCCTGAGTGCACGGGCATCGGCTTCCGCCTTGAGGTGGACCCCGAGCTCATCGTCCCCGACGTCGACAAGACGCTGCGCGAGGGCGCTGTCGCACCCTGGTCGCAGACGTCGAGCGAGTACTTCGCACGGGTCCTGACGGCGTTGTCCGAGGAGATGGCCTTCTCGATGGACGTCCCGTGGCGTGCCCTGCCCGAGCGGGCCCGGCAGGCGGTGCTCTTCGGGCAGAACCACCAGGTGCATGTGCGCTACAAGAACCGTTGGGGGCGGGAGCGTCAGTACTCGACAGGCTTCGAGGGCGCGGTCACCTTCATCGAGCGCCGGCACCACGAGACGGAGTCGGACTGGTCGAAGGAGAAGTACGAGGCCTACATGCGCGAGGTCCCGTGCCCGGTCTGCCAGGGTGCCCGCCTCAAGCCCGAGGTGCTCGCCGTCAAGGTCGGTGGCCGGTCCATCTGGGACGTGTGCCGGATGTCGATCGACGCGGCCGCCCAGTTCCTCGGCGCGCTCGAGCTCGGCGTGCGCGAGCGCCAGATCGCGGCCGAGGTGCTCAAGGAGATCAACGCCCGGCTCGGGTTCCTGCTCGACGTCGGTCTCGACTACCTGTCGCTCGAACGGCCCGCCGGGACGCTGAGCGGCGGCGAGGCGCAGCGCATCCGCCTGGCCACGCAGATCGGGTCGGGCCTGGTCGGGGTGCTGTACGTGCTCGACGAGCCGAGCATCGGCCTGCACCAGCGCGACAACCGGCGCCTCATCGAGACGCTCACGCGTCTGCGCGACCTGGGCAACACGCTCATCGTCGTCGAGCACGACGAGGACACGATCCGCACGGCGGACTGGATCGTCGACGTCGGCCCCGGCGCGGGTGAGCACGGCGGGCGCATCGTGCACTCGGGCGACTACGCCGGCCTGCTCGCCGCACCCGAGTCGATGACGGGCGCCTACCTGGCGGGCCGTCGGCAGATCGGTGTGCCCGAGGTGCGCCGACCGGTCGACACGTCGAGGCAGGTGCGCGTCGTCGGCGCGCGCGAGCACAACCTCCAGGGCATCGACGTGGACTTCCCGCTGGGCGTGCTCACCGCCGTGACCGGGGTCAGCGGCTCGGGGAAGTCGACGCTGGTCAACTCGATCCTCTACACCGTCATGGCCAACCAGCTCAACGGGGCCCGCCAGGTCGCGGGGCGGCACACGCGTGTCACGGGCCTGGAGCACCTCGACAAGGTCGTGCACGTCGACCAGGGGCCGATCGGCCGCACCCCGCGCTCCAACCCCGCGACGTACACGGGCGTGTGGGACCACGTGCGGCGGCTGTTCGCCGAGACGGAGGAGGCCAAGGTGCGCGGCTACGGGCCGGGCCGGTTCTCCTTCAACGTCAAGGGCGGGCGCTGCGAGGCGTGCTCGGGCGACGGCACGCTCAAGATCGAGATGAACTTCCTGCCCGACGTGTACGTGCCGTGCGAGGTGTGCCACGGCGCGCGCTACAACCGCGAGACGCTCGAGGTGCACTTCAAGGGCAAGACGGTCGCCGACGTGCTCGACATGCCGATCGAGGAGGCCGCAGAGTTCTTCGCCGCGGTCCCCGCGATCGCGCGGCACATGAAGACGCTCGTCGACGTCGGTCTGGGCTACGTGCGGCTCGGCCAGCCCGCGCCGACCCTCAGCGGCGGCGAGGCGCAGCGTGTCAAGCTCGCGAGCGAGCTGCAGCGGAGGTCCACGGGCCGCACCGTCTACGTGCTCGACGAACCGACCACGGGCCTGCACTTCGAGGACATCCGCAAGCTGCTGGGCGTGCTCCAGTCGCTCGTCGACAAGGGCAACTCGGTCATCGTCATCGAGCACAACCTCGACGTCGTCAAGAGCGCCGACTGGGTCATCGACATGGGGCCCGAGGGTGGGTCGGGCGGCGGAACGGTCGTCGCGCAGGGCACGCCCGAGCAGGTGGCCGCCGTCGAGGCGAGCCACACGGGCCGGTTCCTCGCAGACGTGCTGGCTGCGCACCCGCCGGTCGTGCAGCCCAAGCGCACCCGGAAGAAGGCCGCTGCCGCGTAGGCGCACCTGCGCCAGCCCGCACCCTGCGTGGCGCCATGCGCGGGCGTCGCCCGACGGCCCCCCTAGCGTTGCGTCATGACAGTGCAGCACGACTACTCGGTGGACCTGACGTGGTCGGACGCCGCCGGGACGGGTTCGTTCGGCGGGTATTCGCGCGACCACGAGCTCGTGGCGCCGGACAAGTCCGAGCCGCTGCACGCGTCGGCGCCCGAGTGGTTCCGGGGGACAAGGCTCGCTACAGCGCGGGCGAGCTGTTCCTCGCCGCGGTCGCTTCGAGCCACATGGTGCGCTTCCTGGAGATCGCCTCCCAGGTGGGGCTCGTCGTGGTCGAGTACACCGATCATGTCGTCGCCACGGCCCGGCTCGGCTCGCGTGGTGACGGCATGCTGACGGACCTGACGCTCCACCCGAGCGTGACCGTGCGGCCGGGGCCGCACGCCAACGCCGCGGAGGTCCTGCTGCTGCACGAGCGCGCGCAGTCGATGAGCCTGGTGCGCCCGTGCCTGACGATCGGGGTCGGCATCATGTCGGGCCGGCTGACGGTGCTCGCCGAAGAGTGACCGGGTCTGTCGGGCCCTCGTCATAAGGTGGCCGTATGCCCGATCCCGCCACCTACCGCCCGGCGCCGGGGGAGATCCCGACGTCGCCGGGGGTGTACCGGTTCCGGGACCCGCACGGCCGGGTCATCTACGTCGGCAAGGCCAAGAGCCTGCGCCCGCGACTGTCGAGCTACTTCCAGGACATCGCGAACCTCCACCCGCGCACCCAGACGATGGTCACCACGGCGGCGTCCGTCGAGTGGACCGTCGTGGGCACGGAGGTCGAGGCGCTCGCCCTCGAGTACTCGTGGATCAAGCAGTTCGACCCGCGGTTCAACGTCAAGTACCGCGACGACAAGTCGTACCCGTATCTCGCGGTGACGATGGGCGAGCCGTTCCCGCGTGCCCAGGTGATGCGCGGGGCTAAACGCTCCGGGACGCGGTACTTCGGGCCGTACGGCCATGCGTGGGCGATCCGCGAGACGCTCGACCTGCTGCTGCGGGTCTTCCCGATCCGCACGTGCTCGGCCGGGGTGTTCAAGCGTGCCGGTCAGGCCGGGCGCCCCTGCCTGCTCGGCTACATCGACAAGTGCTCGGCGCCGTGCGTGGGCCGTATCAGCCCCGAGGACCACCACCAGCTCGCGCAGGACTTCTGCGACTTCATGGCCGGCGACACCCAGCGCTTCGTGCGACGGCTGGAGAAGCGCATGCGGGAGGCGGCCGCGAGCCTGGAGTACGAGCAGGCGGCGCGGCTGCGCGACGACATTCAGGCGCTGCAGCGAGCGCTGGAGAAGAACGCCGTCGTCCTGGGGGACGCGACCGACGCCGACGTGTTCGCGCTCGCCGGCGACGAGCTCGAGGCGGCCGTCCAGGTCTTCCACGTGCGAGGGGCCGCATCCGCGGGCAGCGCGGCTGGGTGGTCGAGAAGGTCGAGGACGTCACGGACGCCGAGCTGGTCGAGCACCTGCTCCAGCAGGTCTACGGCGACACGGTCGACGACGGCGGGGCCGCGGGCGTGCCGCGCGAGGTGCTGGTCCCGGTGCTTCCGCCCGACCCGCGGCAGGTCACGGCCTGGCTCACGGGCCTGCGCGGCGCCAAGGTCGAGGTGCGCGTCCCGCAGCGGGGCGACAAGCGCGAGCTCGCCGAGACCGTGCGCGCCAACGCCGAGCATGCGCTCGCCTTGCATCGCACGCGCCGCGCCGGCGACCTGACGACGCGCAGCCAGGCGCTGCGCGAGCTGCAGGAGGCGCTCGACCTCGACAGCGCCCCGCTGCGCATCGAGTGCTACGACGTGTCGCACACCCAGGGCACCTACCAGTCGGCGTCGATGGTGGTGTTCGAGGACGGGCTGGCACGCAAGAGCGAGTACCGGTCGTTCAGCGTGCGCGGGCCCGAGGGCGAGGGCGCACGGGACGACACCGCCGCGATGCACGAGGTCATCACGCGGCGGTTCCGCCGTTACCTCGCCGACCGGGCGCGGTCGAGCGAGCTGGAGCTGGAGCTCGAGTCGGGCGAGGTCGACGCGGAGGTCGAAGAGCCGGGCGGCGGCAAGCAGCGCTTCGCCTACCCGCCGCACCTGGTCGTCGTCGACGGCGGACCACCCCAGGTCGCCGCCGCACAGCGTGCCCTCGATGAGCTCGGAGTGACCGACGTCGCCCTGTGCGGGCTGGCGAAACGGCTGGAGGAGGTCTGGGTGCCGGGGGAGGAGTACCCCGTCATCCTCGAACGCTCGTCGGAGGGGTTGTACCTGCTGCAGCGCGTCCGCGACGAGGCGCACCGCTTCGCGATCACCCAGCACCGCAAGCGCCGCTCGAAGGGCATGACCGCCTCGGTGCTCGACGGCGTCGCGGGCCTGGGTCCGGCGCGGCAGAAGGCACTGCTGACGCACTTCGGCTCGGTCAAGCGCCTGCGCGCGGCGAGCGTCGAGGAGATCGCCAGCGTCCGCGGCATGGGGACGGCCACCGCAGAGGCGGTGGTCGCCGCGCTCCACCCGGCGCCGGACGCCGCCGCCGCGCCGGACGACACGACGGTGCCGGACGACGCCGCGGCCGCGCGGGAGGGGTCGCACGGCGAGACGGCTGGCATGCTGGGCGCATGACGGAGCCGACCAACCCGCCCACGGTCCCGCACGGGGTTCCCGCGGTCGAGGCCGCCGCGCACCCGCCCGAGCGGCAGGAGCCCGAGGTTCTCGTCATCACGGGGATGTCCGGTGCGGGGCGAACCCGTGCCGCGAGCGTGCTCGAGGACCTCGACTGGTTCGTGGTCGACAACCTGCCACCGATGATGATCATCCCGCTCGTCGACCTCATGACGCGGGCGGGCTCGGCCGTCGAGCGGCTCGCCGTCGTCGTCGACGTGCGCGGCCGGCAGTACTTCGCCGAGCTGGCGGAGTCCCTGGGGCACCTGCGCGACGCGGGAGTGCAGTACCGGATCCTGTACCTGGACGCCTCGGACGAGGAGCTCGTGCGGAGGTTCGAGGCGGTGCGGCGGCCGCACCCGCTCCAGGCCGACGGGCGCATCCTCGACGGCATCGCCGAGGAGCGCCGCGCCCTCGCCTCGCTCGTCGAGCGCGCCGACACCGTCATCGACACCACGACGCTGTCGGTGCACGACCTGGCACGCGAGGTGCGCGCGGCCGTCGGCGACGGGGCACCCGAGGTGCTGCGCGTCAACGTGGTCGCGTTCGGCTTCAAGTACGGCCTGCCGCTGGACGCCGACCACGTCGTCGACGTCCGCTTCCTGGCCAACCCGTACTGGATCACCGAACTGCGTCATCTCACGGGCCGCGACGCCGCCGTGCGCGACTTCGTGCTCACCCGCCCGGGAGCCCGCCAGTTCGTCGATCGCTACGTCAGCGCGCTGGAGCCCGTGCTGGCCGGCTACCTGCACGAGGAGAAGCGGTACGCGACCCTCGCCGTCGGGTGCACGGGCGGCAAGCACCGTTCGGTCGCGATCGCCGAGGAGATCGCCGCTCGGCTGCGCGCCCAGGGTCTGCGCGTCACCGTCACCGCCCGCGACCTGGGCAAGGAGTAGCCCGTGACGTTCCCCTCCGGCAAGCCGGCCCCCTCCCTGCGCGTCTCCGGGATCCGGTCCGGGACCCCGCGCGGCCCGCAGGTCGTCGCACTCGGCGGCGGCCACGGCCTGTCCGCGAGCCTGCGCGCGCTGCGCCACGTGTCGGAGCGCCTGACCGCCGTGGTCACGGTGGCCGACGACGGCGGTTCCTCGGGCCGGTTGCGCGAGGAGCTCGGCGTTCTTCCGCCCGGGGACCTGCGCATGGCGCTGGCCGCGCTCACGGACGACTCCGACTGGGGTCGCACCTGGTCCGCCGTGCTCCAGCACCGGTTCCGCACGGACGGCCCGCTCGACCAGCACGCGGTCGGCAACCTGCTCATCACCGCGCTCTGGGAGCTGCTGGGCGACACCGTCACGGGGCTCGACTGGGTGGGCCGCCTGCTCGGCGCTCGCGGGCGCGTGCTTCCGATGGCGTCGGTGCCGCTCGTCGTCGAGGCCGACGTGGTCGGCGACGACGGCACGCTGCGCACCGTCGACGGGCAGGTCAACGTCGCGACGGCGCACGGGCGCATCGACCACCTGCGCCTGCATCCCGCGGACCCGCCGGCGTGCGAGGAGGCCGTCGCGGCCGTGCACGCGGCCGACTGGGTCGTTCTCGGCCCCGGCTCCTGGTACTCGTCGGTGCTCGTGCACCTGCTCGTGCCGCGCCTGTGCGACGCCCTGCTGAGCACGAAGGCCCGGCGTTGCGTGACGCTCAACCTGTCGCCCGATGCCGAGACCTCGGGTCTGACGGCGGTCGACCACCTTGAGGTGCTGCACCGGCATGCGCCCGACCTGCGGATCGACGTCGTGCTGGCGGACCCGTCCGCGGTCGAGGACGTCGCTGCTGCCGAGCGTGCGTCCGCTGCCCTCGGTGCGCGGCTGGTGATGCGGCAGGTCGCGCTCGGCGACGGCACCGCACGGCACGACGCGTTGCGGCTCGCGGCGGCCTACCGTGACGTGTTCGACGGCGTGCTGGGCGACGTCGGCGGGCCGTGACCGCACCGCCCACCTCATCCGGGAGGCGGATGGCGTAGCGGTCGAACACATCGAACACGCGCGGAAACTGCGGAAGTCTCCAAGCGCGCCAGCCCATGGCCCTCGGGCGTGACCGCGCCGCCCCGCGCCTGTGAGACTTCGTGGCGTCCCCCCGCTGAACGCTGCCCAAGGAACGCCCATGATCGAGAGCACGACCCCGCTGCGGATCGCCCTCCCGCCGACGGCGAACATCGACGCGATCCTCCGTGAACGCCTGCGTGCCGAGCCCGGCGCGGTGCTCGCCGAGGTGCGCCGCGACCGGGCATGGGAACCGGTCACGGTGGCCGAGTTCAACGACAAGGTGGTTGCCGTCGCCAAGGGACTGGTCGCCCTGGGCGTCGAGCCGGGCGACACGGTCGGCATCATGTCCCGCACGCGCTACGAGTGGACGCTGCTCGACTTCGCCGCGTGGGCCGCGGGCGCGGTGCCGGTCCCGATCTACGAGACGTCGAGCGCCGAGCAGGTGCGCTGGATCCTGTCGAACTCGGGCGTCTCGCTGCTCGTGGTCGAGACGGCCGCGAACGCCGCGACCGTGGCCGAGGCACGCGACGGCGCGCCGATGTGCCGCGAGGTGCTCGTGCTCGACGGCCCTGCGGGGAGCGGGGCGGTCGAGGTGCTGACCACCGCGGGGGCCGGCGTCGCCGATGCCGAGATCGAGCGCCGTCGTCGGCTGGCGACCCTCGACGACCTGGCGACGATCATCTACACGTCGGGCACCACGGGCCGCCCGAAGGGCGCCGAGCTCACGCACGGCAACTTCGCGACGCTGGCGCTCAACACGGTGGCCGACGTGCCGGAGGTGTTCAACGGCCAGGGCCGCACCATGCTGTTCCTCCCGCTGGCGCACGTGTTCGCGCGATTCATCGAGGTCGTGGCGGTCGCGGGGGGCAGCGTCCTGGGGCACTCACCCGACATCAAGACGCTGACGCTCGACCTGCGCGCGTTCCGCCCGACGTACGTGCTGGGCGTCCCGCGCGTGTTCGAGAAGGTGTACAACGCCGCCGAGCAGTCGTCGGCGGCGGAGAAGGCGCGCGGGTACTTCAACTGGGCGACGGCGGTGGCGATCGCGTACTCGCGGGCGCTGGACACGCCGCGCGGCCCGTCGCTGTGGCTGCGGTTCCAGCACGTGTTCGCCGACGGGCTGGTCTACTCCAAGCTGCGCGACACCCTGGGTGGCAAGGTGACGCACGCCGTCTCGGGCGGCGGACCCCTGGGGGAGCGGCTGGGTCACTTCTTCCGGGGCGTGGGCCTGAACATCCTGGAGGGCTACGGCCTGACGGAGACGACGGCGCCGACGTCGGTCAACCGTCCGGGCCGCACCCGGATCGGCAGCGTCGGCCCGATGATGCCCGGCTGCTCGGCCCGTATCGCGGACGACGGCGAGATCCTCCTGAAGGGTCCGCACGTCTTCCGCGGCTACCACGGCAACCCGCAGGCGACGGCCGAGGCGTTCGACGGCGAGTGGTTCCGCACGGGTGATCTCGGCGTCCTCGACGACGGCTACCTGCGGATCACGGGCCGCAAGAAGGAGTTGATCATCACCGCGGGCGGCAAGAACGTCGCCCCGGCCGTGCTCGAGGACCGTGTGCGGGCGCACGCCCTGGTCAGCCAGTGCGTCGTCGTCGGCGACAACCGTCCGTTCATCGGCGCGCTCCTGACGATCGACCCCGACGGCCTCGCGGGCTGGCTGACGATGCACGGCAAGCCTCGGGTCACGGTCGAGCAGGCGCTCGCCGACCCCGACGTCATCGCCTCGCTCGACAAGGCGGTCGCGCGCGCGAACGAGGCGGTCTCCAAGGCCGAGTCGATCCGCAAGTTCACGGTGCTGCCGGGTGACTTCACGATCGAGAACGGCTATCTGACGCCGTCGATGAAGGTCAAGCGTGCGCTCGTCCTGGCGGACTTCGCCGACGACGTCGACCGGCTCTATGCCGCGGGCCGTGACCGGCAGGCGGCGCTGACGCGCTGAGCGCGTCACGCCCGACACCACGACCCGGACAGGGAGATCACTCATGGAGCTTCTGGGAATGCCGATCGACGTCGGCCTGGAGCGTTTCGTCCTCGCGCAGGCGTTCGGTCTGCTGACGCTCGTCTTCAACTTCTGGTCTTACCAGATGGAGGACCAGCGCAAGTACTTCTTGCGGTTCACCATCGGCAGCGCGTTCTGGCTGGCGATGTTCCTGACGATGGGGGCGCAGGTCCCCGTGATCCTCGTGGCGGTGTTCTCGACGCTGCGCGGGATCGTGTTCTGGTGGGCGCTGGGCGTGGACTCGCCGTGGCGGCGCATGCTCGCGCGCCGGGTCATGTACACGACGCTCGCGATCGCGTTCGTCTCGGCCGCCGTCGCCATTCCCGGCGCGCGTCCCGAGACGCGGCCGCTGCAGGTGCTGCTGCTGCTCGCCGTCGTGCTGTTCGTCGTCGGGCAGTACCTGCCAGGTGTGTACCTGGTGCGCGTCTTCGCGACCGTGTACGCGGTGGCGGTGCTGCTGCTCAACACGCCGCTGGACACGTTCAACCCCGTGGGCATCGTCATCGAGCTGAACAACCTCGTCGCGATCGCGGTGTTCTTCGTGCTCCTGAGCCGTAGACGCCGGGAACGCGCGCGGCTGGCGGCCGTCCCGCCGAAGGCGCTGGCGCTCGGCACGCCCGTGGCGGCCTGATGCGCCGACCGAGCGTTCCGCGACACGCCGGTGGGGAACCGGCGCGACACGCCGTGGCAGGATGACGGCCATGGCGCTCACGGCACAGGTCAAGGAAGAGCTCGCCCGGTTGCGCGTGACCCGCACTTCGAGCCGCAAGGCCGAGGTGTCGGCGATGCTGCGGTTCTCCGGGGGGCTGCACATCATCTCCGGTCGCGTGGTGGTCGAGGCGGAGCTCGACACCGAGTCGGTGGCGACGCGTCTGCGCGTCGCGATCGCCGAGCTCTACGGCCACCAGAGCGACCTCATCGTCGTCCAGGCCGGGGGTCTGCGGAAGAACAACCGGTATGTGGTGCGCGTGGTGCGTGAGGGCGAGTCGCTCGCCAGGCAGACCGGCCTTCTCGACCAGCGGGGCCGGCCGGTGCGCGGGCTCGCTCCCGACGTCGTGTCGGCCGGCGTGAGCGAGGCCGAGGCGGTGTGGCGTGGCGCGTTCCTCGCGCACGGTTCGCTCACCGAGCCGGGCCGGTCGATGGCCCTGGAGATCACGTGCCCCGGTCCGGAGGCGGCGCTGGCCCTCGTGGGGGCTGCCCGCCGGCTCGGTGTGCAGGGCAAGTCGCGTGAGGTGCGCAACGTGGACCGCGTCGTCGTCCGCGACGGAGAGGCGATCGGCGAGATGCTGCGGCGCATGGGCGCCACGTCGACGCTCATGGTGTGGGAGGAGCGGCGCGCGCGGCGCGAGGTGCGCGGGACCGCCAACCGCTTGGCGAACTTCGACGACGCGAACCTGCGCCGCTCGGCGCGGGCTGCCGTCGCCGCGGGCGCGCGTGTGCAGCGCGCGTTCGAGATCCTCGGCGACGAGGTGCCGGACCACCTGCGCGAAGCGGGAGAGCTGCGCCTGGCCAACAAGCAGGCCTCGCTCGAGGAGCTCGGGCAGCTCGCCGACCCGCCGCTGTCGAAGGACGCCGTCGCCGGGCGCATCCGCCGGCTGCTCTCGACGGCGGACAAACGTGCAATGGACCTCGGGATCCCGGACACCGAGGCCGACCTGAGTCTCGACCTTCTGGACCTGTGACCTGCACGGGGACCGGTGGACGGGCCGGGGTGTGACGCAGGTGACGCCGCGTGGTCCGACCACCTGCGCCACCCAGGCTCCCACGAGCCGCGAGAACCCTCCGGCCGGTATAGGCTCGTCCGCGTCAGGTGACGACGACGTGACCTTCCCCACGGGAATCGCGGGCCCCTAGAGTCTGCTGCCGAGGGGAGAGGTCCGCGAAGTCACCAGCGCGCTTTCCGCGCGCAGCCAGGCATCTACGTGTGCGTCGGGACGGCCCGGCGCGCCCCTGAGGAGGGCATTGTGACCATCCGCGTCGGGATCAACGGCTTCGGTCGTATCGGACGGAACTTCTACCGCGCCATCGTCGAGTCGGGTGCGGACATCGAGATCGTGGGCGTCAACGACCTCACCGACAACAAGACGCTGGCCCACCTGCTGAAGTACGACACGGTCCTGGGCCGTCTCGGCCAGACGGTGGACTTCGACGACGAGAACATCATCGTCGACGGCAAGAAGATCCGTGCCCTCGAGGAGCGCGACCCCGCGAAGCTGCCGTGGGCCGAGCTCGGCGCCGACATCGTCATCGAGTCGACCGGCTTCTTCACGGACGCCACCAAGGCCAAGGCCCACATCGAGGCCGGCGCCAAGAAGGTCATCATCTCCGCTCCGGCGAAGAACGAGGACGCCACGTTCGTCATGGGCGTGAACAGCGACCAGTACGACCCGGCCGCTCACCACATCATCTCGAACGCGTCGTGCACCACGAACTGCCTCGCCCCGCTGGCGAAGGCGCTCAACGACGCCATCGGCATCGAGCGTGGCCTCATGACCACGATCCACGCCTACACCGGCGACCAGAACCTGCAGGACGGGCCGCACCGCGACCTGCGCCGCGCCCGCGCCGCCGCGCAGAACATCGTGCCGACCTCGACGGGTGCCGCCAAGGCCGTCGCCCTCGTGCTCCCCGAGCTCAAGGGCAAGCTCGACGGCTTCGCGATGCGCGTGCCGACGATCACCGGCTCGGCCACCGACCTCACCTTCGAGGCCGGCACCGAGGTCACCGTCGAGTCCGTCAACGCTGCCGTCAAGGCCGCCGCCGAGGGCCCGCTCAAGGGCGTCCTGGCCTACGTCGAGGACGACATCGTCTCGTCGGACATCGTCACCGACCCGCACCAGTCGATCTTCGACGCCAAGCTGACCAAGGTCATCGGCAACCAGGTCAAGGTCGTCTCCTGGTACGACAACGAGTGGGGCTACTCCAACTCGCTCGTCGCGCTGACCCAGCTCGTGGGCGAGAAGCTCTGACTCTCGCGTAACCCAGCGTGAACCGAAGGCCGCGTGCGTGGCGCCGACCAGCTCGACCTTGGTGGTCGAGCCCGTCGGCACCGCACGCGGCCTTCGCCGTTCCGCACCCCTGACCACCCTCACACTCGACCATCAGGAGCACTTGTGAAGACCATCGCCTCCCTCGGCGACCTCACGGGCAAGAAGGTCCTCGTCCGTGCCGACTTCAACGTGCCGCTGTCCAAGGACGGCACGAAGACGATCACCGACGACGCTCGCATCGTCGCGGCCCTGCCGACGATCAACGCCCTGCTCGACGCCGGCGCGGCCGTCATCGTCATGGCCCACCTCGGCCGCCCGAAGCCCGTCGGCGAGTTCACCTTCGACGAGAACTTCACGCTGGCGCCGGTCGCCGCGCGCCTGTCGGAGCTGCTCGGCAAGCCCGTGCCGCTCGCCAAGGACCTGACCGGCCCGTCGGCCCAGGAGACGGTCGCCGCGCTCCAGCCGGGCGAGGTCGCCCTGCTCGAGAACGTCCGCATGGACCCGCGCGAGACGTCGAAGGTCGACGCCGAGCGTCAGGCCGAGGCGGCCGAGCTCGCACAGCTCGCCGACGTGTACGTGTCGGACGGCTTCGGCGTCGTCCACCGCAAGCAGGCCTCGGTGTACGACATCGCGCAGATCCTGCCTGCCGCGGCGGGCACGCTGGTCTTCAAGGAGGTCGACTCGCTGTCCAAGGCGACGACCGACCCCGAGCGGCCCTACGTCGTCGTCCTCGGCGGTTCCAAGGTCTCGGACAAGCTGGGCGTCATCTCGAACCTCATCGAGAAGGCCGACCGCCTGCTCATCGGCGGCGGCATGATGTTCACCTTCCTCAAGGCCCAGGGCCACGAGGTCGGTACGTCGCTGCTCGAGGAGGACCAGATCGAGACGGTCCGCAGCTACCTCGCCCGCGCCGCCGAGCGCGGTGTCGAGATCGTCCTTCCGATCGACGTCGTCGTCGCCGACGCGTTCGACGCCCCGGCTCCCGCCGGCGTCGTTCCGGCCGACGCGATCCCCGCCGACAAGATCGGCCTGGACATCGGCCCTGCCTCCGGCGAGCTGTTCGCCGCGAAGCTGGCCGACGCGAAGACGATCGCCTGGAACGGCCCCATGGGCGTGTTCGAGCGCGAGGAGTACGCGGGCGGCACGCGCGCCGTCATGGACGGCCTGATCGCGGCCGGCCGCAACGGCGCCTTCACGATCGTCGGCGGTGGCGACTCCGCGGCGGCAGTCAAGACGCTCGGCTACGACACCGCGGACTTCGGCCACATCTCGACCGGTGGTGGCGCGTCCCTCGAGCTGCTCGAGGGCAAGACGCTGCCGGGCATCGCGGTTCTGGAGGGCTGAGCATCATGACGAACCGCACCCCGCTCATGGCGGGCAACTGGAAGATGAACCTGGACCACCAGGAGGCCATCGCCACCGTCCAGAAGCTCGCCTGGACGCTCAAGGACGCCAAGCACGACTACGCGGCCGTCGAGGTCGTCGTCCTGCCGCCGTTCACCGACCTGCGCTCGGTCCAGACCCTGGTCGACGGTGACAAGCTGGACGTCAAGTACGGCGCCCAGGACGTCTCCAAGCACCCGCACGGCGCCTACACGGGCGAGATCTCGGCCACGATGCTGGCCAAGCTCGGCGTCTCGTACGTCGCCGTGGGCCACTCCGAGCGCCGCGAGTACCACGGCGAGTCGGACGCGCTGGTCAACGACAAGGTGCGCGTGCTGACTGCCGCGGGCCTGTCGCCCATCGTGTGCGTCGGGGAAGGCCTGGACATCCGCAAGGCCGGCGAGCACGTGGCCTACACGCTCGCGCAGATCGAGGCCGGCCTCGCCGACCTCACCGACGAGCAGCTCGCCAAGGTCGTCATCGCCTATGAGCCCGTGTGGGCCATCGGCACCGGCGAGGTCGCCACCCCGAGGACGCGCAGGAGGTCATCGGCGCGATCCGCGGCCAGCTCGCGGAGCAGTTCTCGCAGGACGTCGCGGACGCGACACGCATCCTGTACGGCGGCTCCGTCAAGTCGTCCAACGTCGCCGAGATCATGGCGAAGCCGGACATCGACGGAGCCCTGGTGGGCGGAGCGAGCCTCGACCCTGAGGAGTTCGCAAAGATCGTGCGCTTCCAGTCGCACGCCGTCTGACCCGTTTTCCGCACCTCAACCCTCAATCGGTGACGTGCGGCCCCGGATCTGCGGCCCCGGACTACCGGGGTTCGCTTCCAGGGCCGCACGTCGCCTAGGCTGGAGCCATGGACGTCCTTCGCATCATCCTCCAGGTCCTGCTGGTCTTGACCAGTGGGTTCCTCACCCTCCTGATCCTGCTCCACAAGGGCAAGGGTGGGGGTCTGTCCGACATGTTCGGCGGTGGCATCACCGCTGGGGCCGGCAGCTCCGGGGTGGCAGAGCGCAACCTCAACCGCATCACCGTCTCGTTCGCCGTCGTGTGGGCGATCGTGATCGTGCTGCTGGGACTCATCCAGAAGCTTGGCTGAGGCGAGTACGCTCGGGCTGACGTCCCCCGGCACTGGCGCCGGGACCGACTCGAAGGTGAGGTCGACCTGACATGGCTTCGACGGGTCATGTGATCCGGGGCTCGCGCGTAGGCGCGGGCCCGATGGGTGAAACAGAGCGGGGCGACGTTGCGCCTCGCACCCGCATCTCCTACTGGTGCGCGAACGGGCACGAGACGCAGCCGGCGTTCGCGGTCGGCTACGACTTCGAGCCTCCCGAGCAGTGGGAGTGCCCGCGTTGCGGGCTTCCCGCGGGCCTCGACAGGTCCGCGCCTCCGCCACCTGTGCACAACGAGCCCTACAAGACGCATCTCGCGTACGTGAAGGAGCGCCGCTCGGACGCCGAGGGCGCCGCCCTCCTCGACGAGGCGCTGAACGTGCTGCGCCGCCGCCGGGGCGAGGTCGCCTGACGGACGGCCCGTCGGGCGACCTCGTCGCCGCGGGCTCCTTTGTGGTGCCCGCTGACAGGGATGTCCGGCGACGCGACACGCCCGTGCAGCTACGGCGCGTCCGCCGACGCGGTGTCCAGCAGCCACAGCGTGCGGTGCGTGCCCCTGACCCCGGACGCCGGGACCTCGGCGACGGGCTGACCGGCAAGCGCTGAGGCGACCTGCTCGGCCTTCTCCGCGCCCGCCGCCACGACCCAGACCTGGCGTGCGGCGTTGATCGCCTCGAACGTGAGCGACACGCGCTCGGCCGGCGGCTTGGGCGAGCCGTGAACGCCGACCGCCGCACCCGTGGCCGCGAGCTCAGCGTGCCCAGGGAACAGCGAAGCCACGTGCCCATCGGGTCCCATCCCGAGCAGCAGCACGTCGAAGGCGGGGACGCGCCCGTCGTCGGCCTGAGCGGCGAGATCGGCGGCGTAGGCGGCGGCCGACGCGGCGGGGGAGCCGGCGACGTCTGGGCCCGCGATGGGGTGCACGTTCTCCGCGGGCAGGCCCGCGGTCGCCTCGAGCGCGTCGACCAGAGCCGCACGCGCCTGTGTCTCGTTCCGGTCGGGGTCGCCCGACGGGAGGAACCGCTCGTCACCCCACCACAGGTGGACCCCCGACCAGTCGACGGCCGCGAGCAGCGGGCTCTGCGCGGCGGCGGCCAGCGTCGCGATCCCGACCGTGCCGCCCGTCAGGACGACGTGGACGGGCCGGCGCACCGACTGCACGTCGAGGATCCGGGTCAGGAGCCGTGCCGCGGCGGCCTGGGCGAGCACGTCGGCGTCCGGGTGGACGACGACGAGCCGCCGGGTCACGCGGCGCCGCCCGGGGCGGCAGCGGCGACGGCGTCCACGAGCGGCAGGCCCTTGATGAGCGCCTCCTCGTAGATCTCGTCGGGGTCGAGTCTGCGCAGCTCCTCGATGAGCGCCTCGCTCAGCCTGCGGATCGGGAGCGCGATGCGCCTGTCGGGGAGCCGGCCTGCGAGATCGTCACGACACGGCCGTCGGGTCGGTCGAGCACGATGTTCCCGCCCTTGCGCTCGAGCGTCACTCGCGTGATCGCCGTCGCGCCGGGCTTGTGGACGATCCTCGCCGCGCAGCGCAGGCGGACGGCGAGCCAGCCTGCCAGCAGGTCGAGCGAGGTGTGGTTGCGTTCGCCCTCGATGACGACGCCGGTGACCGGCTCGTACGGCGGCTGCTCGAGCGCCGCGGCCAGGAGCCCGCGCCACAGCGTGACGCGAGCCCACGCCAGGTCGGTGTCGCCGGTCGCGTAGTGCATCCCGAGGGAGCGGATCATCGCCGTCGGCTCCGCGGCCATCACCGAGTCGGTGATGCGCCGCTGGGCGATCCGGCCGATCGGATGCTCGGCCGGGGTCTGCGGCGACTCGCGCGGCCACCACACGACGATCGGCGCGTCGGGCAAAAGCAGCGGCATCACGACGGCGTCGGGCTGCTCCTGGAGCGGGCCGGACGTGCGCAGGACGACCACCTCCGACGCCCCGGCGTCGCCGCCGACGCGGATCTGGGCGTCGAGCTGAGGCTCGGCCGTCACCGGCCCGGCCGACGCGAGCACCAGCACGCGGCACGGGTGCTCCCGGCTGGCGTCGTTCGCGGCCTCGACGGCCGCCTCGATGTCGGCCTCGTCGGCGATGACCACGAGCGTGAGCACGCGGCCGAGCGCGACGGCACCGCCCTCGTCGCGCAGGCTCACCAGCCGCTTGTCGACGGCGGTCGTGGTGGTCTTGGGCAGGTCGATGATCATGGACGCCTCCAGGCACGGCCGTCGCGGGCCATCATCGCGTCGGCCGAGGCGGGACCCCAGGTGCCGGCGGGGTACTGCTCGGGCTTGCCCTGCCGGGCCCAGTACGCGGTGATCGGGTCGAGGATCTTCCAGGACAGCTCGACCTCCTCACGCGTCGGGAACAGCGGGGGGTCGCCCAGCAGCACGTCGAGGATGAGGCGCTCGTACGCCTCGGGGGAGGACTCGGTGAACGCGTGCCCGTACCCGAAGTCCATCGTCACGTCACGCACCTCCATGGCGGTGCCGGGCACCTTGGCGCCGAAGCGCAGCGTGACGCCCTCGTCGGGCTGCACGCGGATGACGAGGGCGTTGTTGCCCAGGTCGGAGGTCAGGGACGACTCGAACGGCAGGTGCGGCGCCTTCTTGAAGACGACGGCGACCTCGGTGACGCGCCGGCCCAGCCGCTTGCCCGTGCGCAGGTAGAACGGCACTCCCGCCCAGCGGCGGTTGTCGACGTCGAGGCGCACGGCGGCGTAGGTCTCCGTCGTCGACTCGGGGTTGAACCCCTCCTCCTCGAGGAACCCGACGACCTTCTCCCCGCCCTGCCACGCCGCCGCGTACTGGCCGCGCGCGGTGTGCCGGCCCAGGTCGCGCGGCAGCCGCACGCACGACAGCGCCTTGATCTTCTCGGCGCGCAGCGCGTTCGCCTCGAAGTTCACGGGCTCTTCCATCGCGACCAGGGCGAGCAGCTGCAACAGGTGGTTCTGGATGACGTCGCGTGCCGCGCCGATGCCGTCGTAGTAGCCGGCACGGCCGCCGATGCCGATGTCCTCGGCCATCGTGATCTGCACGTGGTCGACGTAGTTGGCGTTCCAGATCGGCTCGAACATCTGGTTGGCGAAGCGCAGCGCCAGAAGGTTCTGCACCGTCTCCTTGCCCAGGTAGTGGTCGATGCGGAACACCGACTCCTGGTCGAACACCTCCGACACGACCGCGTCGAGCTCGCGCGCGCTGGCGAGGTCGTGCCCGAACGGCTTCTCGATGACGACGCGGCGCCACGCACCCTGCTGGGGCGTCGACAGGCCGTGCTTCTGGAGCTGGCTGACGACCGTCGGGAACGCGCTGGGCGGGATCGACAGGTAGAACGCGTGGTTGCCACCCGTGCCGCGCTCGGCGTCGAGGGACTCCACGGTCGAGCGGAGGGCGGCGAACGCGTCGTCGTCGTCGAACGCGCCCTGGACGAACCGGATGCCCTCGGCGAGCTGGCGCCACGTGGCCTCCCGGAACGGGGTGCGTGCGTGCTCGCGCACGGCGTCGTGCACCACCTGGGCGAAGTCCTCGTCCGCCCAGTCCCGGCGTGCGAAGCCCGTCAGGGCGAAGCCGGGCGGCAGCAGGCCTCGGTTGGCGAGGTCGTAGACGGCGGGCATGAGCTTCTTGCGGGACAGGTCACCCGTCACGCCGAAGATCACCAGCCCGCTCGGGCCGGCGATCCGCGGCAGGCGCAGGTCGCGCGGGTCGCGCAGCGGGTTGTGCCCCGCCGAGATCTTGGCGGGTCTCACCGTGCGCTGCCTGCGGCGTCGAGCCCGGCCTGCGTGGTCTGCAGGAGCTGCGACCAGCTCACCTCGAACTTCTCGACACCCTCGGCCTCGAGCTGGGTCGTGACGGCGTCGAGCGAGATCCCCTGCGCCTCGACGGCGGCGATGGCGGCTGCGGCGTCGTCGGCCGTGCCGGAGACGGTGTCGCCGATGACGATCCCGTGGTCGGCGAACGCGTCGAGCGTCGCCTCGGGCATGGTGTTGACCACGCCGGCCACGACGAGCTCGTCGACGTACATCGTGTCCCGGTAGTCGGGGTTCTTGACACCGGTCGAGGCCCACAGGGGGCGCTGCGGCTGCGCGCCCGCAGCGGCCAGCGCCTGCCAGCGTGCGCCCGCGACGACGTCCTCGTAGGCGGCGAAGGCCAGGCGCGCGTTGGCGATCGCGGCCTTGCCGCGCAGTGCGCGTGCCGCGTCCGTGCCGACGGCGTCGAGCGCCGCGTCCACCGCGGTGTCGACGCGCGAGACGAAGAACGAGGCGACCGAACCGATCGCGGCCAGGTCGTGCCCGTTCGCCCGCGCCTGCTCCAGGCCCGCGAGCCACGCGTCCAGCACGGCGCGATAGCGCTCGATCGAGAAGATGAGGGTGACGTTCACGGAGATGCCCTGGGCGAGCACGCGCGTGATGGCAGGCAGCCCCTCGACGGTCGCGGGGATCTTGATCATGACGTTCGGGCGGGCCACGGTCGCCCACAGGCGCTCGGCCGTGGCGACGGTCGCCTCGGTGTCGCGGGCCAGGCGCGGGTCGACCTCGATCGAGACGCGGCCGTCGACGGCGCGCGTCGCGTCGTAGACGGGGCGCAGCACGTCGGCCGCGTCGCGCACGTCGTCGGTGGTGATCCGCTCGACGGCGGCCTCGACGTCGGCGCCCGCCAGCGCGGCCAGCGCGTCGGCGTAGGCCTCGCCCTTGCTCAGGGCGGCCGCGAAGATCGTCGGGTTGGTGGTGACACCCACCACGTCCTTCTCGGCGACGAGCCGCGCGAGGTTGCCCGTCGTCAGGCGCTCGCGGGACAGGTCGTCGAGCCAGATGGACACGCCGGACTCGGAGAGGCGGTGGGTGGGACGGGTGTCGGCGGAGGGGGTCATACGGGGTCGGACCTTCCTTTCGTGGAGCCGGTCCCCGTGGATGCGGCGGCGGCCGGCTGGGTCTCTCCGATGATGGCGAAGGCCGGCCCGCGTGGTCGGGCCGGCCTTCGCCGTCAGGTCACGCCTGCGCGGCCGCGATCGACTCGCGGGCAGCGGTCGCCACGGCCTCAGCCGTGATCCCGAACTCGCGGTACAGCGTCTCGGCCGGGGCCGAGGCGCCGTAGTGCTCGAGCGAGACCGAGCGGCCGGCATCCCCGACGATACCGGCCCAGCCGAGCCCGATGCCCGCCTCGACCGAGACGCGCGCCTTCACGCCCGCCGGCAGCACCGACTCGCGGTACTCGTCCGACTGCCGGGCGAACCACTCGAGCGACGGCGCCGAGACCACACGGGCCTGGATGCCCTCGGCCGCGAGGGCCTCGCGCGCCTGGACGGCGAGCTGCACCTCGGAGCCGGTGCCGATGAGGATGACGTCCGGCGTGCCGTCGGTGTCGAGCAGCGTGTAGGCGCCCTTGAGGACGCCGTCGGCCGGGGCGTAGCCCTGCTCGCCACGCGGGAACGTCGGCAGGTTCTGGCGCGAGAGGATCAGGCCGGCCGGGTTGGTGGTGTTCTCCAGGATGCCGCGCCACGCCCAGGCGGTCTCGTTGGCGTCCGCCGGACGCACGATGTCGAGGCCGGGGATCGCGCGGTAGGCCCACAGGTGCTCGACCGGCTGGTGCGTCGGGCCGTCCTCGCCGAGGCCGATCGAGTCGTGGGTCCACACGAAGATCGACGGCGTCTGCATGAGGGCCGCGAGACGCACGGCGCCGCGCATGTAGTCGGCGAACTGGAAGAACGTGCCGCCGTACGGGCGGGTCAGGCCGTGCAGGGCGATGCCGTTGAGGATCGCGCCCATGCCGTGCTCGCGGATGCCGAAGTGAAGGGTGCGGCCGTAGACGTCGCCCTTCCACGTGCGGGTCTGGTGGTTCGGGGTGATGAACGACGGCTCGCCGTCCATGGTCGTGTTGTTCGAGCCGGCGAGGTCGGCCGAACCGCCCCACAGCTCGGGCAGCACGGGGGCCAGCGCGGTCAGCGTCTTGCCCGAGGCGACGCGCGTGGCGACGCCCTTCGGGTCGGCCGGGAACACGGGCAGCGCGGACTCCCAGCCCTCGGGCAGCTGCTTGGCGCTCAGACGCTCCAGCAGCGCCGCGGCCTGCGGGTTGGCCGACTTCCAGGCGGCGAACGCCTCGTCCCAGGCGGCACGCTCGGTGGCGTGGCGCTCGGCGATGCCGCGCGTGTACTTGAGCACGTCGTCGTCGATCTGGAACGACTTCGTGGCGTCGAGGCCCAGGATCTCCTTGAGGCCGGCGACCTCGTCGGCGCCGAGCGCCGAGCCGTGGATCGCGTAGGTGTCCTGCTTCTTGGGCGACGGCCAGCCGATGATCGTGCTCAGGCGGATCAGCGTGGGCTTGCCGGTCTCGGCCTTGGCGGCCTCGATCGCCGCGGCCAGGGCAGCGACGTCCTCGGTGTAGCCCGCGCCCCCGTTGGTCCAGTCGACGTGCAGCGTCTGCCAGCCGTAGGCCTCGTACCGCTTGACGACGTCCTCGGAGAACGAGATGTCGGTCTGGTCCTCGATCGAGATGCGGTTGTCGTCCCAGATGACGATGAGGTTGCCCAGCTCCTGGTGGCCGGCGAGCGAGCCGGCCTCGGCCGTCACGCCCTCCTGGAGGTCGCCGTCGCCCGCGATGACGTACACGTGGTGGTCGAACGGCGAGGTGCCCGGGGCGGCGGCGGGGTCGAGCAGGCCGCGCTCGCGGCGCGAGGCGAAGGCGAATCCGGTCGCGGCGGCCAGGCCCTGGCCCAGCGGGCCGGTCGTGATCTCCACGCCGGCCGTGTGGCCGACCTCGGGGTGGCCGGGGGTCTTGGAGCCCCACTGGCGCAGCGCCGCGATGTCGTCGAGCTCCAGGCCGTAGCCGGCCAGGAAGAGCTGGAGGTAGATGGTCAGCGAGGAGTGGCCCGCCGAGAGGATGAACCGGTCGCGGCCGACCCACTGGGGGTTCGCGGGGTCGTGGCGCATGACCTTCTGGAACAGGAGGTATGCGGCCGGGGCGAGGGAGATCGCCGTGCCGGGGTGGCCGTTGCCGGCCTTCTCGACGGCATCGGCAGCCATCGCCTTGACGGCCGTGACCGCGCGGTCGTCGAGCTCGGTCCACTCGAGCGGCGTCAGTGCGGGGTCGAACGTGCTCACGAATGCCTCTTTCCTGTCCAGGGCATCGCGGCCCCGGGGTCATGTTCGGGTTGCCCCTTCGAGTGCCGACGCGCAGCGTCCCTGACGAACTCCAGGCGGGCGAACTCCAGGTGGGCCCTCGGCCTCGGCGGCGGCCAGGTGCGGGTCCAGCGTATATCGCACACGCACGCACGCAGGGTTGCTGTCCGCATGCACCCCGGTGCACGGCCTGAACAGTCGCGGGATGCTCGTTGTTCCCTGTCCAGGACGGGAAGGCGTCACATCGGACCCGACACCCGCGAGGGCGCCGCGGCCGTAGGATGTGGCTGAAACCCCACCCCACGAGAACGGAACTCGCGCGCGTGACCACGAGCCCGACCGCCCCGGTCACCTGCGCGACCGGGTGGGCGCCTATGTCGCCCTCACCAAGCCGCGCATCATCGAACTGCTCCTGGTCACGACGATCCCCACGATGTTCCTTGCCGAGCGCGGCCTGCCCGACGTCTGGCTCGTCCTCGCCACACTCGTCGGCGGCGCGTTCGCCGCCGGGTCGGCCAACGCGTTCAACTGCTACTACGACCGTGACATCGACGCGCTCATGAGCCGCACGAAGCGGCGTCCGCTCGTGACGGGTGAGATCAGCCCGCGCAACGGCCTCATCTTCGCGACGGCGCTCGGCGTCGTCTCGCTCGTGTGGTTCGCGTTCCTGGTCAACCCGTTCTCCGCCTGGCTCACCTTCGCCGCGATCGCGCTCTACGTCGTCTTCTACACCATGATCCTCAAGCGGCGGACGTCGCAGAACATCGTGTGGGGCGGCGTCGCGGGCTGCATGCCCGTGTTCATCGGGTGGGCGGCCGTGACGGGCAGCCTGAGCTGGGCGCCCGTCGCGCTCTTCGGCGTCATCTTCTTCTGGACGCCGCCGCACTACTGGCCGCTGTCGGTGAAGTTCAAGAAGGACTACGCCGCGGCAGGCGTCCCCATGCTGCCCGTCGTCGCCTCGGACCGGCGCGTCGCGGTCGAGATGGTGGTCTACACCGTGGCGATGGTCGCGTGCTCGTTCGCGCTCGTGCCGCTCGCCGGCATGACCTGGGTCTACACGACCGTCGCCGCGGTGCTCGCCCTGTGGTTCGGGTGGCACACCTGGCTGCTGCTCGACCACGCGCGCCACGGACGCCCCCGGGCAGGCAAGATCGCGATGAACGTCTTCCACGCCTCGATCACCTACCTCACGGTCCTGTTCGTCGCGGTGGCCGTGGACGTGTTCCTCCCGTTCTAGAGCAGCGTCTGCGCGCAGCGCTCGGGCGCCGTCCAGGGCGCCCGCCGACGGCGTGGGCAGGTGACTGGGGCCGGTGAGGCAGCCATCATGAGCCCGTGAGCAGCAACGTCGTCGCGGCAACGGGGTCCCCGCAGACCCCCGGCGCGACGCGCTCGGAGCCCTGGGGTGCCGTCACCGGCCCGCTGGAGACGGCGCTCGACGACTACCTCGCCCACCTGCGCGTCGAGCGCGGGCTGTCGGCGAACACGACGGCCGCCTACCGCCGCGACCTTGGCCGGTACCTGCGACACCTCGAGGCAACCGGCCGCACCACCCTCAGCAGCGTGCGCGAGGACGACGTCACCGCGTACGTCACCGCCGTGCGCACGGGCTCCGACGGCGGCACGCGCCTGTCGCCGTCGTCGACGGCGCGAGCGCTGGCCGCGGTGCGCGGCTGGCACCGGTTCGCCCACGCAGAAGGTCTCTCCTCGCAGGACCCGGCCGCCGAGGTGCGCGCACCCACGCAGCTGCGGCGCCTGCCGCACGCACTGAGCGTCGACGCGGTCACCCGCCTGCTCGACGCGGCCGGGCAGGGCGAGGGCCCCGTCGCGCTGCGCGACCGGGCGCTGCTCGAGATGCTCTACTCCACCGGCGGGCGCATCAGCGAGGTCGTGGGCCTCGACGTCGACGCCCTCGGCTGGCTCGACGCCGCGCCCGGGACCGACCCCGGCGCGTCGGGCGTCGTGCGCCTGCTCGGCAAGGGGGACAAGGAGCGCGTCGTCCCCGTCGGGTCGTACGCCCGCGACGCGCTCGACGCCTACCTCGTCCGGGCGCGACCGGCGCTCGCCGCGGCCGGGACCGGCGTGCCGGCGCTGTTCCTCAACACGCGAGGGCGGCGGCTGTCGCGACAGTCGGCGTGGGCGGTGCTTCAGGCGGCGTCGCAGCGCGCGCAGCTCGAGCACGTCTCGCCCCACACGCTGCGCCACTCGTTCGCCACGCACCTGCTGCAGGGCGGTGCCGACGTGCGCGTCGTCCAGGAGCTGCTCGGGCACGCGTCCGTCACCACGACGCAGATCTACACCATGGTCACGCCTGACACCCTGCGCGAGGTCTACGCCGCGACACACCCGCGTGCACTCTGAGCGGCACGCCGGGCCGGTCCCGAGGTCGTGGGGAAGTGCTGCGGTAGCGTGGCGCGCGTGAGCGATGCACTGGGGAACGACACCTTGTTCGCGCCCGCCGCCACCGAGGCCGAGGAGCGGCGGGACGCCGTGGGGCGCGAGCTGCCCCACTTCCCTGATCCTGCCCCGCTGGCGGGGCACGGCCCTGCCCGCATCATCGCGATGTGCAACCAGAAGGGCGGCGTCGGCAAGACGACGACGACGATCAACCTGGGCGCGGCGCTCGCCGAGTACGGGCGGCGCGTGCTGCTGGTCGACTTCGACCCGCAGGGAGCCGCGTCCGTGGGCGTCGGCGTCAACCCGCACGAGCTCGAGCTGAGCGTCTACAACCTGATCATGGAGCGCACGGTCCAGGCGACCGACGTGATCCGGGAGACGACGATCGAGAACCTCGACGTGCTGCCGGCCAACATCGACCTGTCGGCGGCCGAGGTGCAGCTGGTCGGCGAGGTGGCCCGGGAGTCGGTGCTCGCGCGCGCGCTGCGGCCCGTTCTCGACCGGTACGACGTCATCCTGGTCGACTGCCAGCCGTCGCTGGGCCTGCTCACCGTCAACGCGCTGACCGCCGCGCACGGCGTGCTCATCCCGCTGGAGTGCGAGTTCTTCGCGCTGCGCGGCGTCGCGCTGCTGGTCGAGACCATCGAGAAGGTGCGCGACCGCCTCAACCCGGGGCTGGAGATCGACGGCATCCTTCCGACCATGTACGACTCTCGGACCCTTCACTCGCGCGAGGTCGTCGCGCGCGTCCACGAGGCCTTCGGCAGCACGCTGCTGCACACCGTCATCGGGCGCACCGTGAAGTTCCCGGACGCGTCGGTCGCCGCGGAGCCCATCACCGCGTACGCCCCGAACCACCCCGGTGCGGTGGCCTACCGCCAGCTCGCCCGCGAGCTCGTGGCGCGCGGGGACGCCGCCTGAACGCAGCCGTGGCCTCGGGCGAGGTCGTGATGGAGTCGCAGGAGCCGCACCGCGCGGGGGGCGCCTCGCGGTCCTTCGAGGTTCACCTGGCCAACTTCAGCGGTCCGTTCGACCTGCTGCTGAGCCTCATCGCGAAGCACGAGCTCGACGTCACCGAGGTCGCGCTCGCCGTCGTGACCGACGAGTTCGTGGCGTACACCCGAGCGTCCCCGCAATGGGATCTCGGCACGGCCTCGGAGTTCCTGGTCATCGCGGCGACGCTGCTGGACCTCAAGGCCGCCCGGCTGCTGCCGGGGTTGGCCGAGCAGGACGTCGAGGACCTGGAGCTGCTGGAGGCGCGCGACCTGCTGTTCGCGCGGCTGCTGCAGTACCGCGCCTACAAGGAGGTGGCCGCAGTGCTCGCCGAGCGGCTCGCCACCGAGGGGCGGCGGGTGCCCCGGTCGGTCCCGCTCGAGCCCGAGCAGGTGGCGCTGCTGCCCGAGCTGGTCTGGACGCTCACGCCCGAGCGGCTCGCCGAGCTCGCGGCCCGGGCGCTGACGCCCAAGGCGCCGCCCGTCGTCTCGCTGACGCACCTGCACGCGCCCGCGGTCAGCGTGCGCGAGCAGGCGGCGATCGTCGTCGGGCGGCTGCGGCGCGAGCACGCCGTCACGTTCCGGTCGCTCGCCGCGGGGGAGGAGCGGCTCGTCGTCGTGGCGCGCTTCCTCGCGCTGCTGGAGCTGTTCCGCAGCGGGCAGGTCGCGTTCGAGCAGGCCGCCGCGCTGGGCGAGCTGACGGTGCGGTGGACGGGGGACGCCGACGCCGCCTGGGGCGAGGACTTCGAGGAGTTCGACGGCGACACCCAGGAGGCCCGCGCATGACGCACCCCCCACTGCCCGCGCCCGGCGTGCGGCCCGAGAGCGGCGGTCCCGCGTCCGACGGCGAGACGCAGGCCGCAGCGCCCCACGACCAGCCGGCCGGCACGGACGGGACGGTCGAGATCGACGTCGGCGCGCTTCCCGGAGGCGCCGAGGCCGCGCTGGAGGCCGTGCTCATGGTCGCCGACACGCCCGTGAGCGCCGAACGGCTCGCGGCGATCGTCGAGCTGCCCGTGGGCGACGTCGTCGGGATGCTGCAGGGGCTCGCCGCCGAGTACCGCGGCGAGGGCGGAGCGCGCCCGCGCGGGTTCGAGCTGCGGGAGGGGGCGCAGGGCTGGCGCGTCTACTCGGCGCCGGCACACGCCGACGTCGTCGCCCGCCTCGTGCTGGAGGGCCAGACGGCGCGGCTGAGCCAGGCCGCCTTGGAGACCCTGGCCGTCATCGCGTACCGTCAGCCGGTCACGCGCGGGCAGGTGTCCGCGGTGCGCGGCGTGAACGTCGACGGCGTGGTGCGCACCTTGCTCGCTCGCGGGCTGGTCGCGGAGGTGGGGCACGACCCGCTCACCGGGGCCGTCCTGTTCGCCACGACGGGCGACTTCCTGGACCGGATGGGCTGGCATTCTCTCGACGAGCTGCCGCCGATCGCACCACACCTGCCCGGCATCGACGCGCTGAGCGCGCTGACCGAGTCCGACGGCTGAGAGAATCACCCCATGAGCCCCACCCCTCCGCGCCGCGGCGCTTCCGGCGCCGGCGCGCCCCGACGCGGCGGCGCACCCGGTCGCGGCACGCAGCGCCCGCAGCGTCCCCAGCGCCCGCAGTCCCCGCGCCCTGCGCGTCCCGCGCGTCCCGCGCAGCCCCCGTGGACGTCCACGTGCCCGACGGCGTCCGCCTCCAGAAGGTGCTCGCCCAGGCCGGGTACGGCTCGCGCCGCAAGGCCGAGGAGCTCATCGCGGACGGCCGGGTGAGCGTCGACGGGCAGATCGTCATCGAGCTCGGCGTGCGCGTCGACCCGGCGAAGAACGTCATCCACGTCGACGGCATGCGCGTGCAGCTCGACTCCTCGAAGATCACGCTCGCGGCCAACAAGCCCTTCGGCATGCTCTCCGCGATGGAGGACGCGCAGGGGCGCCCGACGCTCTCCGACCTCGTGCGCAACCGCGAGGAGCGCCTCTTTCACGTGGGCCGCCTCGACGCCGACTCCGAGGGTCTGATCCTGCTGACCAACGACGGCGAGCTCGCCAACCGCCTCGCGCACCCGAAGTACGAGGTGCCCAAGACGTACCTGGTCACCGTCTCGGGCGGCGAGGTCTACCCGCGCATCCTCAAGGCGCTGCTCGACGGCGTCGATCTGGAGGACGGTCCCGCGCGCATGGACAAGGTCAAGATCGTCCAGCCGCTCGGCGACGTCACCATGGTCGAGGTCGTGCTGCACGAGGGCCGCCACCGCATCGTGCGGCGCATGTTCGAGGCGGTCGGCCGCCCCGTCGAGCGCCTGGTGCGCACCCGCATCGGCCCGATCGCGCTGGGCGACCAGCGCCCCGGCACCACGCGCGTGCTCGGCCGCACCGAGCTGGGCAGCCTCATGGCCGCCGTGGACCTGTGAGCCGCACCGTGACCACCAAGGAGAACACCCCCGTGCTGACCATCGCCGTCGACGGGCCGTCCGGCTCGGGCAAGTCCAGCGTCTCGAAGGAGGTGGCGCGCCGCCTCGGCCTCGCCTACCTCGACACGGGCGCGATGTACCGCGCGGCGACGCTGTGGGCGCAGGAGTCCGTGGGGGACCTGACCGACGGCGGCCGCGTGGCTGCCGCCGTCCGCGCGATGCCGCTCGTGCAGGGCCTGGACCCTGACGCGCCGACCGTCCACCTCGACGGCACGGACGTCTCCGAGGCGATCCGCACCACCGAGGTCTCGACCGAGGTGTCGAAGGTCGCGACCAATCTCGCCGTGCGCGACGAGCTGCGCCGCCGGCAGCGCGAGATCATCGCCCATTCCGCGGGGATCGTCGCCGAGGGCCGGGACATCACGACGGTCGTCGCGCCCGACGCCGACGTGCGCGTGCTGCTCACCGCCTCCGAGGAGGCGCGCCTGCGCCGTCGCTCGCTCGACGTGCACGGCGTGGCCGACGCCGACGCCGTCGAGGCGACACGCGACCAGGTGCTGCGCCGCGACCGGGACGACTCCACCGTCATGGAGTTCCAGGTGGCCGCCGACGGCGTCGTCACGGTCGACTCCTCCGACCTGGACTTCGAGCAGACCGTCCAGGCGGTGCTCGCCGTCGTCGCCCAGGTGACGGCGGGGCAGGCGGACGTCGAGGACGACCAGGAGTTCACCTTCGATCCGCAGCAGGACGCCGACGACGAAGCGCGTGAGCGCGCACTGCGCGCGGGCCTCGCGGAGTTCGAGCTCGACGCCGACGACGTCGCTCTGCTGGACGGTGAGTGGAGCTCGCAGGAGCTGGAGGCCGCCGAGGGACCGCTGCCCGTGCTGGCGATCATCGGCCGGCCGAACGTCGGCAAGTCGACGCTGGTCAACCGCGTGATCGGCCGCCGCGAGGCCGTGGTCGAGGACAAGCCGGGCGTGACCCGCGACCGCGTCACCTACCCGGCCGAGTGGGCCGGGCGCGACTTCCACGTCGTCGACACGGGCGGCTGGGAGGTCGACGTCGCGGGCATCGAGTCCAAGGTCGCCGAGCAGGCCGAGGTGGCGATCTCGCTGGCCGACGCGGTGCTGTTCGTGGTCGACGCGACAGTCGGCGCGACGGCGACCGACGAGCGCGTCGTCGAGCTGCTGCGCCGATCGGGCAAGCCCGTGGTGCTGGCAGCCAACAAGGTCGACGGGCCCTCGGGGAGGCCGACGCGGCCTACCTGTGGAGCCTCGGGCTGGGGGAGCCGCACCCGATCTCCGCGCTGCACGGCCGTGGCGTGGGCGACCTGCTCGACGCCGCCCTCGCGGTGCTCCCGCAGGTCTCCGAGCACGGGGAGCTGCGGCCCACGGGACCGCGCCGGGTCGCGCTCGTCGGCCGACCCAACGTCGGCAAGTCGTCGCTGCTGAACAAGGTGGCCGGGTCCGAGCGTGTCGTCGTCGACGAGCTTGCCGGCACCACGCGCGACCCGGTCGACGAGCTCATCGTCATCAAGGGCGTGCCCTACTGGTTCGTGGACACCGCCGGCATCCGCCGTCGCGTCCACCAGTCGTCCGGCGCGGACTTCTACGCCTCGCTGCGCACGGCCGCGGCCATCGAGAAGGCGGAGGTCGCCGTCGTGCTGCTGGACGCCTCGCAGCCGCTGACCGAGCAGGACACGCGCGTGCTGCAGCAGGTCGTCGACTCCGGGCGCGCGCTCGTCATCGCGTACAACAAGTGGGACCTCATGGACGACGACCGCAGGCCCTACCTGGAGCGGGAGATCGAGAAGGAGCTCGTGCAGCTCACCTGGGCGCCGCGCGTCAACGTCTCGGCCCGCACCGGGTGGCACACCGAGCGTCTGACGGGTGCGATCGAGACCGCCCTCGAGTCGTGGGACACGCGCATCCCGACCGGGAGGCTCAACGCGTTCCTCGGCGAGCTCGTCGCGGCGCACCCGCACCCGCTGCGCGGTGGCAAGCAGCCGCGCATCCTGTTCGCGACGCAGGCCTCGACGCGACCGCCGCGGTTCGTGGTCTTCGCGACAGGGTTCATCGAGGCGGGGTACCGGCGGTTCATCGAGCGGCGCCTGCGCGAGACGTTCGGGTTCGAAGGAACGCCCCTCGAGATCAGCGTGCGCGTGCGGGAGAAGCGCAAGCGCTGAGCGGTCGCGCCGGGTGATCGAGACAACACCGTGTCACCTTGCGCAGGACGCCGGACGGAGCGCATGGTGTGGTCATGCCACACACCGCTCCGGCGACAGCCGTGCCCGTCGCGACCCGCCAGTGGTGGCCGGTCGCGACGGCGATGGCAGCCGTCGCCTGGGGCGGCAACGAGTTCACGCCGCTGCTGGTCATGTACCGAGCAGACGGGCTCGACGCCGTCACCGTCAACGCGCTGCTCGGCGCCTACGTCTTCGGCATCGTGCCCGCCCTCCTGCTCGGCGGTCCCCTCTCCGACCGGTACGGCCGCCGCCCGCTGCTGCTGCCCGCCGCACCCATCGGCGCCCTCGGATCCGTGACCCTCGCCCTGGGCGCCGGAGTGCCCTGGGTGCTCGGCGCCGGACGCGTGCTGTCCGGGATCGCGCTCGGGCTCGTCATGGCCGTCGGCACCACCTGGGTCACCGAGCTGGCCGCACGCAGCGGAGACCCCGCCGCAGGCGCACGACGCGCCTCGCTCGCACTCACCACCGGGTTCCTCGTCGGAGCCGGCGTGGCCGCAGCACTCGCCCAATGGGCGCCCTGGCCCGCCCACCTGGCCTACGCCGTCCACGCCGCCCTCGCCGCCGGCGCCGCCTGCTGGGTGCTACGCGTCCCGGAAACCTGCCCCACCGCCGGCGCCCGCGTGCGACGCCTCCGCGACGACCTGCGCGTCCCCGCCGCCACCCACCCGCGGTTCCTGCGCGTCGTCGTCCCCACCGCACCCTGGGTCTTCGGCTGCGTCGGCGCCGCCTACGCCGTGCTGCCCAGCCTGCTCGCCGCCCACGCCGGGACCGTACCCGTCGCGTTCGCCGGCCTCATGACCGTCCTCACCCTCGGCTGCGGCATCGGCATCCAGGTCGTCGCCCGGCGCATCGACACCCACCGCTCCGCACGCGCCTCCGTCGTCGCCATGAGCCTCATCGTCGTCGGGCTCGGACTCGGCGCCCTCGCCGCCCACACCCTCGACCTCGTCGCAGGAATGATCGCGGCCGCCGTCCTCGGCACGGGCTACGGACTGGCACTCGTCGCCGGGCTCAGCGAGGTCACCCGCATCGCCGGCCCCCGCCACCTCGCCGGACTCACCGCCGTCTACTACTCGATCGCCTACCTCGGATTCTTCGTACCCATGGCGCTCGCCTGGCTCGCACGCACCTGGAGCTACACGCAGATGTTCGGCGGCGGGCTCCTCATCGCGACGGCGTGCCTCGCCGTCGTCGGCACCGCATGGCGGGCACACCTTCCCCACGCCAACGCACTCGCCGACTGACGCAACCGCCCCCACCCCGGCACCAGTTGACCGCCGCAAGAGCAGCGGAGAGGCTGCGGGCATGGACGTGCCCACCCACACCGACGGCACCGTCGCACGCACCCCACGGCTTGCGCTGCGACACGTACGACCCGACGACGCCGAAGCCTTCCTCGCGTGGCGCTCGCGTCCCGACGTCATGAAATACCTGTACCTCGAGCCCTGGACCATGCCCGTGGCACGCGAACGGGTCGCCACCTGGGCCGACGCCTCATTCTCCGCAGCAGGCGACGTCCTCACGCTCGCCGTGGAGACACCCACCACGGTCATCGGCGAGGCCCTGCTCAAATGGGCGGCCGGCGAAGGACAGGTCGAGATCGGCTACGCGTTCCGACCCGACGTCGCAGGGAAGGGCTACGCGACCGAAGCGGCGCGCGCCCTGCTCGGCATCGCGTTCGAGGACTACGGGTTCCACCGCGCCTTCGCGCGCATCGACGCCGAGAACCTCGCGTCCGTGCGCGTCGCCCAGCGACTCGGCATGCGCCTGGAGGCAAAGCTCGTCGAGAACGACCGGCGTCCCGCCGACGGCGTGTGGGCCACCGAGGTGGTGTACGCCGTGCTCGCGACCGAACACGCGGCACGACGACGGGACTGGTCCAGGACGGGTGCCCGCGTGGGGTAGTATTTCGTCGGCCCTCCGGGGTCGGGAGTCCGCAAGGGCTCCTCGGGCTGTGGCGCAGCTTGGTAGCGCACTTGACTGGGGGTCAAGGGGTCGCAGGTTCAAATCCTGTCAGCCCGACGTTTGCCCAGGTGAGAGAGGGTTTCTCACCTGGGCATCGTCGTGTTCGGGGACAATGTGACCGCTAAGGTGACCGCTAGGACAAGGGGACCTCGCGCTGACGCGCGGGGTCCTTCGCCGTCTCGGTCGCCCGGCGGGGCCGCGGGTACGCCGCAGGACGTTGGGCCGCCGACCCCGACCTGAACCACTCCCTGTCTGGCGGGCCGGCGATCTGGCGTGATCAGCGGAGTGGCCGTCACGCTCTCAGAGGAGGAACCGCTCAAGCTGCTGCCCGGCGTCTACGACATGGCTGTGGACGTGCCACAGGACGACGCGCTCTGGGCTCCGCCTGGATCGCCTGAACCGGAGACGGTCATGCTGGGGCCCGGCGGCGACCACGTCATCGAGCTCGGAGCGCCCGAGGTCACCGAGGCCGGACGTGCTGCGGTGCAGGAGAAGCTCGAGCAGCTCGCGCAGGCCAAGGTCGCCGCGATGACGGACCTCCAGGTCTCCGACAGGGAGAGGCAGTGCGGGCTGCTGGCGCCGAGCGGCGGGTTCTCGGCGAAGGACAAGTTCGACGATGACTGGTTTGACGCCACGACCACGAACATCGCGAACGGGGCGACCACTGTGCGGGCCGTCTCCGACAACGGCGCGCAGGGGTCGTCGGTGGGGAACGGCTCGAGAGACACGTTCGCCGACGAGGCGTTCTGCGCGGGGGTGTCGAGCCCAGACTCCGACGTCTACGACGTGCCGGTGTCTGTCGTGTCATCTGCGCTGACGCCGGGCAAGGTCACTGTTGCCGCCGACGGAACGTTCGGGACGACGACGCCGTGGTCGCTCTTCATGGAGACCCAGATCGCCACGTGCGGAGACAGGGACGCTGCCGGCGTCCGCGTGGGGTGGGACGAGGACCAGGTACATACCACGTACACCGCGACGGTCGAGCTGACCTGGGAATCGACGGGTTAGCTCACCAGCGATGGGGAGGTCGAGCCGGAGGCGACGGGGGAGTAGCAGGAGAACACGCAGTAGATGGCCTCGGCAGAGAGCTGCCGGGGCCATCTACTGCGTGGAGGCTTCTCACCACGCAACCGTCTCGAGAGGTGCTGTCCGGCCGCGTCGCCGGTGCTGGGGCTCTCGGGCAGCGCGACACCATGGCCAGGACGACGTGGCGCGAACATGGGCGGTCACTTCGAGGTCACCGGGTGCGTAGAAGCGCGATTATGACGCCATGACCGCGACACGGTCGATCGGGTACGCCCGGGTGTGGCCGGCAGCGACGAGCCGCTCGCCCTTGTGGAACTCGCCCATCAAGCCCGCGGCGAGCCGGCCGTAGAGCGCGAGCGTGTGGAACGACGGCTCGGCCTCGGTGTGCGTGCCGTCGAGCGCGGCCCGCCAGTGCTCGACGCCGACACGCGCCGACCGGCGGTACCTGCCGGCGGCTGTCGTGACGCGCCTGGGCTCGGTGACGATGAACCCCGCGAGCGACTCACGGGTCGGGATGGACTCGGACATCAGTGGCTCCTGACCAACCGTGCTAACCGGTACTGGACGCAGGTGCGTGGCGGCCACCAGGCAGGCCAGTGCGCCACCACCTGCCGCCGGACGCGCGGCGCGGCGCAGACCGGGTGAGCGCGCAGCGTCACGTGCCTGCGTGGAGACCGTCGCTGCTAGCGTTTGGAACCGACCGACGGGGTCATCAGAGACAGCACTCAGGAATGGCGATGGGCACGCACATGGGCACGATCCAGATCGGCAGGGGGTCTGTCCGATAGACGGTGGGCGGGGCCCGGCGTCTTCTAGTTGTTCGAGGGTGTCGACGACGCTCGAAAACTGAACACTTTCGGCGTTCGAAAAGTGAACGGTGTGGGGCCAGCCTAGGTCGGCTGGGGGTCGGTGGTCTCGCGGATGCTGGGCAGGGTGTCGAGGCCGCGGTTGCGTAGCCGGTAGCTGGCGCCTTTGAGGGTCAGGACGTCGGCGTGGTGGACGATGCGGTCGATCATCGCTGCGGCGACGACTTGGTCGCCGAAGACGCCGCCCCAGCCGCTGAAGGGCAGGTTGGAGGTCAGGATCAGCGAGGCGTGTTCGTAGCGGGCCGAGACGAGTTGGAAGAACAGGTTCGCGGCGTCTTGCTCGAAGGGCAGGTAGCCGACCTCGTCGATGATGATCAGACCGTAGCGGCGCAGTTTCGCCAGGTCCTGGGGCAGTTTGCCAGCGCGGTGGGCGTCGGTCAGGCGGGTGACCCAGCCGGTTGCCGTCGCGAACAGGACCCGGTAGCCGTGATGAGCGGCGGCGATGCCCAGACCGATGGCCAGGTGGGTCTTGCCGGTGCCGGGTGGCCCGAGCAGCACGACGTTGCGTGCCTCGGTCAGGAACCCGCCGGAGGCCAGCGCGGCGATCGGCTGGCGCACGGCGGGCTGGGCGTCGAAGTCGAACTCCTCGATCGCCTTGCGGGCGGCGAACCCGGCGGCACGGATGCGTAGCTGAGCGCCGGAGGCGTTGCGTGCGGCGACTTCGCGTTCGAGGACGGCGGCGAGGTACTCCTCATGGGTCCAGCCGGCATCGCGGGCGTGGTCGGCCAGCCGGGCGGCGGACTCGGTGATCCGTGGTGCCTTGAGCGCGGCGGCAAGGTAGTTCAGCTGCTTGAGCGTCTCGCCCGCCGCGGGCTTGGCCGCGGCCGCCATCAGACCGCCACCTCGCCGGTGATGATGCCGAACGCGCGGTCGTACTCGCCCAGGTCCCGCACCATCGACTCGGCCTGTGCCGGGCGGGGCGCCTGGAACCGCTCGCGCAGCATCTTCGCGGTCGCCACGTGGGCCGGGTCGGTGATCGTCATGCCGCGCGCCCAGACCCGGTCGTGGGCGGCCACCACGCGCCCGGCGTGGCGGACCTCGACCCGGGCCAGGTCGGCGTGCACGTCCACGAACCGGCCGATCATCGCCGGGTCGACCGAGTAGTCGTTTGTACCGGCACGCACGTAGTAGTCGTTGCCCAGCCGGATCCGGTTGACCCAGCCCACCGCCGGCGCCACCGGCGGCAGCGGCAGCATCGCGGCCTTGTCGGCCTCGAGCAGGTCCAACGGCCTGGTCCGGATCGTGCGCACGATCCTCGCGTTCGCCCCGGTCAGCCAGTCGGCGAACTGGTCGTTGAAGTCGCCCGGAGAGGCGAAGTCGCGCCCGGGCATGAACGAGGTCTCGAAGAACCCGTTGCGTCGTTCCACCACGCCCTTGGACTGCGGGTCATACGGCTTCAGGCGCAGCAACGTCGTGGCCAGGGTGCCGGTGAACGCCGCGACCCCCTCGGCATGCCGCTTGCCGCGCCCGATGCCCGACTCGTTGTCCCAGATCAGCCGCCGCGGAACCCGGCCCAGCTGCTGCAGCAGCACCCACATCCCCAGCAGCAGATCCTGCGTGTGCCGAGTCGGGATCATCGTGGCGAGCATGAACCGCGAGTACGCGCACGTGAGCACCAGCACCGGCAGCAACGTCATCGACCCGTCCTCGAGCGGGATCTTGCGCGGCGGGAACCACAGATCGCTGTGAGTATCCCGGTGGCTGATCTGGGATCGGCTCGTCAGGGTGGTGCTGGCCGTCCTGCCCGTGTGTGACTCGACAGATCGCTGACCCCGGCTCTGGGTGTCGTTGCAGTGACTTGTCCGCACGAGCAGGCGGCCGGCGCCGCTCTGGCCCACCTCGGTGTCCTGATCAGGAGACTGCCCGACCTGCGGGTCGTGGCCCATCACAGTGTTGCCCCGGAGTGACTCTTCCCCAGACCGGCGCCGGCCCTCGACGGCCGTTCAGTTCCCGATCTGGAAGGAAGCACGACCGCCGTGACCATCGTCGCGCAGGCCCGCCCCTACGGGTCAAGCCCCAGCAGGTGGTGTAGCGCGTTGTGATCCTTCGTCGTGTCGGTCAGGTCAGGCGGCGGCTCCGAGGGTCAGCGGCTGGGCGGGGACGACGTCGGTGGAGACGGCCAGAGGGGTGCGTGCCTTCTTGAGGGCGTCGAGGGAGAAGTAGCGGCGCCCTTCGGCCCACTCGTCGTGCTGTTCGGCCAGGACGGCGCCGACGAGCCGCACGATGGCGTCACGGTTAGGGAAGATGCCCACGACGTCGGTGCGACGGCGGATCTCCTTGTTGAGCCGTTCGTTGGGATTGTTCGACCAGATCTGTCTCCAGATCTCCTTGGGGAACGCGGTGAACGCGAGGATGTCGGCGCGGGTGGCGTCGAGGTGGTCGTGCACGTCGGGCAGCGGGGTGGCGACCATGTCGAGGAGCTGGTCGAACTGCGTGGTCACCGCCGCGGGGGTGGGCTGGTCGTAGACAGAGTGCAGCATCGCCTTGACGGCCGGCCAGGACGCCTTGGGGCACACGCTCATGAGGTTCGCGGCGTAGTGAGTGCGGCAGCGTTGCCAGGTCGCTCCGGGCAGGTTCGCCGCGATCGCTTCGACCAGGCCGCGGTGGGCGTCCGAGGTCACCAGGCGCACCCCGGTCAGGCCGCGGGCGACGAGGTCGGCGAAGAACTCGTTCCACGCCGCGCCGGTTTCCGAGGTCACCACGCGGGTGCCGAGGACCTCACGGTGCCCGTCACCGTTGACGCCCGTGGCCACGAGCACGACGGCGTTGATCACCCGGCCGGCCTCACGGACCTTCATCGTCAAAGCGTCCGCGGCGACGAAAGTGAACGGGCCGGACTCGTCCAGCGGGCGGTGGCGGAACGCGTCGACCTGCTCGTCCAGGTCGGCGGCCATGCGGGAGACCTGCGACTTCGAGAGCCCGTCGATCCCGAGGGTCTTGACGAGCTTGTCCATCCGGCGCGTCGAGACGCCTGCCAGGTAGCAGTCCGCGACCACGGTGGTCAGGGCGGACTCGGCCCGCTTGCGGCGCTCGAGGAGCCAGTCTGGGAAGTAGGTCCCCTCGCGCAGCTTGGGGATCGCCACGTCGATCGTCCCGACCCGGGTGTCCAGGGGCCGGTGCCGGTACCCGTTGCGCTGTGTCGTGCGCTCGGGCGAGCGTTGGCCCCACTCGGCGCCGACGACCGTGTCGGCGTGCTCGGAGAGCAGGGCGTTGATGATGTTGCCCAGCATCGTGCGCATGAAGTCCGGGGAGGACTCGGCCAACGCTTCGTGAAGCAGGCGGGCAGGGTCGATCATGTGAGGTGCGGTCATCGCGGGTACTCCGTTCGAGCGAACTTGGGAAGGTTCAACTCGAAGGATCACGCGGTGGCCGCCTCTCATCTCCCGGCTGTCACGCCGGCGACGGCCACCTGGCCGACCTACACCACTCTGCGGGACTCAACTCCCCTACGTCATCGGCGTGGACACCCACGCCCGCACCCACACGCTGAGCGTCCTGGAGGCTCCGACGGGAGGCTTCATAGACTCGGCCCAGTTCCCGTCAACGCCCGCAGGACTCAAGCGAGCAATCGCCTGGGCGGCCCGCCGGACTGTTGGTGATCTCGATGCACTGTGGGTCATCGAAGGCATCGGTACCTACGGGGCGCTGCTCTGCCGTGCCGTGCTCGAGTCCGGATACGACGCCGTAGAGGCTCCACGCATGGCGGCGCGCAGCAACCGGGGACTCGGGAAGTCCGACGAGCTCGACGCCCGCAGGATCGCAGCGGCGGCCCTGCCTCTGACGGAGAACGAACTGCGAGTTCCTCGCACCAGCGACGGTGAGCGGGCAGCGCTGCGGGTTCTCGTCACCGCACGCGAGCACATGACGACCGAGCGCACCGCTGCCATCAATGCGCTGACCGCTCTGGTGCGCGCCATGGACCTCGGAGTCGACGCCCGCCGACCCTTGTCTGCCAAGCAGATCACCGAGGTCTCGCGCTGGCGCGCCCGGAAGGAAGAGATCGGCGCTGCCACCGCTCGCGCGGAGGCCGTGCGGCTGGCCAGCCGAGTCCAAGCCCTGGACGACGACCTGTCGACCAACGCCACGCGGATCGACGCCCTCGTGCGGACCACCCCTGCGGCCGGACTGCTGGAGAAGGCCGGGATCGGGCCAGTCACGGCAGCCGTCGCACTCACTGTCTGGTCGCACCCGGGACGCGTACGGTCTGAGGCCGCGTTCGCGGCGATCGCGGGAGTCAACCCGATCCCCGCATCGTCGGGAAACACCACCAGGCATCGCCTCAACCGCGGAGGCGACCGACGCCTGAACCGCGCCCTCCACATGGCCGTGATCACACGCATGGCGCACGACCCGGCCACCCGCGCCTACGTCGCTCGACGCACCGCCGAAGGATCCACGACGCGCGAGATCCGCAGGTGCCTCAAGCGCTACCTCGCACGGCACATCTACCGCTACCTCAACGCGGCCGCCGTGCCACTGCTCACGACTTGACGAGACATAGGAGAGTCACTGGCACGCGTCCCCGGCCAGCCACGTCAACCGGTCAGCGGGATCCACCGGCGCCTGCTCGGGCCGCAACCGCCGCACGTTGTCCCGAAACCACGTGATCGACCCCGTCCACCCGACCCGCTCGGCGATCACCGTAGCCGGCATGTCCGGGGTGTCGTTCAGCAACCGCCGCACCGCCGCCTCGAACGGCGTGAACGCCGTCGACGCTGCCCGCCGCTCGTACCTCGGCGGCCCGGCAGAGGCCACCGCCTTGACCACCGTCGTGCGCGAGATCCCCAACCGCGCCGCGATCTGAGCCTTCGGAACGCCCTCGCCGGCCAACCGCCGGATCAACGCCCAGTCCTCCAAAGTGATCACTCTCCGATCGTCGTGAGTGTTCACCTTTCGAGCGTCGCAACCGTCCAGACTTCAGGCGTCGTCGACAGAGGGGCTGATGCGTCCCTCGAAGGTGATGGCGAGGTCAAGCCCCGCGGAGTGGTGTAGCGCTTTCTGATCCTTCGTAGTGCTGGGTCAGGTCAGGCGGCGGCTCCGATCGTGAGGGCCTGGGTCGGGACGACGTCGGTCGTCATGACGGTCAGCGGGGTTCGTGCCCGCTTGAGCGCGTCGAGGGAGAGGTAGCGGCGCCCTTCGGCCCATTCGTCGTGCTGCTCGGCTAGGACGGCGCCTACGAGGCGGACGATGGCGTCCCGGTTGGGGAAGATCCCCACGACGTCGGTGCGGCGGCGGATCTCCTTGTTGAGACGCTCGTTGGGATTGTTCGACCAGATCTGGCGCCAGATCTCTTTCGGGAAGCTCGTGAAGGCGAGGACGTCTGCGCGGGCGGCGTCGAGGTGGTCGTGCACGTCGGGTAGGGCGGCGGCGACCATGTCGAGGAGCTGGTCGAACTGGGCGTGGACCGCGGTCTCGGTGGGCTGGTCGTAGACCGAGTGCAGCATGGCCTTGACCGCGGGCCAGGACGCCTTGGGGCAGGCGGCCATGAGGTTCGCGGCGTAGTGGGTGCGGCAGCGCTGCCAGGTCGCGCCGGGCAGGTTCGCCGCGACGGCCTCGACCAGGCCGGCGTGCGCGTCGGAAGTGACGAGCTTGACGCCGGCCAGGCCGCGCGCGACGAGGTCGGCGAAGAACTCGTTCCACGCCGGCCCCGTCTCGCTGGTCACGACCCGGGTGCCGAGGACCTCGCGGTGCCCGTCACCATTCACACCGGTCGCCACGAGGACGACGGAGTTGATCACGCGGCCGTGCTCACGGACCTTCATCGTCAGCGCGTCCGCGGCGACGAACGTGAACGGACCCGACTCGCCCAGTGGGCGGTGGCGGAACGCGTCGACCTGGTCGTCGAGGTCTGCGGCCATGCGGGAGACCTGCGACTTCGAGAGGCCGTCGATCCCCAACGTCTTGACGAGCTTGTCCATCCGGCGGGTGCTCACACCTGCCAGGTAGCAGTCGGCCACGACGGTGGTCAGAGCGGACTCGGCGCGCTTGCGGCGCTCGAGGAGCCAGTCCGGGAAGTACGTTCCCTCGCGCAGCTTTGGGATCGCGACGTCGATCGTGCCCACCCGGGTGTCCATCTCACGGTGGCGGTAGCCGTTGCGCTGCGCCTGACGGTCTGGGGAGCGTTGGCCCCACTCCGCGCCGACGACGGCGTCGGCGTGCTCGGACAGCAGGGCGTTGATCATCGTCTGCAGCAGTGAGCGCATCAGGTCGGGTGACGACTCGGCCAGCGCACCCTTGAGCAGACGTGCGGGGTCGACAATGTAGGGAGCGGTCATCGTGTGCTTCTCCATCCAAGAGTGCTTTCGCAAGGTCTCTTGAAGGATCACGCGGTGACCGCCTCTCATCTCCCGGCTGTCACGCCGGCGACGACCACCTGGCCGACCTACACCACTCTGCGGGACTCGACTGATGGCGAACGCGTTGAGTGCGGCCTTCCACCGGATGACCCATCGTGCCCGGCCACGGCCGGTGGGGTCCAGGGACCTCGTGACGAGGTAGAGGCACTTCAGGGCGGCGGTGTCGTTCGGGAAGTGCCCGCGGGCGCGCACGGCTCTCCGGTAGCGGGCGTTCAAGCTCTCGATCGCGTTCGTGGTGCAGATGATCTTGCGGATCTCCACGTCGTAGTCCAGGAACGGGACGAACTCCGGCCACGCGGACCGCCACAGCTTCACCGCGGCCGGGTACTTGCCCGCCCACTTGTCGGCGAAGTCGTCCAGGCGCACCTGCGCGACCTCGGCGTTCACCGCGGTGTAGATCGGCTTGATGTCCCGGGCCATGGCGTCCCAGTCCTGCCGGGCCGCGTACCGGAACGTGTTGCGGATCAGGTGGATCACACAGGTCTGGACCTGCGCAAGCTCCCAGGTCGTGGTGATCGCGTCGGGCAGCCCCTTGAGATTCTTCTATGTTCCGCAAGTCGGGATCGATGTAGCGCTTGTCACGCGATGATGGGCTCGGCGGTTCGCGTCGTGGCGGTGAGGGTGCGGTAGATCTGTCGGGCGAGGTAGCGCTTGAGGCATCGGCGGATCTCCTTCTTCGTGCGGCCGTCCGCAGAGCGGCGCTCGACGTAGGCCTTGGTCTCGGGGTCCCAGCGCATGCGTACGACGACCGCCATGTGAAGGGCTTGGTTGAGGCGCCGGTCTCCGCCGCGGTTGAGCCGATGGCGCACGGTGTTGCCTGACGAAGCGGGGATGGGGTTCACGCCGGCGAGTGCGGCGAACGCGGCCTCGTCGCGCAGGCGGCCGTCGTGGGACCAGGCGGCCATGGCCACGGCTGCTGTCACCGGACCGATGCCCGGCATCTCCAGGAGCGCTCGGGCGGGGCTCTGGTGCAGCAGTTCGGTCATCGTCTTGGTGTTCGCGGCGATCTCCTCGTCGAGCGCGATGACACGGCGCGCCAGGCGGAGGGCCTCAGCGCGAGCGGTCGCGGCGCCGATCTCCTCGGTCCGGGTTCGCCAGCGGGAGACCTCGAGGATCTGCGCTGAGGACAGGGGCTTACGGGCGTCGATGCCCAGGTCCACGGCGCGCAGCAGCGCAATCAGGGTGTTGATCGTCCCGGTGCGCTCGCTCGTCATGTGGTCTCGGGCCGCGACCACGACACGTAGCGCAGCACGGGTTCCGTCGTCCTTTCGCAGGTGTCGCAGGTTCAGGACGTTCAGGGGCAGGACGGCGGCGGCGATCCGGCGAGCGTCAAGGGGGTCGGACTTGCCGAGCCCCCGGTTGGCCTTGGCGCTCATCCGGGCAGCCTCCACGACCTGGTAGCCCGCGGCAGTGACGGCTTTGGCGAGCTGAGCGCCGAACGTCGCGGCGCACTCGATCACCCACAGGGCGGCCAGATCGCCACCGGTCCGGCGGGCAACCCACGCGATCGCACGGGCAAGGCCGGCCGGCGTGGTCGGGAACTGCCCGTCATCGACGATCTCGCCGGTGGGTGCGGCGAGGATCGACAAGGCGTGGCTCTTGGCATGGGTGTCCACGCCGATGACGAACGGATGGTCGTGCGCGACGATGGTCACGGCGGTTGGTGCCTTCCTCGTTCGGGAACTCCGGTCTGACCGTCAAGGCCGGCGCCGGTCCGGGAGGAAATCACTTCAGGGCATGTCTGTGATGGGTCACAGCCCCGTGCCACCGTGAGGCTGGACAGTCTTCTGATCAGGCCACCGAGGTGGGCCGGAACGGCGCCGGCCACCCTGCTCACGCGGACAAATCTCAAGAAGGGCACGCTCGCAGCGGCCAGCCGTCACAAGAGTCACACCCGAGCAGAACAGCCGACGCCATCCTCGACAGCCAGTCCCAGACCAGCCACCTGAAGACTCACAGGCCGTCGCACACCGCGATGCACACGTCCCGCACACCCCGGTTCTTGATCTCGGTGAGCACGCTCAGCCAGAACTTCGCGCCCTCACCACCGTCGCCGGCCCAGATCCCCAGGATGTCCCGTTCCCCGCGGGTCGTGACGCCGATCACGACGTAGAACGGCTTGTTCGTGACCTGCCCGTCACGGACCTTCACGACCAGGGCGTCGATGAAGATCACCGGATACACCTCGTCGAGCGGGCGGGTGGACCACTCGGTCATCTCCGCGACGACCTTGTCCGTGATCCGCGAGACGGTGTCCCTCGACACCGACGCACCGTAGACCTCGGCGAAGTGCGCGCTGATCTCCCCGGTGGTCAGCCCCCGCGCGGTCAGCGACAGCACGAGCTCGTCGATCCCGTCCAGGCGCCGCTGCCGCTTCTTGACGATGACCGGGTCGAACGTGCCCTCCCGGTCCCTGGGCACGTCGACCTGCACCGGCCCGATCTCGGTGATCACCGTCTTCGACCGCGTCCCGTTGCGCTCGTTCGAGCCCGCCTTCGCGTCCCGGTCACCGGCCTCGTACCCGAGGTGCTCGGTGAGCTCCTCCTCGAGCGCGGTCTCCAGCACCTGCTTCGTCACCTCGGCCAGCAACCCGTCCGGGCCGACCAGACCGACACCCGTCGACCTCGCCTGCGCCACCAACTGCTGGGCGAACCGCTGCCTGTCCTCATCCTCGAGCATCACGGGCTCGATGATCTCGGTCATCCTGCCTGCCTCCCCGCCAAGCTCCCGCCCGGCGTGTCAGGCCGACCCCCACCCACCGTTAATCGGAAAGACCCCGTGCAGGTAGGCCTCCATCACGACCGCGAACAGCGCCTGGTCCACGCGGCGGCGCCGCTCGAGCAGCGACGGGAAGAACGACCCCGTGCGTAGCTTCGGGATCCGCAGATCCAGGTCACCGGCCGTGGTCGTGAGCACCCGCGCCCGCGAGCCGTTGCGCTGGGCCGTGCGCGAGCTCGTGCGTTCGAACGGGGCCGCGCCGATCACCGCGGTCGCCTCTGCGTCGATCAGCTCCTGGTAGAGCGTCTGGGTCGCGACCCTGATCCGATCGGAGACATCCGTGCCCTGGAGCTCATCGAGCAGCGCGAGCAGGGCAGACTGGTCCATAGCCATCGTGCGATGTGTCCTTCCGTGAGTTCCCTAGTCCGGTCTCACTGACCATCGCACGATGGCCTTCTACGTCGTGGCCACGACGCTCAGGCCCGCGGAACTACACCACCACCAGGGACGTCACCCAGTGTCGTGCCGTGGCGTGTTTTGCACACGACCGGGTGATTCTTCGGACGTGGGCGAGTTCTCTGACCTGCGGTGCAAGACGCCTGGTGCCGTGTGTGGCCGCGGACCGTGTGCGAGCGTCTGACGACTGTTCGCGTGAAGGGGCGCGTGCAAGCGTTACCATCGCGCGAAAATTGGCAAGAAGCCGAGCGGTACGCTTGGTGCATTGGCATGCGGGTGAGTTCTGGAATGCGTCAGAGCATGAGGAGTTTCAACGTGAAGCGACACCTGAGAGTGGTCTCTGCCGGGATTGGCCTGGTCGGCAGTGCTGCGCTGATTTTGGGACTGGCGGGGTGCCGCGATTCGTCAGACGTCGATGGTGCGGCGGAGGTCGGCTCATCCGAGCAAGCAGCAAACAGTACGCCGGCAGAGACGGAGACTCCGTCGGCCGAGACGGAAACGCCAGATGCCCTTGAGCCTTTGGCTGTGACGAACGAACCCGAAAAGTCGGCTGATTCTGATGAGGTAGTTATGGCCAAGGCGTGCTACAACTTGTTTCTCGCCAATGACACTGATCCAGAATACCCCAATACGACCATTGATGCTATCGATAACCCCGATGGGACCGTCACATTCACTCTCTTGCCCTTGAAAGACATGGTCGCCAATGGCGTGAGATTTACTCCCAAAGAGACATGTTCTGTCACCGTGCGACCATCAGGTCAAAAGGGTGTGCCCGCAGATCTAGTGTTGCCGGAGTAGCAGTGCAACGTACTGACGGTTTGCCAAGCGATGATCGCTGAGGAGTTTTCGACGTGAAGCGACACCTGTGAGTGTTTTCTGCTGGGATTGGCCTTGTCGGCAGTGCTGCGCTGATTCTGGGACCGGCGGGGTGCCGTGATTCGGCGGACGTCGATGGTGCGGCGGAGGCCGACTCAAGTACGGCGGCTGCGACAGAAGTGCCTGCAGAGACAGAGGCACCAGACACGACTGAGTCATCAGGATCCTCGACTGAGCAAGGAACTGCTACAGATCCCAACGAGATTGCATACAACCTGTGGCACAACGGAGAGGATGGCATAGGTTTTGCCTTGGTTTCGTCGGGGGATGCTTATGTGGATAGCAATGGCAAGCAGGTCAAGTGGCGGAGTATCTTGCTCTTGGAGGACGTTGAAGGACTAGGCACACTTGGCGACGTCGCTGAGTTTCTCTTTATTGGCGCCCCGGACGATGGTGGTACGCCACAGTTTGTGCCTGGCAATCCCGACGTCTACATTTACTAGTAGTGGCAGCATTGCACGTGATGCACCACGTGGCTTGACCGTGTGACCCTCGCCCTCCCAGGGGTCCGGCAAAGTTGCCGGTGGCGGGTTGACAGCGCATGACGTGCGTCTTTGCAGGTGAGACGGGGTGTGCGGGCGGGCTGCTGCCCGGTTGGATCGGGGGTTCCTACACCATCCGGCCTCACGGAACGGGAGTCCGCCCGCACCATTCCGTCGTCGCGTACGCATGCTGTCGTCTCCAAGCCTGTCTCGCGGCAGGCACTGTTGTTGGAGATGCTTGCCCCGGTGGCCGATCCGCGTGACCCGCGCGGGCGGCGGCACACCGTCGCTGCTTTGCCCGCGGTCGCGGTGGGCGCGGTGTTGACCGGGGGGCGCGCGGGTTCACGGCGATCGCGCAGTGGGCCAAGGACGCCGACTGGCCGCGCTCGGCACGAACCGGGTAGCGGACGAGTCGACGTTCCGGCGGGTCTTCGCCCGCCCAGGCGCCGACGCCTTGGATCAGGTCCTCGGCGCCTGGGCCGTGACCCGCACCAAGGCGGTCGGCGCCCGGCGTGTCCTGGCGATCGACGGCAAGGCGGCCTGCGGGGCACGCAAACGCTGTGCGGCCGTCTCCTTCCTCGTCGCGGCGCTCGACCACACCACGGGTGTCGTGGCTGGGCAGGTCGGCATCGACGACAAGGGCTCGCAGATCGTCGCGGCCCGGACCTTGATCGAGCGGCTCGACCTGCGCGCCGCCGTGGTGACGTTGGACGCTCTGCACACACAGCGGGAGACGGCCGCGAAGATCCGCGCCGCGGGCGCCGACTTCGTCCTCGTGGTCAAGGGCAACCAGAAGACCTTGCACAGCCGGCACAAGGCCCTGCCGTGGAAGGACGTCCCAGCCTGGACCACCACGCAGCGTGGGCACGGGCGGCGGGCGACCCGCACGATCAAGGTCCTCCAGCCCCCGCCTGGATCGAGTTCGACGACACCGTCCAGGTCGCCCAGCTGCTCCGCACCGTGACCGTCAAGGGGAAGAAGAGCGTCGAGGTCTGCTACGTCATCACCTCCGCCGACGCTCGCGTCGCGGACCCCGCCACCCTCGCCGCCTGGGTCCAAGGACATTGGGCAATAGAGGTGCGACTGCATTGGGTGCGGGATGTGACGCTTGACGAGGACCGCTCCCAGGCCGCGACCGGCGCCGACCCGCAGGTCAGGCATCGATCCGGAACACCGCCATCGGCATCCTGCCCATCACCGGGGCCACGAACATCGCCCACGCGCTACGACATCACGCCACGACCTCGAACGGCCCATCCGCGCTGTCCTCACAGCATGACGTCACCGCAGGTCACAGACCCAAAATGCCGACAACGCCGGAGCCCTGCAGGAGCCCCTGATTCAACGCTTCTGCGGTGCCTCCCGGCGACTCCTGCGGGTGGGTGTGCCCGACCCGCGCCGAACGCGGTGTCCACTTGCTGCCGTGTCCAGAACATGCCATGGCGGTCCCACGCGCCTTCCCGTCTGACGTCCCTCAGGCCGAACCGCGGAACCACGCCGCTGACGGCGCCGAGCGGACCACGTCCTGGGGGCTCAGGTCGTAGGAGAAGGCAGCAAACTGCCGTGACCGGAACCGGGTGTTGTGGGGCGCTGGGCGTGCTGTGCAGGCTTGTCGCGGCACGCCGACCGGACACCCGGCCGGGTGGCGAGAGCAAGCAGGCACCACCCCACGACGTCTGGAGTCACCATGTCGAAGGTCCTCGGCATCGCCCCGACCACACCGCTGGCCTGCAGCGACGAGGGGGCATCGCAGGACGCGCCTGCCCCGAGCCTGGAGTTGCTCCACAGGACCGCCGGGATGGCGCGCCGGACCGCCTGCGGGACCGGGAGTGGGCGAGGATGCTCTGGCTGTCCGTGACGCGCCGTCGATGGTCGTCGGGGCTCTGCCTCTCCGCCGCCGGAACGCCTTGACGCTCGTTACTGCGTCGACAGTCTCGTCGGGCGTGCGCAGGACCGAACCGCCTCGAGAAGACGAAGGGTTCCCAGCATGGACTTGCGTGGATTGGCCGCATTGATCGCCGTCGCCGATGCGGGATCCGTGACGCTCGCGGCCGCCACCCTCGGCTACACCCAGTCGGCGGTCAGCCGGCAGCTCGCCGGACTGGAGCGGTCGGTGGGCATGCAACTCACGGTTCGGGTGCGGGGCGGCCTCGCCTTGACACCGGGCGGTGAGGCGTTGGTGCCCGTCGCGCGCGAGATCGTGCGCCTGTGGGAACGGCGGGCAGCTCCCCAGGAAGCCGCACCGGCGGTGCGATAGCGCGCCGTTTTGGGCGATGTCAACAGTCTTGACTAGAAGGCATTCTGCTTTCGTCCTGTGTGCGTCGTGGTTAATGCTTCAACACGTCAGGGATGCGAACGGGAAGGCCATCGATAAGTCGACAGGCAACTCGGTGACGAGACCGGACGCATTTCCTGGGGTGCTGCACCAGGCGGCACCCTCCACTCGGAAGGAGCAAAACCATGCACAACGTCCTTGGCGGATACACCGCCTACGCCTCGCCGTCGGAGATCCAGAACATCGCCCTCAACGAGGCCGAGCTGGGCAACGTCGGTACCTCGGTCTCCCTGAGCGTCAGCTACTCGTTGTCGCTCTCGTGGTCGTGGTCGTGGACGTGATCGGTCCGTTTCGCCGCGAGTAGCGGATAGGAGTGTGCTGCCGGGCCACATGGAGCGTGGCCCGGCAGCACACCCGTCCAGTCTAGTCAGAAGCGATCGGAACGCTCTTACCATGCGCACAGAAAGGGCACGGAAATGGTGTCTGTCGTCGATGCTGCCATCTCGGCGCTGACCGATGTCGAGCCGCCGTCACGCGAGTTCGTGGACGAGGCGCTGGCTCGTCCCGCCGACAGCCCGCACTCCTCGCGGGTTCACGAAGTCATCGACTCCGTGCGCATGAGCAGGCCGCGCGTCACCGCCGTCGCGGAGCGCGGGCCGCTGCTGTCCGTCGTGACGCTCGAGGCGGAGTGCGGGATCCTCGTCGACACCTACGTCCTTGCCACGCGGGAGCGCCGCCTGGACGGCATCCGCTTCGAGGCGCAGACCCCGACGGTCCGTGACGTGCACGGCTTGGCGACAGCGCTCGCCGACCTGGGCGCTGACGCCGTCTCGACCTGCACGCGCCGCGGCGAGCACGTCGAGGTCGTGCGCCCCGGACCGCTCGCGGTCGCGTCGCTCATGAAGGTCTTCGTGATCGAGGCGGTGCTCGCCGGCGTCGACGACGGCGTCCTCGCGCTGGACGAGAGCCATCGGCTGCGCGACGTCGACATCGCCTACCTCAGCGCCGGCCTCGGAGCCGAGCACGTCGGGACCGAGGTGACGGTGGGCGAGCTGTGCAGCCTGTCCGCGTTGCAGTCCGACAACAGCGCTACCGACCTGCTCGTGCGGCTCATCGGGCCCGATCGGGTTCTCAAGACGTTTGAGCAGCACGGTGTGGAGCGCGGGCTCAACGAGCCGTTTCGCACCACGAAGGACACGTTCCTCGCCGCATGGGGCGAGGGGATCAGTCCCGATGCGCCGCACGCCGAGGTCGACGCCACGCTCCGGGTTCGCGGGCTGGAACGGGTCGCGCACGGTGACGGTCACGACTACGTCTCGACGCTCACCGCCGTCGACTCCGTGATGGGCGCGCTGGCCGCCCGGCCCTGGCATCCCTGGTCCGTGACCGGTGCGCGGGCGCCGGTGCTCTTCAAGGGCGGTTCGGCCCCCGGCGTCCTCGCCGGAGCGTGGTTCGGGCCAGGCGCCGACCGGGCCCCGGCGGGCATGTCGTTCTGCGTGAACGCGGGGGCACCCCTCGGGGCGCTCGAAGAGATCTACGCCTTCAGCTGCGCCGAGTCGCTCCGCGAGCGGCTTGGACTCGGCGCCTGACAACGGGAGCAACTGATGCTGACTGAACTGGTCGAACGCAAGGTGGGGCGCAACCTCACCACGATCGAGGCCGACGCCTCCGGGCTCGTGGTGCGCAAGCAGTTCTCCGGTGAGCCCGACGACGCCGAGCGACGTTTCCGGAACTCCCTGCGCTGGGATGCCGTCCGCGCCGCAGCGGCACCCGACCTCGCGCCACCGATCCTGGACGTCGACGAGACGACGCGGACGGTGACGTTCCCGTACCTCGTGGACGCGCAGTCGTTGCAGGAACTGCTCGACACTGCGCACGATCCGAGCGACGTGCTCGTGGAGTTCCGGAAGGCAGGCCAGCTTCTTGGCACCCTCCACGCTCTGCTGCCCGAGGACGTGGGCCCGGCACGCGCCCCGGACGACCTCGCTGCGGCACCGGTCTCCGCGTTCGACTGGATCACCGCGGAGGGTTTCGCGCGGGCCAGCGGGGGAGAGCTGGAGTGCTGGCGTCTGCTGCAGCACGATCCGGAGCTGTGCGAGACGATCCGGCACTGGGTCGCGTCCCAGCGTGACGCCGAGGTCCGACCGGCCCACGGCGACGTGCGCCCCGACCAGCTCCTCGTCGACCCGGCGGGGGGAATGCTCCTCGTCGACTGGGAGGAGTTCACCCTCGCGCCACCCCAGCGAGACCTGTGCGGACTGCTCGGTGCGGTCTTCTTCGACGCGCTCACGCGAACCTTCGCCTCGCTCGACGGCGGGCGCGCCTCAGCGCTGGAGACGCACCAGCTGCTGCTGGAACGCGGCGAGCAGCTGATCGACGGCGCCCGCCCCGTCATCGACGCGACCATCGAGGGCTACACCTCCACCTCCGACGTGACGCCGTCCCCGGTCGATCTCGCTCGCGGGACCGGGTGGTACGTGCTCGACCGTGTCATCGCCCGCTCGATGATGTCGTTCGCCATGAGCCCGGTCGACAGGGGCCTCGCGGGGATCGGACGCCAGCTCGTGATCGACCCGGAGAGCGCCACGCAGATGTTCGAGGGAGCTGCTCGATGAACGCCCATCTGAGGGGACCGTCCGCCGCCGACCTGGCAGCGATGATCGATGTCGACACCGACCACCGCACGATCACGGTACGGGGCGAGACGCTGGCGCTTGACGGGGACAACCCTGGTCGCGGCCTGACCGCCTGGCTGTACGCCACCCTGCACGCGGGGAGCCCCGGAGCCATCGCGACCACGGCACTGCTCCCCGACGAGGCGTTCGAGCGCGAGATCCGGGAGGCGCTCACCGACCCGGGCGTGCAGGTCGCGATCGACCCGGCCCGGATCGCGGTGTCGGCACCGGTCGGCGAGGTCGCCGAGCTGCACCGTGTCCGTGTGCTGTTTGACGAGGCCGACATCACCGAGGTGGACGGGCGCCGGTACGCGCGTGTCTCCAGCCTCCGCCCGAACCTGACACCCGGCTTCTTCATGTTCGTCCACGATGCGGCGCAGGCTGCGACGCCCACGGCCGAGGTGCACCGCCACTATGTCCGGTTCGAGGACCCGCGGGCCGCGCTCGCCTTCTGGGCACCGACGCTCGACCTGCTGGTCGCGGCAGGGCTCTCGTTCCGGTCCAAGATCCTGTCTCGTCCGGGCTCCTTCCCGCGCAACGACTCGGTCGTCTTCTACTCCTCGACCGACGTCGACCGCGTGGAGGGGATCATCGCCGGCGAGATGGCCACACTGGCCATGACGCCGACCGGGTCGCCGCTGTGCGCGCAGGTCGCCCCCGGGTTGTACCGGGCGGCGGACCCGCTGCGACTCCAAGGTCGCGAGGAGAGCTTCGGGCAGAGCCGCTGCGCCGCCGTCGCCGCCGCGATCGTCGCCACCCTGACCCGTGCGGGCGCGTTCCAGGACCACCTGGAGGAGGCACTGGCGGGCGCCGGGATCCTCATCGAGGACGTGTCCCGCAACGCTTCCCGCCCGCACGCGGCCCAGGTGGCGGCATGACCGAGATCTCGCTCCTGTGCCCGCACCAGCCCAGCGACGCGGCGATGGTGCGGCAGTACGCCCGGGTGGTGCGCGAAGGCGACTACGCCCGGCTTTGGACGGGGCAGTCGTTCATGCTCGAGAGCCACATGGCGCTCGCGACGCTCGGCGGCACCGAGGACGCCGTTCCGGTGGGAATCGGCACCGCTCTCGCGCCATTGAGGACCCCCTACGACGCGGCACTGCAGGCCCGGTCGCTGGCGCTGGCCTTGGACCGCCCGGTGTCAGTCGCCTACGGCGCGGCGGACCCGGACTTCGTCCGTGCGGTTCGGGGTGAGCCCTTGAGACGTCCCGCGAGCTTCGTGTCCGCGTATGCGCGGACCGTCCGGTCGCTGCTGGACGGCGAGCTCGTGACCAGCGAGGAACCCGGCACCGAGACCCGTGCGGCGCAGCTCCCGGACGTGCCGCGCCCGGTGGTCGAGGTGGGTACGGGCGTGCTCCGGCCGTCGATGGCGGCCAAGTCTGCGAACGCGGACTTCGTCGTCACGTGGCTCACGCCGCGCAACTACGTCCGCGACGTCCTCCTCCCGCGACTGACCCGCCCGGACGGCGGACGGCCCCGCGTCGTCACCAACGTACACATCGGCCTGGAACGACCCGGCAGAAACGCGAACTTCCTGGCCCAGACCGGATGCTTCCGGCATCTCGGCCGACCGCACTACGTCGACATGCTCCAGCGCGCCGGACTTGACGTCCATCCCAGCGACATCGTGTCCAGCGCCCGGGAGCTCGTCCGCAAGGACGTCTTCGTCTACGGGGATGTCGAGTCCATCGCCGAGCATCTCGCCGACATCGGTCGCTGCGGCGTCGACGAGATCGTGCTGAACCTCACCGCGGTCGCCTTCGTCCACGGGGACGCCGCCGCCATCGACGACCTCCACACCCTCGCCGAGCACCTCGCCACCAGAAAGGTCTCCTGACCATGGACCAGCCTGCCATCCTCGTGCCCGCCGTCGTCCTGGCGGCGGCGTTCGTCGTCTACTGCTACGTCGAGCTCGCCCGCGCGACCGAGGTGCGATTCCTCCCGAAGTGGGGCTGGGCCGTCGCCGTCGCCATCTCGGTGCCGCTCGGCGGGATCGTCTACCTCCTGGCAGGCCGGTCGGAGACCGGTTCCGATGCGTGACGACGCTCTCGTCTCTGCGGACGGCGTCACCGTGCGCTTCGGCGACGTCACCGCTCTCGACGAGGTCTCCTGCGCGTTCGGGTCGCACGGTGTGCACGGGCTCATCGGCGTCAACGGTGCGGGGAAGACCACGCTGCTCCACGCCATCCTCGGCCTCGTCCCTGTCACCGCGGGAACGATCGCGCGCCCGGCGGAGGGCATCGCGTACTGCACGGACACGCCGAGCTTCGAGCCGTTCCTCACCGCGAGCGAGGTCATGGCGCAGTCGGCCGCACTCGGTCGCGGCAGGTCCGCCGTGCCGTCGCCGCGCGAGATCGGCGAGCATCTGGACGCGGTCGGCCTCGGAGACGCCGCGAACCGGCGGGTGGCCGGCTTCTCCCGCGGCATGAAGCAGCGCCTCGGCATCGCCGCGGCGCTCGTGCGGTCACCCGCGGTGCTCGTGCTCGACGAGCCGACGAGCGCGCTCGACCCCGTCGGCCGCGAGGCGGTGGTCCGCATCGTCCGCGAGATCGGCCGCGAGCGCTGCGTCATCATGTCCAGTCACACCCTGGGCGACGTCGAGTCGGTCGCGGACCGGCTCGTCGTGCTCGACCACGGCTCGCTCGTCTTCGGGGGCACCATGGATGGCTTCCTCGCGTCGACGGCGGCAGACCAGGTCATCGTCGTCGACGCGGTGACGGATCCCACGGGGCTGTGTCGCGTCCTGGCCGCCCGGGGCGCGCGGCCAGACGTCGCACCGGAAGAACCGTTCTCGGTCCGGCTGCGTGAGCGCGATCTGCCCGCCCTGTTCGAGGTGCTGTCGGGCGGGGCGCACGGGATCCGCCAGATCAGCTTCGGTGAGCGGTCGCTCCAGCAGGCGTTCGTCACCCGGATCAAGGAGGTCGCGTGATGAGCTTCGTCGTCGAGCTGCGCCGGTGGGTCCGGACCCGGCGCCTGTTCGTCCTGTGCGCGGTCTTCCTGTTCTCGGGGATGACGTCGCCTCTGCTCGCCTACTACAGCGGTGAGATCTTCCGGTCGCTCGGCGCATCGGAGAACATCACCGTCATCGTCGGCGAGGCCTCGTGGCAGTCCCTCGTCTCGTCGTACTTCAAGAACTCGTCGCAGCTGGCGTTGCTGCTCGCCGCGTACCTTGTGGGTTGGGCGTGCGCGATCGGCCCAGACGATCGGCTCCGGCTGTACTACCGGTCGCGTGTCCCGGGTGCCTGGCAGGTCTACGGGGCGCGGCTCGGAGTCGCCGGGATCGGGGTCGCGGCCGCCGGTGTCGTCGGTGCGGTCGTCGCCGCGTACGTGACGTTGGTGCTGAACACGGCCGCGGATGTGACCACGCTCGCGCTGGCCCTGGCGGTACAGTCCGTCGGCATCATCATGTTCGCAACGTTCGCGGGCGTGATCGCCTGCTGGACCAACGCGCCGTTCGTCTCGGCCGTGCTGGTCGCCGCCGTCGTACTCGTGGCCGGGCTGTTCTCGGCGGCGAACGGGTTGATGGCCTGGTCGCCGACGACGCTGCTGTCGCCGGACGGACTGCTCTCCGGCGACTCGATCACGTCGGTCGCGCGCCCGTTCCTGGTCGGTTGCCTGGTGCTGGCAGCGGGTGTCATGAGCACCGCCACGATCCCCTGGAAAGGAAGGACCGGACGATGAGAGGGGACACCACCTTGAGCGCCGAGAGTGCGGCGGGAGCCGCTGTCGGAGCGTCGCTGGAGCTCGCTTTCAGCCTGGACGGCATCAGCAAGGAGTACGGCAGCCGACCCGTGCTGACGGAGGTGAGCCTGTCAGCGCCCCGGGGCTCCGCATTCGGGCTCCTCGGTCCCAACGGTGCCGGCAAGACCACCTTGATCCGGGTGCTGACCGGGCTGCTGACCCCCAGCCGCGGGTCGGTTCGGCTGCTCGACGAGCCGCTGACCGCCCGGTCCGCCGACACGTTGCGCGCTCGGGTCGGCGTCCAGTGTGACGGCAACCTGTACGACCTGCTGTCATTGCGCGACAACCTCGCCATCTGGGGTGATCTGTTCGGGCTGGGACGCGAGCGGCGGGACCGCCGGATCGTCGAGGTGCTCGAGCTGTTCGGGCTGTCCGACCGGGCCGACGACCCGGTGGGCTCGTTCAGCAAGGGCATGCGGCAGAAGGCGGCCGTCGCGCGCGCCATGCTGCACGAGCCCGAGCTGCTGATCCTCGACGAGCCGACGGCGGGACTCGACCCTGAGGCGGCCGCGGACCTCATCGAAAACCTGTCGACACTGCTGCGCACGCGCGAGGTCACCGTGCTCATCTGCACCCACCAGCTGCAGGGTCTCGAGACGCTGTGCGACCAGGTGGGGATCCTTGTCGCCGGTCGGATGCGCGTCGCGGGCGCAGTTGACGACCTGATCCGTGCGCGGTGGCCGCGGCTCGACGTCGACTTCACCGTCGAGGGCCCGATGGCGGCGGCGCGGCAGGTACTGGCGGAAGCCAGCCAGGTGCCGCCGCTCGACCTGCCCGACGGCGGTGTCCGGGTCGAGCTCGGTTCGTCGCGCGACGTCCCCGCGGTAGTGGCCCGGCTGGTCGAAGCGGGGGCCGACGTGCTGGCAGCCGTGCCGCGCCGGCACACGATCGAGGACCTGTACTTCGCGACGATCGACGACGACGGGAGCGACCGATGAGCTGGCAGCGTGTGAGGGCGCTGATGCGCAAGGACATCCTTGAGGTCGGGAAGAACCCGCAGGCCGTCGCCCCGGTGATCGTCCTGCCCCTCGTGCTGGTCGTCGTCCTGCCCGTCGTCGTCCTGCTCGTGGGCGCGAACCCGGTGGTGACCTCCTCGATCAACGGGGTCGACTCGTTTCTCCGGAACCTGCCGGACGGTGTGGTCCCCGCGGGGCTCGACGAGTCCCAGACGATGGCGTACGCCCTGCTGATCTACTTCATGGCACCGCTGTTCCTCATGATTCCCGTCCTCGTCGCGACCGTCACGGCCAGCGCGAGCTTCGTGGGGGAGAAGGAGAAGCGGACGATCGAAGGGCTGCTCTTCTCGCCGCTGACGAACCGGGAGCTGGTCCTCGGCAAGATCCTTGTCTCGCTGGTTCCGTCGGTCCTGGTGGCCTGGGTGGCTTTCGTGGTCTACGGCGTGATTGTCAACGCCCTCGGGTACAGGGTGTTCCACCAGGTCGTCTTCCCGACGGCAGCATGGCTCGTCGCGGGCCTGCTGCTCGTCCCGCTCGTGGCGTTCCTCGCCATCGGCCTGATCGTCGCGATCTCCCAGCGGGCCACCACCGTGCAGGGCGCGCAGGGCATCGTCGGACTCCTCGTCCTGCCGATCGTCGGCATGATGGTCTCGCAGGCCGTGGGGGCGACCCTGTTCAGCGCGCCGGTGGCGCTGGCCGCTGCGGCCGTGCTGGCCGTCGTCGACATGGCCTGCTTCCTGCTGATCGTTCGCCGGTTCGCTCGCGAGAGCCTCGTCGTCCAGGTCACGGCTTGAGCGCGCCGACGACGGCGGTCCGCAGCCGTCCCAGGGGACCGGGCGCGCACGCGGCACCGGTGGGGGCGCGGGAGGCCGCCCGGTGGCTGGCAGCCCGCGAGCCGAGGCGGATCGCGTTCGTCGTGGACGCGGGTCTGCGCGACGCCCCGGGCATCGCGGGCGTCCGGGAGTGGTGCGAGGTCGCCGACGACGTCGTCGAGCTCGCGGTCTCCGGGCTGGGGTCGGTCGACGACGCACAGCACCTGGCGGCGCGGCTCGACGCGTCGGACGTCGTCGTCGCCTGCGGCGGAGGGTCCGTCTTGGACCGCACGAAGCTGGCGCGTGCGGTCGGAGCCGGGGTGGATGTCCGGGCGATCCGGCACGCCACGGCGGGGCACGTGCGGCTGACGTTGCCGCAGGGCGGACCACCGCTCCTCGCCGCCCCGACGACGATCGGCACGGGGAGCGAACGCAACGGCAACGCGGTGACCGCCGTCGGGGACCGTCGCGTGCTCGTCTCGGGGCCCGCGCTCGTCCCGGATCTGGCGGTCATCGACGGCAGGCTCACCGCCTCGCTCGACCGGACGGCCTGGCTCGCCGGACTGTACGAGGCGTTGGCCCGGACCATCGAGCCGTTCGCGGGCGGGCGGGCCGGCTCGGCGGCGGACCAGCTCGCCCTCGCTTCGGTGGTTCGGCTGGCGCAGTTCGGGGAGCGACTCCTCGCGGGCGAGACGCTGGACGCCGCGAGCCGTGAGGAAGCGGCCCGGCTCACCGGGCTGAGCCACACCCCGGCCATGCAGCAGGGCAGGGATCCGTTCTCGTTCAGGTCGTGGTACCTGGCGCACGAGCTTGCGACGGCGACAGGGCTCGGCAAGGTCGCCTGCCTCGCGGCGGTGCTCCCGGCAGTCGCGGACCGTTCGCGCTCCGGTCAGGCGATCTGGGGCAGCCACGCACGGCGGCAGGCGATCGTGGAGCGGATCGGGGCCGTCGCCGGCGGCACGGGTGACGACGCCGAGCCGGTGATGGGTGCGCTGGCGCGGCGCTGGGGTGTCGCCGCCACGACGCCGATGCGCTTCGACCGGGACGCCGTCACGGATCGGGTGCTCTCCGCGTGGGGGACACCGCATCTTGAGGGCGTGTCACACGACGAGGTCGACCGCGTTCTCGCCGCGGCGCAGGCGGCCCTGGCCGGGGGGACGGGACGAGCGCCGCACGACGACTGTTGATGACAACCAACACGGAGGGACGATGATCGAGTCGCACGGCCTGACCAAACGGTTCGGGCAGAAGATCGCGGTGGAGGGGGCCACGTTCACGGCGCGCCCCGGTGCCGTCACGGGCTTCCTCGGGCCGAACGGTGCGGGCAAGTCCACGACGATGCGGATGGTCATGGGCCTGGACCGGCCCACCGCCGGGACCGTGACCGTCAACGGCAAGCCCTACGCGCAGCACCGTCGGCCGTTGCACGAGGTGGGCGGGCTGCTCGAGGCCAAGGCCGTGCACCCCGGCCGGACGGCACGCCAGCACCTGCAGGCGCTCGCCGCCTCGCACGGCATCCCGCGTCGGCGCGTCGAGGACGTCCTCGAGCAGACGGGGCTGGCGTCCGCCGCCGGCCTCCGGGTCAAGGGATTCTCGCTCGGCATGGGGCAGCGGCTCGGCATCGCGACCGCACTCCTGGGCGACCCGTCGACCGTCATCCTCGACGAACCGGTCAACGGCCTCGACCCCGAGGGCGTCCAGTGGGTGCGCAACCTGGCCCGCTCCCTCGCGCAGGAGGGGCGGACGGTGTTCTTGTCCAGCCACCTCATGAGCGAGGTCGAGGAGACGGCCGATCACGTCGTCGTCATCGGACGGGGCAGGATCCTCGCCGACGAGCCGCTGCAGGGGCTGGTCGAGCGGTTCTCCCGGAAGATCGTCCGGGTGCGCTCGCCGCAGGCGGACGAGCTCGCCGCACTGCTGCAGCGCGGCGACGCACAGGTTACGGCCACCGGGGAGCCGGGGCTGCTCGAGGTCACGGGCGCCGACGCGGCCGAGATCGGCGCAGCGGCCGCGGCGACGGCCGGGAGGGTCGTCCTGCACGAGCTCACGCCCATGTCGTCGACGCTGGAGGAGGCGTTCATGGAGCTGACGGCGGACGCGGTCGAGTACCGCACGGACGCCCGTGACCCCGGAGATGGCGCCCGCCCGCCGGGCGGCCCGCCTGCCGCCGCCGGGCCCGAGAACGCCAGCACGACCCTCAAGGGAGCGAACGCATGACCGCCACCATCCCGCCGGGCCCGACGCGGCGCCCTGTCGACGCGCGCGCGGGGACGTTCGCGCGCGCGGTCCGCTTCGAGTGGGTCAAGCTGCGCACGCTGCGCTCCACGTGGTGGACCGCAGCCATCGCGGTCGGCGTGCTGTGTCTGTGGGCCTTCTTCACGGTGAACGTCTACAAGGCCATGGACGAAGCGCGGGTACACCTGGTCGCCGACGCCGCGACCGGCGGTGTCAGCTTCGCCGAGCTCGCGCTCGCCGTCCTCGGGGTGCTCGTGATCACGAACGAGTACTCCAGCGGGACGATCCGCACGACGTTCGCGGCGGTCCCGCGCCGGACGACGGTGCTGGCGGCCAAGGTGGTGACGCTGTCCGGGTTCGCTGCCGCCGTCGTGGTGGTCGGCCTTGCCCTGGCGTGCGTGGTCGCACGGGGAAGCTTCGCGCTGCTGGGGGTCGCCTTCGCCGACGACCTCGCGGCGAACGCGAAGGCGCTCGCAGGGTCGGGTTTCGCGCTGCTGTGCGCCGCCCTGCTCGCTCTCGGGCTCGGGACGATGCTGCGCTCGACGGCGGGCGCCGTGTCCGCCGTCGTCGGCATTCTGTTCGTCGCGTGGATCGCCCTGGCGCCGTTTGCGACCAGCGAGACAGCGGGCACGATCTACAACCTGCTGCCGACGAGCGCCGGAACCTGGCTCTTCTCGACGCCCGAGGTGATCCGGGACGCCCTCGAGGCCGGCTACCAGACCCTCACCCAGGCGCAGGCGTTCACGATCGTCGGCCTGTGGGCCGTGGTACCGCTGCTACTCGGCGGGCTGCTCATCAATAGACGCGACGCCTGACATTCTCGGCGGACCCCGTGCGCGGCTCCTTTTTCGACGCCGTGCACGGGGTTTTTCTTGTGCCTCCCGACCGATCGCGCGGAATTATGCTGAACTCGCATATGCGCTTCCCGGGAAAGCAGGTTTCTCTATGCTTGTGTTGTCGGCAGTCGCCGGCAACACAAGAGAGAAGGGGAATCGTGATGAACAACGCCTACGCCGCGGCGGGAGATGTCACGCTGGAACTCACTGCACACCAGGTCGACGCTGAGGCGGACGCTACCGCGGGAGGTCTGTGGACCATCCCGGGCACGTCGACGATCGGCCGCTTCTGCACCCTCTCGTGGGAGTGCCAGGGAATCGCCTGCGGCTGATCGTTCCCTTCGGCGGCCGCCGTGCGTATTCGCACCGGCGGCCGCCGCTCCATTCTCGCTGGCTAATGAGAGGCGCACCATGCCGACGATGACCGCGTCTGTTCGCGAGTTGTTTCCCGAGATCACCGCCGACGACGACCTCGCTGCCCTCTTCGACGGCGTCGGGCTCGGCGTCGCGCAGGACGACCGAGCGGCGCGTGGCCTCGACCGGATCGCCCGCGTTCCCGCCGAGGCATTCGTGGCACCGGCGGTCGCCGATGCCGACCTGACGGCGTTTGCCGTGACCGCGACCTCCGCGTCCGTCACCCGGCTCGAAGCGGTCTTCGCGACGTCCGCCCGCACCCGTGAGCACGCCGCCGCGCTCGCCCAGGCGCGGTACCGACACCTCGTCGAGCGTGTGCACACCGCATCCCTGCGAACCCTCGTCGCCGTCCTGCACGCCCTGCGTGACCGGGGCGTGCTGCAGGGGGCCACCACCGAGGAGCGTTATGCAGCGTTCTGCGCCCTCGGGCATCACGCCCCCTTCCAGGCCGCGGTCCGCGACGCCTTCCCGGGCCTCGCCGCCCAGGTCGACGACGCTGTCGAGACGACGTTGACGGCGACGGCTCAACTCGTCGATCGCCTCGACGCTGCGGTCGCCGACGGGGTTCTTGCGGGACTGCTTCCGCCCGCGCCCGTCGTCGTGCGCGTCGACGGGCCCGAAGGTGATCTCCACGCCGGGGGACAGGGGGTCATGATCGTGACCTTCGCGTCGGGCGAGCGGCTGGTGTACAAGCCCCGCTCCCTCGCCGCCGAGGCCGGCCTCGCCGAGCTGATCCGCCGGTGCGGCACGCACGCCGGCACCCGAATAGACGCACTGCGGACCGTCGACCGGGGCGACCACGGCTGGCAGGAGTTCGCCGACGGAGCCGAACGAACCCCCGGCCCCGCCTTCTTCCAGGCGTGTGGGGAACTGCTTGCGGTCCTGCACCTCGTGCGCGCCTCCGACATGCACTTCGAGAACGTCCTCGTGCATCGCGGCCTGCCGGTCGCGATCGACGCCGAGTCCCTGTTCTCGGCCAACGAACGTGCCGGTGACGGGGGCCGGCGCCCTGCGGCGCGAGCGCTCGCGGACTCCGTGCTCTCCACGGGGCTGCTCCCGTCCCGGGTGGATCTCGACGCGTCCGGCAAGCTCTCCGCGGAACTCGGTTTCCTCGGAGCCAATCCAGGGTTCCCGCCGGTGACGGCCCAGGACGTCCTGCTCGCACCCGGGACGGACCAGCTCCGGCTGCGCGGCGTGGACCAGCGCCTCCCGGAGCCGGCACGGGCCGTCGCCGACGTCGTCTCCCGGGCGGAGCTCGACGCGCTGACGGACGGGTTCGAGCGGACCTACACGTGGGTCGTCACGCACCGGGAGACCGTGCGCTCGTGGCTCGTCGAGCTGTTCCACGGGGTCCGAGTCCGCACGGTGCTGCAGAACACCTGGGCGTACACGCGCCTGCTCGGCCTCGCCACGCACCCGCGCTTCCTCGAGGCCCCCGCGCTGCGGCGCGCACTGCTGCACCGCACCGCGATCGGACGGGTCACGCACTTCTCGGCCGCCGCCGTCCGAGCAGAGATCGCCGATCTCGAGCGCGGCGACGTCCCGTACTTCGGCCTGCGCACCGACGACACCGGCCTCTATCACTGGGACGGAACCCGACTCGCGGACGTCCTCGCGAGCGCGCCCCTCGACCGCGCCCTGCGCGGTCTCGACGAGATGTCGCCCGCAGTGCGGCGACGACACACGCGCGCCATCCGCGCGTCGTTCGTCGACCGCCTCGCCCCTGACGACGACCGCCCCACCTGGCCGCATCGCGCGGCCCCGCCGGCCACCCCGCGGGCCCGCCACCGCGCAGTGCGCGACGTCGTCGCCCGCATCGCGGGAGACCTCGCCGACACCGCCGCGCGCGGCACCGCCGGCACCCCGACGGGCTGGGTCGGAGCGACGATCACCGACACCTCCCGGCCGGACCCGTGGCGGGTGACCATGCTCGGCGACGAGCTGTACGCCGGTGCGACCGGTATCGGCTACTTCCTGGCGGCAGCCGGTACCAGCCTCGACGACGAGAGTCTCGTCGACCTCGCCGAGAGTCACCTCCTCGTGCGCGCCCACGAACTGCTCGACGACGACGTCCGACGCCGTGCCGCGGTCACCGGCGGCGTGACCGGCGGCTACCCAGGCATCGCGTACGCCCTCGTCAACGGAGGCCGCCTGACGGGTCGCAGCGAGTGGACGACCGCCGGACTCGCGCTGTGGAGAGCACTGGAAACAGACCTCGTCGACCTCACGAGCGACGACTTCCTCGCCGGCACCACCGGCGTGTTCGCCGCCCTCCGTGGACTGGCCGACGCACCGTGGCTGCCCGCGGCCGATCGCGGCCCGGTCGAACGGCTCCGCGACCGGGCGCTCGCCGCCGTCGTCGCCGCCACCGCCACGCTCCAGGACGAACCCCTCGTCTACAGCGGCTTCGCGCACGGCCTCGCGGGAACGGGCGCCGCGCTGGCCCCGTACGCGCGCCGCGACCCCGCCGCGGCGCGAGCCCTCGCCCAGGCCGGTGCGGCACGGTCGCGGTTCGGTGCGGACCCGTGGGCCATCAGCACCCAGAACCCGCAGCGTGCCTTCGGGTGGTGCCACGGAACCCCCGGGCTGCTGCTCTCCCACATCGTCCGTGCCGAGCACGGCGGCGACGACGGCGACGGCGGCGCCACGATCGACGCGCTCGTCCAGACCGTGCAGGCCACGGCGTTCGAGCTCAACCTCTCGCTCTGCCACGGAGACGTCGGCAACCTCGTCATCCTGCGCCGAGCCGCCCTCCATACCGGCGACGATGAGCTGCTCGACCTGGTCGCCAGCCGTACCGACCACCTCACGCTGACCCTGCCAGGGCGGCTGGACGCGGGCATCGGCAAGTCGGTCCAGAACTCCTCCCTCATGGTCGGCCAGGCGGGCATCGGGTTCGGGCTCCTGCTTCTCGACGCGCAGGCCGAGGTCCCCAACGTCCTCGAGCACGAGATCGCCCGATGAGACGCCGCGCAGTGCACCTCGTCCGCCAGGGCGCCGACACCGAGTGCGCCCTCGCCTGTTGCGCGATGGTGCTGCACGCCGCAGGCAGCGGCACCCGGATGGCCGACCTCCGGCGGCGGTACGAGCCCGGACGCGACGGTCTGAACGTCAAGCACATCACCACGGTGCTGCGCGACCACGGCTGCGAACCGCACGTCTATCGCACCACGGCCGCCGGCCTCGCGACCGTCCCGCTGCCCGCCATCTGCTACTGGGATCGCCGCCACTACGTGGTCGTGACCCGCGTCGACAGCCGCGGCGCCACCCTCTACGACCCCGGCACGGGAAGGGCACGCATCTCGCACGCGCAGCTCGACGTGCACTTCTCAGGGCTTGCCGTCACCTCCGAACCGGCGTCCCGCCGCACGCCCAGCACGGTGCCGTCGCCCGCACGGGTGCTCGCGCGGCTGGCACGCCCGCACGCCGGGGTGCTGCTCGGGGCGCTCGGTGCGGCGCTCGTGTCGGCGCTCGCGGTCATCGGCCTGCCGTCGGTGCTGGGCGCCGTGCTCGACGGCAGCCCGTCCGACGGCTGGGGGGCGACCGCCTCGGTGCTGCTGGGGATCGCCGTCATGTACGCGCTGCTGCTCGTCGCGCGTTCGTCCGTGTCGATCCTCGCGTCCGTCGTGCTCGGCCGGTCGCTGGCCGAGCAGGTGTTCCATCGGCTCGTGCGTCTGCCGTACAGCTACTTCGTCAATCGCGGCACGGGTGCGGTCCTGTTCGACCTCGATGCCGTGCAGCAGCTGCGCGTGCTGCTGACCACCGACGTGATCGGCGTCGCCGTCGGAGTGATCGTCAGTGCGGCACTCCTCGGATGGATCGGGACGCAGTCGGTGACGGCTCTGGCCGCGATGGGCGCGGTCATCATCGTTCTCGTCCTGCTCACCGTGGTGTCGAGCAGAGCGGTCCGGGCGACGGCGGTCGACGAGACCGCGCGACGGGCGGAGCTGCAGGGCGTCCAGGTCACGGCCGTCTCCGGTATCGAGGCGATCAAGACGAACGGTGCCGAGGAGCGCTACGTCCGCACGTGGCGGAGCCTCAACAACCGTGTCCAGCGGGCTTTCGCCCGGCTGCAGGGAGTGCAGGCGGCGTTCACGGCGCTGACCGCCGGGCTGCAGCTCGTCGCACCGATCCTCATCGTCGTGATCGTCAGCTCGCAGCGTGAGGCCGATGTCGCCACCGTCGTCGCCGTGCAGGCACTGAGCGGGTTCCTGCTGGGCCAGGTGGCAGCAGTCGCCGGCTCGCTGACCGCCGTCGCCGAAGGCTGGGCGATGCTCGACCGGGTAGCGGCCGTGCTCGTGCACCCGGTGGACGACCGGTTTCAGGGCGATCCCGGATCGGCACCCACGTCCACGGAGATCGCGGTGCGTGCCGCGAGCTTCGCCTACGCGACGTTCTCCACCCCCGTCGTGCGGTGTGTGACGCTCGACGTCCCGGCGGGGTCCATGGTTGCGCTGGTCGGTCCTTCGGGGTCGGGCAAGAGCACTCTGGGTCGACTCATCGTCGGACTGCACCGCCCCACCGAGGGCAGTGTCGCGGTCGGAGGGAACGATCTCGCGCACTACGACCGCGACGCGTACTACGCGCACGTCGCCTACGTGCCCCAGTCGGTCGTTCTCGACCACGGGACCCTGCGCGACAACCTCTTGCGGGGGGTCGGCGACGTGTCTGACGACGCGATCGCCAAGGCTCTGGAGTGCGTGGGTCTCGCCCACGACGTCGCTGGGATGCCGCTCGGGCTGGAAACGCCGGTGGCCCCCCTCGGCCAGAACCTCTCGGGCGGGCAGCGCCAGCGGGTCGCGCTCGCGCGTGCCGCGCTCAAGCGTGCGTCGGTCATCGTGCTCGACGAGGCGACCAGCTCGCTCGACCACGAGGCCGAGTCGACCGTCACCGAGTACTTCCGTGGACTCAACGCGACCCGCGTCGTCATCGCGCACCGCCTCTCGACGATCATCGACGCCGACCTCATCTGCGTCATGGACGAGGGCCGGATCGTGGAGCGGGGGACGCACGCCGAGCTCGTGGCCCGACGCGGCCGGTACTGGGAGCTCTACTCGTCTCGAACCAGCGCCGCGGCGGGATTGATCCCTGTGTGAGATGTCCGGAATGTGACCCTCTCGCGCGCATGTTGGCGGAGGTCCTGCACTTCTGCGTAGGGTTCTGGTGTGACCGACGTGGCGCCAAGCACCAGCATGCTTCGTGCAACAGCGGTGGATCTCTACCTCTACATCTGTGCTCGTGGCGGTGACTGGACGATCGAGACGGCGTCCGAGGACCTGGGCCTCCATCTGGACGAGGTCGAGGGTGCGCAGGCGGAGCTGGTCAGGTTCCGGCTGCTCACCGCGGTTCACGCGGGCGGCGCCGAAGCGTTGGTCGCGAGTGCCCCCGACGTCGCGCTCGCCGAGCTGGTCGACGACGACGAGCGCCAGATCCAGGAGCTCCGCGCGGCGGTCACGAACCACCGCCGCGAGCTGTTGGCGCTTCTGCCGGCGTATCGACGAGCGCGCGAGAGCGCCGTGGCGAGTTCCCAGGTCGAGACGATCGAGGATCCGGAGAGCGTGCTGCGCTTCCTCATGGACGTCGGACGACGGGTGACGCGTGAGGTGCTCATCGTCCAGCCCGGTGCAAACGGCAGCGTGAAGCGCCACGAGGAGTCCAACGAGAAGGACCGGGCGCTGCTCGAGCAGGGCGTCGCGCGCCGCACGCTCTACCACCACCGTCGGCGCGACCATCTGCCGACGCAGCGGACGGTCGCCGAGCTGGAACCGCTCGGCGCGCAGTTCCGCACCCTGCCCGTCGTCCCCTTCCGCATGCTCATCTTCGACCGGCAGTTCGCGCTCGTGGCACGTCAACGGGATGCCGCCGACCGCGCCGCGCTCGTGTTCCGCGCCCCGGACGTTGTCGCCGCGTTCGCGGCGGTCTTCGACGCGGCCTGGGAGTTCGCCAGTCCGTTCCACGCGTCCCCCGACCCGGAAGGCGCGGAGGGCGGCGACGGCCTGGCGGCGCTCCAGCGGACGATCCTCTCCGGGCTGAGCATGGGCCTCACCGACCAAGCGTTGGCGGGCAGGCTTGGCATCTCGGTGCGGACATGTCGTCGGCACATCGCCGCGTTGTTCGAGCAGTTGGGTGCGGAGAGCAGGTTCCAGGCCGGGGTGCTCGCGGTCGGACGCGGGTGGATCCCGCCGTCGACGGCGACGCGGCTGGCCGAGTCGCGTGTGACCCGGGCGGTACCGCCTCCTGAACGACGGTGACGAGCGGACGGGCCCGGGCACACCGCTCGCTCGTCCTTCGCCATTCTCGTGGATCCGCCCGATGGCCGGTGTCGGCCGTGACCTCTTCTTGCCATCGGGGCCGTACGAGTGTGCTGCATTCCGCCGCACCTCGCGGAACTGACGGAACTCCACGATTGTCAACACCGTCCGACGGTGCCTGAACGGTCTGGCCCGAACGATCCTGCAGCAACCTGTCATGACCCGAACCGGGCATTGTGGTCATACTGGCGAGCCGCGCAGGATGGCGCCGTCGCCAGGCCCCGAGAGGGGGCCTGGAACAACAAGCACAAAGCACATCGATCACTACGTCTGGAGTCGATATGTCGACGATCCGTACCACCGTGTGTACTGCCGCGCTCGCTGCAGTTGCCGCTGTCTGCGCCGCGGTATCGGCTCAAGCAGCGTCCACCTCCGACATCACGGGTGCGTCCGTCGCGGTGATCGCCTCACCGCTCAATGGCGGTGGGAACCACGAGCCCGGGATCCGCATCTGGGACTGGTGACCCAGAACCGCGTACCGGCTCAGGGCGCAGCGCCGGGCACTGGAGGTGGCGGGACATGGTGGACGACCACGGCGCCGTGCATCGCACCTGGAGATGATCTTCCATTGCGGTGATCCTCCTTTGACGGATGGTCCACGGCGTTCGACGACGCCATGACCGAGCTTTGGGAGAGCATCGAGTCGGCCCCCGAGGTCTTCGACCTGAACATGCAACGGTCGGACATGGCGGAGGCCAGGTTCGGTGCTGATGGCCTTCAACGCCCAGTCGGCGTCCGCCGCACGGGCGGCGATCGTGCGCGAGACCGTCGGGTCCGACGCGGTCGGCACGTGCGGGAGGGGGGGCGGGCGGATCGTTCACGTGTATGGGGACGGCTCGCGGTGGCGGTGCGCGTGCGGGGCGGCTCCGCTCGCGGGACAGAAGCCGAGACCGTGCAAATGGACGAAGAACCCCGCTCTCCAGACGGAAGGCGGGGTCACTTGCGTTAGTCAGGCGGGCGCGCACAGCCATGCCTCGAGGGCGATCTGGGCTCCGACGAACGCCGGGAGGACCTCCGCCCGGGCCTCGGGCGGCGTCGCGGAGTAGGTCTGGAGGCACACACCAGCGAGGGCCGACACGAGACGCGGGGCGACGTCGGGAGCGTCCGCGGGGCGCGGCGTCACGCCGTCGTCAATCCACGCCGAGAGGGCCTCCCAGAGGCGCCCGTACCTGACCAGCGAGGCGGCCCGCTCGGCGTCCGGCGCGCCCGCGTGTTGGGCCTCCAGGGCGGCGAGGTAGGACCCGCGGGCGGTGGCCTCTTTCAGCGTCGGGCGGGCGTCTCGGAGGGCGTCAGAGGACGTGAGCATGGCGCCGAGGGTAGGGGCAGCCGGTGACGCAGACGGGCCGATAGCATCCCGCGTTGACTTCTGACGATCGGGTGGCCCTCGCGGTGGGCCTCGTGACGCTCGCAGTGGCGGTCTTTGCGTGGAGGCACGCGCGCCCCGGCGCGCCGTTCAAAGTGACCAGTTCCTCTCAGGAGGAGTTCGGTCTGGAGCGCACGGGCTACGCCCCTGTCGTGGTCGAGGCTGTGTACGTGCCACACCATCGGAGGCTCGTGCGTGCCAACGAATCGGCCTCCGAGGGCCCGCACTCGACGGGTCACGGAGACCCGTTCTTCTTCGACCTGCACGGGGCTCGCCCGCACCGGTGGTGAAGCGCAGCGGTCGCTCGTGGTGCTCGCCACGGTTGATCTGGCGTTGGTCGGCGCCGGCAGAAGGTGCGCGGGACCATATGCCGGGATTGGGTGGGATGTCCGAGCGTGTGTTCCCGCGAACGCCATCGTGCTGCGCTGCCAGAGGCTTGGTGTGCCACGATGCGCGGATGCCGGGCACTCTTCACGCGTATGTTGTCGATGGAACGCAGCTCAAGGTCAAGGTCGTCTCGGATCAGGGTGTTGAACTCACCTTGGGTGGTGCGATCGACGACGTCGCTCCGGTCCCCGAGGCGGGGAGCGCGCTGGACGGCAACCCGGCGCTCGTGAGCAATATGTGGGCCTTCGCGAAGGCCTGGTACATGGTGCACACGACGTCGGACGCTCTCGCCGCCGAGATTCCCGACCCCGAAGAACAGCGGGCGGCCTTCGAACTCGTCGCGGCGGGCCGAAAGCTCGCGGAGAAGCAGTCCGAGGCGTTCGCGAAGGTGGCGCAGTGGATCGCTGATGTTGCGGATGAAGTGAACGCTGATGAGTCGAGGACCGGCTGGTGCTCGTCGTGCTTCACCAAGGCGGAGCACCACAAGTCGAACCGCCCCGGTGGCCAGATGCCCGTGTATGTGTGCCAGGCGTGCGGGACGCCGACCCTCCCGTGCGTGGCGCCGGGATGCGGGAGTATGGCGATTCGTGAAGGGGGTGCCGTCCGGGTGCCGCAGTACTGCGCCGAGCACCGGCACGACATCCCTGGCTTCGAGAAGGCCGTTCAGAACATCGGCGGTCTGCATGACTACGAGGACTACCTCAAGTACGAGAAGGCCAACCTGAGCAGAGCCACGAAGATCGCGGTGCTCGGGGCTGCAGGACTCGCGATCGGGACACCGGCGGCGCTGCTAGCGGCACCGGCCGTCGGTGGGGCGATCGGATCCCTCGGGATGTTCGGCGGGCTGTCTGGCGCCGCCGCAACATCCCACGGTCTTGCGCTCCTGGGTGGCGGCGCGATCGCGGCGGGCGGCCTCGGAATGGCGGGTGGCACCGCCGTCGTGACTGCCGTCGGCGCTGCGGTGGGTGGTGCGCTTGGCGCGTCCGTGTCGAACGCTTACGTCCGGGAGGACAAGTCGTTCCGCATCGAACTGCTGCGACCCGGCAGCGGTGGTGTCCCGGTCGTCGTGGCCAATGGTTTTCTCACCGAGGGCGACGCGGAGAAGTGGGGTGGCTGGCGCGGTCTGGTCGACGCGCGGTACCCGGACTCGCCGGTGTATCGCGTCCGCTGGGGGGCCAAAGAGCTCAAGGACTTCGGCGTGCTGGGCGCGGGGATTGCCGGCAAGCAAAGCGGCATCCTCGTCCTCAAGGGCGGCGCAGCAAAGGCGACCAAGCTGGGAGCGAAGCTCCTCGGAAAGGCGTTCGGACCGGCCCTGCTCGCGGCGGATCTCGCCAAGAATCCGTGGCACGTCGCGAAGAACCGTGCGGACAAGACGGGCGTCGTCGTCGGTGACCTCCTGGCCCGTACGGACGCGGAAAGCTACGTGCTCATCGGTCACAGTCTGGGGGCACGCGTGATGGCGGTGGCCGCGGAAGCCTTGAGCACGAAGCCCGGCGGCCCGCGGGTGCAAGCCGTGCATCTGCTCGGTGCCGCGATGGGCGCCAAGGGGGACTGGACCGCCCTGACCGCGGCCGTTGACGACGCCGTGTACGGGTACTACTCCGCGAACGACAACATCCTCAGGATTGTCTACAAGGTGGCACAGGCTGGCCAGACCGCGGCGGGCCTGGTCGGGTTCACGCCCCCGACAGCCAAACTGGTGAACGTCGACGTCTCCGAGGTCGTGAAAGACCACTTCCAGTACCAAGACCGCATCCAGCTTTCCTGAGCGGTGTCCGGCGTCGGTACCTGGGTCGGCACGTCGCCGCCGGGCCATGTCATACGCATGCAGTCACATCCACTCTGGTCACCAGCGTTCTCCATCGGCCGAGCCAGCAAGCCCCGGGGAGCTGTGTTGCGCCGCCGGACACTCCAGCCTGGGTAGTAGCGGGGGCCTACCATCGCGCCCATGACGCTCAGCATCACCCCCGAGCTCGAAACCGCGATCGCGCTCGGCTACGAGCGCCGCGATCGAGACAACATGGCACCGACGATCGACTACTTCGAGGATCTGCTCGCTCAGCACCCGGGCCATCCCGTCCTGACCTACGAGGTCGCAGGTGCCTATGACACTGCGGGTCACGAAGCCGAAGCGAGGGCTCGCTATGAGGAAGCCCTCGGCCTCGGGCTCACGGGCGAGAATCTCCGTCGCTGCTTGTGCCAGTACGGCAGCACGCTGCGCTGGCTCGGTGAGCACGACGCCTCGCTCGACGTGCTGGACCGCGCCCGCGGTGAGTTCCCGGAGTCCGACTCGGTCCGGGTCTTTCGTGCCCTCACGCTCAACGAGGTCGGACGTCATGACGAGGCCGTCGCCGAGTTGCTCGCCATCGTCACGCGGCACGCCGAGGTCACCGACCTGGGCCGCTACGCGACCGGGTTGGAGGGGCTCGCTGCTTGGTACGACCGGGGCCGTCCGGCGCACGAGTAGCACTCGAACGCCGACCCTCGACGAGCCACGTCTGTGGTGTCGAGCGAAAGGTCGCGCCGCATCGACAGCCCGCGCGGCCACGCACTGATGACGACAGGCATTCCAGGGACGTCCTCGGCGTAGATTTCGGCGCGGAGCCGCGCCGATGTCGCTAGGGGCTGGGGTACTGCGGCCTCCGCGATCCGGGTCGTCGTCGTTGCGCTCCGGAGCGCTGCCCCGCTGCGTCGCGCGCTCGACGACACGCGGCCGCGAGGGCTGCGACGCTGTCGCCGCTCGGCAAGGATGGGGGGCAGCAGCGAGGGGAGCATCGATGCCGTCCGCCGAGATCGTCCTGGGTGGGTACCCGGCGAAGAACTGCGCCCGCGCGGTGCACAACGACTTCTCGCCGGCGTCGCCGCCCAAGCCGCCGCTCGACGAGGCGACGCAGCTCCTCCTCGGCGAGGGCGTCGCGTTCGAGGAACACGTCAACGCCCGCCTCGCGCGCACGTCCGGCGCTGTCCTGCTGGGTGACGAGAACGGGTGGGACGCCAACCGGGAGGCGACTCTCGCGGCGATGCGCGACGGCGTCGCCGTGATCGTCAACGGCCGCCTGCCCGACGTCGGACCGCGCACCGGAGCGCCCGACGTGCTGGTGCGGATCGGGGACGGGTACGTGCCCGTGGACGTGAAGAACAATGGCACGCGCGCCGAGGCGAAGACCCGGTCGGCGATCGTCTCGACCGTGGACGCGCCAGCCGACCTGCACCCCGTGGCGGGACTGTCCGACTCGGGCACCCACCGTGAGGACGAGGGCGTCCAGCTCGCGCACTACACGCGCATGCTGCAAGACCTCGGGTTCCACGCCGGCGACGAGCACCTGATCGGCGGGATCATCGGCAACTCCGACTTCACGCCCGAGGGCGGCGACCCGTGGCTGATCCGGTGGTACGACCTGACCACGCCGTTCAAGGCCACCTACTCGGCGTCCGCGTCTGCCGGGCGGGCGAAGCGGTCGCTCCTGGACCGGTACGACCATGAGTTCGCGTTCCGGCTGAAGGTCGCGCACGCCGCCCGGTCAGGGAAGGAGCTGGTCCGCCCGTTCCACGTGTCCGAGTGCGGCGCCTGCGCGTGGTCCTCGTACTGCCACCAGGTCGCAGGGCCCGACGACGCATCCTTCGCCATCGACACCGGACTGCCGACCGCGCAGCAGTGGCGACACCTGCGCGACGCCCACCAGATCACCACGTTGACCGACCTTTCCGCGCTGGACCCAGCAACCTGTACCGGGTGGGACGCCCGCGACACCCAACCGGGCACCCGCGCCCAGCGCAAGCTCGCCACCCTGGTGCGCCGCGCCGGCATGACCACTGCGGGCGTCGAGATCGAGCCCCTCGACGCCTGGCCTGAGATCCCGTCCGCGGATGTGGAGGTCGACTTCGACATCGAGTGGGACCTCGACGGGCGGATCTACCTGTGGGGCGTACGCATCCGCGAGGGGCAGGACGACGCCACCGCGGTCTTCGATCCCGTCGTCTCCTACGTCCCCCTCGACGACGACGGCGCCCGCGCCCTCGCCGTCGAGTTCGCGGCAAAGGTCGAGGCGCTGGCCGCGTCCGCGGCCGCGGAGGGCAAGGCGCTGCAGATCTACCACTGGACGAGCCCCGAAGTGAGTCGCACGTTCAAGTACGCCGAGGTGCGTGCGGCCCTGGAGGGCCGCACGTTCGACCTGGAGGCGTGGCTGCGCGCGTCCTTCCTCACCCGAAGGGGCACGTCCATCAAGGTGGTCGCGCCGCTGTTCGGGTTCTCCTGGTCCGTCGACGACGCCGGTGGCCTGCAGTCACAGACGCACATCGAGACGGCGCGCGGCGACGACCCCGACGCGGCGGCAGCGTCGCGAGCCTGGCTGCACGCCTACAACCAGTCCGACGTCGCCGCCCAGGCGGCGATTCGCGATGGCCTGCGCGCGGCCAAGAGCGGCGACGGAGCCTCAAGGTCCTGCCCAGCGGCGCAGAGATGACGGTCGGCGACGGGGGCGGCGCGACGAGCTGCGGGGGAGCCGTCGAAGCGCTTGACGTGCGTGCGCCCGCCGCCGGGCCGGGGTTCCAGCAGCCGACGTGATCTGTGCGATCGCCGCCGGTCGTCGTTGCGGAGCACGCGCCACCGACTACCGCGTCTCCGAACGGCACCCTCAAACCGTCTGGGGTCCAGGGGTCCGGGGTCCAGGGGTCGGCGGTGAGCAGATCTGCGTGTCAGTCAGCGCCACCGGGCGTGGAACCTGCGGCCGGCGCGGGAGCGTCGCGAGCGCCCATGACGCCCAGAGCACGCCGGGCGGCCAGACCACCGATGAGTGCGCTCCCAGCGAACACGACGCACGCGCCCTTGCCAGGAGCCCGCCTCGCAGGTGATGCCGGCGATGATCGCGGCGACTCCGGCGCCTGCGAGGCCGCAGGCCTCGTACAGGTCGTCGAGCCAGGACTGCAGACGTCGCGCGTCGGCCGCGTCCAGGTCGATCCCGGCCCGGACCTCCCAGGGGATCAGACGGTCGCGTGCCGTGCCGTGCCGTGCCGTGCCGTGCCGTGCCGTGCCGCGGTCGGTCCGCGAGTGCGTCGCGCCGACGGTGTGCGTGGGGCGAGGTCCCAGGTGTCGACGGCGTTCGGGGCCGCGAGCGCGGGGCCGTCTGCGACGATGTGGGGAACCGGCGGGGGAGCGGAGTCGACCATGTGCCACCTCGGGTGTGGACCGTCTTGACGGCGTCGGGGTGCCGCCGGCCCGGGTCTTCTCCAGAAGGCACCGTGCCGGGACGCGGTTGCCGTCAGCCTATGTCCGGACGCGTGCGGGCCGGGCGCTTGACCGGGCCAGGTAGGAACAGAGCACGACCGGCGCTGTCAACGAGAAGCCCCGGGCGACTCGATCCGAGCGGACCATCCGAGCGGACCGTCCGACGTCGGCCGCCGGGCACGGGGGCCGGCATTCCGGGGTACCGTCGCTCGCGGCCACACCGTTCGCCGAGGCGCTCGTGACACCGGTCGCGGGTGCCCGCCGGCCTTCCCCCTGCGAGGCAACTTCATGCTCATCGACCTCAGCGGCAAGACCGCGCTGGTGACCGGCTCGACGCAGGGCATCGGTCGCGCGATCGCCGGCACACTCGCCGACGCCGGTGCTCGCGTGGCGATCAACGGCCGCACCCCCGACACCGTCGAGGCGGCCGTCGACGCGCTGCGCGCCGACGGCGCCGGGCGGGACCTTGTGGCGGCGCCGGGGGATGTCACCGACGAGGCGGGCGCGGCCGCTGTGCTCGCGGCGAGCGGCGACGTCGACGTCCTGGTCAACAACCTCGGCATCTTCGGCGCCACACCCGCTCTGGACATCACCGACGAGGAGTGGCGCCGGTACTTCGACGTCAACGTGCTCGCCGCCGTCCGCCTCATCCGGGCGACCCTGCCCGGGATGACCGGGCGCGGCTGGGGGCGGGTGCTCAACATCGCCAGCGACTCCGCGATCGTCATCCCCGAGGAGATGATCCATTACGGCGTGTCCAAGACGGCGCTGCTCGCGGTCTCGCGCGGCTTCGCGAAGGAGGCCGCGGGTTCCGGCGTCACCGTGAACTCGGTGATCGCGGGCCCCACGCGCACCGGCGGCGTCGAGCGGTTCGTCTACGAGCTGGTCGACCCGACCCTTCCGTGGGAGGAGGCTCAGCGGGAGTTCATGCGGCTCCACCGCCCTCAGTCACTGCTGCGTCGGTTGATCGAGCCGCAGGAGATCGCCAACCTCGTCGTCTACCTCGCCTCCCCGCTCGCCTCCGCGACGACCGGCGCCGCGGTGCGCGTCGACGGTGGCTACGTCGACTCCATCGTTCCGTAGCAGGGCGCCGCAGCCGGCCTCGGGTCTGACGAGCGCGGGTGCGTCGCCGGACCTGACCTGGCCTGTGTTGCGAGGAGACGGTCGCCCAGCCGGGGCCGGGCGGGCCGTCCGGGCGGGTGGCCGGCCGCCGCCGCCGGCCGTGGGAGGGAACGGCCGGCGGCGAGGGGTGTCACGGGCCGAGGTGCCGTTCGCGTGCGTGCGCGGCGAGGATGTCGTTGGCGAGCCGGATCTTGGCGCTCGGCCTGGCATGACGGGTGAGGGTGCCGAGGCGCAGCGGGGTGACGTCGTCGGCAAGCTCGACGGTGACGACGCGATTGCCGTCGGCTGCGATCCCTGAAGCCCAGCGCTGGTTGAGGATGGCGAACCCCAGACCCGCTGCGACCAGTGCCCGCGTGGTCTCGATGGTGGAGGCCAGGACCTGCGGCGGAGGTTCCAGGCCGCTGGAGGTGAACAGCTGCCGGGATCGGCGGACGGCGAACGGTGTGTTGAACGTGACCATGGTGCCGGACGCCAGGTCGGCGAGACGGACAGACTCCCGCTGGGCGAGGTCGCAGGTCGCAGCGACGATGACGTGGGGGCGAACCGTCGTCATCGCGTGGAAGGCGACGCCGGCCGGGACCTCCTGGACGTAGGTCAGGGCGAGATCGAGCTCGCCGTCGGCAAGGAGCTGGTGCAGCACGTCGGTGGTCGCCTCGTGCACCTCGACGGTCACCTGCGGAGCCTGCTGGCGCATCTGCGCGAGGAAGTCGGGCACGTAGAAGGCCGTGAGCGAGACGAAGCAGCCCAGCCGGACCTTTCCCACAAGCTCGCCGCGCTCCGCGCTGCACCACTCCTCGAGCTCGCGGCCGGACGCGAGGATGTGCCGGACCTGTGCGAGCGCCTCGCGCCCGGCGGGTGTGAGCGTCACGCCCCGGGCCCGATGGCGCACCAGCAGCTCGACGCCCAGAGCGCGCTCCAGCTTTGACACGGCGACCGAGACGTTCGACGGCGTGGTGTGCAGGCGCTGCGCGGCTTCGGCCATGGAACCGAACTCGGCGGCGGCCTCGAAGGACTCCAGCTGGGCAATGGTGATGGAGCGGCGAGAGGACACGCGCCCGAGTACATCGCTTGTGACGATGAATCACAACATATTCATCCGTTTGCTGCGAGAACCGGGGTCGGCCGAGACTTGGGCGATGGCCGACTGTGGCCCACGACACAAAGGAGTGTGATGGTGGCCGCCTTGTCTCGGACGCAGCCGCGTGAAACGCCCGAATCGCGGGCCACTGACGTGCGAAGCCGATTTCTGGAAGGGTTTCGGCGCACTGCCGGATCGGTCACCGTGGTGACCACCGACGGAATCGCCGGCCGGTTCGGGCAAACTGCCACGGCGGCGATGTCCGTGAGCGCGGATCCGCCGACTCTCATCGTCGGGCTCTTTCGGGGCGTGCCCGTGGCGGAGGCCGTCACGACGAACGGCGTCTTCGCACTGAATGTCCTGGCGGCCGACGACGTGCAGATTGCGCACGATTTCTCAGGCCAGTCGACGCAGGCGTCGCGGTACAAGTTCGGGGAATCGTGGGGTGCGCTGAGAACCGGCTCGCCCGTTCGCCTGACCGCCTCCGCGACATTCGACTGTCATGTCGAGCGGTTCCTCAGCGCCGGCAGCCACATGCTGATTCTCGGCCGGGTCGTCGAGGTGCACACCAACGACGTCCAGAGCCTCACCTACTCCAACCGGAACTACGGGATCCACGTCCCGTTCGTGCGTTGAGCGTCACCCCGTCTCGCCGAGCGCCTCGAATCCGATCCGCCCCAAGGAGGGAACGATGAAGCAACTCCTCACGAACCGCCAGCAGGAACTCGTCGCGCTCGTCGAGCCGCTGGTTCCGCTCTTCCGGGAACGTGCCGCGCAGCACGACCGGGAGAACTCCTTCCCGCACGACAACTACGACGACCTGCGCAGAGCGGGACTGCTCAACCTGTCGATCCCGGAGGAGCTCGGCGGCCTGGGCGCGACACAGGCGGAGATCATCCCCGTGATCGAGCGTCTGGCCGCCGCCGACGGTGCGACCGCGCTGGCGGTCAACATGCACATCGTCCCGCTCGGGCAGTGGGCTGCGGTGTGGCGCAAGGACCACGACCCCAGGCTGGAGCGTCTGCTGAAGCAGGCCGCGTCCGGCGAGCTCATCTGGGCGGCAGTGACCAGCGAGTTCGGCTCGCCCAACCTGATGTACGACGCGCGCACGCGGGCCATGCGCGTCGACGGCGGCTTCGTGGTGACCGGCCGGAAGAACTTCGGCACGAACACGTCGGTCGCCACACACGCGTCGACGACCGCGCGGTGGGACGACCCGGAGCGTGGCCCGCAGCTGCTCCAGCTCAAGATCTCGCTCAAGGACCCGAGGGTGACCGTGCACTCGACCTGGGACATGATGGGAATGCGGGCCACGCAGAGCAACGACCTGGAGTTCACCGACCTGTTCGTCCCCGATGAGGACGTCATCCACTCCTTCCCCGTGGGCCACCTCGATGCGCGCGTGACCGAGACGGTCTTCGGCTGGTCGCAGCCCGCCTTCGCGGCCGTCTACACGGGGATCGCCGTAGGGGCCGTGGACTGGGCGAGGCAGCAGATCAAGAGGCGCGGGCTGAGCGACAACGCCCGGGCGCAGGACGCGCTGGCGGATGCGGAGATTCTGGTCGAGACCTCCCGGGCGCTGCTGTACCGGCACACGGCCCAGTTCGGGACTCCCCAGTACTTCGCCGAGTTCGACCTTCAGGAGATCGTCGCGCACAGCGCCCTGGTCAAGCATGTGGCGACGAAGAACGCGGTCGAGGTGTTCACGCGCCTGATCGACGTGGTCGGCGGCGCGGCCTATGTGCGGTCGCTTCCCTTCGAGCGAGCCTGGCGCGACGTCCAGGCCGGGCTCTTCATGCCCGTCTCCACGTTCGCGGCCCACGAGTTCATCGCCGCGACGTCGCTCGGGCTCGAGATGGCTCCGACGCACGGGACGCTCCGCACGACGCCCGACCAGGCGATGGTCTAGGGCACACCTCACCGAGCGACTTCCATGAGCCCGCACAGCAAAGGACGAACACAGATGAGCTCCACGGCACAACCCATGCGCGCGCTCGTCGCTATCGGCGTCACCGAGCGGTTCTTCGCGGCCCCAGAGAGTGAGCGGAAGGCCGTGTTCCTCGCGACCAAGACCGCCTTCGCGGGCCTGGCCGGACGGTTCGGCGTGCGCGTCCTGGGGACCTTCGACGACGACACGCTCCAGATCGGTCCGTCCACGACCTTCCCGTGGACCTGCTACCTGCTGCTCGAGGTGCCCGGCTACGACGAGGTGCGCGCGATCACCAACGTCTTCCGCGAGACGCCCGTCGGAGACCACCAGCTGTGGCGGTACTACAAGGTGGAGGCGCGCCTGGGCCGACCGCTGTTCTTCGGGGAGGACACGTGAGCGCGGCGCGACCGGAACGGGCGGCGTTGGTGACCGGAGCCGCCCAGGGTCTGGGGGAGGCGATCGCCCGGCGGCTGCACGCGGACGGGTTCCGCGTCGCCGTCGCCGACATCAACGTCGAGGCCGCACGGACGGTGGCGGCATCGCTCGACGCGTCGGGACGGACGGCGTTCGCGCTGCCGGTCGACGTCGCGGACCCCGTGTCCATCCACGACGCGGTGGACACCTTCGTGCGCCGGTGGTCGGTGCCCGACGTCTTGGTCAACAACGCGGGACGGACGGTTCGAACGGCCCTGTGGGACATCACCGCCGACGAGTGGGACGCGGTGCTCGAGACCAATCTGCGCGGATGCTTCCTGCTGACCCAGCGCGTGGCGAGCCTGCTGCGCGGTCGCGGCTGGGGCCGGATCGTGAACGTGGCGTCGCTGGCCGGGCAGCAGGGTGGCCTCGTCGCGGGCGCGCACTATGCGGCGTCGAAGGCGGGGATGCTCGTTCTGACGAAGGTGTTCGCGCGTGCCGTGGCGGGCGACGGGATCACCGTCAACGCGGTCGCGCCGGCCGCCGTGCGCAGCCCGGCCATGCGTTCCGGCGAGGAGGGCGCGCTGGCGGAGACGATCCCGGTGGGGCGGGTCGGCAGTGCCGAGGAGGTCGCCGCCGCCGTGGCGTACCTGGTCGGTCCGGACAGTGGCTATGTCACCGGCGCCACGATCGACGTCAACGGGGGTGTGTTCACCCGATGACGCACCTGCGTGTGCGCGAGCATCCGTGGCGCGACTGGGCGCCCGGGCGCCGGACGGTCTCGCAGATGCTGACGCATGCCGCCGAGACCGAACCGCGACGGCTGGTCCTGACCGTCGGCGAGCGCCGGTACACCGCGCAGGACCTGGTCGGCACGGCGGCGGGCGTGGCCGCGGCGCTGCGAGCGCTCGGCGCAGGCCGTGGGTCACGGGTCGCGATGCTGAGCCCCAACCGTGCCGAGTCGCTCGAGGTGCTGTTCGGTGCTGCGTGGAACGGCAGCGTGCTCGTCCCGCTGAACCCTGCGCTGCGCGGCGACTCGCTGCGTCATCAGCTGCTCCGGACCCGGCCCTCCGTCGTGGTGTTCGACCGGTCGACGGCCGCGCAGCTGCGGGCGGTGTCCGACGTGCTCGACGAGATCGGAGACCCGCCGCGTGTGATTGTCGGGTCGGACGCGCTCGACGCCGTCGACCACGACCTGGCGCCCGAGGTCGAGGAGTGGCTGGCTTCGTCGGTTCCCTACGCGCCCGCTCCCGCGGGTGCGGGCCCGGTCGAGGTGAGCCCGTCGGACCCCGCGGCGGTGCTGTTCACGTCGGGGACCACGGGCCCGCCCAAGGGCGTCGTGATCCCGCACGGACAGCTGTGGTGGTGGGCCGTGATCAGCGGCGAAGAGCTCGAGCTGGGCAGCGACGACGTGCTGTACACGTGTCTGCCGTTGTTCCACACCAACGCGCTGACCACCCCCTTGCAGGCGCTGGCCTCGGGGGCGCGGGCCGTCATCGGGCCCAAGTTCTCCGTCTCGCGGTTCTGGGGCCGGGTCGCGCAGGCCGGTGCGACCGTCACCTATGTGCTCGGGGCGATGAGCACGATGCTCTGGAACCGGCGGCCGGCGCAGTTCGAGCCCGCGCAGCGAGGTCGCCTGCGCCGCATCCTCGGACCCGGCATCGATCCTGCGCTCAAGCCCCGCTTCGAGGCGTTCTTCGGCGTGGCCGTCGTGGAGGGGTTCGGGATGACCGAGATCGGCGTGCCGTTGTATACGCCGGTGGGCTTGCCGATGTGCGGCGCGGTCGGTGTGCCGCACCCCGACTACGAGGTCGCCCTGCTCGACGCGGACGGGACGGTCCTCGAGGGCGTGGCCACCGGGGAGCTTGCCGTGCGGCCCATGCAGCCCTCGATGATCTCGACCGGGTACCTCGACGATCCCGCGGCCACGTCGGCGTCGCGGACCGACCTGTGGTTCCACACCGGAGACCTGGTCGCCCGCGATGCCGACGGCGTGTACCGGTGGCGCGACCGGATCAAGGACTCGATCCGACGACGAGGCGAGAACATCTCGAGCCACGACGTCGAGCAGGCCGTGCGCAGGCACCCGGCGGTCGCCGACGCCGCTGCGGTCGCGGTGCCGAGCGAACTGGGCGAGGACGAGGTGCTCGTCGTCGTGCAGCTCGCGGACGGTCACGCGTTCGAGCCCGAGGAGCTCATCGCCACGGCGGCCGAGAACCTCCCGGCCTTCGCGCTGCCGCGATTCCTGCGCGTCGTGGACGAGCTCCCGCTGACGGCGAACGGGAAGGTGTCCAAGGCGATGCTGCGCGCGGCGGGTGTCACGGCCGAGGTGTGGTCGCGATGACGATCAGCGCGGTGCGCGACGTCGACGGGGCAGTGATCGCGGGGTGGTGCGAGCTGCCCGTCAGCAGGCGCCCTCACCGCCCAGCCCGGGAGCTGCTCGCCCAGGCGGTTGCCGGTGCGATCGCGCACGCGGGGATCGTCCCGAGCGAGGTCGACGGTTTCGCCGTCGGCGGGTTCACGCTGGGGCCCGACCACGCGGTGGACCTCGCCCTCCGTCTCGGACTGCGCGTGCAGTGGCTGAGCCCCCAGGACCCGGGCGGTTCCGGCGCGCTGAACGGAGTCCTCGGGGCCGCGCGCGCGGTTCTGGCCGGTGACGCGGAGGTGGTCGTCTGCGCGGCTGCGGACACCACCGACCCGGCGTCGCTGGCACGCCTCAACGCGACCTTCTCCACGTCGTTCGCCGAGGCGCTGGCGCCGATCGGGGCGGCGTCGGCACCGGTCGTGTTCGCGTTCGTGCAGAACGAGCACGCGCGGCGGACGGGGACGTCGCGCGAGGACCTGGGGCGTGTCGCCGCCGCCCAGCGCCGCTGCGCGTCACGCAACCCCGTGGCGATGTTCCGAGCGCCGCTCTCGGTGCCGCAGTACCTCGACGCGCCGGCGGTCGCGGAGCCGATCGGCCTCTACGACTGCGTCTATCCGGGCTCGGGTGCGGCGGCCGTGGTGGTCATGTCGGAGGACCGGGCGAGGAGGATCCGCCGTCCGGTCGCCCACCTTCGCGCCGGGTTCTCGGTTCACGGCCACGGAAGCCGGGCGGCCATGACGTTCGGGTGGCGGGAGCACGCGGCCGCCCTGTATGACGCGTGCGGGTTGGGCCCCCGAGACCTCTCCGTGCTGGAGCTGTACGACGACTTTCCCGTGATGGTGGCGATCCAGCTCGACGAGCTCGGGCTGCTCGGCGGGGGAGGGCTGCGCGCGTTCCTGGACCGGGAGTCGCACGGTGTGGCGGGAGCCGTGCCGTTCAACACCGGTGGCGGGATGCTCAACATCGGTCAGGCCGGTGGCGCGGGCGGGTTCGTGCCGCTCGTCCAGGCGGCCCGGCAGGTCACCCACCAAGCCGGGGACACCCAGGTCGCGGGCGCGAGCGCGGCGCTGGCGACCGGCCTGGGCATGATCGACCAGGACGGCCCGCAGTCGGTGGGGGCGCTCGTGATGTCGCGGCCGGGCGTGGGGCGGGCCTGATGCCGGGCGGGAACGGGTACCCGCGCCGCGTGGGCGATGACATCGCCTTTCCCCGGTGCGGGCGCTGCGGCTCGTGGCGGTGGCCCAGCGGAGAGACGTGTCGCCGGTGCGGGAGCGGTGAGGTGCGGCCCGCGGTCTGGACCGGGTCGGCCGTCGTCGTCGACGAGGTGACGGTTCACCGTGGCGTGCCGGAGCAGTTTCTCGCGGAGGGCCCGTTCGTCCTGGTCCGGCTCGACCTGGGCGGGCTCGAGCTCATCACCCGATGGCAGGACCGGCCCGACGACGCGGGGCCGGGCACCGTCTGCTCGCTTCGGTGGAGTCAGCAGGGGTGGCCCCTTGCCGCCCCGGTGAACGACGCCGGTCATTGATTCTCAGAATGGCGGGAAAGGTCTAGGAACTCACAGCCGACATAGTGCCGGCCGGTCGCAGTCGGGCGAGGTGTGTACCACCTCGCTCCGGGGCGTGCGCGCGTTTTCACCATTCAGTTGCCAGCGCGTCGTAATGGTCCGGGAAGGCGCATGACAAACCGTTGACGAACGTGCGTGGAATGCTGCAAACTCGGCGGGTCGGTGCGCACCGAAACGCTCATGACCAGTTCGTCTCAACGGAAAGGATCGTCAGATGACTTCCGTCCTGGACCCGGTGAGGACAGCCGTCGACCGACGGCGGGTGTTTGCTGCGACGATTATCGGCACCACCATCGAATGGTACGACTTCTTCATCTACGCGACGGCCTCAGGAGTCGTGCTCGCTCCGCTGTTCTTCGCGCCCGCAGGGCGGCAGGTCGCCGTTCTCGTGGCATTCGCCTCGAGTGGAATCGGCTTTCTGTTCCGCCCGCTCGGGGCGTTTATCGCCGGCCATCTCGGAGATCGAGTGGGGCGGCGTCCCGTCCTGGTCGGGACGCTGATCCTGATGGGTGTCGCGACGACGGCCGTCGGGCTGCTTCCCACCTACCACCAGATTGGCCTGGCCGCACCGGTGCTGTTGCTGGTCCTGCGCGTCCTGCAGGGCCTCTCGGCAGGTGGCGAGTGGGGAGGAGCGGTCCTCCTGGCGGTCGAGCACGCGCCGGTGCGACGTCGCGGGTTCTTCGGGACGGCGCCGCAGATCGGCGTCCCGCTGGGGCTGCTCCTGGCCTCCGGCGCGCTCGGGCTCATGAGCGTCCTGGCTCCCGGAGACGCGTTCCTCGCCTGGGGCTGGCGCGTGCCGTTCCTCGCGAGCGTCGTCCTGATCGCGGTCGGCCACTACGTGCGGCGCAGGGTCGGCGAGTCGCCGGTGTTCACGGAGCTGGCGGCGCGCAAGAAGGTCACCAGCCGGCCCATCGCGGCCCTGTTCCGCACGCATGCGCCGCTCGTGCTCGTCGTCGCGCTCGTCATGGCCGGGACCAACGGCCCCAGCTACATGATCCCCGGCGGGTTCCTGCAGCAGTACGTCACGGATCCCGACACGGGGATCGGGCTCGAGCTGAGTCCCGTCCTGGCAGCGGTGACGTTCTCCAGCCTCGTGTGGCTCGCCACGACCTGGATTGCGGGCACCCTCTCGGACCGCGTCGGGCGGCGGCGGATGTTCATGATCGGGTGGGCAGTGCAGGCCGTGGCCGTCCTGGCGCTGTTCCCCCTGGTGAACACCGGTGAGATCGCGCTGTTCCTGCTGGCGATCTGTCTGCTCAACGGGGCGACCGGGATCACGATGGGCCCGATGTCCAGCTTCTTCGCGGAGCTGTTCCCGAGCTCCATCCGGGCTTCCGGGATCTCCATCTCCTATGCCGTCGGTGCCGTGCTCGGCGGGGCGTTCGCTCCGCTCATCGCGCAGTGGCTGCTGCGGACGACGGGCACCTCGGGCGCCATCACCGTCTACCTCGTGCTGCTCACCGCCGTCGGTCTCGCCGCGACAGCGGTGCTCCGCGACCGCACGGGCATCGCTCTCGGCGCCGATGCGGGCGCCGAGGAGGCGCTGCCGTTCGTGGGAAGACGCGGCACGCCGGCGCAGAGCTGACGCGGTCCAGGCTCGCGCATGACGGGACCCGGTGGCGGGGACACGCACACTGCTCGCAGGGCAACGTGCGGGTCTCCGCTCCCGGCCGCCCCCGGCCGCACCCGGGGCGGGACGGCCCGGCCGCGCCGCGCGGCGTCGGCGAGAGGCCCCCTCACCCCGCCGGCCGCGCGTGGACGCGGTGGTCCTGGTGACGGTTCCCCGGGCCGGCCGGACCCGGGGCGCTTCTGGTCGCCCTGCCTGCGGGCACCTGCCCACGGATCGTCGCGGCTGCCCGCGCCCGCCCGACGGGGACACGGGGAGAGCCCCCGAAAATCGTTGAACGAGGCGCGGCAAGCGCTGCTAGCATCCGCAAGGCCGTGCACGTGAACGAGGAGGTGGTACCCGTGAGCAAGACGATCTGGGTGCTCCCTCGCGGAGGCATGGTCGGGCGGTAGGTCGTCCGGGAGCGCCGTTCAGCACTCCCGAGAGGCACGACCATGCACTTCACGTCAGAACGGCTCATCGACGGCGACGTCGTCGAACGCCGGTTCACGCTCGGCGACATCCCCGGCATCCTGTGGACGCCGGCGTCCCGGCCCGCACCCCTGATCCTGCTCGGACACCCCGGTGGACTGGACACGATGTACCCCCGGCTGGCCGGGCGGGCGCGGCGGTCCGCCGCCGACGGCTTCGCCTCGGCGACCATCGAGCTGCCGGGGTCGGGCGACCGCCCGCCGTCCCCCGACGCCCAGGCGGCCCGCGCGGACCTGCGCAGCGCCCTGGCGCACGGGGAACCGGTGGGTGAGATCGTGGACCGGCTGGTCCTCCCGCTGGTCGAGCAGGCGGCCCCGGAGTGGCAGAGCGCCATCGACGCGCTCCTCGCGCTGCTCGAGATCAGCGGCCCTGTCGGCTACTCGGGCGGGCTCGTCGGCGTCGGGATCCGGCTGGCACGCGTCGAGCCGCGCATCGTGGCCGCAGGCCTCTTCGCAGGCAGCTTCGTGCCACGGTCGATGGTCGAGGAGGCCCGCGAGGTCACGATCCCGCTGCACGTCCTGCTGCAGTGGGACGACAAGGGCAACGACCGGCAGCTCGCGCTGGACCTGTTCGACGCGTTCGGCTCGGCCGAGAAGACGCTGCAGGCGAACCTCGGCGGGCACACCGGCGTCCCCCCGCACGCGGGGGAGGACGCGGCACGGTTCTTCTGCCGGCACCTGAGGTGAGGCACCCGAGGTGAGGCACCCGAGGTGAGGTCCCGTGCCGGGCGGCCCGGCCGCCCGGCACGGGAGCGTCAGCCGTCCACCGCGTCCCGCGCGAGCGGGCACGTCATGCAGTGCCCGCCGCCGCGCCCGCGCCCCAGCTCGGCGCCGACGATCTCGACCACCTCGACCCCCGCCTGCCGCAGCAGCGCGTTGGTGTGCGTGTTGCGGTCGTAGGCGAACACCACGCCGGGCTCGACGGCGACGACGTTGTTGCCGCTGTCCCACTGCTGCCGTTCGCCCGCGTACCAGCCGCCGCCCGGCTCGACCGTGCGCAGCCGCGCGATCCCGAGGGCGTCGGCGACGACGTCGACGAACGGCGTCGGCTCGGCGGTGATCTCGACGCCGCCGTCGTCGGCGGGGCGCAGCGAGAACGGGCGGATGCCGTCGACGATGTCGGGGTAGTAGGTGACCAGGTCGCGGTCGGCGAACGTGAACACGGTGTCGAGGTGCATCGCCGACCGCAGCCGGGGCAGGCCGGCCACGACGACGCGCGTCGCCGCACCGGCGTCGAACAGCCTCGCCGCGACCTGGGTGATGGCCTGACGCGAGGTGCGCTCGCTCATCCCGATCAGCACCGCGCCGTTGCCGATGGGCATGACGTCGCCGCCCTCGAGCGTGGCCCGGCCCCAGGAACGCTCCGGGTCGCCCCACCACACCCGGCTGCCGGCGAAGCGGGGATGGAACAGGTAGATCGCCTTCATCAGGAGCGTCTCGCCGTGCCGGGCCGGCCAGTACAGCGGGTTGAGGGTCACGCCGCCGTAGATCCAGCACGTGGTGTCGCGCGTGTAGATGGTGTTCGGCAGGGGAGGCATCAGGTACTCGTTGCCGCCGGTGGACTCGTGCGCGAGGGCCAGCTCGCTCGCGTGCAGCGAGGCGGGCAGGTCGCGCGTCGACAGGCCGCCGACGAGGTGCTCGGCCAGGGCGACGTCGTCGAGCGTCTCGAGGTAGGCGCGGGTATCGGTCAGCAGGCCGAGGCCCACCTCGTCGGGGACGATCTTGCGGTCGAGCAGCCAGTCCCGGGCGCCCGGCACGGCCAGGGTCTGCGCCAGCAGGTCGTGCAGCTCGACGACGTCGACACCGCGCTCGCGCAGCCGGCGCACGAAGTCCTCGTGGTCGCGCACCGCGTTCTGCACCCACAGGACGTCGTCGAACAGCAGGTCGTGGTTGTTGCGGGGCGTGAGGCGTTCGTGCGCGAGCCCCGGGCGGCACACGAGCACGGTGCGCAGCCTGCCCACCTCGGAGTGGACGCCGAACCGCGCGCCCTGCGTCTCGGCGTCCTGCGGTTCCATGTGCCCTCCAGGCGCGACGTCATCGCTCCAGGGGACGTTACCCAACGTGCGGGGCCGCCGCCGGTCAGGGAAGCGCCGCCGGCGACCGGCCACGCCTCTGCGGCCCGTCGCGAGGCGTCGATGCCTGAGGCGACGGTGCTCGAACCGTCCGCCGCGTCTGCCGAGGCCCGGCCCGGCCCGGTCGGCTACGCCGCCGCGAGCACCGTCGCATAGTTCGCGACGGCGAGCCCGCCCATGTTGTGCACGAGGCCCGCCGACGGAGCCGCGAGCTGGAGGTCGCCCGCGCGGCCTGCGAGCTGCAGGGCCGCGAGCACGTGCTGGGAGACGCCGGTCGCCCCCACCGGGTGGCCCTTGGCCTTGAGGCCGCCCGAGACGTTGACGGGCAGACGCCCGTCACGCTGGACCCAGCCCTCGTCGATCGCGCGGCGCCCCTGGCCCGGCTCGGTGAGCCCGAGCATCTCGTAGATGACGAGCTCGGCGATCGTGAAGCAGTCGTGCACCTCGGCGAACGACAGGTCGTCGAGCGTCAGACCGGCCATCGCGAGGGCACGCTGCACGGCGAGACGCCCCGCGGCGAAGTCGGTGATGTCGCGGCGCGCGGCCCGCAGGTGGTCGTTGGCGTGCCCGAACCCGGTGATGCTCGCGAGCCGCGTCGCGGGTGACCGGCGCAGCAGGAGCGCGGCGGCGCCGTCGCTCACCGGTGAGCAGTCGGTGCGCCGCAACCGCCCGGCCACCACGGGGTTGAGGTCGGAGACGGTCGAGCAGAACTCGACGCCGAGGTCCTTGCGCAGCTGCGCCCACGGGTTCGCGCACCCGTTGGCGTGGTTCTTGGCCGCGATCCGCCCGAGCACGTCGCCGAGCCAGGGGTCGGCGTCCCAGCGGGCGGCGTAGGCGTCCGCGACGGCGGCGAACACGCCCGCGAACCCGGCCGGCGCGTCGGACCCCGCGCGGTCGAGGTCGGCGCCCAGCAGCGCGCGTGCGACGTCGGCGCCGCTCGCGTGCGTCATCTTCTCGACGCCGACGACCAGGACGGTGTCCGCGAGCCCGGAGGCGATCGCTCGCAGTCCCTGGTGGACGGCGGCCGACCCCGAGGCGCACGCGTTCTCGACGCGCGTCATCGGCGTGCCCCACAGCCCGGCATCGGCGCCGATGGGCAGGGACGACGGGAAGGCGAACGGTGTGAGCCCGCTGTTGAACTGCGAGACGAACACCTCGTCGACGTCGAGCGCGTCGACGTCGGCGTCGTCGAGCACCTCAGCGGTGACGCGCTCGACGAGCGAGACGACCGTCTCGTCGGGCAGCTTGCCGAACGGTGTGTGCGCGACACCGATGATGCCGACGTCGAGCAGCGGGGGAGCGGTCATGGGGTGCCTCCTTTGGCGCCGGTCCTCCACCCGGAGCCTAAAGCCTGTCGAACAACCTCGGTGAGGTGTACGGCAGCGTCCTTCTCGGACGTCCTTATGCCGCGGTGGCGGTGAGGGTTCCCACGTCATCCCGGCTGGTTTCGTCTGCGCGTGCGCGCGGGCCAGAGCCGTCTGGTCGGTGGGCGTTGGTGACCTGGCCTCGTGCTTCGGGGTCCAGGACCTGGGTGGTGTGGTGCTGTTCGCCCCAGGTGGCGAGGTTGATCGCGGCGTTGCGGTCGCGATCGATCGTCAGCCCGCAGTCCTCGTTCTCACAGGTGAAGACGCGGTCGCCGAGGGTGAGCGTGGTCTTCACATCACCGCAGGCCGAGCAGGTCTTCGACGAGGGGAACCACCGGTCCGCTGTGACGACTTGCCCGCCGCGCCAGGCCATCTTGTAGCGCAGTTGGCGGGCGAGCTCACCCCAGGCCGCATCGGAGATCGCTGCGGCGAGCCGGTGGTTGGCGAGCATGCCGGTGATGTTGAGGTCTTCGATGACGAGCCGGTCGTGGGTCTGGACCAACGAGTTCGAGACCTGGTGCAGGAAGTGGTGACGGCGGGCACGGACCCGCTCGTGGTGACGGGCGAGGCGGCGCACGGCGGCACGCCGGCTGGCGGAGCCCTTGACCTTGCGAGACACCGACTTCTGGAGTCGCCGGGTGACCGGTTGCGCGGTAAGCAACGCTTTGGGTGCCGTGGCCACACGCAGCACCTCGCTGCCATCGCGGGTAGCGGCGACGACGGGTGCGTGCAGCCCGCGGTCCACACCGGCCCACCCAGCGTGATCGGCGTCGTCACGGGCGGGGTGCTGGGCGGCGGGGTGCAGGTCGGCGGCTTCGACGTTCAAGCTGATGCGCCACCGGCCGCCACGCCGCGAGACGGTTGCGAACAAGATCCGTGCCCGGCCCTTGGCGAGCATGCGCCGCAGGCGGCGGGTGTCGTCGTGGACCTTGATGGCGCCGATCCCGGGCAGCGTGACCGAGCGGGGACCGGCCTCGCCGAGACGGATCGTGGTCCGCTGGCCGGTCCTCGTCTTGGAGGTCTTGTTGCGCAGGCGGAATGAGCCGCGCTCGTAGTTCTTCTTCTTGAACCGTGGGTGCCCGACCGGCCGGCCGGCGCGCTTGCCGCGCCGGGAGCTGGTCCACGCCCCCAGTGCTTTGCCGAGGTCGACGACGGCTTCCTCGAAGACCTGCGCGGATACCTCCGAGCGCCACGCAAGACCTGTGACCTCCAGATCAGCAGTCCCGTCGGCGGCGACGACGAAGCGGCGGCCGGCGTCCTCGGTCTTCTTCCACGCGTTGAACGCGTTGATGAGGTCGAACCCCGTCCACGGGACCAACACCGCGTCGGGGTCGTCGCCGGTGAGCACCTCGGTGGCGTTCTTGGATGCCTGGCGGGCGTTCAGGTGCAGTCGCAGGCCCTGGTTGAACGCGAACCGTGCGGCGCCCTCGTGCCGGGCCAGGGCACGCGCCTGCTTCGCGGTGGGGTCAGCCACCAGTTGGAACGTCGTATGCCGGGCCACGACCAGGACGCTACCGGCGGGCACCGACACGACCAGGGATGTCAGGCCTGACGGCGACGATGCCGTGGGTGTGACCGCTCCCGCCCGCGCCGCCAGTACCCGTCCGACCTGACCGGCACCGCATGGTCGCGGATCAGCGCGCTCGTGATCCCAGCCCACACCCGTGGCGGGCGGCCGTGCCGTGAGCACCGGTGGCGTGAGTACGTCGACGCGCTGCTGTTCGTCGTGACCACGGGCATCCCGTGGCGGGCGCTCCCGCACGACTTCACCATCACCTGGTCCGCGACGCACAAGCACTTCACCAGATGGACGAACAGACGGCTGTGGGAGCAGGTCCTCGCTGTCCTGCGCGCCGAGGACCGCGTCCAAGACGGCCGCGACCAGCGGCCGACGGCGGCCGTTGTCGACTCCTCGTCCGTCAAGTCCACCCCGGTGCCCGGCGAGCGCGGCTTCGACAGCGCGAAGAAGGTCGACGGGATCAAACGCCACATCCTCGTCGACACCGCCGGACGGCTCCTGGCCGCCCACCTGACCGCGGCGAACATCCAGGACCGGGTCGCGTTCGCCGACCTCCTCGCAAAGAACCCCTGCCCCTCCGTAGCGCACGTGTGGGCCGACAAGGGCTACACCGGCCAGGCGCCCGCTGACGCTGCGGCAAAGGCTGGGATCCAGTTCCAGATCGTCTCCGGCCCCAAGCCTGCCAGCGGTTTCATCGTTCAACCACACCGGCGGGTGGTCGAGCGGACGAACGGGCGGATCAACCGGCATCGCCGCCTCGCGCGGCAGTACGAAGCCACCCCCACCGCCCACGAAGCATTCGTCATCCTGTCCCAGATCCAGCTACTCCTGCGCCGGCTCGACCGCTGCGGGTAGTTGTTCGACAGGCTTTAGGAGCAGGCCGGGCGGGCGCGGTGTCCCAGATGCGGACACGTGCCGCCGTCAGACGTTGATGCCGAAGGCCTCGAGCTTGCGGTACAGGCTCGAGCGGGACATGCCCAGATGCTGGGACGCGGCGACCCGGTTGCCGTCGTGGGCACGCAGCGCCTCGACGATCGTGTCGCGTTCGGCTGTCTCCAGCGGGGTGAGGGTGCGCCGCGCCGTCGTCTGGCAGTAGGCGGGCAGGTCGTGCGCCTGGAGCTCGCCGACCGGACGCAGGCGCAGCGCGTGGGCGAGCGCGTCACGCAGCTGGGCGACGTTGCGCGGCCAGGTGTAGCGGGCGACGACGCGCTGGGCGTCGGGGCTGATCCGCACGCCACGGTCAGGGGCGATCTCGCGCAGGACTGATGCCACGATGTGCGGCAGGTCGGCGGTGCGGGTGCGCAGCGGCGGCACGGTGACTGCCGCGTCGAAGTGGCGCAGCAGCGCGTGGAAGGGCAGGTCGGAGTCGAGCGCGGAGTCCGACAGCGTCGCGACGAACCACACGTGGTCGGCTCTCTCCCTGACGGCCGTGAACGCCTGGCCGATGTTCTCGACGGCCGCCGTCCCGGCCTGGTCGATGTTGCGCGCGATGAGCAGCGTCAGCTCCTCGTCCCCGCCGAGCAGCGAGTCGAGGCTCGCCTGGCCGCCGAGCTCGTCGGCGTCGACGCTCACGGCGCGACCCGTGGGGTGGACGTCCTGGAACATCTCGACGACCAGCGAGAACTTGCCGGAGCCCGACTCGCCCAGCACGAGCGTGGGGACGCGGTCGGTGAGCTGCTCGCGCAGCTCGGCGCACGCGCGCTGCCAGGCGGGGCACTGTCCCGTCGCGATCGTGCCGTGCGGCCGGGACAGCCCGCCCGCGAGCTCGGAGGTCTGCGGGGTCGCGACCGCGACCTGCGGCAGCACCCGTTCGGCGAAGTCCGTCGCGTGCGGGCTGCGACGGGTCGCGACCTCGGCGACGACGACGAGCCCGGCGACCTCGGTGTCCGCGACGATCCGGGTGCCGCGCAGGTGGACCCGGCGCCCGTCGGGCAGGGCGACGTCGTCGCTCGCCCGCGAACGGTGTGCCACCAGGAACGCGCTGTGGTCGCGCAGGATCCGCTGCTCGTCGGCGTCGAAGAGCTCCTGGGCGCGCGGGTTCGCCATGAACACGTTGCCCCCGAACGCGAAGACGGCCTGCTGCGCGGACCTCGCGGCGGTCCGCACGAACGTCTCGAAGATCGCCTGCTGGGCCTGGCTGCGGTCCATGAGCAGGTTGCGGCCGATGTCGGCGGCCGCGCTCTTGACCAGCGCATGCATGATCGGCGTCCACGTCTGGGCGAGGCACGTGATGTCGAGGACGCCCTCGACGCGACCGGTGACGGGGTCGATGATCGGTGCGCCCGCGCAGGCGAACGGCTGAAGGTTGTCGGTGAAGTGCTCGGGGCCGACGACGGCCAGGGCACGCCCGGCCTCGAAGACGGTGCCGACGCCGTTGGTCCCCATGGACGACTCGGCGTAGTTGTAGCCGGGAGCGAAGTCGACGCGGTCCAGCAGGCGGCCGACGGCCGCGGAGGAGTCGATGCGCTGCACGATCCGGGCGCGCTGGTCGGTCAGGGCGATGACGAGAGGCACGTCGGCCGCGTCGACCTCGATGCGGTGCAGCACGGGCAGCGCGCACCGCACGAGCAGCGAGGCGGGGTCGACGTCGTCGTAGTCCGTCGAGGGCTGGGTGACGTCGACACCCGCGGACTGGCTGCGTTCCCAGGACGCCGCGACCAGGTCGGGTACCCCTGCGGCGCCCTCGCGCCCGCCGGCGAGGAAGTCGGCGCGCGCCGCGGCGACCCGCAGCAGACGGCTCTCGGGGTTCGGCATCCTTCTCGCCTCCTCTCGGGCGTCGTTGCCCGTCGGGCATCCATCCTCACATCGCCTCCGCGACGCCCGAAAGTCCCGCCGGTGTCCCAACTTGGGACGCCGGGGGGTCTGGGACAGCGGTCAGAGTGGTCCAGGTCACAGTCTGCCGCACTCTGCGCCGCTGTACAGCGGTGCGACCACCTAGGACGGAGGGACCGGATGGACACGCTGATCAACATCGACAACGGGGGCACGCTCACCGACATCTGCGTGTGGGACGGCGAGCAGTTCACGTTCACCAAGACGCTCACCACGCCGCACGACCTGTCGGAGTGCCTGTTCGTCGGGATCGAGAAGGCGTCGGCCGCCCGCTACGGCGCGGCCGACCTGGAGAAGCTGCTGCACGAGGCCCGGCACATCAGGTACTCCACGACGCAGGGCACCAACGCGCTCGTGCAGCGGCGTGGGCCCATGATCGGGATCCTCACCTCGATCCCCGGGCTGCGCGACGCGATGCGCGCCACGGACGCCGAGGCCGACCTGTTCGACGGACTGGTCGCGGACCGCGTCGAGACGATCGACGACGCCGCGGACGCGGCGAGCGTCGAGTACGAGGTGGTCCAGCTCGTCAACCGGCTCACGACACAGGGTGCGGCGCGCGTCGTGGTCGCGTGCGAGACGCCCGAACGCGAGCACCGGCTGCGCGAGGTGCTGCTGCGCAAGTTCCCGCGCCACCTGCTCGGCTCGATCCCGCTCATCTACTCCTGGGACCTGGCGGGCGACCGCACGACGCCGCGGCGCGTGTGGTCGTGCGTCGTCAACGCGTTCCTCCACCCCACGATGGAGCGCTTCCTGTACGGGGCCGAACGGCGGCTCAAGGAGTACCGGGTCGCCAACCCGCTGCTCGTGTACCGCAACGACGGCGCGTCGTCACGTGTCGCGAAGTCGATCGCGCTCAAGACGTACTCGTCGGGGCCGCGCGGCGGACTGGAGGGGACGGCCGCGCTGACGCGCGTCTACGGCCTGACGCACACGCTCATGATGGACATCGGCGGCACGACGACGGACGTCGGCGTCGTCGAGGGCGACCGTGTGGCCGTCGAGCCGCGCGGCACGATCCGTGGCGTGCCCATCTCGTACCCGATGAGCGGCGTTCACTCCAAGGGAGTCGGCGGCTCCTCGGTCATCTCGGTCGTCGACGGCAAGATCGCCGTCGGGCCGCGCTCGGTCGGCGCGGCGCCGGGTCCCGCGTGCTTCGGGTTCGGTGGCAGGGACGCGACGATCACCGACGCCAACCTGCTGCTGGGCGTGCTCGACGCGAACACCTACCTCGACGGCACGTTCGTGCTCGACCCGGAGCGGTCGCGGGCCGTGGTCACCGAGACGGTCGCCGACCCGCTGGGCATCAGCCTCGACGAGGCGCTCGTGCGGATGGAGGCCGCCTACACCGCCGCCGTCGCCGACTCGTTCGCGCACCTGGTGCGCGAGGACTCGACGGTCGCAGCGTTCGGTGGTGCCGGCCCCATGAGCGCCACGGGCGCCGCCCGCCTCGCGGGGGTGCGCCGCGTGCTCATCCCGCGCACGGCGGCCGTGTTCTCGGCCCTCGGCATCTCGTTCTCCGACGTCGGCAAGACGTACGAGGTGCACGTGCCCGAGCCGACGACGGAGGCGACCGCCGCGACGTACGCGTCGCTCGTGGCGCGCGCCGAGCGCGACATGTACCAGGAGGGGTACGAGCTCGCCGAGTGCCGCGCCCGCTGGGAGCTGGTCGTGGAGTCCGAGGACGGCGAGCCGGTGCGGCAGCGCGAGTATGCCGTCGGCGACGCCGTCGACGAACCCGGGTTCGCGCTGTCGCTGCGGCTGACGGTCTCCGCCCCGCTCGGGCAGCCGACCCTCCCGCCCGACTCCGTGCTCGAGGCGACGCCGGCGGCCGTGGCCGGCAAGCGCATGGTGCGCACGTCCGGCGACGTCGTCGACGAGGTCCCCGTGCATGTGCTCGACGACCTGACACCGGGGGCGACCGGCCAGGGCCCGGCACTGATCGAGGGCCCGTTCTTCACCGCCCGCGTGCTGCCGGGCTGGACGTTCCGTGTCACCGCGTCGGGCGACCTGCTGCTCGACGACACCCTCTGACCCGCTCGCCCCTCACCGCCCCGAAGGAGTGCTCCCATGCGAGTCCCGATGACCGAGTACCTCGTGATCGACCTCGACACCGAGCGTTGGGTGTGCCGCGTGTGCGCCCACGACATGGGTTCGGCGCACGACACCTACAAGCGCGGCACGCTCGCCTACGACCGCGACCCGCGCGAGATCCACCAGCCGATCATCGACCCGGAACGGTACGAGTACACGTTCAGCCCCGACCCCGCCTACTGCCGGATCGTCGAGTACTACTGCCCGGGCTGCGGCACGCAGATCGAGGCCGAGTACCTGCCGCCGGGCCACCCGCCGACGATCGACATGCTCATCGACGTCGCCGCGCTGCGCGAGCAGTGGGCCGAGCGCGGCGTCGACGCCGAGGAGGTCCACAACTACGGCCCGGGCGACGACGCGCAGGCGTACACCGCGGCCCTCAAGGCTGCCGGCCAGGTCCGCTGAAACCGCACCCGTAGGAGGGACACGACATGAAACGCATCTCCGTCGACATCGGCGGCACGTTCACCGACTGCTTCTTCGTCTGGGACGACACGTATGTCGAGGCCAAGGCGCTGACCACCCACCACAACCTGGCGCTCGGGTTCAACGAGGCGCTCGACCTGGCGTGCACCCGCGCGGGGCTCGAGCGGCAGGCCGTGCTGTCCGCCGTCGACTCGGTGCGGTACGCGACGACGCTCGGCACCAACGCGCTCATCGAGCGCAAGGGCCCCAAGGTCGCCGCGATCGTCACGCACGGCTTCGAGGACACGATCCCGCTCTCGCGCGGACGCGGCTACGGCGAGGGCCTCGACCACACCATGCAGCAGAACCTTCCGGCCGCCGAGCGCCCCGAGCCGATCGTGCCGCGCTCGATGATCCGGTCGGTGCGTGAGCGCGTGAACTCGGCCGGCAGGATCGTCGCACCGCTCGACCGCGACGACGTGCGGCACGTGGTGCGCGAGCTGGTCGACGCCGGGGCCGAGGCCATCGTCGTCTCCCTCGTCAACGCGACCGAGAACCCGGCCCACGAGCTGGCGATCCAGGAGATCGTCCTCGACGAGTTCCCCCCGCACGAGCTCGGCGCGATCCCCGTGCTGCTGGGCCACCAGGTCTCGGGGCGCAAGGGCGAGTACGTGCGGGCGACGTCGACGATCATCGACGGGTTCCTGCACGAGATCATGTTCCACGCGCTGTCGCAGCTGTCGACCAACCTGCGCGACTCCGGCTACACCAAGCCGATGCTCGTGATCCACAACTCGGGCGGCATGGCGCAGATGAACTCGACGGACGCGCTCCAGACGATCCATTCGGGCCCGATCGCGGGGGTCGGGGCGGCCGAGCACCTGTCGACGGAGACCGGCCTCGGCCACGTCATCTCGACCGACATGGGCGGCACGTCGTTCGACATCGGGCTCGTGCCCGAGGGCGGGGTCAAGCACTACGACTTCCTGCCCACCATCGACCGCTGGCTCGTGTCCGTGCCCATGGTCCACCTGGACACGCTCGGCGCGGGTGGCGGCTCGATCGCCACCTACGACCGCATCCACGACTCGATCAAGATCGGGCCCGAGTCGGCCGGCTCCAACCCGGGCCCGGCGTGCTACGACCGCGGCGGGCTGCGTCCGACGGTCACCGACGCGGACCTGCTGCTCGGCTACCTCGACCCGGGGAACTACGCCAACGGGTTCATCACGCTCAACCCTCGCCGCGCGCGGTTCGCGATCGAGGAGACGCTGTGCGACCCGCTCGACATGGACGTCGTGGACGTGGCGCGCGTCATCAAGGACGGCGTCGACGAGCAGATGGCCATCGGCATCGGCAAGGAGCTGCGCGTGCGCGGCTACCTGCCGGAGGACTTCACCATGCTCGCCTACGGCGGCAACGGGCCGCTGCACGCGTGCGGCATCGCCCGGCACGCCGGGATCAAGCGCGTGCTCGCGCCGCCGTTCTCGTCGGTGTTCTCGGCCTGCGGTGCGGGCAACATGAAGCAGCTGCACTTCCACGAGCGCGGCGTGCACATGACGATGTACAACGCGACCAGCAGGGAGCTGTTCGACGACTACGAGGCCTTCAACGCCGTCGTCGAGGAGCTCGAGGCCCGCGGCCGGGAGGACCTGCTGCGCCAGGGCGTGCGTGCCCAGGACGTGCGGCACCGGCTCGAGCTGGACATGCGCTACGGCAACCAGCTGCTGACGCAGGCCGTCGCGCTCGACGGCATCGACCGCGTCCACGGCGTCGGCGACGTCCTGTCGATCATCCGCACCTTCGGCACCGTCTACAGCCACCGGTTCGGCGCGGAGTCGGCCGCCCCGGAGGCGGGGATCCGCTGCAACACGGTGCGCGTGGCGTCCTACGTCGACGGCGACGTGGTCAAGTTCGCCTCGCTCGAGACGGGCGGCACCCGCACGACGCCGCAGCCCGTCGGCAGCCGTCCGGTGTACTTCATCGGGCACGCGAAGGCTCTCGACACCCCGGTGTACGACCAGACGGCGCTCACCGCGGCCCACGTGATCGCCGGGCCGGCGATCGTCACGACAGAGAACACGACCTTCCTCGTCGAGCCGGGCTGGCGGCTCGAGCCCACCCGTCAGGGCGCGGTGTGGTTCCTGCAGGACTGACCGTCGACAGCAAAGGAGCAACCGACATGACCATCAGCCAGGAACGCCCGGCGCCGCTGCTCAGCGAGCAGGAGCAGGAGTGGGTCGACCAGTTCATGGACGAGACCACGCTGTTCCTCGGGCCGGACCCGCAGATCATGCGCGACCACTCGATCGCGTCCCGTTCGGTGCGTGAGGACGAGGCGATCGCCCAGGGCGTCGACCGCCTCCAGGTCGAGCGCATCCGCAAGCGCATCGCGGGCGCTCTCGACGAGGGCTACGAGATGTGCGAGGCGCAGGGTGCCGCCCCGGGCGCCAAGTGGGGCGACCTGACGACGGCGATCTACACGGCCGCCGGCGACGTGTCGTACCTGTCGTGCCACGGGGTGATCGCGTTCAGCGCGATCCTGCACCACCCGATCCGCTACATCATGAAGTACTGGAAGGACGAGCCGACGGTCGGGGTGTACCCGGGCGACGGGTTCATCCACAACGATGCCCGCTACGGAAACGTCCACAACACCGACCAGTCGATGATCATGCCGATCATGCGCGACGGCGAGATCATCGCGTGGGTCGCCGCGACCATCCACGAGGGCGAGAACGGCGCATGCGAGCCGGGCGGCATGCCGTCCGGCTCGGAGACGCCGTTCGACGACGGGCTGCGCATGAGCCCGTTCAAGATCGTCGAGCGCGGGCACCTGCGGCGCGACCTGCTGACCTTCCTCCAGCACTCGGTGCGCGACCCCAAGCTCCAGCTCGCGGACCTCAAGGTCAAGATCACGGCCGTGCGCAAGATCATGGACCGCATCGACGCCGTCATCGACGAGGTGGGCGTCGACACGTTCATCGCCGCGCTGCGCGTCACGGTCGAGGACGTCGACGCCGAGGTGCGCCGGCGCATCGCCGAGCTGCCCGACGGCACCTACCGCTTCGACCAGTTCATGGACTCGACGCTCAAGGAGAACATCCTCATCAAGTTCGCCTGCAAGATGACGGTCAAGGGCGACACGATGACCGTCGACCTGCGCGGCACCGGCCCCGAGATCCTCAACCGGGCCATCAACTCGCCGCTGTGCTCGGTCAAGTCGATGTTCATGCAGGCCGTGCTCGCGTTCTGGTGGCCCGACCTGCCGCGCTGCACCTCCGCGATGAGCTGCATCGAGATCATCTCCGACGAGGGCACGTGGGCCGACGCGTCGTACGACGCGCCCATGGGCCAGTCGTTGCAGGCCTCGTTCCGCGGGTTCAGCGCGTTCCAGGCGCTCTACAGCCGCGTGTCCTTCTCGACGCCGAACAAGTACAGCAACACCGTCGCGAACTGGTTCAACCAGATCAACACGTTCCTGTGGGGCGGGGTGACCCAGCACGGCGACGCCGTGGGCAACCTGTGCGCCGACCTCAACGGGATGCCCGGCGGGGCCAAGCCGTTCCGCGACGGCGAGGACTCCGTCTCCCCGCTGTTCTGCGCGATGGCCGACACCGCCGAGCAGGAGGTCATGGAGGAGGAGGTGCCCTTCATGCAGCTCGTGTCCAAGCGCCTGGTGCGCGACAACATGGGCTTCGGCAAGTTCACCGGCGGCATGGGCTACGAGATGATCGTCGCCGCCGAGGGCACGCCCGAGTGGGGCTTCATGACGGTGACCTCGGGCTCGAAGTTCTCCTCCGTCTACGGCATGTACGGCGGCTACGGCTGCGGCGCCTACCCGCTGGCCATGGTCAAGGGCGCCAACGTCTACGAGCACATCCGCCGGGACCCGAAGACGTTCGACCTGTCCATCGAGAAGGTCATGAACGAGCGCCCGTTCGAGGACGGCCAGTACACGACGTCCCACATGGGCCTGCAGTACGACCGCGCCAACGACGGCGAGCTGTACATGATCAGCCAGGGCGCCGGCGGAGGGTACGGCGACCCGCTGGAGCGAGCGCCCGAGTCGGTGGTGCGGGACGCCGAGCTGGGCCGCATCAGCCGCAAGGTCGCCGAGGACGTCTTCGCGGTCCGCTACGACCCCGAGACGTACCGCCTGGACGCGGCGGCGACCACCGCGGCCCGTGCCGCCGCCCGGCAGGCGCGCCTGGAGCGCGGCAAGCCGTTCGACCAGTTCGTCGCCGAGTTCGTCACTCCCGAGCCACCCGCGGATCTCCTCTACTACGGGTCGTGGGGCGAGACGGACGAGCTGACCGCGACCGTCTTCGCGATCGACGGACCCGAGCGTGTCACCGCCCCGATCGAGGACCTGCCGATCGTCGTCGTGCCGGACCGGCGCGAGCTGAAGATCGCCAGGCTCGAGGCGCGCGTGCGCGAGCTCGAGGACAGGCACGGCGAGCAGGTCACCCGGCTCACCTGAGGCACCACGGGAGGCCGGGCCGCACGGGCCCGGCCTCCCCGAACGGAAGGGACGACCATGGCAAACCTCTTCGACATCCTGGTGCAGGCACCGCCCAGCGGCCGGCGCCGCGCGCTGCTCATCGACTCGGACGCCTACGCGCGCGCGGTCATCCGCCAGGGTGCGCCGATCCCGTGGGGCGACCTCGCGGCGTTCACGGGCTTCGCCGGCCAGGTGCAGGCGCTGCTGGGCCCCGACGCCGGCTGGGTCGACGTCGCGTCCCTGCACGCCGCGCACCTGGCCCGCCACCCGCAGCTCGTCGCCGCGATGGGCGAGCGCTCACGGCCCGGCTACGCGCTGCGCACCCTCCTCGCGTCGGCCGAGGCGACAGAAGAGGTGCTCTCGCACCTGTCGACGATCGCGCTCCAGACGCAGCGCCCGATCGTGCTCGCGTGCCCGTCGCCGGGCCGCTGGGCCGCGATCGCCGCCGCCGCCGCGGGCACGCCGCTCGACGTGGTCGACGAGGACGCCGCCGACACCGCCTCGGTGTACGTCGCCGAATGGCTCGGCAAGCTCGCCGGTGCGCGCGTGGCACTCGTGCTCTCCGAAGGCGCGGGCGACACCGGCGGCGCCGTCGTCGCACCCGAGTCGCTCGCCTCCTACACGTCGATCGCCAACGTGGCCGCGCACCTGGGCTGGGCGGTCGCGCTGCGCTCCGCCGGCGAGGTCGAGACGCTGGGACCGGCGTCGATCGGCCAGATCCCCTCCGAGTACTGGGCGGGCGGCGACCCGGACATCGACGGCGACGTCCTGCTGGCCACGCTGCCGGCCGACGCCGTGCCCGAGCGCGTGCTCGAACAGCTCGCCCGGCTGAACTGAGGAGACGACGAACATGGACAAGCTGGTCACCGACCCCGCCACGGCGGTCGCGGTCGTCCGCGACGGGATGACCGTCGCCACGGGCGGCTTCGGCGTCTGCGGGATCCCCGCGGTGCTGCTCCAGGCGCTCGCCGATCGTGGCACCGCAGACCTGACGATCGTGTCGAACAACTGCGGCCTGGCGGGGATCGGCAACTCGCTGCTGCTCGAGAACGGCCAGATCCGGCGGCTGATCGCCTCCTACGTGGGTGAGAACCGCGAGCTGGAACGCCAGTACCTCGCCGGGCAGGTCGAGATCGAGCTCAACCCCCAGGGCACCCTCGCCGAGCGGCTGCGCGCCGGCGGCTCGGGCCTGGCGGCGTTCTACACGCGCACCGGCGTCGGCACCGTCGTCGCCGACGGCGGGCTGCCGATCAGGTACGCGCCCGACGGCTCCGTGGCGCTCGCCTCGCAGCCCAAGCCGACCGAGACGTTCGACTGGGACGGCACGCCCACGGTCTTCGTCCGCGAGGAGGCGCTGCGTGCCGACGTCGCTCTCGTACGCGCCTGGAAGGGCGACACCCACGGCAACCTCGTGTTCCGCAAGGCGGCACGCAACTTCAACCCGCTGTGTGCCATGGCCGCACACGTCACGATCGCCGAGGTCGAGGAGGTCGTGCCCGCGGGCACGCTCGACCCCGACGCCGTCCACCTGCCGGGCGCGTACGTGCAGGCGGTGCTACGACTGACGCCCGCCCAGGCGTCCCTCAAGGGGATCGAGAGGCGCACCGTGCGCCCCGCGCCGGACAAGGAGGCCTGAGATGGTGTGGACACGCGAGCAGATGGCGGCCCGCGCAGCCCAGGAGCTGCGCGACGGCGACTACGTGAACCTGGGCATCGGCATCCCGACGCTCGTGCCGGGGCAGATCCCGCCAGGCGTGCAGATCGTGCTCCAGTCGGAGAACGGCATCCTCGGCCTGGGGGAGTACCCGTGGGAGGGCGAGGAGGACGCGGACCTCATCAACGCCGGCAAGGAGACCGTGACGACGACGCGCGGCGCGTGCTTCTTCGACTCGGCGACGAGCTTCGGCATGATCCGGTCGGGCAAGATCGACGCCGCGATCCTCGGCGGCATGCAGGTCAGCGCACGCGGCGACCTGAGCAACTGGGTCGTGCCGGGCAAGCTGGTCAAGGGCATGGGCGGCGCGATGGACCTGGTGCACGGCGCCCGGCGCGTCGTCGTCCTCATGGAGCACACCGCCAAGGACGGAACCCCCAAGATCCTCGCCGAGAACACGCTCCCGCTGACCGGCGCGGGCGTCGTCGACCGCATCATCACCGACCTCGCGGTGCTCGACGTGACCGCCGACGGCCTGGAGCTGGTCGAGCTCGCACCCGGGGTCGGCGCGGACGACGTGGCCGCCCGGACGGGCGCCCCGGTACGCGGCGCCGCCTGACCGCGACGTCCGCACCACCTGCCGGGCGACGGCGGATCGAGTCCCGTCGCCTCGTTGACCAACGGCAGCCCGCACCGGCACGCTGAATCACCGTGAGCGCATGCCCTGGTCTCGACGACGTCGCATGGAAGCCCGTCTCGCCCCGCCTGGTCCGCGGGCGCGTCCTGGCCACGCTGGCCTGGTGCGCGGTCCCGGCCGCCGCCGGGGTGGCGCTCGCGGTGGTGGTCTCGCCGTGGTGGTGGTTCCTGGCGGGTCCGTTCCTCGCCGTCCTCGGGTCGGCGGCGGCCTCGCCCGCGCAGGTCGCCGCCATCGGGTGGGCGGAGCGTGACAGCGACCTGGTGGTCCGCAAGGGCTGGGTCTGGCGTGAGACGAAGGCGCTGCCCTACCACCGGCTCCAGTCCGTCGAGCTGGTCGAGGGCCCGATCGACCGTCGCCTGGGTCTGGCCAGCGTCTCGTTCCGGGCGGCGGCGAGCTCGACGTCGATCCCCGGGCTGCCCACGGCGGAGGCCGAGGCGCTGCGGGACCGGCTGGTGGCTCGCGGCGTGCGGCTGCGGAAGGCGACGTGAGCGTGCCGCCAGGCCCGAAGCACACGTCCGCCGTCACGCCGCCCGAGGAGTCCGTCACGCCCGACGCGCCCGGTGCGGCGCCGTCCGGCATCGCGGCGCCGGCGGAGCCTGCGGTTCCGCCTGCCGACGACCCGAGGTGGCGCCGCACTCACCCGGCGTCCGCCCTGGTGGACAACGCGGGCCGGGTCGGCATCGCGGCCTTCTTCCTGCTGCGGGAGGCGCGTGCGGCGCTGTCCGACGGGGTGAGCCTGGCCGGGCTCCTGTCGGGCGGGTTCTGGCGCTGGGGCGTCGTGGCGGGGGTCGCCGGGGCGGCGATGATGATCGGCGCGGACCTGGTCGCGTGGCGCCATCGGTGGTTCCTGGTGGGCGACGACGCGGTCCATCTCCGCTCGGGCCGGGCGAGGCGCACCGTGCGATCGGTGCGGCTCGACCGCATCCAGTCGGCCGACCTCGTGCGTCCCGTGGCGGCGCGCCTGTTCGGGTTGTGGGGCCTGAGGGCCGAGGTCGCGGACGACGGCGAGCGGGCCGTCGCGCTCACGTACCTGCGGCGCGAGGACGTGTTCGCGGTAAGGGCACGCCTGCTCGGCCAGGCGCAGCGCGACGGGGAGCAGTGCGGTCAGGAGCCGGAGCCGGTCGTCGCCGTCCCGGCGAGCCGCGCGTGGCGCGCGGTGCGCCGGTCGCCCGCCGTGTGGGGTGCGGCCGTCGGCGCGCTGTGGACGCTCGGCGCGGGCGTCGGCGCGTGGGCGGGCGGCGGGTCGGCGGGGGTGGTCGGCACCGTGCTGCTGGCGGGCACCGCGGGGGTCGCGGGGGTGGCGCGTGCCGGCTGGGCCGTCGTGGAACGGTCCGTGCGCTTCCGCGTCGGGTACGACGGGCAGTCGCTGTCCCTGCGGCACGGTGTCGCCGAGACGCACCGCCGCACGCTCGCCCCCGGCGCGTCCAGGCGCTCACGCTGACCCAGCCCCCGTGGTGGCGAGGTCAGGGCTGGTGGTCGGTCAAGGTCAACGTGCCGGGCGTCGACGACGAGGAGGACGACGACGCGCCCTCGCCGTCGGACCTGTGCCCGCTCGCCACGGTGCCCGAGGCGCTGCTGCTGGCCGGGCTCACCCTGCCCGGTGCGGGGCACGACGGGACCGACGCGATCGCGGCCGCGCTGAGCGGCCGCGACCTGGCGGAGTGCGGGTTCCTCGTCGCGCCGCGCCGCGCCCGCGCGCTGGCCCCGGTCGGGTGGCGGCACGCGGGCGTGCGAGTGACGCCCGCGATCGTCGTCGTCCGCTCGGGGCGGTGGCGGCGCCGCGTCACCGTGCTGGGGCACGAGCACCCGCAGGCGGTCACGATCAGGCAGGGCTGGCGGGCGCGACGACGGCGGCTCGCCACGGTGACGTTCGCGCTGCCCGACGGCCCCGGCGGGACGACGCGCGTGAGGCACGTGGACGACGTCGCGGCGTGGGCGCTGTTCAATGCGCAGGCGCGGCGCGCGTGCTGAGCAGGTCGAGCAGCCGCCGCGTCTGGCCGACGTACCCGCCGCCGAACAGCACCGCGTGGGCCGCGACCGGGAACAGGTGGTGGAGCGGCACGCGCTCACGCCAGCCCGGCGCGAGCGTGTGCGCGCCGTCGTAGGCGGCCAGGGTCTCGGCGAGGTGGGGCGCCCCGAACAGCGCGAGCATCGCCAGGTCGCACTCGCGGTGCCCGCCGTGCGCGGCCGGGTCGATGAGCACCGCCTGCGTGCCGCCGCCGGGACGCGGCGCCCACAGCACGTTGCCCGACCACAGGTCGCCGTGCAGGCGGGCGGGGGCGTCGTCGGCGGCCGGGCCGGCGAGCCGGCCGAGGCGTGCTGCGACGGCGTCGAAGGCGGCCTCGTCGGCGCGGTCGAACACGCCGCGCCGGCGGCCCAGCGCGCACACGGGCTCCAGGCGCGCCTCGCAGTAGAACTCCGCCCAGGTGTCCCACGCGCCGCCCGGGACGGGGAGCGGGTCGTCGAGCGGGCCGAAGAACCCCGCGTCCGCGCCCGGGGGCAGCGCCCCCCACGCGGGCGCGCCGGCGTCGTGCATCACCGCCAGGCGGCGCCCGAGGTCTGCCGCGGCCGCGGGCGTGGCCGGGACCTGCGGCACGCGGGCGAGGGTCAGGGACGCCTGCCCGGCGTCGAGCACCTCGACGACGCGCGGCCCTCCGGGCACCGCCAGCCAGCGCAGACCGGCCGCCTCGCTCCGGAAGTACCCGGGCGGGGCGCCGGGGCGGGCCTTGACGAACGTCTCCATGGCGGCCTCACGGTAGCCGCCGCCCGGCGGGGGTGCCTGGCGGGAGTGCCCAGCGGGGGCTTGATCGGCCGCCGGGGTTGGGCCCTACGATCGGCGCCATGTCCCTCGACCTGGCCCGCACCCATCTCGCCCGCTTCGGGCTGGACGACCGGATCATCGTCACCGACGCGTCGTCCGCCACGGTCGACCTGGCGGCGGCGGCGCTCGGCGTCGAGCCCGCCCGCATCGCCAAGACGCTGAGCTTCCGCGGCCCCGAGCCGGGCACCGCCATCCTCGTGGTCCTCGCCGGTGACGCCCGCACGCACAACGCCGCGTTCAAGGCGGCGTTCGGGGTCAAGGCCCGCATGCTCGGCGGCGACGAGGTCGAGCAGCTCACGGGCCACGCACCCGGCGGCGTGTGCCCGTTCGGCAACCCGCCCGCCGCGACCGTGTACCTCGACGAGTCGCTGCGCCGGTTCGAGACGGTGTTCCCGGCGTGCGGCACTGCCACCTCCGCCGTCGAGCTCACGCCCGAGGAGCTCGCCGAGGTCACCGGGCACCACGGCTGGGTCGCCGTCGGCCAGGTGCCGCAGCCCGCGCCCGAGGCGTGAGGGGGGCCCGCTCAGGGGCCGTTCAGGGTCTGTCTCCAGGGCCTCCCCGATAGCGCCGCCGCCCGGCGCGGGAGAGTCTCGTGGCTGGTGGGCGCGCGCCCGCCCCGCGGCGCGCGGCGGTGCGCCGCCGGAACGTGAAGGAGCCCGCATGACGAACGACGACGGCCTGATCGCGACCGCGCGAGGTCTGGTGAAGACGTACGGGACGGGGGAGACGGCCGTGCGCGCGCTCGACGGGGTGGACGTGGACTTCCGCCGTGGCGAGCTCACCGCGATCATGGGCCCCTCCGGCTCGGGCAAGTCGACCCTCATGCACTGCATGGCCGGCCTGGACCGCCCGAGCGCGGGCGACGTCGTCGTCGACGGCGAGCGCGTCAGCTCCATGAACGAGCGCGGGCTGACGAAGCTGCGCCGCACCCGGCTCGGGTTCGTGTTCCAGGCGTTCAACCTGGTGCCGACCCTCACCGCCCTGGAGAACATCACGCTGCCCCTCGACATCGCGCGCCGCCGGGTGGACCACGCGCACCTCGACGCCGTCATCGAGGCCGTGGGCCTGGCCGACCGGCTCGGCCACAAGCCGTCGCAGCTCTCGGGCGGCCAGCAGCAGCGGGTGGCGTGCGCCCGCGCCCTCGTGGCGCGCCCCGCCGTCGTGTTCGCCGACGAGCCCACGGGCAACCTCGACTCGACCTCGTCGGCCGAGGTGCTCGGGTTCCTGCGCCGCAGCGTCGACGGCCTGGGCCAGTCGGTCGTCATGGTCACGCACGACCCGACGGCGGCGTCCTACGCCCACCGCGTGCTGTTCCTGGCCGACGGGCGGCTCGTGGGCGAGACCGTCGACCCGACCCCGCAGTCCGTGCTCGACGCCCTGGGTGCGCTGCGCGCGACGGGTGCGGCGTCCGTCGCCGTGAGCGGGGCGAGCGCCTGATGCTGCGCATCGCGCTGCGCGGCATCAGCGCGCACCTGGTCCGCTTCCTGATGTCCCTGCTTGCGGTCGCGCTGGGCGTCGCCTTCATGGCCGGAACCCTGTCCCTGCGCACGATGCTGTCGACGACGTTCGACGGCATCGTCGAGGCTGGCGCCAACGCGGACGCGTTCGTGCGCGGCTCGCAGGAGGCCGCCTCGGCCAACCCGATGGACTTCGCCGGGTCGAGCCGCAACACCGTCGACACCTCCCTGGTGAGCCGGATCGACGCCGTCGACGGCGTCCGGGTGGCGATCCCCGAGCTGTCGGCCCCGGTCGTGCTGGTCGGCAAGGACGGCACCGCCGTGCAGTCCACGCAGGCGCCCAGCTTCGCGACCGGCATCGGCCCCGACGACCCGACGGCCACCCTGCTGGCCGGGCACGCGCCGCGCGGACCGGACGAGATCGCGCTCGAGGAGGCGACCCTGGAGGCGTCGGGGCTCGCCGTCGGCGACACCACCCGGCTCGTCGTGGACGGCGAGGTCCGCACCGTCACCGTCGTGGGCGAGATGTCTCTCGGCGGGCCCATGGCCGGGGCGACCATCGTGCTCATCGACCGTGCCGTGGCCGCCGCCCAGTTCGCCCCCGACGGGCGCGTGCCGACCATCGCGGTCTACGCCGACCCGGGCGTCAGCGAGCAGGAGCTGGTCGAGCGCGTCGCCCCCGTGCTCGAGGGCGCGCCCACGCCCAGCGAGGTCGTGCGCGGGCAGCAGTTGCGCGACGAGACCCGTGCCGACATCGACGAGATGCTCGGGTTCATGACGACGTTCCTCGTCGTCTTCGCCGCCATCGCCCTGTTCGTGGGCGGGTTCATCATCGCCAACACCTTCTCGATGGCGGTGCGCCAGCGCGTGCGCGAGTTCGCGCTCCTGCGCGCCGTGGGCGCCTCGCCGCGGCAGGTGTTCGCCTCGATCGTGCTGCAGGCCGCCGTGGTGGGCCTGCTCGGCTCGGCGATCGGCGTGCTGGCCGGGTTCGGGCTGGTCGAGCTCGCGCGCGCCGGCCTGGAGGCCGTCGGCATGGACCTCGCGGGCGAGGTCCCCGTGACCGTCACGACCGTCGTGGTGTGCGTCGTCATCGGCGTCGTCGTCTCGGTCGTCGCGGCGGCGCTGCCCGCGCGCCGCGCCGCCGTCGTGCCGCCCGTGGAGGCCATGCGTGACGAGGTCTCCACGAGCGACCGCACCTCACGGTGGCGCGTCGTGGTCGGCCTGGTGCTCGCGGTGGGCGGCGCGGCCCTCGTCGTCGGGGCGGGCGTGCGTCCCGACGCCGACGGCGCGGGCCCCGCGCTGGGCGTGGGCGCCGCCGGGGTGCTGTTCGGGGCGCTCGCCCTCGGGCCCTGGCTGGCCCGCGTCGTCGTGGGCGCGCTGGGCGCCCCGGTGGCCGCGCTCGCCCGCCCGGTGGGTGGCCTGGCGCGCGGCAACGCCACCCGCAACCCCAAGCGCACGGCCGCCACCGCGGGCGCGCTCATGATCGGCATGGCCCTGGTGGGCGCCGCGTCGGTGCTGGCCGCGAGCGCCAACGCCTCCGTCGCGTCGGCCGTCGAGGCGGAGGCGCACGCGGACCTGGTGCTGCGTGGCCCGAACATGGGCACCATCCCGGCGGGGGCGCTGGCGGACGTGGCGGCGCTCGACGCCGTCGGGCGCGTGGACCCGGACTGGTGGTCGGGGGTGCTGGTCACGTCGGGCGAGCAGACGCCGTCGGCGGCGGACATGGCCCTGGTCATGGGGCTGGAGCCGGGGGTGCTCGGGGGACGTTGCGGCCCGAGGTGATCGAGGGTCAGGCGTCGGCGGTGGATCGCGGGCAGGCCCTGGTGGCCAAGTCGGCGGCTCGTGACGGCGGCTGGGCCGTGGGCGACACGCTGACGCTGACGGCCGACGGCGTGGCGCGCCCGGTGGTCGTGGGCGGGGTCTTCGACTCGTCGGCGATCGGCGCGTCGGTGATCGTGGGGCGCGACCTGCTCGACGCGCTGGTGCCGCCCGAGCGTCAGGTCGCGGACGCGGCGTTCGTGGTGGCCGCGCCGGGGGTGGACGCGGAGGCGCTGCGTGCCGAGGTGACCGCGGCGGTGCGCCCGTACGTGGTGGTCTCGGTCATGGACTCGGACGAGTTCGTCTCCAGCCTGGCGGCGCAGATCGACCAGATGCTGGCCGTGTTGTACGCGCTGCTGGGGCTGTCGATCGTCATCGCGGTGCTGGGCATCGTGAACACGCTGGCGATGTCGGTCATCGAGCGCACGCGCGAGATCGGGCTGCTGCGGGCGGTGGGCCTGGGGCGTCTGCAGCTCGCGGGGACGGTGACCATCGAGTCGGTGCTGACGGCGGTGTTCGGGACGGTGCTGGGGCTGGGCATCGGGGTGGGCATCGCGTCGGTGTTCCCGCGCGTCCTGGCCGACCAGGGCTTGAGCACGCTCGTGGTGCCGTGGGGGAGCCTGGGCGCGATGGTGGCGCTGGCGGTCGTCGTCGGCGCGGTGGCCGCGGTGTGGCCGGCGGCGCGGGCGGCGCGGCTGCGGGTGCTGGACGCGATCAGCTACGAGTGAGGGGCGGTGTGAGCAACGGCTCAGGGCGGTGACCGCCGTGGGCGGGGCGGGTGTGCCGGGACGCTCGTACGGTCGCGGTATCTGCCGTCCGAGCCTGGAGGTTGAACGATGAGATTCCACGGGAAGTGCGCGCTGGTCACGGGCGCCGGGTCCGGCATCGGCCGGGCGGTGGCGTTGCGGCTCGCGGCGGAGGGCGCGGCGGTCGCGGTGAGCGACCTGGACCTGGCTGCGGCGCAGGCGACGCTGGCGCTGGTCGAGCAGGCCGGGGGGCGCGGCATCGCGCTGCGGCAGGACGTGGCCGACGCGGACGACGACCGCCGGGCCGTCGAGACGGTGGTCGCGGAGCTCGGCGGCCTGCACCTGGCGGTGAACAACGCGGGCATCCCGGGCCCGAACCTGCCGATCGCCGACCTGCCGGTCGAGGACTGGGACCGGGTCATCGCGGTCGACCTGAGCGGGATCGCGTACTGCCTGCACTACGAGCTGCCGGCCATCATGGCCTCGGGGGGCGGCGCCGTGGTGAACATGTCCTCGATCGCCGGGTCGATCGCGGTGCCGAGCAACCCGGCGTACACGGCGGCCAAGCACGGCATCGTCGGGCTGACGAAGGCGGTCGGGTCGGACTACGGCCGTTCGGGCGTGCGGGTCAACGCCGTGGGCCCCGGGTACATCGCGACGCCGCTGCTGACGGCGCTGCCCGAGGAGATCACGGCCGACGTCGCGGCGAAGCACGCGATGGGCCGGCTCGGTGAGCCGGACGAGGTCGCGGGGGTGGTCGCGTTCCTGCTGAGCGACGACGCGGCGTTCGTCACCGGCAGCTACCACCTGGTCGACGGCGGGTACACCGCGGTCTGACGAGGCGATCGGGGGCGGTGGCGCGTGCCACCGCCCCCGACCCATGTCTGAATCGATCCGAAACCGCGCTCATTGCGCCAAAACAATAGACAGCGGACAGAACCGGGCGTACAACAGACTCAAACAAAAGGACACCGCTCACAGCGAGCGGTCGGACGACGGAGTCGATGTGTACGCACAAGAACGGCTGCGGGCGATCGTGGATCGGGCCCGCGCGGACGGACGGGTCGAGGTGGCCACGCTCGCCGCGGAGCTCGACGTGACACCCGAGACGGTGCGCCGAGACCTGACGCAGCTCGAACGGCGCGGGCTGCTGCGCCGCGTGCACGGCGGGGCGATCCCGCTCGAGCACCTCGGGTTCGAGCGCGGGGTCGACACGCGACAGGGCGTGCACTCGGCCGAGAAGCAGGCCATCGCCCAGGCGGCGCTCGCCGAGCTGCCCGACGGCGGGTCGCTCATCCTCGACGCCGGCACCACGACCTACCGCCTCGCCGAGCTCCTGCCGGCCGACCGGGAGCTCAGCGTCGTCACCCACTCGCTGCCCATCGCGACGCTCCTCGCAGGCCGGCCCCACATCACCCTCCACCTGGTGGGCGGCACGATCCGCGGCCGCACGCTCGCCGCCGTCGGCGCCTGGGCCCAGCGCTCGCTGGCCGACGTGCGCGCCGAGGTCGTCTTCCTGGGCGCCAACGGCCTGACGGTCGAGGACGGCGTGACCACGCCCGACCTGGCCGAGGCCGAGGTCAAGCGCGCCCTGGTGCGCGCCGGCAAGCGCGTCGTCGTCCTCGCCGACCACACCAAGGTCGGGCGTACCGACCTGGGCCTGGTGGCGCCCGTGGGCGCCGTCGACACGCTGGTCACCGACGCCGGCCTCGAACCCGTGCTCGGGGACGAGCTGCAGGCCGCAGGCGTCCGGGTGGTGCGCGCATGATCGTCACCGTCACGCCGAACCCGAGCCTGGACCGCACCTTCCAGGTGCGGGACCTGACCGTCGGCACCGTCGTGCGGGCGGCCGCCGCGCGCAAGGACCCGGGCGGCAAGGGCGTCAACGTCGCACGCGCCCTGACCGCGCACGACGTCGCCGCCACCGCCGTCTTCCCCGCCGGCGGCGAGGACGGCGACCAGTTCGTGCGCCTGCTCGCCGAGGCGCACATCGCGACGGTGCCCGTCGCGGCCAGGGGAGAGACCCGCTCCAACGTGACGGTCGTCGACGACGCCGGGCGCACCACCAAGCTCAACGCCCCCGGCGTCGTGCTGTCGAGCGACGAGGTGCGCGCGGTGCTGGACGCCGTGCGGTCCACCCTCGTGCAGGCCGGCCCGGGTGCCGTCGTCGTGGGCGCCGGGAGCCTGCCGGGAGGCGTGGCCGACGACTTCTACGTGCGGCTCGGACGGGTCTGCGCGGACGCCGGGGCCCGCTTCGTGCTCGACACGTCGGGGCGCCGCTGGCGTACGCCGTCAAGGCCGGAGTCGCGAGCCTGGTCAAACCCAACGAGGACGAGCTCGCCGAGCTGGTCGGGCGCCGCCTGCACACGCTCGGGGAGGTCGTGCGCGCCGCGCGCGAGGTCACCACCGCCGGCGCCGACGAGGTGCTCGTGTCGCTGGGCGCGCACGGCGCCGCGCTCGTCACCGCGGACGCCACCTGGTGGGCGGGCGGGCCCCGGCTCGTGCCGCTGTCCACCGTCGGCGCGGGCGACGTGACCCTGGCCGGCTACCTCTCCGCGAGCGACCGCGGACCCGAGGAGGCGCTGCGCACCGCCGTCGCCTGGGGCCGTGCCGCCGTGCGGCTGCCCGGCAGCAAGGTGCCGGCTCCCGCCCAGATCCACCCCGACGACGTCGACGTCGTCACCAACCCCAACCTCGCCGTCGCAGTTGAGGAGCTGTAGGACATGACCGCACTGACCACCCCCGAGCTCGTCGCGATCGACGTGACGAGCACCGACCGCCAGGCCGTGATCCGGCAGCTCGCCTCGCTGCTGGCCGCGGCGGGACGCGTGAGCGACCTGGACGGCTTCGTCGCCGACGTCCTCGCCCGTGAGGTCACGACCGCGACCGGCATGCCCGGCGCCGTCGGCCTGCCGCACGCCAAGTCGGCGCACGTGACCGTGCCGTCGCTCGCCGTCGGGCGGGTGCCCGGCGGCGTCGACTTCGGCGGCCCCGACGGCGACGCCACCCTCGTGTTCCTCATCGCCGCGCCCGCCGGGGGCGCCGAGGAGCACCTGAAGATCCTCGCGGCGCTCGCGCGGCGCCTCATGCACACGAGCTTCCGTGACGCGATCCGCACCGCGCCCGACGCCGACGCCGTGGCCGCGATCATCGCCCAGGAGGTCGTTCCCGCATGAGACTCGTCGCCGTGACGTCGTGCCCGACGGGCATCGCGCACACCTACATGGCCGCCGAGGCCCTCGAGCAGGCGGGCAAGGCCGCCGGTCACGACGTCGTCGTCGAGACCCAGGGCGCGGCGGGCTCCACCCCGCTCGACCCGGCCACCGTCGCCGCCGCGGACGGCGTCATCTTCGCCGCCGACCTCGAGGTCAAGGACAAGGGCCGGTTCGCCGGCAAGCCGACGGTCGACGTCGGCGTGAAGAAGGCCGTCCACGACGCCGCCGGCGTCATCGCCCAGGCCGTCGCCGCCGTCGAGGCCGACCCCGCACCGGCGTCCCCGGCCCCGGCCGCAGCACCCGCCACCAAGGTCGAGGCCGGAGCGTCCACCGCGACGCGCGTGCGCCAGTGGCTCATGACGGGCATCTCCTACATGATCCCGTTCGTCGCCGCGGGCGGCATCCTCATCGCGCTGTCCTTCATGCTCGCCCAGGCCGCGTGGGGGCGCAACGGTGCCGTCGAGGTCACCCAGGTCGGCGCCGACACGCTCATCCACGACTTCTCGGTCGCCTCGGGCCAGCACTGGGCGGCGCTGCTGTTCGTCGTCGGCGGTGCCGCGTTCGGGTTCCTCGTGCCCGTGCTCGCCGGGTTCATCGCCTACGCGATCGCCGACCGGCCCGGCATCGTGCCCGGGTTCGTCGGAGGAGCGGTCGCCGTGACCGTCGGCGCCGGGTTCCTCGGCGGGCTCGCCGCGGGCTTCCTCGGCGGGTTCCTCGCCCTGTGGATCTCGCGGTGGCCCGTGCCGCGCGGCGTGCGCGGCATCATGCCCGTCGTCGTCATCCCGCTGCTGTCGACGCTCGTCACCGGCGGCCTCATGCTCGTCGTCATCGGCCGCCCCATCGCCGCGCTCATGGACGCGCTGACCAGCTGGCTGGGCGGGCTCTCGGGCCAGAGCGCGATCCTGCTGGGCGTCATCCTCGGGGCCATGATGGGCTTCGACCTCGGCGGCCCCGTCAACAAGGTCGCCTACGTCTTCGCCACCACCGGCCTGGCGACGCCGGGCCTGGCCCCCGACGCCGCCCAGTACAAGATCATGGCCGCCGTCATGGCGGCCGGCATGGTCGCCCCGCTCGGCATGGCGCTGGCCACCCAGGTCCGCAAGGCGCTGTTCTCCCAGGCCGAGCGCGAGAACGGCAAGGCGGCGTGGCTGCTGGGCGCATCGTTCATCTCCGAGGGTGCCATCCCGTTCGCGGCCCTCGACCCGTGGCGCGTGCTCGCGTCCTCCATCGTCGGCTCTGCCGTCACCGGCGGGCTGGTCATGGCGTTCGGCTCGACGCTGCGCGCCCCCCACGGCGGCGTGTGGGTGCTGCCGCTCATCGGCAACCCGCTGGCGTTCGCCGTCGCCGTCGTCGTCGGGTCGGCCGTCTGCGCCGGGGTGGTCATCGCCCTGAAGTCGCTGCGCCGCGAGGCCACCGAGGCCAGCGAGACCACCGACGTCGCCGCGGAGGCCGGGGCCGCTCGCGCCTGACCCGCCACCGCCTGACCCGCCACCGCCTGACCCGCCACCGCCTGACCCGTCACCACCTGACCCGCCACCGCCTGACCCGCCACCGCGCACCCGGCGCGCCCACGACCCGCACGGTCGTGGGCGCGCCGCCGTGTCCGCGGCGCACCCACCGCGAGCACGGCGCCCCCGGGCGCGGCACGAAGCGCCGCCGCACGCGCACCGCGTCTGCGTCGGCGAGACTGACAGGGTCCCGTCCGGGACGGCGGGGCGTGCCCCGCACGCACCCCCGTACGGAGGACCCCGTGAGCGACCGCCCCGCCGAGCGCACACCTTCGAGCCTCGACGCGCTGGTCGACGCGACACCCGCGAGCCGCGAACGCGTCGTCGACCTGCTGCGCGTGCTCGCCATCGGCGTCGTCGTGCTGTGGCACTGGTCCCTCTCGCTGACGCACTGGCGTCCCGACGGCGTGCTGACCATGCCCAACCCGATCCCCGACGTGCCCGGCGGATGGGCGATGACCTGGGTGTTCCAGGTCATGCCCGTCTTCTTCCTCGTCGGCGGCTACGCCAACCTCGCCGGCTGGCAGGCCGTGACCCGCGACGGCGGGGCGCCGCCCGCTTCCTGAAAGCGCGCCTGCGCCGGCTGGCCCTTCCCCTCGTGCCCTGGGTCGCCTGCTGGGCCGTGTTCGACCTCGCGATGCTCGCCGCCGGACGGCCCAGCGTGCTGCACTGGGGAGCCGCCGTGCTCGCCCCCCTGTGGTTCCTGGGCGTCTACGGCGCCGCCGTGGCCGCCGTGCCGCTCACCGCCCGCGCGCACCTCGCCTGGGGGTGGCGGGTGCCCGCCGTGCTCGCCGTCGCCGTGCTCGCCGCCGACACCCTCCGGCTCGGCCTCGGGTGGGGGCAGCCCGTGGTCGGGCTCGCCGGGTCGCTCGCCGTGTGGCTGTTCGCCCACCAGCTCGGGTACTTCTGGCGCGACGGCACGCTGCTGGCCGGCGGGTGGCGGCGCCCCGCGGCCGTGGCCACCGCCGGCCTCCTGGGCCTCGTCCTGCTCACCACGCTGGGCCCCTACCCGCGCTCCATGGTCTCGGTCGCCGGTGAGCGGATGAGCAACATGTTCCCGACGACGGCGCCCGTCATGGCGCTCGCGGTCTTCCAGCTCGGGCTCGCGCTGCTGGCGCGGCCCGCGCTGGCCGCGTGGCTGCGGCGACGCGGACCGTGGCGTGCCGTGGTCGTGGCCAACTCCCTGACGATGCCCGTGTTCGTGTGGCACATGACGGCGCTGGTGGCGTTCCTGTGGCTGTACGAGCGGGCGGGGTTCGTGCTCGCGACCGAGACGTCGACCACGTGGTGGCTGACCCGCTGGGTGTGGGTCGTGGGGCCCGGCGTGCTGCTCGCGGCGATCCTCGCCGTGCTGGCGCGGGTGCGCCGCGTGCGACGCGCGGGTGCCCGGTGAGCCGAGGCGCGCTCCCTCGGGCGGGGCGGCGAGCCGTCTCAGGTTCACGTCGAACGTGAGGGTTGGGGGCGGAGTCCCGCGGCGGGCGATCCTCGGGTGGGGGCGGGATGTGGCCGGATCGTTGGGCTGACGCCACCGTGACTGTCAGGTGGAACGTGAGGGTTAGGCGTGCTCCACGGGCAGGTGCCGGTGATCAGGTGACCCGTGGTCGTGCTGGTTCCCTGCCGAGTCCGGGTTCCCCCGGCAGAACCGTGCTGGGTCTCGTGGGGCGTGGGGTCCCTGGAAAAGAGGATGGCGCCATGCCGAGCGCGCGCCGCTGGTCCACCGCCGGGACGGCGGCGCGCGCTCGCCTCGGGGCGGTCACATCAGGTGGGCCAGGAACAGGCTCACGAACCCGAAGTAGATGAGCAGCCCGGCGATGTCCTTGATGGACGTGATGATCGGCGCGGACCCGGCGGCCTGGTCGATGCCGAGCCGGATGAGCACGTACGGCACGAGGAACCCGAGCAGGGAGGCGAGCGTCATCGCCGCGACGAGCGCCAGCCCCACCGCCAGGCCCAGCAGGGGCATGCCCTGCCACAGCGCGGCGATGACGCCCGAGACCGTCCCGACGAGGACGCCGAGGCTCAGCCCGACGCCGACCTCCTTGAGGAAGTGGTCGCGGAACCGCGACATGTGGATGTGGCCGAGCACGACGCCGCGGGCGAACACCGTCGAGGACTGCGTGCCGACGTTGCCGCCCATGTCCATGATGAGCGGGATGAAGACGGCGACCGCCGCGATCGACTCGAGCGCCTCCTCGAAGCCTTCGATGACCAGGCCGGCGAGCACCCCTGCGACCAGCGTGATGAGGAGGAACGGCAGGCGCACCTTCCAGATGTGCGCGATGCTGCCGTGGACCAGGAGGGCGCTGCGGTCTGCCTCGTTGCGGGCGTCGGCGAGGCCGGCGTGGCCGGAGACGTCGTCGGCGGTCACGATGCCGACCAGACGGGCCTCCTCGTCGACGACGGGCACGGCGAGCAGGCCGAGCTCATGGAGCAGGCGAGCGACCTGCTCCTGTGCGGTGCCGGTGGCGACCGCGACGTCGGTGCGCGACATGAGGTCGTCGACGACCGAGCCCGGGTCGGCGGCCAGCAGGTCGCGCAGCGTCAGCACGCCTTCGAGCCGGCGGCCGGCGCCGGTCACGTAGAGGGTGTCGATGGTCTCGGTCTCGTTCGCGAGCCGGCGCACCTGCTCCAGGGCGGCAGCCGCGGTCTCGTCGCGGCGCACGCTGACGAGCCTGGTGGTCATGATGCGCCCGGCCGTGTGCGGCTGATGGCCCGTGCGGAGGTTCGTGGCGGCCTGCCCGGCGGCGGGGGAGTGCCCGGTGCGCGGCCTCTCCAGGACGCTCGTGCCGCTGCGGCGGGCCCGGGGGGTCTCGACTGCGAGCGCGTCAAGGCGCGCGGTGTTCTCCAGGAGCATGGGTGTTCTCCGGTTCGGTGTGGGGGGTCGGTGAGGGCGGGACGGTCGTGCGACTACTCGCAGGTTCCACGTGGATCACCTCCCGGGTCCGAGGGCCGAGGTGCGCGTGCGAGGCACGCGTGCACCAGGAGAACGCCGAGAGCGCCGGGGTTGCTGACGCCGGGCAGCTCTCGGAGGCGCGCCGACCGTATCCGGCGGTGCGCGGGCCGGGCGGGTGAGGGGCGCGCGATGCGGGGGAGCGTGGCACGGGCGCGATTGTCAGGGCCAGACAGTCAAGCACTTGACAAACGGGATTCGAGGGCGCATCCTTTCTGTCAGGTACCTGACAACACCCGAGTCTTCCTCCCCAGGAGTACGCACCATGAACGAGAACGACAACACCCCCGACGTCACGCCCACCGAGCGCCGTGACGACCAGACGCCCCCGAGGGCCAGGCAACCGACCCGCGCCAGGAGACCGCCCAGCGGCTCGCCACGGTCGGCATGCTCCAGATGCGGCTGCTGCGCCGCGCGGCTCGCCCCGGACGGGGCGCACCCTGGCTCGACCCGAGCCAGGGCCAGGGCCGAGTGCTGGCCCTGCTCAAGCTCAAGCCCGAGACCACGCAGCGCGAGCTGACGTTCCTGCTCGGCATGTCACGCCAGGCGCTCGCCGAGCTGCTGGCCAAGCTCGAACGGCAGGGCCTCGTCGAGCGCGAGCCGTCCGCCGAGGACAAGCGCGTGGTCGTCGTGCGGCTGACCGAGGCCGGGCAGGCCGCCGAGCAGGCGGCCGAGCTGCCCGTCACGGGCGACGACCTGCTCGACGCCCTCGACGACGACGAGGTGACCCGGCTCTCGGGCTACCTCGCCCGCATCCTCGACCGCGTCGACCAGGAGCTCGGCGACGACGGGTGGCGGCGTCGCGGGTTCGGCCCGCACGGGTTCGGCCCCGGCCCCGAGGGTTCGGCCGGCCGGCCGCACCGTGGGGCGAGGCGCGCGGCCCGTGGGCCACGCAGGACGGCCCGCGCGGCCACCGTGGCCCGGGCGAAGCCCGCGGCCCGCGGCGTGGTGGGTCGCGGCGCGGCGAGCCGTGGGGCGACGACCCGCGCGGGACGGCCGGTCCGGACCGTCCGTGACCACGGCGTCCCGCCAGACCCGATCGGTCCCCCCGATGGGTAAGCCTCGGGGTCGTGTCACGTGACGTGATCTCCGACGCGGCTCGGGCCTTGCCCGGGCCGCTGGTCCCCGCCGGGCGGGCCGGGTCTGGGGCGTGCTTCCGGTGTGCCAGATGCGCGTTCGCGTGCCGCCAGACGGCGTTCGCGCCCACCGTGGGCTGCCAGGGTCTCCCACACCAAGCCGGAGACCGACGACCCGTCGGCCCCGCGGTCCCCAGCCGCGACCGCGACCTCGACGACGGGCCTGGCCAGACCAAGGCCCCGGAGACGACACCCATGAGCACGCGCACCAGCAACACCCGCCACACCCTCCCCGCCCTCCCCGCCCTGTCCGCCGCCATCCTCGGTGGCGCCCTCCTTCTCGCGGGGTGCGGCACGTCCGACGCCGCAGGATCCGGGGAGGCCACCGCCACCGGCATCAGCCTCGATGCCGCCAAAATCGTCGCCCCGGCCCCTGCCCCGTCCGCTCCCGCCGCTCCGACCACCGGCAACGGTGAGATCACCCTCGCCGAGGCCAAGCAGATCGCCTGAGCCACGTCGGCGATGGTCGCGTCACCTCCTGGGGCCATGAGGACGACCACGGTGCCCGCTGGGAGATCGAGATCACCCGGCCCGGCGGGCGGGAGGTCGACGTCTACGTAGCCGCCGACGGCCGCGTCGTCGCCACCCGCTGAACGCACCACGCCCCACCATGACGCCGGCCCGAAGACTCCGGGGCCGGCGTCGTCGTGCCGCCGTGGCCGGCGGGTCGGTCACGCATCGGCGACGACCTCGACCCTGAACCCGGCCGAGTTTCCCAGCCAGCCCGCGTAGTGACCGGGACCGCCGCGAGGGCCGCTCCTGGTCCAGCTCGAACCCGAGCCTGACCAGCAGCTTCGACAGCACGGCCTAACCGGTCTGCGGGTCCAGGGCGAGGGCCGCGTCGAGCGACGGATGCGCTCCGTGGTGCGGCAGCGACGCGACCTCCGGCCGGCCGTGGAACGCCGAGGCGGCCCTGCGGAACGAGCTGCGGATGTGCTCGGCCATCGCGTTCTCGGCGCCGTCGGGGTCGCCCGCCCGGATGGCCTCGCAGATGGCACGGTGCTCCGTGACGGTGAACGCCCGTCGGCGTCCGCCGGAGCGAGCCGGAAGACGTGCAGGTGGCAGTGCGTCTGGGCGTAGGCGTGCCGCACGACCTCGTTGCCCGTCGCCGCCAGGATCAGGTCGTGGAACCTGGTGTCGTGCGTGAGCATCTCCTGGCGCTCGCTGCCGCCGGCCTCGATCGCGGACACGAAGGCGCTGATCTCGGTCTCGAGCGGCGACGCGGGGTTCACCAGGCGGTCACCGGCCACCGCACGGGCCGCCCAGGGCTCGACGAGGAGGCGGAACTCGAAGATCGCCCGCAGCTCGGCCAGGTCGATCGTGGGGGTGGTGCGATAGCCGCGCCCCGGCGTGTAGACGAGCAGGCCGTCGGCCTCGAGCCGTTGCAGCGACTCGCGCACGGGCGTCTGGGAGACGCCGAGGTCGCGCGCGAGCGCGTCGATGTTGATCCGCGTCCCGGGCGCGATGCGGCCGTCGACGATCGGCATGCGCAGCGCCGTGTACGCCAGGGTGACGGCAGCACCCGCCTCTGCGCCCGAGCTGGTCGGCCTCGTTGCCACGGGCAGCTTCCTTTCGTCGTCGACGTCCTGGGATCGCGGTCCGATTCTCACATCTTCGCCGTGCGTCGGGCCTGGTCCGCGCGCCGGGCACGGCCGCTGGCACGGTCGTTGGCACGGTCACGGGCACGGTCGCGGTGATCACAGCACCTTGCTCAGGAAGTCGCGTGTGCGCCGGTGCTCCGGGTCGGTGAACACCTGGACCGGGAGCCCGTCCTCGACGACGACGCCCGCGTCCATGAACAGGACCCGGTCGGCGACCTCGCGCGCGAACCCCATCTCGTGGGTGACCACGACCATGGTCATCCCATCCCGGGCGAGGTCCTTCATGACGGCGAGCACCTCGCCGACGATCTCGGGGTCGAGCGCCGACGTCGGCTCGTCGAAGAGCATCACGGCCGGGCTCATCGCCAGCGCCCGGGCGATGGCCACCCGCTGCTGCTGCCCGCCGGACAGGCTGCCGGGGAACTGGTCGGTCTTGTCGCTGAGCCCCACCTTGGCGAGCAGGGCCAGGGCCCGGTCGCGCGCCTCGTCCTTGGAGGTCTTGAGCACCTTCAGGGGGCGAGCATCACGTTGTCGACGACCTTGAGGTGGGGGAACAGGTTGAAGTGCTGGAAGACCATCCCGACCTCGCGGCGCACCGCGGTGATGTCCGTCCTGGCGTGGGTGAGCTCGTGGCCGTTGATCGACACCGAGCCGGACGTGATGCGCTCCAGGCCGTTGAGGCAGCGCAGCAGCGTGCTCTTGCCCGAGCCGGACGGCCCGATGAGGCACACCACCTCGCTCTCGCCGACGTGGCAGTCGATGCCCCGGAGCACCTCGTGGCGGCCGAAGCTCTTGTGAAGACCGGTGACGGTGATCATGTGACCCCTTCGAGCGGGACGGCGTGGGCGCCGTCGTCTGCGGCCGTGCGGTCGCCGGCCGCGCTGCGGGCCTCGTACCAGCGGCCGAGCCGTGAGACGCCGAAGCAGATGACGAAGTAGCAGGCCGCGACCGCGGTGTAGGCCGTGATCGGGTCGGCGGTGAGGTTGCTGACGATGGTGCCCGCGTGGGTGAGCTCGACGAACCCGATCACGGTCACCAGCGACGAGTCCTTGACGAGCGCGATGAGGAATCCGATGCCCGGGGGACGGCGATGCGCAGGGCCTGGGGCAGGATCACGAACCGGTGCTGGCCCGCGTACCCCAGCCCGAGCGCGGAGGCCGCCTCGTACTGGCCGGCCGGGACCGCGTTGAGGCTTCCGCGGAAGACCTCGGCCAGGTAGGCGGCGGCGAACACCGTCAGCGCGACGACGGCGGTGGCGAACGCGGACAGCTCCAGGCCGGGCAGGAACAGCGGGATGCCGAAGTAGGCGAAGAACACCAGGATCAGCAGCGGGATGCCACGCACCAGCGTGACGTAGCCGTGGGCGAGCCAGCGCAGCGCACGCACGGGCGAGGTCGCCGCGAGCGCGATCGCCAGCCCCAGGACGGTTCCGAGCAGCCCGGCGGTGACGCACAGCGTGATCGTCCAGACGGCGCCGCGCGCCAGCGCCTGCAGGTCGGACCAGGCGAAGGACCTAAGCATGCTTCCTCGCTCCCCACCGGAAGAAGTAGGCCTCGCTCGCCCGGGACGCGAGCACCAGAAGCCCTGAGGTCAGGAAGTACAGGAGCCCGCCGACGGCCAGGACCTCGAAGGTCAGGTACGTCCGGTTGTTGATGTTCAGGATCTGGTTCATCAGCTCGGGCAGGCCGATGATCGACGCGATCGACGAGGCGAGGAAGAGCAGGATGAACTGGTTGGTCAGGGCGGGGAAGACGTTGCGGGTCGCCGGGACCAGCAGGATGTGCCGGAACACGTGCGTGCGCGTCATGCCCAGCGCGTGGCCAGCCTCGCGCAGGCCCTCGGGCACCGACTCGAAGCCCGCCCGGTAGATCTCGGCGGTGTAGGCGGCGTTGTTGAGCGTGAGCGCGACGATGCCGGCCCACAGCGGGTTGAGGTTGATCCCGGCCTCCGGGAGGCCGAAGTAGATCAGGTACAGCTGGACGAGCAGCGGGGTGTTGCGGAACACCTCGATGTAGGCCCGGCACAGGTGCGACACGACCGGGACCCGCGCGGCCTTGCCCAGGTACAGGGCCACGCCGAGCGTGCTGCCCGCGGCCATCGCGACCAGGGTGATGGAGGCGCTTGTCCACAGCGCGGCCGCCAGCACGGGCGCGTAGTCGAGCAGGTCCCCGAAGTAGAACGTCATCGCGGTTCCTCTCGGTGCGGTGCGGCAGGGCGTGCTCCGCCCTGCCGCACGCGGGGCTGCTACTTGAGGAACTCGGGCAACGGCTGGCTCAGCCACTTCTGGCTGGCCGTGTCGTTGCGGCCCGAGATGTTGTAGTTGCGGATGAAGGTGTCCAGGTAGTTGAGCCACACCTGGTCGCCCTGCTGGACGCCCATCGAGATCAGCGACGGTTCCAGCACGGGGCCTTCGAGGATGCGGAACCGCGGGTCCTGCGCGACGAGCTGGGGCACCACCACGTTGTTCTCGATGAGCGCGTCGACCTTGCCGCTCTTGAGCGCCTGGACGGAGTCGGCGAACGTGTTGAAGGGCGCGACCTGCGCGTCCGGGAGGTGGGCCATGAGCGCGGCCTCGCCCTGGCTTCCTCGGCTCGCCGACACGGACTTGCCGGCGAGGTCGTCGTAGCTCGCGACGGGCGAGTCCGCGGGGACCGCGATCAGGGTTCCGCCGGCGGCGTAGGGCACGGTGAAGGCGACCTGCTGCGCACGCTCGTCGGTCGCGGTGAACGAGGCGATGATGACGTCCGCCTTGTCCGACTGGAGCAACGGGATGCGCGACTCGTTGGTGACGGGGATGAAGACGACCTCGGACTCGAGGGACTCGCCGAGCGCGTTGGCGATGTCGATGTCGAAGCCCTCGTAGCTCCCGTCGGACTGCTGCACGCCCCACGGCGCCGCCTCCGACTGCACGCCGACGCGCAGCTTGTGCGAGGAGAGCACCGAGGTCAGGTGGCTGCCCGCCGCCCCGCCTTCCGTGCCCTTGCCACCGGTCGTGGCACCCGAGGTGCATGCGGCCGTCAGCGTGACGGCCGCGGCGACGGCGCCTGCGGCGAGGATGCGTTTGCGGATCCGGAACATGTCACTCCTTTGTGATGGTGCGGACGGGTTCGCCTTCGTCGCGTGCGTCGCCGTCTGCGGTGCGGCGCACGACCACCTGCCCTGACGACCGCGGTGCCGAGGTGCGTCGCGCCGACGCCGTTCACGGTCGGGGAGCATCGTTGCCGGCCCGATCTCGTGCGCGCCGGGAGGGCGCAGGTCGTAGGCGAGAACACACGTGACGACGTGGACGAGGACCCTCTCCGTCGAGGAATCCTATAGGGAGATTCAGGAACATATAGGGACGATTGACGGGCGTCAACCCCCCTCGAGACGGGGCCGACGATCACCCGCACCGTGCCGCCGGGCGCCGCCGGGCGCCGTCGGCGTGCCGCAGACCATGACGCACCGGGCCACCCCTCCTGGCCGACGCCGGTCGGCCGACGCCGGGAACCACGCACGGTGCAGCGTGGTTTCCCGCACCCGCCCGCCGCTCCGCCGGCGCCGCACCCGAGACTGGGGGCGAGCGTGAACCGCACCGACCCGGTCACGCCGCCGACGCGACCCAGGGGACCGCCCATGCCGACGATCACCACGCTCGCCGCCCGCACGCCGGCCACACGCCGCCGCCACGTCGACCTGCTGCGGGCGCTCGCCATCAGCGCCGTCGTCGTCGGACACTGGCTCGTCATGACGGTCCAGCGCGGCGGCGACGGCCTCCTGACGGGCTTCACCGCGCTGCCGCACCTGACGGTGCTGCACCCCCTGACCTGGGTGTTCCAGGTCATGCCGCTGTTCTTCCTCGTCGGGGGAGTGTCGAACGCGATCTCCTGGACCCGGCACCGCGACCGCGGCGGGGACGCCCGCACCTGGCTGCTGGACCGCAGCGCCCGCCTGTTCCCGCCCGTGACCGCGCTGCTGGTCACCACCGCGGTCGGCGCCGTCGTCGCGGGCTGGGCCGGGACCCCCGTCGCGTTCGTGGCCCGCGTCGTCGAGCTGGTCGTGCTGCCGCTGTGGTTCCTGGTCGTCTACCTGTCGGTGATCACGCTGACCCCGGTGATGCACCGGCTGCACCGCCGGTGGGGGCTCGCCCTGCCGGCCGTGCTCCTCGTGGGCGTCGTGCTGGGCGACGTGGTCCGCCTGACGACGGGCGTCGAGCTGGGCGCGGCCGGGAACTTCGCCTTCGCGTGGATCGCCATCCACCAGATCGGGTTCGCCTGGCAGGACGGCACGCTGCGGCTGACGCGCCGCCGCGCGGCGCTGCTGCTCGCGGGCGCGCTCGCCGCGCTCCTGCTGCTGACCGGCCCCGGACCGTACCCCGTGAGCATGGTGTCCGTGCCGGGCGCCGCGATCCAGAACCCCTCCCCGCCGTCGCTCGCGCTCATGGCCCTGGCCGCCGCGCAGGTCGCCCTCGCCGTCCTGGTCGCCGGCCCCGCCGACCGGTGGCTGGCCCGCCCCGCCCGTGGGCCGCCGTGCTCGGCGTCAACACCGCCGTGCTCACCGTGTACCTGTGGCACATGGTCGCCTCGTTCGTCGGCGCGATCGCGCTCGACGCCGTCGGCCTGCTCCCGTCCGCGGACGTGCACTCGTCCGCGTGGTGGTGGGGGCGCATCCCGTGGATCGCGACGCTGACCGTCGTCCTGGCCGCGTTCGTCGCCCTGTTCGGCCGCATCGAGACGCGCGCGCTCGCCCGCAAGCTGACCGCAGGCCCGGCCGCCACCCCGCGCGGACCGCTCGCGTCACTGCCCGTCGTCGTCGGCGCCTACCTGGCCGCGACGCTCGGCATGTACTGGCTCGCGTCCTCCGGGCGCGGCCCGTACGGGCCGTTCATCGTGCCGACGGGCGCGCTCGTGCTCGTGCTCGGCGCCGCGGCCGTGCTGCGCGCCGGACGCCGCAGCGGGGGCAGGGCTCTCGCACCCGCGGACGCCGCCCACGCCGGCGAGGCAGCGCTCGCCGACGGCGCAGCGAGCGCCGACGACGCCGGGGACGCCGTGCGCTCCCTGGCGGGCGCCGGAGCGACCACGGCCTGAACGGCCCCGGCTCCGCGTGCGCGAGCGGCGCACGCCGCCGCACACTGGCAGCCATGAGCGAACAGGCAGCGCTACGGCCGGGCCTGGGCACCTTCAGGCGGCTGGAGTTCTTCACCGACGGCGTCTTCGCCATCGTCATGACCATCATCGTGCTCGAGGTCGGCATCCCCGAGGGGCCCGCCGCCCAGCTGTGGGCGCAGCTCGGCGAACGCCTGCCCGAGCTCGGCACGTACGCGCTCACCTTCGTGACCCTCGGCGCCCTCTGGTTCGGCAACCGCACCCAGGGCGAGTTCCTCGAACGCGCCGACCACCCCCTGGTGTGGCTCGTGCTCGCACTCCTGCTCACCGTCGCCCTCGTGCCGTTCTCCGCCGGCCTGCTGGGCGAGTTCCCGACGGCGCGCCCCGCCGTCGTGTTCTTCGGCGCGCACCTGACCGTCGTGTACATGCTGCATGCCCTCGTGTGGACCTACGCGTCCGGGCACCCCGGGCTGCTGCGCGACGGCGTGCCCGCCGGGTACCGGCGGCGCTCGCGGCTGTACTCCTGGATGCCCGCGGGCGGGTACGCGCTGGCGACCCTGCTGGGGCTGGCGGTGCCCGTGGTCGGGCTCGCCGGGTTCCTGCTGGTGCCGGTGCCGCTCGTCAGCGGGCTCTTCTACCGGGGCTGGGGCGGCTGCACGACAGGGAGCAGGCGGCGGAGCCGGCGTGAGCGCGCGGCGGGGCCGCACGCTCAGGCCGCGAGGGCCGCGGGGGCGGCCTCGCGCGCCGGTGCCGCCGACGGCGTCCGCGCCCCGATGCCGCGCCGCTGCGCGTACCGCGACAGGATCATCAGCAGGGGCCCGTCGCTGGTGATGTTGGCGGCCGTCCCGAACGAGTCCTGCAGGGCGAAGATCGCGAGCATGAGGCCGGTGCCCGCCTCGTCGAACCCGAGCACGGTGGTGACCAGGCCGAGCGAGGCCATGAGCGTGCCGCCGGGAACGCCGGGCGCGGCGACGGCGAACACACCCAGCAGCACCACGAACAGCAGCATGGTGCCCGCGGCGGGCAGCTCGCCGTACAGCACCTGGGAGACGGTCATGGCCAGGAACGTGATGCTGATGACCGAGCCGGGCATGTGGACGTGCGCGAGCAGCGGCACCCCGAAGTCGACCATGCGCTTGTCGAGAGAGCGCGACGCCGACGCACCCTTGAGCGCGACCGGCAGGGTCGCGGCCGAGGACATGGTGCCGACGGCCGTCAGGTACGCCGCGCCGTAGTGGCGCACGACGTCGAACGGGTTGCGCCGCGAGTACGCCGCCGCGGCCACGTACAGCACGGCGATCCACGCGACGTGCACGGCCACGACCACGCCCAGCGCCTGGAGGAACACGGGGACCTGCCGGGTGATGCCGCCCTGGTAGGCCAGCAGCGCGAACACCGACGCGATGAACACCGGGAGCACGGGGACCACGACCCGGGTCACGATCGCCAGCACGATGCGGTGCAGCTCGTCGAGCGCGGCCGCGAACCGGCGCGCCCGCGTCCAGGAGACGGCCAGGCCCAGCAGCAGCGCCAGGACGAGCGCGCTCATCGTCGGCATGATCGGCGCGATGGTCAGCTCGAACAGCATCTCGGGCAGCGCGCGGCCGCCGTCGACGGCCCCGGGGACCGACAGCCCCGGCACGAGGGCGAACCCGGTGAGCGCCGCGAGCAGCGCGGCCGCGACCGCCGAGCCGTACCCGAGCCCGAGCGAGACGCCCAGCAGGCGGGACGCGTCGGCGCCCGACCGGGCGATCGACGGGGCGACGAACCCCAGGATGATCAGCGGCACCGCGAAGAACACGACCTGACCGGTCAGGTGGCGGACGGACTGGACGACGGTGATGGCGGTCTCGCCGACCGTCAGGCCCACGGCGACGCCCAGGGCGATGGCCACCAGGAGCCGGAACGGGAGAGAGGACAGGAAGCGGTTCACGTGCGCGATCCCTACAGGTCGAGGACGCCGGCGCGCCGGCATGGCAGGCAGCGGCGCGGCGGGCACACGAGAAGGCCGGCCGCGCACGAGGGCGACGACCGGCCACAGACCACACGTCCCGTCGCGACGGGACCGTGCAGGGCGCGCGGACGCCGCCCTAGGGACACGTCCCGGGGGCGACGGCGAAGGTCGGCGTGCGCGGCATGCGGGCAGCCTCCCCGCTGCGGCCGCCCCGGATCAAGCCGGGTGTCCGGAACGCCGGGAACCCCCCGTTGGTCCGGCGCACCATGCACGCCGGCCTGGCGCAGCCCCCGGTGCGGGCGGGCGTACCGTGACGCAGCGCAACGCAGCGCCGGACCATCCCGAGAGACGCACGCCACGCACGACTAGGCTCGTCCGGCAGACCGGGGACGGCGGTGGGCCTCCCCGAACCATGCCCTCAACGCCACGCCCGCGACGGCAGCGCTGAGCACCGCCCGGGACGAAGGAGGACCATGGTCGCCCTGGTACTCGTGCCCGTCCTGCTCGGCGTCGCGCTCTACAAGGTGCCCGCCCGGCCCGCCAAGGCGATCGCCCTCGCCGGCCAGGGCTGGCTCGCCTGGCGAGCCCTCACCCTGTTCGCGCGCGCCACCCGCGACGGCACCTTCACCCAGGTCCTCGGCGGCGACGACACGCTCCTGTACGTGTCGCTGCGCGCGGAACGCACCGCCCTCGCGCTCGTGCTGCTGACCGTCCTGCTGATCACCGCCGCCCTCGTCTACGCCCTCGGCGAGCCCTACTTCGACACCAAGCTCCTGCTCCTGCTGCTGGTGCTGCAAGGACTCGTCGCCGGGCTCTTCCTCACCGACGACGTGTTCAACCTCTTCGTCCTGTTCGAGGTCACCACCCTCACCGTCATCCTCCTGGTGATGTTCAAGAAGGACCGCCGCAACACCTACGACGGCCTGTACTACCTCATGGTGCAGATCGTCGCCATGACGTTCTTCCTCTTCGGGCTCGCCTACCTGTACCGCACCTTCGGCGTCCTGTCCGTCACCGAGATCGGCCTGCTCGTGCAGCACGGCGTCGACCCCCGCACCCTCGTGCTGCCCTTCGCGTTCATGCTCACCGGCATCGCGCTCAAGGCAGGGCTGTTCCCGCTGTTCTCCTACGTGCCACGCTCCTACGGCAACCCCGGCGCCCCGACCGTCGTGCTCATGCTCATGTCCGGGCTGCTGGTCAAGGCCGCACTGTTCTGGATCGCCCGCCTCGTCACCCTGTTCGCCCCCGCCCTCGACACCAGCCGCCTCCTGCTGGCCATCGGCCTGGCGACCGGCGTCGCGGGCGCCGCCTGGGCCCTCGCCCAGACCGACGTGCGCCTCCTGCTCGCCTACTCGACCGTCTCCCAGGCCGGGCTCATCCTCCTCGGCCTGGCCGCCGGCACCCCGGCCGCGACCGGCGGCGCGACCGCCCACCTCATCACCCACGCCCTGGCCAAGTCCGTGCTGTTCCTCACCGCCGCCATGATCGCCCGCCGCTACGGCAGCACACGCCTGGCCGACCTGCGCGGCGTCGCCCGCCGCATGCCGCTGCTGACCGTCGTGTCGGCCGTCGCCGTGCTCGGCATCGTCGGCGCCCCCTTCACCGCGGGCGCCGCCTCCAAGGACCTCATCCTCGCCGGGTCCACGGGACCCTGGGCGCAGGCCGCCGTGTGGACCGTCAACCTCGCCACCATGCTCGTCTTCGTGAGGTACGCGGCCATGTTCGTCGGCACCCCCCAGCGCGAACCTGCGCCGCGCGCCGCCGCCGGGGCGGCGCACCCGGGCACCGGCACCGGCACCGGCACCGGCACCGGCACCGGCACCGCCGCCAAGACCGGCGTCGTCGCGGCGCTCGCGGCCGTGCTGCTCGCGGCGGGGGTGCTCGCGCCGCAGGCGGGGCGCCTGCTGCTGGGTGACGGCGTCGCCGTCCCGGCGGGCACGACGGCGGCCAAGGTGGGCGCGTTCGCGCTGACGCTCGCCGTCGCCCTGGCCGCCCACCGGTTCGCCGCCCCGGCCGTGCGCCGGTGGCGTGCCCCGCTGGGACGGTCGCTGTCGCTGCCGCACGCGTGCCTGGCCGTGACGGTGTTCTTCGCCGCGACGGCCCTGTACGCCACCCTGGTGACGCGGGCGGTGCCGGGATGATCCGGCGGTACGGGCCCGTCGTGGTGGTCTTCACCGTGATCTGGGTCGTGATGAACGAGGTCCTGAGCGTGGTCTCGGTGGTCTCGGGCGTCGTGGTCGCGGTCGCGGCGCTGTGGATGACGCGCCGCGTGCTGCACGTCGACTACGCGACGGTGTTCCTGCGCCCGCTGGCCACCGCACGGTACGTCCTGCTGCTGCTGCGCGAGATGACGGTCGCGGCCTACGGCATGGCCGTGGTCATCGTGCGCGGGCACGCGCAGGTGACGCAGTTCGTCCACGAGAGCGCGCTGGACGACGACCTGCTGCTGTTCCTGCTGGCCAACAGCCTCATCCTCACGCCCGGCTCGGTCGCCGTGGACCGTGAGGGCGGCCGCCTGACCGTGATCACGGTCGACGACGACGCGCGCGCCCGTGCCACGTGCGTGCGTCTCGAGCGCGCGATCGCGCGGTTGGTGAAGGAGGACGCGTGTTCCTGAGCGTCGTGTCCTACACGCTGCTGCTCGCGTCGGTGCTGACCGGCGTCGTCGTGCTGCGCGGCTCCGACCCGTGGAGCCGGCTGCTGGGCTACTGCCTGGTGGCCGGCAAGGTCAACATGCTCGTCGTCATCCTCGCGCTGGTCACGGGGCACAGCTTCTACCTCGACATCGCGCTCGTCTACACGCTGCTCAGCTATGTGGGCGTGCTGGTGCTGTCGGACTACATGGCCGGGAGGGGGAGCGACCTTGGCTGAGATCGTGGGGAACGTCGTCATCGGGATCGGCGTGGCCGTCGTCGTCCTGGGGCTCGTGGGCCTGCTGCGCTTCAAGGAGTTCGACCTCAAGCTGCTGGCCGGGGCGAAGATCGACACCGTCGGGTTCATCGTCATCGTGCTCGGCGCGGTCATCCGCAGCGGGTTCACCTGGTTCAGCGCGAAGGCGCTGCTGATCCTCGCGATCGTGCTGCTGGTCAACCCGGTGGTCACCAGCACGCTCGCGGCGGGCTCGCGCCGCAGCCGGGAGCGGTGATGGGCCTGGACCAGATCGTCTTCGTCTTCCTCATCGTGTTCGCGGTGCGGGCCGTGTTCGCCTCGTGCCTCAAGCACGCGATCATCACCTCGGGCGTGTTCGGCCTGTGGGCGTCCCTGGCGTACCTGCTGTACCACGCGCCCGACGTCGCCGTCTCCGAGGCCGTGGTCGCCTCGTCGCTCGGCACGGTGCTGCTCATCCTCACGATCCGCAACTACGGCGACATCACCGTGCCCGGCATCCCGCTCATGGTCTGGCGGCGCAAGGGCGCCGACCTGGTCATGCTGGGCGTGTGCGCGCTGGTGCTGTACCTGACGGCGACCGCGCCGCCGGTCGAGGTCGGGCCGCTGCGCGAGGCCGTCATGACCGCCTACCTGGACTCCCCGCGCCTGGTCAACCCGGTCACGAGCATCCTGCTGCACTACCGCGTCTTCGACACGGTGCTCGAAGCCCTGATGCTGCTGGTGGCCGTGCTGGGCGTCATGCACCTGCGCGACACCGGCGGCGGGCCGTCGCCCGCCGGGTACGGGTCCCTCGGCGCGCGGCACCCCACGCTCGTCACCGCGCTGCGCATCCTGACGCCCGTGCTCGTCGTCGTCGGCGTCGCCCTCGTCGTCGGCGACCCGCACACCCCCGGCGGCGGGTTCCAGGGGCGGGGCTGCTGGCCGCCGTCATCGTCAGCCGCTACCTGGTCGGGATGCGCGGCCCGGCCAGCACCGCGGGGCTGGAGACGCTGGAGAAGGTCATCTTCGTGGTGTTCGTGGTGAGCGTCGCCCTGTACATCTTCCTCGGGCTGCAGCACGCGACGCCCGAGGCGTACGCGCCGTTCATGATCGCGATGAACGGGCTTCTGGGCCTCAAGGTCTTCTGCGGGCTGTCCATCATGTTCCTGTACTTCGCGAAGGAGGCGTGAGCGTGCCCGACCTGTCGTGGCTCGACGGCGCGAACGTCGCCGTGATCCTGTTCTGCATCGGCCTGGCCGGGCTGGTGCTGCGCAAGAACATGATGATCTCCGTCATCTCGCTGTCGGTGATGAGCACCGCCGTCATCCTCGCGTTCGTCACGCTCGGCTCCAGCCCGGCGCACGAGGCGCCCATGACCGCCCAGACGGTCGCCGGGGCCGCCGACCCCGTGCCGCAGGCGCTCATGATCACCACGGTCGTCATCGGCGTCGCCGTGCAGACCGTGTGCCTGGTGCTGATCCTCAACCACTACCGCGAGCACAAGACCCTCGACTGGGACGAGGCCAAGGCCATCCGCGAGGGCGGGGCGCAGACGGGCCCGAGCCAGGGCTGAACGCCCCCGGCCGCCGGGAGCGGCGGCGGCCTGTCCGGCTGGCGGGACACCCGCCCCGTGCCCTTGACCGGGCAGCGCGGACCGTCATAGCGTTCCCGCGCGTTTCCCCGCAGGGCGGTTGGCCCCGGCAGCGCCGCACACGCAGCGGCGCGAGCCGTCGCGGGGAGCTACACGGCACATGCACATGCTCATGAGAAGGCCCGCTCGGGGGCGACCACCCCGGCGGCTGCGGCAGCGCAACCTGGCCTGACGGCCGAGGGCCCGAGCAGTCCACCCTCCGAGAGGACTCCTCATGCCCATCGTCAACCCGTTCCCCGGCGGCACCATCCTCGGCTACCCGCGCATCGGCCGCCGCCGCGAGCTCAAGCGCGCGCTGGAGGCCCGCTGGGCCGGGCGCACCACCGACGCCGACCTCGAGGCCACCTGCCGTGCGCTGCGCCTGGCCACCGTGCGCCACCTGGCCGGCCTCGGCCTCGACCCCGCCGACGGGTCGATCCCGTCGTCGTTCTCGCCCTACGACCACGTGCTCGACGCGGCCGTCACCCTCGGCGTCGTGCCCGCCGCCGACTACCACGTCGCCGCGCGCGGCGACGGCACCCGCCCGCCGCTCGAGCTCACCAAGTGGTTCGACACCAACTACCACTACCTCGTGCCGCAGATCGGCCCCCACACCCCGCTCGCCTTCGCCGACGACGCCCCCGTGCGCTGGTTCGCCGAGGCCGCCCACCCCGACGACGGCGGCCTGCCCGTGGTCACCCGCCCCGTCGTCGTCGGCCCCGTCACGTTCCTGCTGCTCGCCAAGGCCGCCGCGGACGCACCCGCCGCCTTCCACCCCCTGGACCGGCTCGACGACGCCGTCGCCGCCTACGCCGGCCTGCTCGCCGCGCTCGGCGCCACCGGCGCCCCCTGGGTGCAGCTCGACGAGCCCGCGCTCGTCGCCGACACCGTCACCGGGCACCTGCCCGCCGGAGCCCTCGCCGACGCCGTCGCCCGCGCCTACGGCGCCCTGACCGCCGTCCCCGGTCGCCCTGCCATCCTCGTGACCGCCCCCTACGGCGACCTGCGCGGCACCACGGGCGACCACCTCGCCCCGCTCGCCGCCACCGACGTCGAGGCGATCGCCCTCGACCTCGTGCGCGGAACCGCCCCCGCCGGCCCCGTCCCCGGGCTCGCCGGCAAGACCCTCGTGGCCGGGCTCGTCGACGGGCACAACGTGTGGCGCACCGACCTGGCGCGACGGCTCACCCAGGCCACCGCGCTCGGCGCCGCCACCGGGGCCGGAGCCGTCGCCGTCGCCACCTCCACCTCCCTGCTGCACGTGCCCCACGACGCCGACGACGAGACGTGGGACGCCACCCACGGCCGCGACCCACGCCTGCGCGACTGGGTCGCCTTCGCCGACCAGAAGGTCACCGAGGTCACCACCCTCGCCCGCGGCCTCGCCCACGGCCCCGACGCCGTCGCCGACCAGGTCGCCGCCGCCACCGCCGCGCTCGCCGACCGCGCCCGCGCCGCCGGCGTCGTCGTGCCCGCCGTGCGCGCCCGCGTCGCCGCCCTGCGCCCCGCCGACCAGACCCGCGCGCCCTACCCCGAGCGGGCCGCCGCCCAGGCCCGGCGCCTGCGCCTGCCGCTGCTGCCCACCACCACCATCGGCTCCTTCCCCCAGACCCGCGAGATCCGCGCCGCCCGCGCCGCCTGGACCCGCGGCGACATCGACGACGCCGCCTACCAGTCCGCCATGCGCGAGGAGATCGCCCGCGTCGTCACCCTCCAGGAAGACCTCGGCCTCGACGTCCTGGTGCACGGCGAACCCGAGCGCAACGACATGGTGCAGTACTTCGCCGAACAGCTCGACGGGTTCGCCGTCACCGCCCACGGCTGGGTGCAGTCCTACGGCTCACGCTGCGTGCGCCCACCCCTGCTGTGGGGCGACGTCACCCGCCCCGCACCCCTGACCGTCGCATGGACCAGCTACGCCCAGTCCCTCACCAGCAAACCCGTCAAGGGCATGCTCACCGGCCCCGTCACCATCCTGGCCTGGTCGTTCGTCCGCGACGACCAGCCCCTGACCGACACCGCCGCCCAGGTCGCCCTCGCCCTGCGCGACGAGGTCACCGACCTGCAGGCAGCCGGCACCGCCGTCGTCCAGGTCGACGAACCCGCCCTGCGCGAGCTGCTGCCCCTGCGCCGCGAGCACCAGCACGCCTACCTCGACTGGGCCGTGCGCGCCTTCCGCCTCGCCACCGCGGGCGCGGACACCGCCACCCAGATCCACACCCACCTGTGCTACTCGGAGTTCGGGGACGTCATCGACGCCATCGACCGCCTCGACGCCGACGTCACCTCCGTCGAGGCCGCCCGCTCCCGCATGGAGATCGTGCCCCAGCTCGACCGCGCCGGGTACGGGCGAGGCATCGGACCGGGCGTGTACGACATCCACTCACCCCGCGTCCCGTCCGCCGGCGAGCTCACCGAGCTGCTGACGCTCGCGGCGACGTCGATCGACCCGGCGCTGGTGTGGGTCAACCCGGACTGCGGTCTCAAGACGCGCGGCTACGCCGAGACGACGCAGTCGCTGCGCCACCTGGTGGCGGCGGCCCGAGCGGTCCGCTCCACGCTCGCCGGGTCGGGCAGGTGAGCGTGCGGCCGGTCACGCCCGCGCGGGCGTGACCGGCCGCTACGCCCGGTCGGCGGTCGCCCGGCGGCGCACCGCCAGGGCCGCCGTCGGGAAGGTCAGCATCGACACCATGCCCGCCCCGACCATGGCCGAGCCGAGGACGCTGCTCAGGACGCCCGAGGACACGGCGATGTCGACGACGGCGACGATGACGGCCAGGCCCACCGACGTCCAGAACATCGCGGCGACCCGGTCCCGGGCGGGGGCCCGCCACGGCAGGACGAACGAGCCGGGCAGGCCGCGCGCCACGAACATCACCACGAGGAAGACGGGCACGAGCGCGAGCGCGAGGGGCTGGGCGAGCAGGCCGCGCAGGTCGAAGGCCACTCCCGTGGAGACGAAGAACAGCGGGGTGAGGAACCCGAACGCCAGGCCCTGGAACTTGCGTTCGGTCAGCTCGCGGTCGACGGGGTCGACGTTGCTCACGAGCTGACGCACGAGCACGCCCGCCGCGAACGCGCCGACGAGCATGTCGAGGTCGAAGACGTCGACGCTCACGGCCGTCAGGAGCGCGACCGCGAACACCACCAGGCGCACCGCGAAGTGCCCCGAGGTGTGCATGGTGGCCGTCACGAGGCGGCGCGCCGCCGCGGGCAGCCCGCGCGAGGCGATCCGCAGCGAGACCAGCACGAGCCCGGTGAACAGGGCCAGGGCGAGCACCGACCACCACACGTGGCGGCCACCGAACACCACCGACAGGGCCAGCAGGGGGGCGAGCTGCCCGACCGTCCCGGCCGCGATCATCGCGCGGCCGAACGGGGTGGTCAGCTCCCCGGCGTCGCGCATCGAGGGCATGGCGGTGCTCAGCGCCGTGGACGTCAGCGCGATGCCGGCGAACACCCCGGCGGTGACCAGCGACGAGCCGCCGTCGCCGCGCACCTGCAGGCCGCCGGCGTCGGCGGCGACGACGACGCCGATCCCGGCGAGCACCGCCAGCACGAGCGACAGCACCCAGCCCGCCGACGCCCACCGGAGCTGGGTGCGCGAGATGGCGCGGTACTCCAGCTCGTAGCCGGCGATGAAGATGATCGCGGCCAGGCCCATGCGCCCCACGGTCGCGGGCAGGCCGCCGGGCTCCACCAGCCCGAGCGCGGCCGGGCCGATGACCATGCCGAGCGCGATCTCGACGACCGGCAGCGGCACGGGGATCAGGCGCCTGCTCAGCGCGGACAGCGGGGGAGCGACGACGACGGCGGCGAGCACCGCGGCAAGGCCGAGAAGGGCTGAGTCCACGCCGAGAACTGTAAGGACGATCGCACGGTGCGGGCGCGCCGAGGCTGCACGGGCTCGCGTTCGTGGCGGGCGGGAGCTGGCAGGTCAGGTGCGGCGGGTGCGCAGCGGCGGCACGACGATGCCCGCGGACGCGCGGGCGCGCGGCCGCGTGAGCAGGATCCCGGCGACGCCGACGGCCAGCGGCACCGCCACCACGGCCAGCGCGACCCGGTAGTCGGTGAGGGTCGGGACGCCGTCGGGCGCGCGACGGTCGAGCACGACGCCGACGGCGAGCATGACCAGCACGGCCCCCGCGAACCCGCCCATGTTGGCCACCCCCTGCGCGGTGCCGCGGCGCGCGGGCGGGTTGAACCCGGCGGCCAGGTCGAGCCCGATGAGCGAGGCGGGCCCGCCGACCGAGATGAGGACGACGAACACGGTCAGCACCCACAGGGGGCGCGGTGTGGCGGGCACGAGCACGAGCGCCCACCCCGCCGCGGTCGTCGCGGCGACGGCCAGCACGACCCAGGTGCGGCGCAGCGGGTGGCGGGCGGTGACCTCGCCGACGACGGGTCCGGTGACGATCGACACGCCCACGCTCACGGTCAGCAGCATGCCCGCCTGCCCCGCGGTCAGGCCCTGTCCCCGGACGAGGAACGGCACCCCCCACATGAGCACGAACACGCTGACGCTCACGCCGCCGAGCAGGTGGGCGAAGAAGCCGAGCCACGTGCCGGCGCTGGTGAGGGTCGCTCCCAGCCCGGCCAGTCCCCGGCGTAGGGGCGGCTCGTCGTGCGGCCCGGGCCGCACGCCCACGGCGGCGACGACGGCCGTCAGGAGCCCGGCGACGGCGAGCGCGGCGAACGCGGGCGCCCACCCGGCGCGGCGCAGGGCGAACGCGAACGGGATCGCCGACACCACCTGCCCGAGCTGGCCGACGATCCCGGTGACCTGCGTCAGCAGCGGCACCTGTCGGCGGTCGAACCAGCCCCACACGAGGCGGACCGCCGAGATGAACACGGCGGCGTCGCCCGACCCGACCAGCACCCGCAACGCGATGGCCACCCCGACACCGGGCGCGACGGCCATCCCTGCCTGGCCGACCGCCATCGTCAGGGCGCCGAGCGTCAGGAGCCGTCGCGGGCCCCAGCGGTCCAGCGCGATCCCCATGGGGATCTGCAGGGCCGCGTACGTGGCGACCTGCACGACGACGAACAGCGACAGGACGGTCGCCTGCGCGCCGAACCTGTCGGCCGCGGCCAGCCCGGCGACACCGAAGGACGAGCGGTGAGCGACGGCGAGCACGTAGACCGCGAGTCCCGCCGCCCACACGAGCCAGGGGGTCGCGGAGGTCCGGGGGCGGGGCACGGGCCCCATGCTCCCACGGGCGCGGGTCGCAGCGACCCGCGCCGGACTCTCGCCGTCCGGACTCTCGCCGTACGGACCCGCGCCGTACGGACCCGCGCCGGGCAGGACGCCGGCGTCAGGACTCGGACAGTCCGCTCTCGGCGTCGGTGAGGTCATGCTCGCCCGGACCGGACAGGGCCGCGTCGCGGCGCAGGTCCGACGGCGTCATCCCCGTCGCCTCCTGCACGGCCCGGCGCATCGCCACGGTCGAGCCGAAGCCCGACAGGGTGGCGATCTCGGTCAGCGAGGCCGCGGCCAGGCGCGCGTCACGCAGCCGCGTGATCGCGTGCTGCGTGCGCACCTCCTGGATGCGCTGGGCGACCGTGCGGTCCTCGTCCTCGAACAGCCGCTGCAACGAGCGGCGCGAGAGCCCCAGGTGCTCGGCGACGGACGCCGAGCTCAGTTCGGGGTCGGTGTACTTGGCCGCGATGTGCCGCAGGGCGGCCAGGCGCTGCCGCCGCAGCTCCCACCCCGAGCAGCCCGCGACCGCGAGCGCGGTGATCGTGCTGGTGGCGAGCGTGCGCAGCACGTCGGCCACCTGCGCGCGCGCCAGGGGAGCGAGGCGCTCGGAGTCCTGGCGCAGCAGGTCGAGAAGGAACGCGCCCAGCGCGCAGGGCACGGCCGCGTCGGCCCGCCCGACGACGAACGGTGCGGACCGTGGCAGGGCGGACAGCCCGCTGTACTCGGCCGGCAGGTCGCACAGGACGACGCGGGCCGGTGCCTCGGAGGCGTAGGTGACGGGGCTCGTGCCCAGGACCAGCGCGCTGTCGCGGGGCCGCAGGGTCGCCGTGGCCTCGGGGTGGCGCAGGCTCACCTCGCCCTCCACGACGATGACGAGGCGAAGCGTCTCGCAGTCGGTGCCCCACATGCGGTCGGGGGTGTCGAGCAGCACGGGGCCGTGCTCGAGGTAGGTGACCTGGAGGTCGCCGAACTTCGCGCTGCGCGAGCGTGCGTGGTCGCGTTCGGCGGTGGACGTCGGTGCGGGCTGGGGGGCATGGGCGCGCCGCGAGGGCACGCCGCGGTGGCGGTGCAAGGTGCGCTGGGGGCTCGGAGACATCAGCCGGGTCCCTTCGTGAGTTGGTTTTGCTCCATCTCACGCGCAACCGGGCGCCGCCCCGCGTGGTCGTGCGTGGAACTACGCAGACCGACGCCTGCCACCCGTCGCCGCCCAGCACAGCGCGCCCCGGTCGCGGTCCGGGTGCGTCACCGGCGCCGAGCGCCAGCGCTTGTGCGCGGGTGCCCCGGCTGGTCGTATGGACCTTGTGAACCCGGCAAGACTCTCCCTGGTGTGCGGGCTGCCCGGCGCGGGCAAGACGACACGCGCACGGCAGATCGTGGAACGGGCGAGAGCCGTGTACCTGAGCCCCGACGAGTGGATCGTGCGGCTGGGCGTCAGCCTCGTCGACTACGAGTTCCGGTTCAGGCTCCAGGACTGCATGCTCGAGCAGGCCGGCGAGATCCTGCGCTGCGGCGCCAGCGTCGTCGTGGAGTTCGGCTCCTGGACCCGCGCCGAACGCGACACGATCCGGCAGGTCGCGGTCCGGGCCGGCGCCCGCACCGCCCTGCACTTCGTGGACGGCCCGCTCGACGAGCTCGCGCGCCGCGTGCGGGCCCGCGGCGGCCCCGACGCCGAGGCGCTCGCGTCGGACGTGCTGCTGGCCACGTGGCAGCAGTTCGAGCGCCCGACACCCGACGAGATCGCCCTGTACGACCGTTACGTCGGACCCGACGCCGTGTGGCGACCGGGCCGCTGACGCCCGCTCAGCGCCGTCCGCTCAGTGCCGTCCGCACAGTGCCGCCCGCTCAGTGCCGCCCGGACGCGCGGCCGCGCCGCAGCCGCCACGCGAGGGCGGCGGCGCCGCCCAGCACCGCCGTCGCCACGTACATCGCCCGGTACGACGACGCCTCCACGACGCGGCCCATCACCACCGGGCCCACCCCCGTACCGAGGTCGAGGAAGAGGAAGAACGTCCCGACCGCCACCCCCGTGCGCAACGGACCGGCCAGGCGCACCGCCTCCACCTGGAACGCCGGCACCAGCACCCCGTGCCCGAACCCCACCAGCACCCCCGCCGCCGCGACCTGCACCCCCGACCGCGCGAAACCCAGCACCACGAACGACGCGGTCAGAGCCGCCAGAGCCGGGTACACGACGACGCCGGAACCGAACCGGTCCTGGATCGGGCCCGCCGCAAGACGCGACGCCAGCACCGCGGCCGCATACACGACGAAGAACGCCCCCGCCGCCGCCGGCGCACCCACGGACTGCGCCAGGGGATAGGTGAACGTCAGCACGACCGACGCGGCAACACCCAGCAGCAGGACGGGAACACCGATGCTCGCCACACGCGGCTCCACGATCCCCGCATCCCGCCACGACCCGCCGGCGACGACCCCCCGCGGCTCACGAGACACGACCGCACGCGGCGCCGTCACGGCCAGCGCCGCCCCGAACGCCCCCGCCGCGACCACGGCCGCCCCCGCGAACAACCAGTCGTACCCGAACCGGTCGACCACCAGGAACGCCGCAGGCGGCCCCGCCGCCGACGCCAGGGGCAACCCGAGAGTGAAATAGCCCGTCCCCTCGGCCCGGCGAGCCTCCGGAAGCAGAAGCTGCGCCGCGGTGTTCGTCGCCGTCGTCGCAACCCCGAACGCGAACCCGTGCACCGCACGCACCGCCAGCAACGCGCCCAGCGAGTCGGACACCAGATACGCCGCCCCCGCCGCCGCGAACACCCCCAGCGACACCACCAGCACCCGGCGCGGGCCGAACACGTCCACGACCCGCCCCGCCCCGAACCGCGCCACCAACGCCGCCACCACGAACACCGACGCCGCCAGCCCGGCCGCCGCCCCGCCCGCACCCAGCACGTCCGCCGCGAACACCGCCATGAGCGCCATGAACGTGTAGAAGACGGCCATCACCGCCGTGTTCACCACCGTCACGAGCACGAACTGCCCCGACCACACCACCGGTCCCCGCGAGTCACGCTCCGGCGTCGGCATGCGCCGATGCTACCCAGCCGGCCACCGGCAGCCCGCGACCACCACCCCTCAGCAGTCCGAACCGCGCCGCCGCCCCGCGACCCGCACCACGGCACCCCCCGCGACGACCAGCCCACCCGCCACAGCAAGCATCACCGCCACATCGGCACCGGTCCGCGGCAGGAACCTGCCCACCGGGGACACCCCGGACGGCGCGGAACCCACCACCAGCAGCAAGGCCCCGTCGTGGTCGTCCTCGTCGTTGTCATAGTCGCGCACCCCGTCGTCCGGGCTCATCGACGTGTTCGACTCACCGATCTCGTTGTCCTCCCACGAGTGGTACACGAGCGCCGAACCCTCCACCGCACCATTGACACGGTCAGGGGTCGAGTCGACGTCCGCGACCGCCCCCCAGGTGCCCACGACCCCGTCGAACCGGTCCCCGAGCAGAGGCTGCGCCGCCCACCCCGCGGCCACGACACCCGAGTCCGGAACGGACATGACGTCGCCGGAAGACGACCCGGCGCTCGCGGTCTCGGCCTGGGCCGGGACCCAGCCGCTGAACTTCGAGATCTCGGCGAAGCTCGGCACGACGGCGCTGTCGGCGCCCGTGGCGAGGGCCTGCGGCGTGACGCGCAGCGTGTGGTGGACCTCGTACTCCTCGTGGGGGGCCAGGACGATGCCGGCGTCTTCGAGCGACAGGTGCCACAGCCCGTCAGTACCCAGCTGCCAGCCGTCGTTGTCGTGCCCCGGGACGGTGTTCATGTACTGCGTGGCGGCGTGGTCGAGGCCGTCGCCGAAGTAGCTGACGATCTCGTCGACGCGAGCCGTGCGGTTGCCCTGGTTGAACAGGTGGATGTCGTGCACCACGAGGTCGCCCACCTGGATGTCGACGTCGTCGCGGTCGAAGGTGACGTGCGGGACCACGAAGTCGGGGCCCGGGTGCGTCGTCGGGGCCATGCGCTCGAAGATCAGCGTGCCGTCGCGCCAGATCTCCGACACCCAGGTGCGCAGCGCCAGGTCGTACACGGCGTGCGACCGCGTCCTCGCCGCCTTGGGGTAGGCGACGACGTCGTAGAGCCACCGGCCGTCGGTGTCGGGGTCGGCCGTCGGGAGCATGACGAGGAACGGGTCGACGGTGTCGAGCCCCGCCGGGGCGACCTCGCGCACCCGGTACAGCCCCACCGCGAGGTTGCGGAACACGACCTCGCCGGTGCCGTCCGTGACGGCCTGCGCCACCTGCTCTGCGGCGACGGAGGCGGTGTCGGTGCCGAGAAGGTCCCGTGCGGCGTCCCGGCCCTCGGGGGTGGTCAGGTCCAGCCCGGGCACACGCTCGACGACGAGGGTGAGCCCGGCGCCGGGCGTGCCCGACGGTGAGCCGGTGGCGTCGAGCCCGGAGGCGCGCACCGTCAGGGTGCAGGAGCGGTCGGGGTCGACCGCCGCGGCTGCCGCGGGGACGTCGAGCAGCAGCGCGACGACCGCGACGAGCGCGACGATCCAGGGAGTGAGGTGCTTCCTCACAGGTGCCTCCCGTGGTAGTTGGGTGTGGTCGTGCGTCGGGTGGGCCACAGGGCCAGCGCCATCACGCCGGCGCTTCCGCCGCCGGTGATCGCGGCCCACCACGGGAAGCCCGGGTGGGCGCCGGCCGTGTGCGCGAGCGCACGGCCGGGGTCGGGTGCCGGGTCGGCGGTGCGCTCGCCGCGCACCAGGAGCCGGTGGGTGTTGACGTAGGTCGGGAAGCATGTCGTGAGGGTCACCAGGTCCTTGCCCTCCTCGATGCCGATGAGGTCGGTGGACTCGGTCGCCCTGACCGGGGTGATCGCGACGACCTCGTAGGCGAGCTGACGGCCCATGACCGCGATCGTGAACACGTCGCCGATCTCGACCTGGGAGAGCCGGTTGAAGAGCGTCGCCCTGTTCCACCCCGAGTGCGCCGCGATCACCGCGTGCGACGACGGACCGCCCACGGGCAGCGACGTCCCGTACAGGTGGCCGGCGCTGGTCTCCAGCGCCGCGGGAGAGGTTCCGTGCACGACGGGCACGCGGGTGCCGATCGACCCGACGGCGACGTCGGCCATGAGCGGCGTGCCGTCCACGGAGAGCAGCTCCTGGTACCGGCGGTACTCGGGTGTGGTCTCGTCCGCGGCGCCGAGCTCGTGCAGCTCGTGGCCCAGGGTGCCCGCCCCGCCCGCAGCGAGCCACGCGTTGTACCGCTGGGCGGCGGCGAGCTGGGCATCCTGCCGCGCCGACGGCGTCGCCGCCTGGGCAATGGTGAACTCGGCGGTGCGGTGGGCGGCGCCACGGTCGTTGAACCAGGCGAGCGCCGGGTTCCACTGCCAGACGGCGAGGGCGGCGAGCACCGCGACGGCGACGGCGACCCGGCCGGCCAGAGCCTTCCGGCCCGCTGGGGTGCGCGGAGTGCGGTGCTGCGCCATCGTCGTTCCTTCCTCGTGCCTTGTCCGGGTCTTCGGTGGTGGGTGCGGCCCCGGGAGTGACGATCTCGGGGCCGCACCGGTCCGCTGCGTGGCGTCAGCCGTGAGCGCGCCGCGAGCGGACGAGCCAGGCGGCACCGCCGGCCACGACCATGAGCGCGAGGACGGGCAGGACGGCGCGGCTGCCGCCGATCGTGGGCAGCGCGAACGGCGGCGTCGGAGCGTTCTCGACGGTCAGCGCGTAGACGCCGTCGCGGAAGGTCTCGGCCAGGACCGGGACGGGAGTCGCGTCCAGGACGTGGCCCTGCGGGGGACTGGTCTCGACGATCCAGTACTGCAGGTCGTCGATCGGGCCGTTGTCGGCGAAGTCGTCGTACCGGACGAGGAACTCGGCGACACCGTCAGTCCCCGTCGTTCCCGACGCGACCCGGTACGCGGACCTCGCGTGGGTGTCGCCGGTGTACAGGTCGAACGTGGCTCCCTCCAGGAGGGACCCGTCGGCCGAGCTGACCTTGGTGACGCGCAGCGTCGCCCACTTGGTCAGGACCTCGTTCGACGCGCCTTCGAGCACGTCGGCGTTGGCGAGCGTGAACGCATAGTGCGCCACGTTGTCGATCACCCCGTGGGCGTTCGCGCTGACCGAGATCCGCACGCCGACGCGCGCCTGGGCGGCGAGCGTCGCGGCGTCGAAGGTCACGGAGATCGCGCCGTCGGGGGAGTGCGTGACGGTGCCCTGCCAGTCGGTCTCGGCCAGAGCGCCGCCGTCGGTCGCCTGCGTCAGCAGGTGCGTGACCTTGCCGAACGTGAGCCGCTCGTCGAGCGTGTCCGAGATCGTCAGCGACTGCGCGCCCTCTGGAACGTCGGCGACGAGGTCGTAGGTGAACTCCTCGCCGCCGCTGAAGGTCGCCGAGTCCTTGACGGTCTTCGTGAGCCAGTCGACGTGGTTCTTCGGGTAGACGTGCACGGTGTACTCCCACGTCGCGGGATGCTCAGGGTGCGCGATCGGGAGCGTGACGAGGAACGGCGGGCCGAGGTGGGCGTTCGAGGGGCCGCTCACCTCGGTCACGAGATAGAGCCCCACGGGGATGCCCTCGATCCGCACCGTGCCGGAGGGCCCGGTGGTGAAGGGCGCCGTCGTGCTGAAGGCCTCCAGGGTGGAGCGTCCGCCGTCGGTGAGGACGTCGCGGATGTCCGCGGCGGCGTCCAGCCCTTCGATCCCGCCGGCGTAGGCGGCCGCCTTCGCCCATCCCTGCTCGGTGTGCAGGTCGACGTCGGGCACGCGCTCGAGCGTGAACGTGACGCCGCCGATCCCGACGCTCGGGACCTCGCTGAGAGCCTGTCCCTTCCCCGCGTCACCGGCGCTGCCGCGTTCTGCGAGCTTGGTGATGACCAGCGTTCCGGTGGCGGGACCGCCGACGACGGGGCCGGCGTGTGCGGGCAGGGGGATCGCGGCGAGGGCGAGCGCTGCCGCGAGAAGGGCGGCGATCCGCCCGCGAGGACGTCGGTTCATTGCAGTTCCTTCGGGTGTCTCGGATCCCCGGCAGGCGAGGAGGTGCGTTCGTGGTCGTTCTTCAGCGGACGCGGTGGGTCGTCTTGCGTCGCAAGCCGACGGCGAGGAAGGCCGTCAGCGCCGCGGCGACGGCGAGCGCGACGGGCCCGACGGCCGAAGGCGCTCCGCCGACGGCGGGCAGGACGATGCCGTCCGCGGGCGGGGATGACTCGCAGGTGCCGGCCGGGCCGTCCGTCTCGACGCAGGACGGCGCAGGGGCGACGGGAACGGAGGCGTCGTCGGAGTCGGAGTACGGTGCGCCACCGAACGTGGTCGTGACGGTGGCGGTGTTGACGAACGTCCCCGACGATGTGCCCGCGGCCGTGGCGGCCTCCTCCTGTCTGATCCGGTGGGTGGCGTAGAGCGTCACGGTGTCGCGGCCGCCTCCCGGCACCCCGAGCGAGTCGATCGTCGCCTCGTATCCGATCTGGGCGTCGGTGACGACGAGATCGGTCAGCTCGGTGTCGCCCGTGTTCGACACCGTGAAGCGATAGCAGACGACGTCGTCGACGTCGTAGGTGCGCGCCCCGGGCTCTTGGGCGGCCGCCGGAGCGCTCGGGGCGGAGCCGGCGCTGCACGCGTCTGCCGGGACGTCGAGCGCGTCCTTGTCGATGCGGACGCCCGGGTGGGCGGGCACGAGCGTGGAGATCTCGAGGGTCCGGATGAGGTGCACGTCGGTGAAGTCGCCGGTCGACCCTGCGAAGCCGAACTTGAACGTCTTCGGCATCGGCTGCGTCATGTGGTGCGTGAGCACGTGGTCGTCCTCGGTGAGCGTGCCGTCGGGCTCGAACTCGACGTAGACCTTCACCGTCGGGCCCGTGCCCGGGCGTGGTTCGAGGGTCACGCGGACCTGGCGCCGGGCGTCCCCCGGGTCCGTGGCCTCTGGGTTGCCCATGAGCTTGGGGAGGAAGCTGCGAGGCGTTTCCACGCCGGGGACCTTCTCGACGGTCGACGCGAGGTACGGGTAGCCGCTGAACCCGTTGCCCGGACCGCGTAGCGTGATGGTGTTGGGGACGTTGTCGCCCCAGGATGCTCCGGCCGGCGACTGGCTGTCCACGAGCGCGCACTCGTCGGTGGCCGTGCGCGAACCACCGCGGCACTCGGTCGCGTCCTGGATGAAGTTGCCGAGCACGTCGAAGCCGATGCCGAGGTAGCCGCCGGCGACGCCTTCCTTCCATCGGGCCTCGCCGCTGGCCCACTCGTCGTACTTCTGCGCGTACCCGAGCGAGCCGCCGTAGGCTCCCGCCTTGGTCAGCGTCGCGGACCCGTCGACGATGAAGAACCCGATCCCGTCGGCGGGGTGTGCCGAGGCGTGCTTGCGCACTGCGGCTCCCTCCGGGGTCGTGGTGTGGTACTGGTACATCTCGAAGGTGATGTCCAGCCCACCCTCGGTCCTGAGCGGCTTGTCGTAGACGACGCCGCCCACCTTGTCGTGGTTGTTGTCGGTGAGCTGGAGGTAGCCGTTGCGGTCGGCGGGGTCGGCCGACCTGGGCGGAGCGCCGCGTCGGGCGCTGCCCTGGAGCACCCGCTCGTCGACGGGGATGGCATCGCCTGCGCTGGTCTTGAGGTCCTTGCCGAGCTTGGGCGCTTCGGGGGTCCCGTCGGGGGCGTTCGTCAGCCCCGCGTGGTCCAGGAGGTCGAAGTCGTTGTGAAGCGTGGGTCCGCGGAAGTCCTCCCGGAGGAGGACCGCCGGCGTGCTCGGGGCGTGATCTGCGCCGTCGGCCAGGGCCGGGCGGGCCGTGATCTCGAGCCCGACCGTGACTCCCGCCGCAACCACCGCGATCCCCGCGATCGCTTTCCGCAGCCGCATCGACAGCACCTCCCGTACATCCGTTGGGTCGTCCCGGACGGCCGCGTGGCCGTCCGGAGGTGCCTCAACGTAACGAGGGCAGGGCGGGGGGAGGGGGCCGCGGGGCGTCGGGTGCCGGGTGGGCTGGCGACGAATTGCGCCCTCGGCTTGACATGCCCCGAGCGGGTATGGCTTAGGCAAAGAACCGGCTATGCCTGGGGCTGTTGATTGTCAGGTGGGCGCGCGGTGCGGATCGCATCGCCGCTGGCCGGAGCGGTCGCGGGCCGCCGTCGCCACCCCGGTCGTGGTCACGGCGCTGGCCAGCGGGTTCACTCGCGCAGGCGGCTCGAAGAGCTGCGGGGCCCACGCCTGGGCGGGCTCCGGTCGCTCGTGAGCGATCGCACCGCGCCACTGCCGTGAACGAGGCGCGGCTCACACCTCACCGGGCGATCCGGAACCCGTCCTCGCCCAGCGCCGGCATGTCCTGCACGTGGATGGCGGTGACGTGCGCGAGCGGCGGACCTGAGCGCAACGCGACCAGCAGGCGCGCGACGTCGTCGGCGTCTCCCTCGATCTCGGCCTCGACGTCGCCGCCCGGCAGGTTGCGCACCCAGCCGGCGAGCCCGGCGGCGCGGGCGGCGTCGCACGTCCACCAGCGGAAGCCGACTCCCTGCACCCGCCCGCTGACCCGCACCTGCGTGCGCCTTCGCTCCGTCATGCGTCCTCCCGCGGTCTCGTGGCCGGTCGAGGTCTCCTGGCCGGCCGAGGTCTCCTGGCCGGCCGAGGTCAGTCGAAGAGGTCCCCGATGCCGTCGAGGATCCCGCCCAGCACCATGCCGCCAAGGATCCCGCCCAGCACGTCACCACCTGATCGCTGCTGAGCGCCCTGCCAGCCGCCGTACCCCTGCCCGTACCCCTGCCCGTACCCCTGGTTGGCGATGTCGCGGTGCGCGATCGCCGCCGCCTCCGCGGCGAGGGACGCCGCGCGGCGGGCCCGGGCGAGCCGTCGTTCCGGGTCGGTCTCGGCGCGTGTCTCGGTCAGCTCGCGTTCGGCCTCGGCGAGGCGGGTGCGAGCCTGCGGGCCGACGGGGGCCCGATAGTCGTCCACGGCCCGCCGCGCGGCGAGCACCTGGCGTTCCGCGTCGTCGAGCGCGGTGCCCAGCTGGGCGCTGGCGGCCTGCGCGCGCCGCCCGGCCTCCGTGACGGCCGCCACGGCGTCGTCGAGCGCGGTGTTCGCCTGCCGCACGCGGGTGAGCCCGCCGACGGGGTCGGACGGAGCACCGGGCGCGGGAAGCTCGGCGAGCGCCTGCTCCAGGCTGCCGATCGCGGCGTCGACGGCGCCGGCACGCTGCGCGGCCGGTATGGCCCGGGCGGCGGCGATCTCCTCGCGCGACTCTGCGATCATCGCGCCGAGCGTCGCCTCGGCGGCCAGGGCCTCCATCTCGAACCTGTCGACCGCCTCGAGCAGCCCCTGCGCGCGGCGGGCCGCGTCGGCGGCCGCCGTCGCCGCGGACTCGGCGTCGCGGCCCCGGGACTCGGCAAGCTTCCTCGCGGCGACCTCGGCGCTGCGGACCGCGAACTCCAGCAGTCGTGCGGCCTGCTCGGGGTTGGCCGCCACGGCCTGCAAGGCCGCGTCGGTGTAGCGCGAGCGCAGACCCGTCAGAGTCGTCTCGGCGCCGGGCAGGGCGGCGCGCAGCCGGTCGGCCTCGGCGCGCACCTGGGCGAGCGCGGCCGGCGTGCGCCCGGCCGCGGCGCGGCGGGCGGCCAGGGCGGCACCCTGCTCACCGGCGATGGCCTCCGCGGTGCGGCACAGCTCGAGGATCCGGGTGTACCACTCGTGGCGTTCCGCGTCGGTGTCGGGGATCGCATCGTGCAAGAGCTGCTGAAGGTGGAACGCCTCCTGCAGGTGACCGCGTGCCTGGGCGAGCGCGACCGACAGCTCGTGCGCGTCCTGCTCGCCGAGCTGTGCGAGCGCGTAGCCGGCCTCGTCGTCGGCCAGGCGCAGCCGCTCGTCGGTGCGTACCAGCGCCGAGCCGGCGTCGCGTTCCAGTCGCGCGAGCTCGGCCTGGAGCTCGGCGAGCCGGGCCTGTTCGCGGGCGCGGCCCCGCCTGCCGGCGAACATCCCGCCGAGCACGGAACCGAGCACCACGACGGTGCCCACGCGCCTGAGGGCAGCCACGGTCAGATCCATGCGTCGATGGTAGGGCGCACGGGCGGGGGAGCAGCGGAATGTGGTGTCGGTCGAAACCTCTGGCCTCGGGCGCCGACGACGCGTAGATTCTGTGCGGATGCAGGGCGCACGCGCTGCACGTACGAGCACGCTCGCCGCCGGACGGCGTCGGGCACACGGACGGAAGGAGGGCGGCCATGAGCGTCACGTCGAGCACCGTCTCGCGCACGCACGGTGTCGTCGTCCCCCCGGGGCTCGGCGCGCAGCGGCGGTTCGACCTGCACCGCACCGACCTCATCGACCATTCCTGCGGCCCGCATCACGCCTGACCGGGCACAGCCCGGCCAGCCCCGAAGCCGTCGCAGGGACACGTCCCTGGGCGGCTTCCGTCGTCCTGGGGCATGACCACTCACCCGACGACGACGTCCCACACCCGGGAGGCGGCCATGGCAGACGTGCTAGTCCTCAACGCCGGCTACGAGCCGTTGCACCGCGTGTCCGTGCGCCACGCGATCCACATGCTCGTGCGCGGGGTCGCGGTCGTCGAAGAGTCCGTCGTTGGGCGCACCTTCGGCCCCTACCCGCTGCCGCGCGTGCTACGCCTGGTGCGGTACGTGACCATGCGCTGGCGGTACCGGCGCGACCACGCCCCCGCCTGCACCAAAGCCGGTGTGCGTGCCCGCGACGGGCGGTGCGCCTACTGCGGCGGCCCCGCCGACACCGTCGACCACGTGCTGCCCCGGTCGCGCGGGGGAGCCTCCTCCTGGCTCAACCTCGTCGCCGCGTGCAACACGTGCAACGCCCGCAAGGCCGACCGGACGCCGCAGGAAGCCGGGATGGAGCTCCACCTCGTCCCGCACATCCCCGACCTGTCCTGGCGTCCCGCCGCCTGACCGGCGCACATCGGCGCACGCCACCGCACACCACCGCACACCGGCCCGCGCACGCCCCGGTCGGCCAACACCGATGACCCAGGCAACGGGTTCGTTCACCGCGGGTGCAGAATGTCGGTGATGCCCACCAACACCGGCGCGACCGCGCCCGCCCCGGCACGCCCCGGCACGCCCGCCGCAGGCGCCACCCCCTCGGCCCTCGCCGCCCTGCGCCGGCTCAAGCCGTTCGTGCGCCCCGCCCTGCCACGACTCGTCGCCGGCATGCTCTCCGCACTCGGCGCCTCGCTCGCCGCCCTCGCCATCCCGCGCGTGCTCCAACGACTCGTCGACGGCCCGCTCGCCGCGAGCACACGCACCCACGACACCACAGCACTCTGGGCAGCGATCGCAGCCGTCCTCGCCCTCGGCCTCGCCGAGGCAGGACTCATCCTCGTACGACGCAACCTCGTCATGCTGCCCGGCACCCGCGTCGAAGCCGACATGCGCATGGCCCTGTTCCGCCACCTGCAAGACCTGCCCATCGCCTTCCACGACCGCTGGGCAGGCGGCCAGCTGCTCTCCCGCTCCATGTCCGACCTCGGGCTGCTGCGCCGCTGGCTCGTCTTCGGCCTCCTCCAGCTCGTCGTCTCCTGCGCCACCGTCGTCGTCGGCGTCACCCTGCTCGTCACCACCACCGGATGGCTCGGACTCGTCTACCTCGCCGGAGCCATCCCCGTCACCGTCATCACCTACCGCTTCTCACGCCGCTACCGCGTCATCGCCCGCCGCTCCCAGGACCAGTCCGGCGACCTCGCCACCACCGTCGAAGAGTCCGTCCACGGCATCCGCGTCCTCAAAGCCTTCGGCCGCGGCCGCGACGCCCTCGCCTCGTTCACCGGACAGGCCGAACGCCTCCGCACCACCGAGCTCGCCAAAGCCCGCGCCCAGGCCTCCGTCAACGTCGCCCTCACCCTCATCCCCGAGCTCACCCTCGCCGCCTGCCTCGTCCTCGGAACCCTCCAAGCCCACCACGGCACCATCACCATCGGCGCCCTCACCGCGTTCTTCGCCACCGCCGCCGTCATCAACGGCCCCGTCGTCGACCTCGGCATGACCCTGTCCATGACCCTCAACGCCCGCACCGCCGTCGACAGATACTTCGACGTCCTCACCACCACCAACCCGCTCACCGACCCCGACCACCCCACCGAACCCGGGCAACCCCGCGGCCACGTCCGCCTGCGCGACGTCACCTTCCGCTACGACGACGCCACCACCCCCGTCCTGCACCACGTCGACCTCGACCTGCCCGCCGGCACCACCACCGCCCTCGTCGGCCTCACCGGCTCCGGCAAGTCCACCCTCGCCATGCTCATCCCACGCCTCTACGACGTCACCGGCGGCACCGTCGAGATCGACGGCACCGACGTGCGACACCTCCGCCGCGCCGACGTCCGCCGCACCGTCGCCGTCGCCTTCGAAGACCCCACCCTCTTCTCCGCCACCGTCCGCGAGAACGTCCTCCTCGGCGTCGACGACACCCTCCCCGACACCACCAAGAACGAACGCCTCACCGAAGCACTCGACGTCGCCCAAGCACACTTCGCCACCCGCCTGCCCCACGGCGTCGAAACCCGCATCGGCGAAGAAGGCCTGTCCCTGTCCGGCGGACAACGCCAACGCCTCGCCCTCGCCCGCGCCATCGCCGCCCACCCCCACGTCCTCGTGCTCGACGACCCCCTCTCCGCACTCGACGTCACCACCGAAGAAGCCGTCACCACCCGCCTACGGCAAACCCTCACCCACACCACCACCCTCGTCATCGCCCACCGGCCGTCCACGGTGGCGCTCGCGGACCGTGTCGCGGTGCTGCAGGACGGGCGGATCACCGCCGTCGGCACGCACTCGCAGCTCCTGGCCGCCGACCCGCACTACCGGTACGTCATCTCCAGCCTGGAGGACGACGCCGCCCGGCACGGCGTCGGCACGCTCCCGGAGCCGGACCTCGGGCCGGGCCTGGCGGGCGAGGCAGAGACGGACCTGCACGACGACGAGGCGACGGGAGCGCGGCTGTGAGCGCCACGAACAACGAGGCCGCAGAGGACACGCTGGACCGCGCCGCGGCACGAGCGGTGCGCGCCCGGTCGCTGGGGCTGCTCGGCGACCTGCTGCGCCCCCACGGGCGGCGGCTGGCCTGGTCGGCGGTGCTCGTCGTCGCGTCCACGCTCGGCCAGGTCGCCGGGCCGGCCCTCGTCGCGGCGACCATCGACCACGCCCTGCCCGCGCTCGACGACGGCCGCTCCGGGCCGCTGGTCAGCTACGGCGTGCTCATGGTGGTCGCCGCGGTCGCGGCCGGTCTCGCCAACGGGGCGTATGTGCGGGCCGCCGCCGTGATCTCCCAGGCCGTGCTGCTGGAGCTGCGCCGGCGCGTGTTCCGCCAGACGCAGAGGCTGAGCCTGGAGTTCCACGAGTCGTACACCTCGGGGCGCATCATCTCCCGGCAGACGTCGGACCTGGAGGCGCTGCGCGAGCTGCTCGACGGCGGCCTGACCGGCGTCGTCTCCTCGGTGCTGACCATGGTGTTCACCGCCGTGGGCCTCGCCCTGGTGGACTGGCGCTCGGGCGCCGTGCTGCTCGTCGCGATGGTGCCCGCGTGGCTGCTGACCCGCTGGTTCCAGAAGCGTTCGCAGGTGTTCTACCGCCGGCAGCGCACCGCCTCCGCGCGCCTCATCGTCAAGTTCGTCGAGACGATGACGGGCATGCGCGCCGTCCAGGCGTTCCGCCGCGAGGCCACGACCGAGCGCGAGTACGGGCGCTACGCCGAGGACTACCGGGAGGCCAACCTGGACACGTTCTCCCTCAACGGCCGCTACCAGCCCGGTCTGGTGCTCATCGGCAACCTCACCGTCGTCGCGGCGCTCGGCTACGGCGGGTGGCGGGCGCTGAACGGCGACCTGCCCGTCGGGGTGCTCGTCGCCGCCCTGCTGTACGTCAAGCGGTTCTTCCAGCCCATCCAGCAGGTCGGCATGTTCTACAACTCCTTCCAGTCGGCCTCGGCCGCCCTGGAGAAGCTCTCCGGCCTGCTCGCCGAGGAACCCACCGTGGTCGAGCCCGTCAGCCCGACGCCGCTGCCCGATGCCCGCGGCGACGTCCGCCTCGACCACGTCACGTTCCGTTACGGCAGCGGGCCCGTCGTGCTGCCCAGCCTGGACCTGCACATCCCCGCGGGGCAGACGGTGGCCCTCGTCGGTACCACCGGGGCCGGCAAGTCCACCCTCGCCAAGCTCGTCACGCGCTTCTACGACGCCACGGCGGGCAGCGTCCTGCTCGACGACGTCGACGTGCGCGACCTGGCCACCCCCGACCTGCGGCGCGCGGTCGTCATGGTGACCCAGGAGGCGTACCTCTTCAGCGGGTCCGTGCGCGACAACATCGCTCTCGGCCGGCCCGGCGCCGCCCAGGCCGACATCGAGGCGGCCGCGCGCGCCGTCGGTGCCCACGACTTCATCGTCGCGATGCCCGAGGGCTACGACACCGACGTCAACAAGCGCGGAGGACGCGTCTCTGCGGGGCAGCGCCAGCTCCTGTCGTTCGCCCGGGCGTTCCTCGCCAACCCCGCCGTCCTGGTGCTCGACGAAGCGACCTCGTCGCTCGACATCCCGGGCGAGCGGCTCGTGCAGCGTGGCCTGAAGACGCTGCTGGCGGGGCGCACCGCGATCATCATCGCCCACCGCCTGTCGACCGTCGCGATCGCCGACCGCGTCCTGGTCATGGAGCACGGCCGCGTCGTCGAGGACGGCACGCCGGCCGAGCTGGTCGCGGCGGACGGCCGCTACGCCAGGCTCCACGCGGCGTGGCGCGACTCCCTCGTGTAGCCCGTGCTTCGCCTGACCGGGGCTTGGCCCCGGCGCAGGCTTGCCCCCAGCCTCCCTAGGGTTAAGGATAGCGAGATAACCTATACCCAAGCGCACACGGAAGAAGGGACGTGGCGATGCCCCCGGACGGCGACGGAACGCTCTGGCAGCGCGAGTACCAGGCGGGCGACCTCGGGGCGATGCGCTCCGCCGACAGGCGCGGGGGCACCTACCGGCGCTACTTCCCCGCACCCCTGGGGGAGTCGATGCACCCCTACGTCAGCGCGGCGGCGATGATCGCCGTCTCCGACGTCGCGATCGCCGTCGCACGCATCGGGCAACGCCTGCGCGAACGGCCCATGCCGATCCTCTACGCGACCCTCCTGCGCAGCGAGTCGATCTCGTCGTCCTGGGTGGAGGGGTTGCGTGAGACGCCACGCAACGTGATGGTCGCCCAGCTTCAGGATCGCGACCCCGGGCTCGAGGGCTACCAGTTCGAGCGGCTCGGCACCGCGCACACCATCCTGGGCAACCTCGACTCGGTGCGCCGTGGCGTCCGGTCCCTGCGCGCGCCGTGGACGCACGAGTCGATCCACGAGATCCACCGCACGATCGCCCCGCACGTGCATGACGGCGCCTACCGCGGGGTCGACGTGCAGATCGGCGGCACGTCCAAGGTGACGGCGTCCTACGTGGCACCGCCTCCCGGGCGCGTCACCCCGCTCATGGCCGACCTGCTCGACTACGCCAACGAGTCGGGCGACAACCCGCTCGTCAAGGCCGCGATCCTGCACGCCCAGTTCGAGACCGTCCACCCCTACGAGGACGGGAACGGCCGCACCGGGCGCGTGCTCGTGCACGGCTACCTCGCGCGGGCCGGCCTCCTGGACGAGGGCGTGCTGCCGCTGTCCGTCGTGCTGCGCCGCGACCCCGACGAGTACGTGCGACAGCTCACCGCGTTCCGCCACGGCGATCCCGCGGCGCGCGGCGATGCCGTGAGCGGCTTCGTGACGTACTTCGCCGAGGCGCTCGCGCGTTCCTGCGAGGAGGCCGAGTCGGTCATCGCCGCGGCCGCCGACGTCGAGGCCGACTGGGCGCAGCGCACGGCACGGTTCCGTTCCGACTCCCGCGTCCATGCCGCCGTCCGGGTCCTGGTCGAACAGCCGGTGGTGACCGCCCGGTACCTCGAGACGGCGCTGACGACGTCGAAGGTCACCGCGCGCAAGGTCGTCGACTCGCTCGTGCAGGTCGGCATCCTCGAACCGTCGGGTGGGCGGTTCCGCCGAGCGGAGGTCTACCAGGCGTCGGCGCTGCTGCGGATGATGGACCGGCTCATCCCGGGGGTCCAGCCGACGCCGCTGCCCCGGATGGTGCGCTAGCCGGAGCTCCCCGGTGGGCCGCCCCGGCAGCGACGAGCCTCACCAGCAGCTCACGCGCCGGGGGAGTGGGCTTCCCCAGGGTCAGCGCGAGCACACGCCGGCGCGCCCCCGGCAGAGCCGAGGTGACGACGCCGGGCGAGCGGTGGGCGCGCAACGCGAGCTCGGGCAGCAGGCTGACCCCGACACCCGCCGCGACGAGCGCCTGCACGGCCATCGAGTCGTCGGTCTCGAACGTGATGCGCGGCGCGAACCCGGCGGCCCCGCAACGGGCGACCAGGTCGGCCCGGCAGCGCGGGCAGCCCGCGATCCAGTCGGACTCGGAGAGCGCCGCGAGCGGCGGGAAGCTGCCGTCGTCGTCGGCAGCGGGGCGGACCAGGTGGACCGGCTCGTCGAGCACGGGCGTCACCGAGTACCGTGCGAGATCCTCGACGCCGCCCGCGTGCGGAACGTCGGAGTGCTCGAAGACGAGCGCGACGTCGACCTCGCCCGCGGCCAGCGCATCGACCGCCTCGGGCGGCTCGGCCTCGACGAGCCCCACGCTCAGCCCCGGATGGTCGCGCACGAGAGCGGCGATCGCCGTCGGGACGATGGTCGCCAGCGCTGACGGGAACGCCGCGAGGCGTGCACGGCCCGCACGCAGCCCGGCGAGCGCGTCGAGCTCGAGGCGCACGCTCGCGACACGGCCGAGGATCTCCTCGGCGCGCACGGCCAGCAGGCGGCCCGCCTCGGTGAGGTGAATGCCGCGTCCCGCGCGTTCGAGCAGCGGCAGGCCCGCTTCCGACTCCAGGCGGGACAGATGGTGGCTCACCGACGGCTGCGCCACGCCGAGCTCGCGCGCGGCTGCCGTGACGGAGCCCGTCCGGGCGACCGCAGCGAGGACGCGCAGGCGGGTGAGGTCGAGATCCGCGGGCATCGGTCCAGGCTACCGGGGTCGCCACGGACGGCGAGGAGTAGCCTGCCGAGCATGGCGCGCTACTTCGACGTGCACCCGGTCGACCCCCAGGCGCGGGCGATCGGGCAGGTCACCTCCCTGCTCCGCGAGGGCGCGCTCGTCGCGTACCCGACCGACTCCGGCTACGCCCTGGGGTGCCGGATGGACTACCACGACGGCACCGACCGTATCCGGCAGGTGCGGCGGCTCGGCGACAAGCACCATTTCACCCTCGTGTGCGCGGACTTCGCCCAGCTCGGGCATCTGGTCCACCTCGACAACAGCGCGTTCCGCGCGATCAAGGCAGCCACGCCAGGGCCGTACACGTTCATCCTGCCCGCGACACCCGAGGTGCCCCGCCGCCTGGCCCACCCGAAGAAGAAGACCGTGGGCGTGCGGATCACCGACAACCGGGTGGCGCAGGCCCTGCTGCACGAGCTCGGCGAGCCGCTGCTGTCCTCGACGCTCATCCTGCCCGGGCAGACGGAGCCGCTCATCGACGGGTGGACCATCAAGGAGGATCTCGACCACGTGCTCGACGCCGTCGTCGACGGAGGAGAGGTGCCCGAGCGGCCCACCACCGTCGTCGACTGGTCGGACGGCTATCCGGACGTGGTGCGTGTCGGAGCGGGGGATCCGACGCGCTTCGAGTGATCGGACGCAGCCGAGCGCCGGTCCCGTTAGGGTGCGGGGCATGAGCGACGGTGGCCTGGCGCTGGCCCGCGAGAAGATGACGGAGGCGGGCGTGGCGCCCGCGGCGATCGAGACGTTCAGCCGGTTCTACCGGTTGCTGGAGTCGGGCGCGACAGGACTGGTGCGGGAAGCGGACGTCGACCCGCTGCCGCCCCTGGCGCGTGCGGCAGACCTGGACCTGACCGACGACGACGCCGCGAACGCGCTGGCGAAGACGGCGATCATCAAGCTCAACGGCGGGCTGGGCACGTCGATGGGCATGGACCGGGCCAAGTCGCTGCTGCCGGTGCGCCGCACGGCGGACGGGACGGACCTGACCTTCCTGGACGTGATCGTGGGCCAGGTGCGCGCGGCGCGGGCAGCGACGGGGGCACGGCTGCCGTTGCTGCTGATGAACTCCTTCCGCACGCGGGACGACACGCTGGCGTTGCTGGCGCGGTACGAGGACCTTCCCCTCGACGGTCTGCCCCTGGACTTCGTGCAGAACCGCGAGCCCAAGCTGCGCGCCGACGACCTGACCCCGGTGTCGTGGCCAGCCGACCCGGACCTGGAGTGGTGCCCGCCGGGGCACGGCGACCTGTACCCGGCGTTGCACGCGGCCGGTGTGGTGCGAGCGCTGCTGGACGCGGGGTTCCGGTACGCGTCGGTGTCCAACGCGGACAACCTGGGTGCGGCGCCGGACGCGCGGATCGCAGGCTGGTTCGCCACCTCGGGTGCCCCGTACGCGGCCGAGATGTGCCTCAAGACGCCCGCGGACGTCAAGGGCGGGCAGCTCGTGGTGCGCAAGGCCGACGGGCGCATCGTGCAGCGCGAGACCGCTCAGACCCACCCGGACGACCTGGCGGTCTCGCTGGACCCGGCACGTCACCGGTACTTCCACACCAACAACCTGTGGTTCGACCTCGAGGTGCTGGCCGCCGAGCTCGACCGTACCGGCGGGGTGCTGGAGCTGCCGCTGATCCGCAACGCCAAAACGGTCGACCCGGCCGACCCGTCCTCGACCCCGGTGGTCCAGATCGAGTCCGCGATGGGTGCCGCCGTCGCGGTGTTCGAGGGGGCCACGGCCATCGAGGTCGGCCGGGAGCGGTTCCTGCCCGTCAAGACGACCAGCGACCTGCTCGTGCTGCGCTCGGACGTCTACGACCTGACCGCCGACCACCGCGTCGTGGCCCAGGTCCCCGCCCCCCTGGTGACCCTGCCCGCGCCTTACAAGACCATCGCCGCGTTCGACGCCCGGTTCCCCTGTGGGCCGCCCTCCCTGCGCGCGGCCACCGCGCTCACGGTCGAGGGCGACTGGACCTTCGGGGCTGAGGTCGCCGTGCAGGGCGAGGCCACGCTGCACGACGCCGGTACGGCCGGCGTCGTCCCCGACCGGGCAACCGTCGGGCCGCACGGGATCGCCGCCGGGTGACGCCCGGCTGAACAGCGGGTGGACCGGAGCGGGACGCGTCGCGGCTCCGATGAACTTCGCGTGAACAAGGTCGTCCGGCGGTCGTCCCGGCTTGATTCTGGCCCCGCTCGTGGCGGATCTTCCGGGCGTGCCACGTCGAACGATCCCCGCACGCGCCGCCACCGACCGACCCGCAGGCCTCCCGAGCGAGGTCGAGGTGGTCGTCGTCGGTGCCGGCATCGTCGGTCTCGCGCATGCGATCGAGGCCGAGGCGCGTGGGGCGAGCGTCGTCGTCATCGAGCGGGACGCGTGCGCGCGCGGTGCCTCGGTGCGCAGCCTCGGGCACGTCGCGGTCGCCGCGCAGGACGGGCCGACGCTCGCCTGCGCGTTCCAGACGCGTGACAAGTGGCTCGCGCTGCGTCGCCAGGCGGGACTGGTGGTGGGGGAGTCGGGCAGCGTCGTCGTCGCGTCCGCGGACGACGAGATGGCGGTGCTGGAGGACTTCGTCTGCGCCCGTGACGGTGCGGCCACGCTCCTGGACCGTGCGGGCGTGGCCCGGTACGTGGCCACGGTCGGCGACGACGTCGTCGGCGGGGCGTTCCTGACGACCGACCTGCGGGTCGACCCGCGCTCTGCGCTGCACCAGCTGGCGCTGTGGTTCGGGCAGCGGCCGCGAGCGTCGGTCGTGACCGGGACGGCGGTGCTCGGCGTCGAGCCGGGTCACGGGCGGACGCTCGTGCGCACCTCGCGGGGCGACGTCGTCGCCCGACGCGTGGTGATGGCTGTCGGCGCCGACGTCGACAGGCTGTACCCCGGCGTGACCGAAGGACGGCTGCGCCGTCGTCGTCGGCACGGGCTGCGGGTGGCACTGGAGTCGCCGGTCTCCGGCGACTCTCCGGTCGTGCTCGGGGGGACGGCGCTGCTGCACCACGCGGGTTTCACGCGGTCCCCGCACCACACGGAGGTGCGAGGGCGGCTCGACCAGGAGCGGCCCGCGGTTGTCGGCGCGGGGCTCAACCTGCGCGCGACGCCGCTCGCGGACGGCACGCTGCTGCTGGGGGACGCCGGTTCGGGGGACGCCGGCCTGTCTCCGTTCCGCGACGAGTCCGTCGACGGCCTGCTGCTCGACGAGGCGTGGCGGCTTCTGGGCGCCCGCCCGCGGGTGCTCGACCGATGGACGGCGACGGAGGCCGTCGCGGACGAGCCGTTCGTCGCGACGGAGCCGCAGCGCGGGCTGCTGGTGGTCGAGGCGACGGGCTCCACGGGCTTGTCGACGGCCTTCGGCCACGCCGCACGCAGCCTCGACGGGTTCCTGTAGCAGTCGAGCACGCCGGGAACGAGGCCGCACCCGTGCGCGCGATCCTCGCGCGGCTGATCGGCGTCTGAGAACCCCAGACCGTCGAAGGGACCTACTCCGGGACGTCGGCGATGCGCTGGGCGCCCAGCACCGGGGCGAGCGCGCCCGACGTCGTGGCAGCGATCTCGGCAGTGAGTCCTTCGACCTCGGACGGCGGCACCAGGAGCGTCAGCCGGGCGACCTCGCCGTACTGCGGCTCGCCCAGGACGGCCCCGTGCGCGGCTGCCCAGTCGCGCAGCATGTTGTCGAGCCGGCCGGCGTCGGCGTGGGGGACGTCGAGGTGCACCTGGGTCAGGACGCGGCGACGCACGAGGAGGGCACGGTCCAGCGCCTCCGAGACCGCCGTGGAGTAGGCGCGCACGAGCCCGCCGGCGCCGAGCAGGACGCCACCGAAGTACCTGGTGACGACGGCGACGACGTCGGTGACCTCGCGGTGGCGCAGCACCTCGAGCATCGGGACGCCGGCGGTGCCGGAGGGTTCGCCGTCGTCGGTGGAACGCTGCTGGTCGGAGTGGGTGCCGACCACGAGGGCGACGCAGTGGTGGCGGGCGTCCCAGTGCTCCTTGCGCCGCCGTGCGACGACGGCGTCGGCCTCCTCGACCGAGGCCACCGGGTGCAGGTGGGTCAGGAACCGGGACTTCTTCACGAGGAGCTCGTGGTCCACGGGATGGGCGATCGTCGAGGGCAGGGCGCGGTCCACCCGCCGAGCCTAACGGCGACACTCCGACGGCGATGCCACGAAAAAGTGTGCCAAGCGGCCACGATGGAGCTGTGAGCAGCCACGACACCGGCAGGGACGAACTCCCGGCGGACACGCCCGAGGCAGCGGATCACGCCACCGGGCCCGGGCACTACCCGCGCCCGGCCGTCTCGCTCGACGAGGCCGAGTGGGTGTGGCGCGAGCTGGGCGTCGAGGCGCTGCGCCCCGGGAGCAAACCCGAGGTCGTGCGGCTCGCCGTGATCGCCGGCCTGACGCGCGCGACGGGTGCCCGCTACGGCGACCTGCTGCGTGTGCGGGCCGAGGATCTCGACCTGGGCGCGCTCGGAGCGCACGCGGGGGAGGGGAGCGTCGTCGTGCGGCACGGCAAGCACCGCACCGCACGGATCCATCGCGTGCCGCCCGAGGTGGTGCTGGTGCTGCGGCGCTGGATGGAGGTGCGCCTGGAGCTCGCGGCCGAGCTGGAAGGGTCCGTCCCGCGGGCGCTGCTGCTGACGGTCCACCACACGCACGACAACGGGACCACGGTCTCGAGCGGGCTCCCGATCACGCGGCAGGGCCTGGTGCTCTCGTGGCGCCGCTTCGCGATGCGCACGAACGCCCGCTACGGCGCCCTGCGCCCGCCGCTGCCGACCCGCTTCGAGCAGGTCCGTCGTGCGTGGACCGGCTCGCCGCTCCCGGACCCGGGCCGGGAGATCGCACCCACAGAGGCCCCTTCAGAGCCGGGGCCGGGCGGGGCACAGACCTGACAAGAGACGGAAGTAGCGGTCACTTCAGCAAAAATAGTGTGCCAAGCGCATAGAACCCGCCTGTGGACCCGTCAAAACCAGCCCAGACCACGGGCTTCAACCCGCGGTGAGAAGCCCCAGGAGCGGCGACGCGGTGGTCGAACCGGGGAGCTCTCGGAAGCCCAGCCGGTCGTAGAACGCGCGGGCGTTCGTGTTCGTCGGGGAGTACGAGAGATGGACGCCCGGCACACCCCGAGCCGCGAGCGCGGCACTCAGCGTGGACACCATGCGCCTGCCCCAGCCCTGCCGTTGCGCGCGGGGGAGCAGGTCGATGTGGAGGTGCGCGGGGTAGGCCGCGAGAACACCCGGCGGGGCGAGCATGCGCTCGGGGTGGACGCCGTCGTGCCACAGCGAGGCCTCGCTGTACGCCGGTCCTCCCGCCGCGGGGGCCGGGTGCCGCTCCAGGAACCCCGGTGTCCACTCGAGCCGCCAGCGCTCGACGAACCGCCGGGTGTCGGGTGCCGCGACGACGTACCCGCAGACGACGCCGTCAGGCACGTGCAGCACGGCGTCGTCGTCCTGCACCGCACCGGAGTCCAACGGCTGTACGACGACGAACGCCGTCGCGGGCTCCAGGTCCACGTACGGCAGCGCGTACACGTCGGGCATCAGCAGGTCGTCGGAGTAGAGCCCGCGTGCGTCCCCGCCGTCGGCGGCGGTTCGCACGCACACCTGCGCGACGGCGGCGCGGTCGAGCGGGGAGTAAGGGCGCAGAGTCCCCGTCACGAGGCGCCGAGCGCGTCGCGCGCGGCGTCGAGCTCGGTCCGGGCGCCGTTCGTGGACAGGTCGCCGCCCGAGCTCTCCAGGTGCGCCCGGATGAACCAGTGGAACTGCTCCAGCTCACGCAGGTGGCCGATGAGCAGGTCGTTGGTGACGACGTCGAGCACCTCGGTGTCCGCGACGGCCTGGCGGTGGGCGGCGATGACGCCCTGGTAGACCTCGTCGAGCGCCCCGAGGTGCGCGATGGCGCTGGCACGGCCGAGAGCGTAGTCATCCCAGGTGCGCGCCGCGACGAGCGCCCCTGGCGTACCCACGGGTGCCACGCCCAGCGTGGCGATGCGCTCGGCGATCGAGTCGACCATCAGCCGCACGGCGTCGACCTGCGGGTCGATCATCTCGTGCACGGCGATGAAGTGGGGCCCCACGACGTTCCAGTGCACGTGCTTGAGCGTCAGGTGCAGGTCGTTGAGGGAGTGCAGCCGCTCCTGAAGGATGGCCGCGACCTGGCCGCCCTCCTCAGGGGTCAGGGACGGGACGGTGTAGCGCGGCACGGACATCGCAACCTCCGAGGTGAGGATCGGTCTTACCCGTCATCCTCGTGCCCCAGCACCCACCATGCCAACGCGAGCAGCGCCCCGGCACCCGCCACGAGCACCGCCGGCGACGACCCTCGCACGGTGAGTCCCAGCGCCCCGACCAGCAACGTCGCCGCCATCACGACGGCGTCGCGCAGCGCCGGCCGGCCCAGCGCGCCGAGCTCGACGCGGCTGCCCCAGCCGACCGCACCGGCCCAGTTCGAGAGTCGAAGCGCGCCATACCCCAGCGGGGCGAGCCACAGCGCGGCGACGTCGGGGCCGCTGCCCCAGGTGAACGCGGCCAGAAGTGCGGCCGTCGCGATCGCGGTCAGCGAGGGCCCGTGACCGGGCCGCCACAGCCCCCACGCCAGCAGCGCGATCGTCCCGACGGTCGCCGTCGTCCCGACGTCGAAGGGCAGCGTGGACCGCGACAGCGCGGCGAGCACCACGGCGGGCGGTGCCACGGCGCCCAGGACGCGCAGCACGGCACCCGGCACCCACGCACGGGTCTCGACGCCGACGCGCGGTGCGCGCGCCCGGCCTTCCCCGATCACCGCCGCGCTCCGGCGACGGGACGGTGCCGTTCGCCGGCACGGACGAGCACCTCGAAGCGTGCCGCAGCCTCGGCGCGCTCGGACCCGGCCCACCGGACCACCGGCACCCCGCGCGCGGTGAGCGCGCGGACGCGGTCGGCGCGCTCCATCGAGGTGATGCGCCACGCCAGCGTCAGGTGCCGCTCGGGCACGGGCTGGACGTCGGGCAGCGTGTCGACGACGACGGTGGGCACGCCCTGCTCGGCCCACGCCTCCACCAGCGCGACGGGTGCGTCATCGAGCAGCGTCGTGAACAGGTAGACGATGGCGTCGGCCGGCACCTGCGGAGGGCGCACCCGCGTCGTCGGCGACCCGACGGGCGCGGCGAGGGCCAGCGCGTGCAGGATGCGGCGCAGGTGTCTCTTGCCGGTCGCGGCGGGGACGGGGCGGCGACGGAACGCGAGGTCTTCGAGACCGACGCGGTCCCCGGCGCCGACCAGCGACGTCGCGATCGACGCGGCGGCGTGCCGGGCGAGGTCGAGTGACGTCGGCTCGTCGACGCGCAGCGGCTCGGTGCCGCGCCAGGTGCGCGGGTCCGGGCCGACGTCGTCGCGCGAGTCCAGCACGAGCACGGCGCCCGCCTCCGCGGTGGCGAAGGTGCGGCGCACGTAGAGCGAGTCGAGCGCGGGCGAGCGCCGGGCGGTGGCGCGCCAGTCGACGCGGCGCAGCCGGTCGCCCGGGCCCATGGGATGGACGTCACGCAGCTCGGTGCCGTCGCCCAGGCGGCGCGAGGCGCGCGGGCCGGTCAGTCCGCGCAGGCGCGAGGGCAGCGGCACGCGCCCCAGCCGCGACGCCTCCGGCAGCACGAGCCGGCCTGGCGCCTGCGCGCCGTGCGCGTCCTCGGCCGAGCCGCCGTACGGCCCCAGCCCGCGCACGTCGGCATGGAACGTGCGCTGCGGTCCGGTCCGCACCGTGGCGAGGTGCAACGGCAGCGCGCGCTCGTCCGTCCCGGGCAGGACGACCTCGGCAGGCCGGTGCCCCGGGGCGAACACCCGCACGTGGACGACGTCGCAGCCGGGGGCGGGCGTGACCCTCAGCTCCTCGGCGATCTCCCCGGGCTGCGCGGCCTGCCCGGCGTCGCCGAAGGTGGCGGCGGAGGGTGCGTCGGGACGGCTCACCCGGCCGAGCACGAACGCCAGCACGAGCGGGACGCCGAGGAGAGCGACGTCGGGGCGCGCCAGGAGCACTCCCAGGGCGAGCACGGCGATCCCGGTGGCGGCCGCCCCGGCCGCCGCACGCGTGGGACGCCAGGTCACGCCCGCCCCACGGTGGCCGGACCGGCGACCGACCCCAGCAGCTCCCGGACGACGTCCTCGGGTCGCACCGCGGACGCCCACGCCGTCGGGCTGAGCGTGATGCGGTGCGCGAGGACGGGCACCGCGACCCGCTTGACGTCCTCCGGCAGCGCGTAGTCGCGGCCGTCGAGGACGGCGACGGCGCGCGCGAGCAGCAGCAGGTTCTGCGACCCGCGGGGCGACGCACCAACCTCCAGCGCTCCGTGCCCGCGCGTGGCCGCCGCGAGGTCGACGCAGTACCGCACGACGTCGCGGTCCACCTCGACGGCCTCGACGCCGGCCTGCATCGCGAGCACGGTGGCGGCGTCGACGACAGGACGCACGGGCGCGGCCTCCTGGCGTCGCGCGACGCGCCGCAGCAACACCTCGGCCTCCTGCTCCCGGTCGGGGTAGCCGACGGCGAGACGCACCATGAACCGGTCGAGCTGGGCTTCCGGCAGCGGGTAGGTGCCCTCGTACTCGACGGGGTTGGACGTCGCGACGACGTGGAACGGCGCCGGCAGCGGGCGCGTGACGCCGTCGACGGACACCTGGCGTTCGGCCATGGCCTCCAGCAACGCCGACTGCGTCTTGGGGGCGGTGCGGTTGATCTCGTCGGCCAGGAACAGGCCGGTGAACACGGGGCCGGGGCGGAACTCGAACGTGCGGCTCGCGGGGTCGAAGACGGACGACCCGGTCACGTCGCTGGGCAGCAGGTCGGGGGTGCACTGCAGGCGCGCGAAGTCGAGGCCCAGCGCGGTCGCGAGCGACCGCGCCGCGAGCGTCTTGCCCAGGCCAGGCACGTCCTCGAACAGCACGTGCCCTCCGGCCAGCACCGTCGCGAGGGCGATCTCGAGCGTGTCGCGCATGCCGACGACGGCGGTCGCGACCTCGTCGAGGACGCGCCGGCCCAGGTCGGCGACGTCGGGCACGGACAGGGCGGTCGGGGTGGGCTCGGTCATCGGTGGCTCCTCGGAGCGTCGGGCGCCTCGACCAGCCGGTCGAGTGCGCTGAACCAGGTCTCCAGCGTGCGCGGGCTCAGCGAACGCCGCGTGGTGAGGTCCGCGAGCAGCTCACGGCCCAGCAGCGCCTCGGCTCGCGCGTGGTGGTCGTCGGCGTCGTGCGGCCCGTGGCCCCAGCCGGACAGGTCGGGATGCAGCAGCCCGTCCCACAGCACGCCGTGTGCGGCGAGGCGCCGGGCGGCGATGGCGCGCACGCGGCGCAGGACCCGCTCGGTGACGCGCCCGTCGCGGGTGAACGCCGCCCACCCGAGCTCGCTGAGGTCCTTGCGCGCGCCGGGCCGTGCCTCGGCCGGTGGCCGCGGCCACCCCGTCTCGCGCGGTCCGACGGCGCGCGAGACGAGCGAGGTGACGAACGCGACGGCGGCGAGCACGACGGCGTGCGCGACGTCGAGCGTGCCGGTGACGGCGAGGGCGGCGGCCCCGGCGGTGAGCAGGACGGCGAGCACGACGTGCGACCGGCTCATGGCGTCCTGCCGTCGAGCGCGCGTGCGATGGACTCGAGCGCGGCGCGCGCCCGTGACACCTGGGCGGGCGTGACCGGGTGGGTCGTGAACCGCGCCTGCTGGTAGAGGCGGCGCAGCGTCGCCACGTGCTCGGGCGGGGCCGGCGAGACGCCGAGGAGGCGACCGGTGAACTCCGTGCTCGTCTCGAACGCGTGCCGTTCCCAGCCGTGCCGTGCCGAGGCGCGCTCGAGCTCGACCCACGCCGCGACGACGGCGTCGTGGGGCGTGCCTGCGTCGTCGAGGCGGGCGAGGGCGGCGTCGACGGCGTCGACGAGCGCGGGCAGGTCGACGAGCCCGCCGGGCGTGACGGCCCCGCCCAGGAGCCGGTCGGGCTCGGACGGCTGGGTGTCGGGGCGGCGGCCGGAGACGATGCGCCGCACCACGCTGCGCGCGAGCAGGAACGCCGCGGCAAGAAGGAGGACCCACAGCAGCGCCACGAGCCACGCCGTCAGCGTGGAGTCGTCGCCGCCGACCGGGTCGGGCGGCGGCACGAGCGTGGGCGCTGGCAGGACCGAGGGCGCCTCGGCCGGTGACATGCGCGCCTCCGGCAGCGTGAGCCGCCACGGCGAGGCGACCGCTGCGGCCACGACGACGAGCGCGAGCAGCGCGAGCGCTCCGACGGCGGGGACGGCACGGCTGCGCACACGCGTGATCGTACGCACCGGCCCACCGGTCCGTGCGGTCGGCGCTGCCGTGCGCGGTCTCACGTGCGCGCGAGGCTCTGGGCGTGGATCCCGGCGACGGCGGCCGCGACGAACGCGGCCGGGTCGGCGTCGAGGCCCCGGCCCATCGTCGACAACCGCACGGGGGTGTCCGCGAGCGCCGCGAGGAGGTCGGTGTCGGCGGGGATGTCGGTGAGGTGGTGGCGGCGGGCGAGGGTGGCGGCCTGGGTGCGGATGCGTGCGGTGAGGGCGGGTCCCCAGGCGGGGTGGTTCTCGAGGTCGGGGGTGGGGGCGGGGACGGGGATGTCGGCGGGGGTGTGGGCGACGCGGCCGTAGGCGGTGAGGGAGTGGTGGGAGATGCCGCGGTGGCGGTCGCGGGGGTCGGCGCCGGAGATGCGCAGGGACGCGACGGCTCGCCCGCGGAGGGTGGTGGTGGCGTTGAGTGCTTCGCCTGCGGCGACGCCGGAGTAGCCCCAGCGGGTGCCGGTGCCGAGGTTGCCGGGTCCTTGGGCGACGACGGCGAGGTCGGCGTGGGTGATGTGGTGGGCGGCGAGGAGTCCGGTGTGGACGGTGACGGCTTCGAGGTCGCCGCCGAAGGCTTGGCCGACGGTGATGCAGGTGTCGAGCCAGCCGGTGTCGCGGAGGGTGGCGACGGTGCGGGAGAACGCGGCGGGCAGGGCGCCGCCGTCGGTCATGACGTAGGCGATGCGGGGGGTGGGTTGTCCGGTGCGTGCGGCGGCGAGGCGGGCGCCTGCGATGACGGCGGGCAGGGCGGAGTGCAGGTCGGCGACGACGACGGGCAGGGCTCCGATGTCGTCGGCGTTCTCGAGGAGGTCGTGGTGGGGGGACTCTTGTTCGTCGACGCCGAGGACCATGGCTTGCAGGGGGGTGTAGCGGGCTTTGACGAGGTGGCCGGGGCCGGGTCGGGGGTCGGGGGGTGTGGTGCCGACGGGTCCGACGACGAGGGCGTAGCCGCCGGTGCCGAGGCCGCGGGCGAGGGCGGAGCAGTTGAGCAGGAGGGTGTCGCCGGGGGCGGGGTCGCCGACGAGGGTGGTGTAGGCGAGGGCGCGTGCGCGGACGTCGTCGGGGGCGCGTCCGGGCAGGGGGCGGTCGAGGTCGACGGTCAGTTCGCGGGCGCCGTTGTGGGAGTCGCCCCACGTCGTGCCGCGCGACACCACGGTGCCGGTTCGCCAGGTGATCACGCGTGGCAGGCTACCTGCGGATAGCCTCGTCCCGATGTCTGCTGACCTTCCTTCTCCCGTGCCGGTGTCGCCGGGGGTTCCGCCTGCGGAGCGGCTGCTGAACTTGGTGATCGCGCTGGTGAACACGAGCGTGTCGATGACGAAGCAGCAGATTCGTCGTGGGGTGGCGGGGTACGGGGACGCGCCGACGGTCGAGGCGTTCGAGCGGATGTTCGAGCGGGACAAGGACACGTTGCGTTCGCTGGGTGTGCCGGTGGTGACGGTGGATGCGGGCGGGCACAGCGACGACGTCGGTTACCGGATCGACAACGATGCGTATGCGTTGCCTCCGGTGGATCTGACGCCGGCGGAGCTGGGGGTGCTGGCGCTGGCGGCGCAGCTGTGGGGTGACAAGTCGTTGCGGACGGACAGCTCGCGGGCGATGACGAAGCTGCGGGCGGCGGGTCCGGCGCAGGTCGAGGTGGATGCGCTGGCGGGTCTGGCGCCGCGGGTGCGGGCGGTGGGTGACGCGTACGGGCCGCTGCTGGAGGCGGTGACGGAGCGGCGGGAGGTGCGGTTCCGGTATCGGGCGGCGAGCACGGGGGTGCTGGCGGAGCGTCGGGTCGAGCCGTGGCGGATCGCGGCGCGGGGCGGTGGCTGGTATCTGGTGGGGCGGGACGTGGATCGGGCTGCGCCGCGCGTGTTCCGCCTGTCGCGCATCGAGGGCCGGGTGCGGGTGGGGGCGCGTGCGGCGGCGTTCGAGATTCCGGCGCACGTGGATGTGGACGCGGTGCTGGGCGCGGCGGGGCAGGTGCGGACGGCGGTGCTGGCGGTGGTGCCGGAGCGGGCGTCGGCGGTGCGGGCCCGGGCGGTCGCGGTGCCTGAGGGGGTGCCTGAGGGGGTGCCTGAGGGGATGCCGGAGGGGGTGGCGCCCGGCGAGGTGCCGGAGGGTCGTGACGTGGTGGCGGTCCCGTTCACGTCGGTCACGACGCTCGCCGAGGAGCTGGCCGGGTACGCGGACGCCGTCGTGGTGCTCGCTCCGGGCGAGCTGCGCGGCGAGGTGGTGCGCCTGCTGGAGGCTGCCGCTCGCCTCGACGCGGTGGAGGTGCCGCGTGGCTGAGCGCGCCGACGACCGCCTGGTGCGGCTCCTGGGGCTGGTCGCCTACCTTGACGGGCACGGCCCGGTGCCGGTGCCGCAGCTCGCGGAGCGGTTCGGGGTGTCGGAGAAGCAGATCCACGACGACGTCGACCAGCTGTGGGTGACGGGCACGCCAGGCTACTGGCCGGACGACCTGATCGACTTCGACGCCGACGCCGTCGAGCGCGGTGTGGTGCACCTGACGAACGCGCGCGGCCTGACCCGCCCGTTGCGGCTCGGTACGCGTGAGGCGGTCGCGCTGGTCGCGGCCTTGCGAGCCCTGCTGGAGTCGCCGCCGGTGCGGGCGGACGTGCAGCGCACGGCGCTCGTGCGGTCCGCGCTCGCCAAGCTGTCGGCCGCGACGGGCGAGGCCGCGAGCGCCGTGGACGTGCGTCTGGCGCGGGACGGCGACCCGCGGGTGCTGGCTGCGGTGACCGACGCGTTGGCGGGGCGGCGCCGGTTGCGGATCCGGTATGTGACGGCGGGCGACGTGGTGGGGGAGCGGGACGTGGACCCGGCGCGGCTGCTGACGCAGGACGGTGCGGGGTATCTGCTGGCGTGGTGTCATCGGGCGCAGGGGCGGCGCACGTTCCGCCTGGACCGGGTGCTGGAGGCGCGGGTGCTGGACGTGCCGGTGGATGCGGTGCGGGTGGCCGAGGTCGATCAGGACGTGGATGTCGCGCGGTCGGTGGCGGGCGCGGGGGACGGTGAGGCGCCGCTGGTGACGGTGACGTTCGCGTCTCCGGCGCGGTGGCTGGCGGAGGAGCTGCCGTCGGAGTCGGTGACCGAGCTGGCGGGCGGCGCGTTTTCGCTGCGGCTGCGGGTGTCGAACCCGGCATGGTTGCACGGGCTGCTGCTGGCGGTGGCTCCGCTGGTCCTGGCGGTGGACCCGCCCGAGGTCGCGGCACGGGTCGCGACGGCGGCGCGGGCGGCGTTGGCGGCGTACGGCGTGCGGGGGGCCTCGTAGGGTGGGTGGCATGTGGTGGCTGGTGTGGGGTGTGCTGGTGGTGGGCACGCTCGTCGGCGCGTTCTTCCTGGGGCGTGACCTGTGGCGCAAGGCGGTCGCGCTGGGTGGTGCGCTCGGCGAGGCCTCGCGGGCGTTGGGGGACGCGTCGGCGCGCATCGGTGATGCGGTCGAGGACGCGGCGGCCCACCCGGTCGACACGAGCCCGACGTTGTTCGACGACATGACGTCGCTTCACGATCGCGTGGTGGCGCAGCGCGAGGCTCGCGCGCTGCGGGCCGCGGAGCGCCGGGAACGCCAGCTGGCGACGGTGCGGGGCTGGTCGGTCGAGGCGTGGCTGGAGGCCCGGCGGTCGGGGCGGTCCACCGGCGTTCACGGTCCGGACGCTCGCAGGCCGTAGGCTGAGCGGCACGCGCACGCCGCAGCGCGGATTCGCAAGTCGAGCGAGGGGTTTCTCAGATGGGCGCACTCAGAGGCTGGCACATCATCGTCCTGGTCGTCGTGATCCTGCTGCTGTTCGGGGCGAACCGGCTTCCCGACCTGGCGCGCAGCGTGGGTCAGTCGCTCAAGATCTTCAAGAACGAGGTCAAGGACCTGACCGACGACAAGGGCGACGGCCCGGCGTCCGACGCCGGCGGCGACTCGTCCCCGCAGGTTCCGGGTCTGACCGACCCCAAGTCTCCCAAGGCGTAGCCGCGTGGCGGGGCGCCCTCGGGACACCGAGGGGCGGATGCCGCTGCGCGAGCACCTGCTGGAGCTGCGCAAGCGGCTCTTCCTGGTGGCGTGCGGTCTCGTCGTCGGGGCCGTGGCCGGCTGGCTGCTGTACGACCCGTTGCTGGAGGTGCTGCGCCGTCCGCTCGACCTGGCGGCGGCCGCACAGGGCAAGGACATCGCGCTGAACTTCACGGCGCTCGGGTCGCCGCTCGACATCAAGGTCAAGGCGGCGCTGTTCCTGTCGGTGGTCGTGACCTGCCCGTGGTGGCTGTACCAGGTGTGGGCGTTCGTCACCCCCGGCCTGACCCGCGCCGAGCGGCGGTACGCGTACGGGTTCCTCGGGGCGGCGGTCCCGCTGTTCCTGGGCGGGGCGACCCTGGCGTGGTGGGTGCTGCCGCACGCGGTCGACATCCTGGCGACCTTCGTGCCCGACGGCACGTCCCAGCTGGTCACCGCGCAGGACTACCTGACCTTCGTCATGCGGCTGGTGCTGGCGTTCGGGATCGCGTTCGTCTCGCCCGTCCTGCTCGTGGGCCTGAACCTCGCGGGCCTGCTGCGGCACGAGACGCTCGCCAAGGGCTGGCGGTGGGCGGTCCTCATCGCTTTCGTGTTCGCGGCCGTGATGACCCCGACCCCGGACGCGCTGACCATGATCCTGGTCGCGCTGCCGATCTGCGTGCTCTACTTCGGCGCACTGGGCGTCGCGATGGTGCACGACAGGCGCGCAGACCGTCGGCGCGTCGCCGCAGACCGCTGAGCCAGGTACGGTTTCCGCCGTGCCCGGCCCCATCTCGCCCTCCCCGTCACCACGCACGAGCGCCACGCTCCGCCTGGGCGTCGTCGTCAACCCCACGGCGGGCAAGGGCCGCGGCGCGCGCGTCGGGCATGACGTCGTGGACCGGCTCGCGTCGGCCGGACACGACGTGTGGGACCTGTCGGGGCACAGCGCCGATCTCGCGCTCGAGCACACGCGCCGCGGCCTGGCCGACGGGATCGACGCGCTCGTCGTCGTCGGCGGTGACGGCATGGTGCACCTGGGGGTGCAGGCCGTCGCGGGCACGTCGACGCCGCTGGGCATCGTCGCGGCCGGCACCGGCAACGACTTCGCGACCACGCTCGGCCTGCCCGTGCGCGAGCCAGCACCGGCCACCGACGCGCTGCTCGGCGCGCTCGACGCCGGTGCCACGCGCACCGTCGACGCCATCCGGGTGACGGGCGACGGACTCAGCAGCCGCAAGCAGGCCGGCGAACCCCTGCGCTGGGTTGCCGGCGCGGTGTCCGCCGGGCTCGACGCCGCCGTCAACGAACGCGCCAACGCCATGCTGCGCCCACGCGGTTCGGCGCGCTACGTGGTCGCCGCGCTGCGCGAGATCGCCGCCTACCGCGCCTGGGAGTACCGCCTGACGTTCGAGCACGTCCAGGGCGACGACGCCACGCTCGCCACGCTGCACAGCCTGCCCGGGTTCACCGACCTCGGCCCCGAGGCCGACGGCGACGGGCGGCGCCTGACCTGGCGGTCCGGTGGCGCGCTCGTCACCGCGTCCAACGGCGCCACGATCGGCGGCGGCATCCCCGTGGCCCCGAACGCCGCGATCGACGACGGCCTGCTCGACGTCGTGATCGCCGGCGACGTCGGACGCGGCGGCGCGTCCGTGCTGTTCCCCAAGATCCTCGCCGGGGCCGCCACCTGGGCCACCCGCTCGTGCGGGTCGTGCACGCCCGCGCCGTCACCATGGAGCCCGCCGGCGCGGCCGGAACCCACGTCCCGTCCGCGTTCGGCGACGGGGAGCACCTGGGTGCCCTGCCGTTGCGTGCCGAGCTCGTCCCCGGTGCGCTGAGAGTGCTCGTGCCGCCCGTAGGCTGACGCCCATGGCTTCCGCCGACCGCTCCCCGCAGAGCGGCACCCTCAGCCCCGCCGAGCGGTACGCGGCCGCCCAGGCCCGCACGTCCCGCTCACGGGTCGGGTCCGGCACCCGGCTCGCCGAGTTCCGCGCCGGGCTGGAGTTCGAGCTCGACGACTTCCAGGTCGCCGCATGCCAGGCCCTGGAGGACGGGCGCGGCGTCCTCGTCGCCGCCCCCACCGGGGCGGGCAAGACCGTTGTGGGGGAGTTCGCCGTCCACCTCGCGCTCGCCCAGGGCGGCAAGGCGTTCTACACCACCCCCATCAAGGCGCTGTCGAACCAGAAGTACGCCGACCTCGCACGCCGCCACGGCGCCGACCAGGTGGGCCTGCTGACCGGTGACACCACCATCAACGGGGAGGCCCCCGTCGTCGTCATGACGACCGAGGTGCTGCGCAACATGCTCTACGCCGGGTCCACGACGCTCGACGGGCTCGCGTTCGTCGTCATGGACGAGGTGCACTACCTCGCCGACCGGTTCCGCGGACCCGTGTGGGAAGAGGTCATCATCCACCTCGCCGACCACGTGCAACTGGTGTCCCTGTCGGCCACCGTGTCCAACGCCGAGGAGTTCGGCGACTGGCTCGAGCTGGTCCGCGGCGACACCGCCGTCGTCGTCTCCGAGCGGCGGCCCGTGCCGCTGTGGCAGCACGTCGTCGTCTCCTCGCCCGAACCGCGCGGCGTGCCCCGCCTGTACGACCTGTACGCCGGGCACGTCGACCCCACCGACCCCGGCGTCAACCCGCCCATCAACCCCGACCTCGCCCAGGTCTTCCGCGTCGCGGGCAGGCGCCCCGCCGACGACGGCGGACGGCGCGGGCCCGGCGACCGCGGCTACCGCGGCCGGGGCGGCCGCCGCCCCGGCACGACCGGCGGGCTGGCCCCGATGCGGCGCACCCCGCCACGCTTCGCCGTCGTCGACGCCCTCGACGCCGACGGGCTGCTGCCGGCCATCTACTTCATCTTCTCCCGCGCGGGGTGCGAGGGAGCCGTGCAGCAGTGCGTCGGCGCCGGGCTGCGGCTCACCTCACCCGCGGAAGAGGCCGAGATCCGCCGCGTCGTCGAGCAGCGCACCGCGACCATCCCGCCCGAGGACCTCGACGTCCTCGGCTACTGGACGTGGCTGCAGGCCCTGTCCCGCGGCATCGCCGCCCACCACGCCGGCCTGCTGCCCGTCTTCAAGGAGACCGTCGAGGAGCTGTTCGCCCGCGGACTGGTCAAGGCCGTGTTCGCGACCGAGACCCTCGCCCTGGGCATCAACATGCCCGCCCGTTCCGTCGTGCTCGAGAAGCTCGTCAAGTGGGACGGCACCGCCCACCAGCCCGTCACCCCCGGCGAGTACACGCAGCTCACCGGCCGCGCCGGCCGGCGCGGCATCGACGTCGAGGGCCACGCCGTCGTCGTCGACCACACGGGGCTCGACCCCGTGGCCCTCGCCGGGCTCGCCAGCCGCCGCCTGTACCCGCTGCGCTCCAGCTTCCGGCCCACCTACAACATGGCCGTCAACCTCGTCTCCCAGGTCGGGCACGACAGGGCACGCGAGGTGCTCGAGACGTCGTTCGCGCAGTTCCAGGCCGACCGCGGCGTCGTCGGGCTCGCCAAGCAGGCGCAGGCGCACGCCGAAGCCCTCGCCGGGTACGCCCAGGCCATGACGTGCGACGCCGGCGACTTCGCCGAGTACATGGGCATCCGGCGACGCATCAGCGACCGCGAGAAGGAGCTGGCGCGCGCCGCGACCGGCTCCCGGCGCGCCGAGGCCGTCGCCTCGTTCGAACGCCTCCAGCGCGGCGACGTCGTCGAGGTGCCGTCAGGGCGCCGGCGCGGATACGTCCTCGTCCTCGACCCCGGGCACGACGCACGCGGGTTCGACGGACCGCGACCCACCGTCCTCACCCAGGAGAAGCAGGTCAAGAAGCTCACCCTCGCCGACGCCCCCCAGGGCGTCACCGCCGTCACCCGCGTCAAGATCCCCAAGGCGTTCAACGCCCGCCGCCCCGACGCCCGCCGCGACCTCGCCGCCACCATGCGCAACGCGCTCGGCGCCCTCGCCGACGGCCCCGCCACCCGCGGCCGACCGGGTGCCGCCCGCCCCGGGCACGGGCCGGGCCGCCGTTCCGACGCCGCCTCCGACCGTGAGCTGCAGTCGCTGCGGGCCGCGCTGCGCGCCCACCCGTGCCACGCGTGCCCCGACCGCGACGACCACGCACGCTGGGCGCAACGGCACGACCAGCTCGCCGCCGAGCACCGCCGCCTCGTGCAGCGCATCGAGGGCCGCACCGGCTCGGTGGCGCGCACGTTCGACCGCACGTGCACCGTCCTGGAAACCCTGCACTACCTCGAACGGTCCGCACCCCACGGCACGGGCCGCGGCGAGCTGCGGGTCACCGACGACGGGCGGTGGCTGCGGCGCGTCTACGCGGAGAACGACCTGCTGCTGGCCGAGTGCCTGCGCCGCGGCGCGTGGGACGGGCTCGACGCACCCGGGCTCGCTGCCGCCGTGTCCACCGTCGTGTACTCCGGCCGGCGCGAGGACCCCGGCGAGCCGTACGTGCCCGGAGGGCCGCACGGCCGCCTCGCGCAGGCCCTCGACGCGACCACCCGCGCCTGGTCGGAGGTGACCGACCTCGAGGAGGCGCACGGGCTCGACGCCACCGGCCCGCTCGACCTGGGCATCGTCGCACCCGTCCACCGCTGGGCGAGCGGCAAGGGACTCGACGCCGTCCTGCGGGGCACCGACCTGGCCGCCGGCGACTTCGTGCGCTGGTGCAAACAGGTCGTCGACGTGCTCGACCAGCTCGCGCAGGCCGCGCCCCGACCCGCCCTGCGCGCCACCGCGCGCAAGGGCAAGGAGGCGGTGCTGCGCGGAGTCGTGGCGTACTCGAGCCTGTGACCCGTTTCCCCCCGGACCCCGGCCGGCGCTGAATCGTTAGCGGAAACAACGCAGGTTCTTCGCCGCAGAGCCGTCATGGTCCAGACCAGTTGCGCGTCTGGGTGTGAGAGGTACCAACTCACACGCGAAGGGACGGGTGCCGTGGGGGACAGCTCCGCTCCGGGAGACGAACGGGACGCGACAAGGCGCTTGTCCTCTAGCCGAGAGGGGTCTCGGCGCGGTATGTGTGGTCCTGTACTCGCAGTGCGGCGAGGCGGGCGACCCCGGCAGCGGCCCGCTGAGCGGGGCGATCTCCCCCTCCGGCTCACCGCCGCGAGCGAGATCGACGTCGCCGACGACGTGCCCCGTGCCCGGCCGCGCCCGGGAGCAGGACCCGACACCCAGGCAGCGCGCATCCCGTCGAGCGGGCCGGACGGGCTGATCGCCGCCGTCGGCACGCCACACCCGGCCGCAAGGCCGTGCCCGCCACCCGTCCGGGCCGTCCACCGCGACGGGTGGCAACGCGCGTTCGACGAAGTGGGTGCGCGGTGAGGAACGGTAGCCAGCAGGCAAGCGACGCGGACCTCGTCGCCCTCGTGCGCGCGGGTGACCCGTCGGGGCGGGCCTACGCCGAGCTGTTCCAGCGGCACTGGCACGTGGCCAGGTCCGCGGCGGTGCGGTTCGGCGCCGGCGGCGACGCCGACGACCTGGCCCAGGAAGCGATGGTGCGCGTCTTCCAGGCGATCGCCGAGGGCGCCGGCCCGGAGACCGCGTTCCGCGCCTACCTCGTCGCCGCGGTGCGCAACCTCGCCATCTCCCGGTCCCGTCGCACCCAGCCCTACCTCGCGGGCGACGCCATGGACCTGGAGGAGCTCGCGTTCCTCGGCGAGGACGGGCGCGAGGTCGACGAGGACCTCATGGACCGGTCGCTGCTCGCCGCCGCGTTCCACAAGGTGCCCGACCGCTACCGCGAGGTGCTGTGGTACACCGTCGTCGAGGGCATGCACCCGCGCGACCTCGCCCCGCGGTTCGGGTTGTCCGCCAACGGCGTGGCGGTGCTCGCCGCCCGCGCCCGCGAGAGCCTGCGCCGCGCCTGGATCGCCGTGCAGCTCGACGACGGCAGCCTCGACGAACGGTGCGCCTGGGCGCTGCACTCGCTCATCAGCCTCCAGCGCGAGGACGCGCTCGGGCGCACCACCCGCGACCGGCTCGCACAACACCTCAGCGAGTGCAGCCGCTGCCGCACGGCAGCGGTCTCGGTCCAGGTGACCTCCCGCACCGTCTCCCGCCCGAGGTCCCACCGCACGCACGCCACCGCACGCGACGGCCCGTGCCCGACGGTGATCCCGGACACCTGACCGCGGACGTGAGGTGACGCCCGTCGCACAGGGCGCGCCGGAAGCTCTAGGGTCGGCACGTGACCTCGACCCTGTACCGCAACGGCGCCATCCACTCCTCGGCCGACCCGTTCGCCGAGGCCCTCCTGGTCGATGACGGTGTGATCGCCTGGATCGGCGCCGACGACACGGCTGCAGGTCTCGCCGCCCGCGCCGACCGCGTGATCGACCTCGACGGCGCTCTCGTCGCACCCGGGTTCGTCGACGCGCACGTCCACACGCTCGAGACCGGCCTCGCGCTCGAGTCGGTCGTCCTGTCCGCCGCAGGCGCCCCCACGCGCGCAGCCGCGCTCGACGCGCTCGCCGCCGGGGCGCGCGCCCTCGACACCGCAGACCCCGACGGCGACGAGGTGCTGCTCGCCTTCGGGTGGGACGAACAGGGCTGGCCCGAGCGCCGCCCGCTGACGCGTGAGGAGCTCGACGCCGTCGCCGGCGGGCGCCCCGTCTTCGCCACCCACGCCGACGGGCACCACGCCGTCGCGTCGACCGCGCTGGCCGCGCGCGTCGGCGCCGATTCCCTGCCTGGGTGGGACCCGTCGGGGCTGGTGGTGGGGGAGGCGCTGCGAGCGGTGCGTCAGGCGGCCCGGGACCTGCCGCCCGCGCGGCGCACGCGCGCCTACCGGGTGGCGCTCGAGCGCGCGGCGGCGGCGGGGATCGTGGCGGTGCACGAGATGTCGGCACCGCACACCGACACGCGCGACGGGCTGCGCGAGCTGATGGACCTGGCGGGCACGGGCGTGCTGCCACAGGTGGTGGCCTACCGGGGTGAGCAGGTGGAGACGGAGGACGACGCTCGCGCGCTGCTGGCGGCCCTGCCGTTCCTGACGGGAATCGGCGGGGACGTCAACGTCGACGGGTCGATCGCGTCGCGCACGGCGGCGATGCGCCAGCCGTACTCGGACCGCCGGGCCGTGCCAGGTCTGGCGCCCGAGGACGGCCACGGGTTGCTGTTCCTGACGGCCGAGGAGATCGCGGCGCACCTGGCGGCGTGCGGCGCCGTGGGGGTCCAGGGCGGTTTCCACGTGATCGGCGACCGGGCGATGGACGAGGTGGTGCGCGGCCTGGACATCGCGGCCAAGGAGCACGGGGCGGGACCGCTGCGGGCGGCACGTCACCGGGTGGAGCACGCGTTGTTCGTGGACGCGTCCGCGCTGGCGTCGTTGCTGCTGTACGGCGTTTCCTTGTCGATCCAGCCGGCGTGGGACTCCCTGTGGGGCGGACGCGGTGGATTGTGGGCGGCGCGGCTGGGTGGTGCGCGGGCCCAGAACATGTCGCCGTTCGCCGATCTGGCGGGGGCGGGCATCCCGTTGGCCTTCGGGTCGGACTCGCCGGTGACGCCGCTGGATCCGTGGCAGGCGGTGCGGGCCGCGGTCTCGCACGACGACGAGTCGCAGCGGTTGTCGGGGCGTGCGGCGTTCCGTGCACACACGCGCGGCGGCTGGCGGCTGGCGGGGCTGGACGGAACGGGGGCGGGAGAGCTGGCCGTGGGGGCGCCCGCCCACCTGGCGGTGTGGCGGGCCGAGGCCTACGGGGTGCGCTCGTCCGGCCGAGGTCTGTCGTCGTGGAGCGAGGAGGCGCGCGCGGGGCAGCCCGTGCTGCCGGACCTGGATCCGCAGGCGTCACTGCCGCAGTGCCTGCAGACGGTGCGGGCGGGCGTCCCGATTCACGACACGTTCGCCTGACCGCTCGGCCGTCGGGACCGTTCGTCCGGCTGGCTCGCGTACGCTGCCCGCGTGCCCCGTCCCGCCACGTACTCCCTCTGGGCGTCTCGACCAGTGACCTTGCTGCTCGCCGTGCCCGTGGGCGGGGCGCTGTGGGCCGCGTTCCCGGACCAGGGGTGGTGGCCGCTGGGGATCGTGGCCGTCACGCTGCTGCACCTGGCGCTGGGTCGCGACGGCGCGGGCTGGAACTTCCTCGTCGGGCTGGTGGCCGGCCTCGTCTTCTTCCTGCCGCACCTGTGGTGGGCCCTGGACGCGACGGCGGCGGTGCCGTGGGTCGCGGTGAGCCTCCTGGCGGCGCTCGGTCCGGCGGTGTTCGGCACCGTGTGGACGTGGGCGCGGCGGCTGCCGTGGGTGCGGGACCGGGAGTGGGCGCAGGTGCTGGCGTTCGCGACCGTGTGGACCGCGGTCGAGCAGTGGCGGTCCGAGGTGCCGTTCGGCGGGTTCCCGTGGGGGCGGCTGGCGTGGTCGGTCGCGGGAGCGCCGACCGGGCGCGCGGCCTGGCTTGGCGGCACGCCGCTGGTGTCGTTCGTGCTGGCGGCGGCGGGCGTGCTGCTGGCGGTGGCGGTGCGGCACGCAGCAGGTGCGGTGCGTGGGCGAAGCGGGCGGCGTCGTCACCTGGGCGCGGCGGCGGTCGCCGTCGTCGTCGGGGGAGTGGGCGTGCTGGGGCCGGTGTGGCTGCCGCTGCCGACGGCGGGCGACGAGCGGCCTGTCGCCGACCCTCCGGTGACGGACGTCGTCGACGTGCCCGACAGGTCGGTGTTCGCCGACGCGGGGACGGGGGCGCAGCAGTCGGGCGTGCTGCGGGTGGGCATCGTGCAGGGCAACGTGAGCGAGCCCGGCCTCGGCTCGTTCGCCAACCGTGCCGAGGTGCTGAACAACCACCTGGACGGCACCCGTGACGTGGCCGACGACGTCGCCGCCCGCGCGGCGCGCGGCGAACCCGACCCGGGGGTCGACGTCGTGCTGTGGCCGGAGAACGGCTCGGACCTGGACCCGCAGGTGGCGCATGACGTGGCGCGCGCGCTCGACGCGGCCACCGAGCGCGTCGGGGCGCCGATCCTCGTGGGTGCGCAGGAGTACCCGGAGACGGGTGGGCGCTACAACGTGCTGCTGCTGTGGCGGGACGGGCAGGGAGTCATCTCCCGGTATGCCAAGCAGCATCCGGCCCCGTTCGGGGAGTACATCCCGATGCGTTCGTTCGCGCGCCTGTTCAGCGACCAGGTGGACCGGGTCTCCACCGACATGCTCGCGGCGGACAACCCGCCGCTGATCGACCTGCCCTCCGCGCGGCTGGGCCGGACCGTGCGGCTCGGGACGGCCATCTGCTTCGAGGTCGCCTACGACGAGATCCTGCGTGACGCGGTGCGCCGCGGCGCGGAGGTGCTGGTGGTGCCCACGAACAACGCGTCGTTCGGTGTGACGCCGCAGTCCACCCAGCAGCTTCAGATGACGCGCCTGCAGGCCATCGCGAGCGGGCGGGCCGCCGTCCAGATCTCGACGGTGGGTGTCAGCGGCGTCATCGCCCCGGACGGGACCCTCGTGGCCCGTACCGGCTTGTTCACCGCCGATCGCATCTCCGCCGAGCTGCCGTTGCGCACCACCTGGACCCCAGCGGTCGCGGCCGGCTACTGGCCCGGCTGGGTGGTCAGCGCGTCGGGCGGGCTGCTGGCCCTGGCGGGCCTCGCGGTCGGCATGCACCGACGTCGACTGGAGCGCGCCGCATGACCACCCTCGTCATCATCCCGACGTACGACGAGCGCGACTCGCTGCCCGTCACGCTCGCCGGGGTGCGTGAGCACGCCCCGCAGGTGGACGTCCTGGTCGTCGACGACGCGTCTCCCGACGGCACGGGCGAGGTCGCCGACGCGCTCGCCGCGTCCGACGGGCAGGTGCACGTCCTGCACCGTGCCGGCAAAGGTGGCCTGGGCGCCGCGTATGTCGCCGGGTTCGGATGGGGGCTGGCCCGCGGGTACGACGTCCTGGTCGAGATGGACGCCGACGGCTCGCACCGCCCGACCGACCTGCCCCGGGTCCTGGCGCGTGCCGCGGCACCCGACGAGCCCGCCCTCGTGATCGGGTCGCGGTGGGTGCCCGGCGGGTCCGTGGTGAACTGGCCGTGGCACCGGTCGCTGCTGTCGCGGGGCGGGAACACCTACGTCCGGCTCGCCCTGGGCATGCCCGTCCGTGACGCCACGGCAGGGTTTCGCGCCTACCGGGCCGCGACGCTGCGGCGCATCGACCTGTCGTCCGTCGAGTCGCACGGGTACTGCTTCCAGGTCGACATGACGTGGCGGGTCGTGCGGCACGGCGGCACGATCGTCGAGGTCCCCATCACGTTCGTGGAACGTGTCGCCGGGGTCTCGAAGATGAGCCGGGCGATCGTCGCCGAAGCGCTGGGCAAGACGACGGCGTGGGGGCTGGCCTATCGCACGCGGCGCCTGCGCTCAGGGCTGGCCGAGCTCACGCGCGGCGCCCGCTGACCGGTCCCGGACATGCCTCAGGGCCCGACCCTGCCGGGTCCGGCCCTGAGTGGTTCGTCCAGCCGTGCCACGCGGCAGCGCCGCGCGGCAGCGTCACGCGCCGCGGCGGAGCTTGCCGGCGCGCAGCAGCTCGAGACGCTCGTCGAGCAGCTCCTGCAGCTCGGCCACCGTGCGGCGCTCGAGCAGCATGTCCCAGTGGGTGCGCTGCGGCTTGGTCGCCTTGGGCTCGGGCTGCTCGGCGTCGCGCAGCAGCGCGTCCTCGCCGCAGCGGCACTCCCACACCGGGGGCACCTCGGCGTCGGTGGCGAACGGCAGGATGATGGTGTGCCCGTTGGGGCAGTCGTAGTAGGCCTGGAAGCGGGGGGCGAAGTCAACGCCCTCGTCGGACTCCATGCTCTTGGCGCCGATGCTCATGCCGCGCAGTGACCGGTCGGGCACGTCGTCCTCCTGGGGATCGGGGAAACCGGGGGTGCGACCCCCTGAGGGGCCGGAAATGGGTGGGGGATCCGAATTTCCAACGTCGGGGAACGGGTCCGTGTTCCAACGTTTTCGTGAGACCCGCGCCACAGCACAGTTCGTGGTCGATGTCGAGGGTCCCTGGTCCCGCCGTTCAGCGCAATTCGAGATCGCTTACGGCAGTCATAGCACGCCACCCTGATGCGTCGCGTGCCTCGCCCCGTGCTTCGCCTCACACTGGAGCACAGGAATGAACAGGGAACCTGTCCGGTTGATCCGGGCAGTACATGCAGATGCATGAAACCCAACGATCAGGGAGCTGAGAACCGTGCAGTTCGGAATCTTCTCGGTCAGCGACGTCACCACGGACCCGGTCACCGGTCACACCCCGGACGACACGGAGCGGGTGCGCAGCATGCTGACCATCGCACGGCACGCGGACGAGGCCGGCCTCGACGTCTTCGCCACCGGTGAGCACCACAACCCGCCGTTCGTCGCCTCCAGCCCGACGACGATGCTCGGCTACCTCGCCGGCGTCACGCGCAACATCACGCTGTCCACTGCCACCACGCTGATCACCACGAACGACCCGGTCCGCCTGGCCGAGGAGTACGCGATGCTCCAGGTCGTCTCCGGCGGCCGGATGGACCTCATGATGGGCCGCGGCAACACCGGCCCCGTCTACCCCTGGTTCGGCAAGGACATCCGCCAGGGCATCCCGCTGGCCATCGAGAACTACGCGCTGCTGCGCCGCCTGTGGACCGAGGACGTCGTCGACTGGCAGGGCAAGTTCCGCACCCCGCTCCAGGGCTTCACCTCGACGCCGCGCCCGCTCGACGGGGTGCCGCCCTTCGTGTGGCACGGCTCGATCCGCAGCCCCGAGATCGCCGAGCAGGCCGCGTACTACGGCGACGGGTTCCTGCACAACAACATCTTCTGGCCCCTGAGCCACACCAAGCAGATGGTCACCTACTACCGGCAGCGGTTCGAGCACTACGGGCACGGTCGCGCCGACCAGGCCATCGTCGGTCTCGGCGGACAGGTCTTCGTGCGCAAGAACTCCCAGGACGCCGTCGCCGAGTTCCGCCCCTACTTCGACGACGCGCCCGTCTACGGGCACGGCCCCTCGATGGAGGACTTCACACGCGAGACCCCGCTGACCGTCGGCTCGCCGCAGCAGGTCATCGACCGCTACGGGGCGTTCGTCGACGAGGTCGGCTACTACCAGCGCCAGATGTTCCTCATCGACCACGCGGGCCTGCCCCTCAAGACCGTGCTCGAGCAGATCGACATCCTTGCGGACGAAATCGTTCCCGAGCTGCGTCGCATCGTCGAGGCCAAGCGCCCCGCAGACGACGTGCCGCTCAACCCGCCGACGCACGCCGAACGCGTCGCCACCGCCCTGCGCGCCGGATCGCTGGGCGCCGCGCACGTGGGCGGCACCGAGGACCGCTGGACGGGCCTGCGCGCAGAAGAGGGCGACCCGCGCAACCTCGAGCCGACCGCCGGCCGTCCCTTCGGGCTGTGACGAGGCCCCCATGTCCTCCGACCGCACCCTCGTGACCGTCTCGGCGGGGCTGTCCGTCCCGTCGTCGACCCGGCTGCTCGCCGACCGCCTCACCGAAGCCACGGTCGAGGCCCTCGAGACGGCCGGCCACACCGTGACCGTCAAGGCGATCGAGCTGCGCGGCCACGCGCACGCCATCGTCGACGCCATGCTCACCGGGTTCCCCACCGGGGACCTCTCCGCCGCCCTCGACACCCTGTACGCCGCCGACGGCGCCATCGCCGTCACCCCGCTGTTCACCACGACGTACTCGGGGCTGTTCAAGTCCTTCGTCGACATCCTCGACAAGGACGCCCTGCGCGGGCTGCCCGTGCTGCTGGGCGCGACGGGCGGCACCGCCCGCCACTCCCTGGCGCTCGACTACTCGCTGCGGCCGCTGTTCACCTACCTGCACGCCGACGTCCTGCCGATGGCCGTCTTCGCCGCGACCGACGACTGGGCCGGCGCAGGCGACCAGGTCAACCCGTTGCCGGCCCGCATCACGCGTGCTGGCGCCGACCTCGCCGCCCGCATCGCCGCCCGCGAGCCGGCGACCCCCGCCGACCCGTTCGGGTCCACGCCGTCGTTCGCGGACCTGCTGGCACGCGGCGGCCACAGCGCCTGAGCGCCCGGAGCACGCCGCGTCGGGGCGGGTGCCGCCACGGCACCCACCCCGACGTCGTCACAGCACGGTCGACACGTCGGTGAGGTCGAGCGCGTGCGCCTGCGCGACACCCGCGTGCGTCACCGCGCCCGCATGGACGTTCAGGCCCCCGGTGAGGGTCGCGTCGGTGCGCAGCGCCTCACGCCACCCGCGATCCGCGAGCTCGACGGCGTACGGAAGGGTCACGTTGGTCAGCGCGCGCGTCGAGGTGTGCGGCACGGCGCCGGGCATGTTCGCGACGGCGTAGAACGTCGACTCGACCACCCGGTAGGTGGGGTCGGCGTGCGTTGTCGGGCGCGAGTCCTCGAAGCAGCCACCCTGGTCGATCGCGATGTCCACGAGCACCGACCCGGGCCGCATCCGCGACACCAGGTCGTGGGAGACCAGCACGGGCGCCTTCGCGCCGGCGACCAGCACGGCACCCACGACCAGGTCGGCGTCGAGCACGGCCCGCTCGACCTCCCACGCGCTGGAGGCGAGCGTCTGCACCCGGCCGAGGAACACGTCGTCGGCCGCCGCGAGCGCCCGCACGGAACGGTCCAGGAGGGTGATGCGCGCGCCCATGCCGGTGGCGACGCGGGCCGCGTTCATGCCGGACACGCCGGCGCCGATGATGACCACGTGCGCGGGCGCGACGCCCGGCACGCCTCCGAGCAGGGTGCCGCGCCCGCCTGCGGCCTTGAGCAGCGCGGCGGCGCCGACCTGGGGTGCCAGGCGCCCGGCGACCTCCGACATCGGGGCGAGCAGCGGCAGGCCGCCGTCGGGGGACTGGACCGTCTCGTAGGCGATGGCGGTGACGCCGCTGTCCAGGAGCGCGAGGGTGAGGTCGCGGTCGGCGGCCAGGTGCAGGTAGGTGAACAGGACCTGGCCGGGGCGCAGGTGCTCGTACTCGCCGGGCAACGGCTCCTTGACCTTGAGCACGAGCTCGCCTGCTGCCCAGATCGCGGCTGCGTCGGGTTCGATCACGGCGCCTGCGGTGGCGTACTCGGCGTCGGGGATGGCGGACCCGACGCCGGCTCCGGTCTCGATGTGGACGGTGTGACCGTGGCGCACGAGCTCGTGGACCCCGGCCGGGGTCACGGCGACGCGGTATTCGTGGTTCTTGACTTCCTTCGGCACGGCGACATGCATGGTGGCCTCCTGGACGGGGCCGCGGCGCGGCCCGGCTGGTATGCGTGTCCTTCCCGAGCGGAAGCGCCCGGCTGCCCGGCGGACGCTCTTGCCGCAGGTCCGCGTGTGCGCCACCATGCTTGCAGGGCGGAGGCAGGGCTGCACCTAGGAGGGTGAGCGATGGCCGAGGGCGAGCACCGGGCCGGACCGGGCCGGGAGGCCGGGGGCGGCAGGGGCGAGACCGGGACGGCGTCCGTGCCCGGGGTGCGCCGGACGGCGAGCGGCGTACGCCCCGTGCCGCCCGTGGTGCGCTGGGACCCGGGTGCGCGGTATCGCGCGTCGACACTGACCGCTGCCGTGCGGCCCGACGCCGTCGCGCCCGCTGCGATCCGCCCGTCCGGGCCGGCGGCGACTCTGCCCGCGCGCGGCGGTCCTGCCGACCTGGCTCGCCCGCGCTGTGCGCGGCCGTCTGCTCCGTCGGCAGGTTCGCCCTCGGCCGTGCCGCGCGCCCTCCGGGGGCGTCTGTTTCGCGGGCCGGCTCGCCGCGCCGCGGTGTTCGACCGGCAGGTGTGGTCGCCGCTGCGGCCGCACGACGCTCTCGTGCACGACGCTCTCGTGTACGACGCTCTCGTGGATGCCGTGCATCGCTACCGGCGTGGTGCGCTGGGCACGACCGGACTGGTGCGCGCCGTCGGGCACGCACTGGCCGCCTGAGCGTCCGGGTCGGCGGGCGCCGGTGGCGGACGACCTGCTCACCGCGGACGCGCTGGCGGCCGCAATCGATGCCCAGGGTTCGCCCGAGCGCGCCGCGGCGTCGGCGCGCTTCTTCCGGGCCGTCCCTGGCGGGTACGGCGCGGGCGACGTCTTCGTCGGGGTGCCCGTGCCCGTGACGCGCACGCTGGTGCGGCGGGCCGCACGCATGCCGGTCCGGGAGGCCGGCCTCCTGCTGGCGAGCCCGGTGCACGAGCACCGGCTGGCGGCGCTGCTGCTGCTGGTGGACCGCTACCGGCGCGCGACCCGCACGCGCACGCGCGACGACGCCGAGCGCAACGCGCTGCACGCCCGCTACCTGGACGCGGTGCGCGCCGGGTGGGTCAACGGGTGGGACCTGGTCGACTCGTCCGCGCCGTGGCTGGTGGGGGACTGGCTCATGGGACCGCCTGCGCACGACGTCGCGGCGGTGCTCGACCCGCTGGCGGCCTCGGCGGTGCTGTGGCAGCGGCGGACGGCGATGCTCGCGACGTTCGCGTTCACGATGGCGGGTGACCCGGGTCCGGCGCTGGTGTATGCGCGCCGGCTGCTGGAGGACGAGGAGGACCTCGTGCGCAAGGCGGTGGGGTGGATGCTGCGCGAGGTGGGCAAGCGGGCGGACATGGGCGCGCTGCTGGCGTTCCTGCAGGAGCATGCGGCACGCATGCCGCGCATCACGCTCTCCTACGCGACCGAGCACCTGGACCCCGACGAGCGCGCGCGCCTGCGTCGTCTGTGAGGGGTGCCGTCGCTGGCCCCGATACCGGGGGCCCTGCGCCCTGTCGACGACGAGCGGCTTGCATGACTATGCACGAGCACGCATAATCTTCCCGTGTCCAAGGTTCTCACGTCACTCCCGGCCGGCGAGCGCGTCGGCATCGCGTTCTCCGGTGGTCTCGACACCTCCGTCGCCGTCGCGTGGATGCGCGAGAACGGGGCGGTCCCGTTCACCTACACCGCCGACATCGGCCAGTACGACGAGCCCGACATCGCGTCGGTCCCGGGCCGGGCGACGGCGTACGGCGCCGAGGGCTCGCGCCTGGTCGACTGCCGCGAGGCACTCGTCGAGGAGGGCCTGGCGGCCCTGACCTGCGGGGCGTTCCACATCCGCTCCGCCGGGCGTTCCTACTTCAACACCACGCCGCTGGGCCGCGCCGTCACCGGCACGCTCCTGGTGCGCGCGATGCTCGCCGACGACGTGCAGATCTGGGGCGACGGGTCGACCTACAAGGGCAACGACATCGAGCGGTTCTACCGTTACGGCCTGCTCGCCAACCCCAACCTGCGCATCTACAAGCCGTGGCTCGACGCCCAGTTCGTCGCCGAACTCGGGGGGCGCAAGGAGATGAGCGAGTGGCTCGCGGCGCACGACCTGCCCTACCGCGACTCGACCGAGAAGGCGTACTCGACGGACGCGAACATCTGGGGCGCGACCCACGAGGCGAAGACGCTCGAACAGCTCGACACCGGCCTGGAGACCGTCGAGCCCATCATGGGCGTGAAGTTCTGGGACGAGTCGGTCGAGATCGCACCCGAGACCGTCACGATCGGGTTCGAGCAGGGCCGCCCCGTCAGCATCGACGGCAAGGCGTTCGGCTCGCCCGTCGACCTGGTGCTGGAGGCCAACGCCATCGGCGGCCGCCACGGGCTGGGCATGAGCGACCAGATCGAGAACCGCATCATCGAGGCCAAGTCCCGCGGCATCTACGAGGCCCCCGGCATGGCGCTGCTGTTCATCGCCTACGAGCGCCTGGTCAACGCGATCCACAACGAGGACACCCTCGCCCAGTACCACAACGAGGGCCGCCGCCTCGGGCGCCTGATGTACGAGGGCCGCTGGCTCGACCCGCAGTCGCTCATGATCCGCGAGTCGCTGCAGCGCTGGGTCGGCTCCGCCGTCACGGGAGAGGTCACGCTGCGCCTGCGCCGCGGGGAGGACTACTCGATCCTCGACACCGCGGGCCCGGCGTTCAGCTACCACCCCGACAAGCTGTCGATGGAGCGCGTCGCCGACTCGGCGTTCGGGCCCACGGACCGCATCGGCCAGCTCACCATGCGCAACCTCGACATCGCCGACTCGCGCGCCAAGCTCGAGCAGTACGCGACCCTCGGCCTGGTGGGCGGGGCGCACGCCGCGCTCATCGGTGCCGGCGAGACCGCGCCGCTGCTCAGCGAGCTCGAGCTCGAGGCCGGGCAGGCCGAGGCGATCGCCTCGCGCGGCCAGGCCCCCGAGGGCGAACAGCTCCTGGACGCCGCCGCGATGGAGTTCGGCGTCGACTGATCACGGGGCGTGCACGCCCGGGTCGTCGCGCAGCGCATCCAGCAGGAGCGTGACCACGGCGTCCGGGCGTTCCAGCGCCGGCAGGTGCGCCGACCACGGCAGGTGCGTCAGCTCGGCGCCCGGCACGTGCGCGGCCACGTGCGCGGCCACGTTGCGGAAGTGGTCCAGGTCGCGCCCGCCGGCGACCACGAGGGTCGGCACTGCCACGCGCGACAGGTCGACCTCGACACGCTCCGGTCGCGGGCCGGTCCCGGTGGCCACCTCGGCCTCGTCCGCGGCGAGCTGCACCTCGAACGCGCGCCGCTGCATGGCCGCGAGCGCCTCGCGCGCCGAGAGGGCGGCGCCGTCGGCGAGCCACGTGCGCACGTTCAGGCGGACGGCACCCTCGACGTCGCCGGAATCGAGCAGCGCCGCCTCGGCGGCGTCGAACGCGGCGGCGTCGGGTGTCGGGTCGAGGCCGCGCAGGCCGGGGTTGAGCAGCACGAGCTGACGCACGCGCGCCGGGTGCCGGGTGGCGAGCTCGAGCGCGACCCGCCCGCCGAACGAGGCGCCGACGACGGCCGCCTCGGCGATCTCGAGGTGGTCGAGCAGGGCGGCGACGTCGTCGGCGTCGGCGTACTCCTCGGGCGGAAGGGGTGTGTCGCCGTGTCCGCGCAGGTCGGGGCGCACGACGCGGAAGGTGTGGGCGAGGTGGCCGGCCACGGGGTCCCACATGCGGCGGTCGGCGACGCCGGCGTGGAGCAGGACGACGGCGGGGGAGGCCTCGGGGGAGGCGTCGTCATGGGCGAGGAGCATGGTGCCCACGCTAGGGCGCGGATGTGACGCGCGTCTCGCGGAAGCGTGGGGCGACCCCGATGCGGTTGTCGCGCGGGGGCCCGGTCCCGGCGGCCCGGAGCGGCTCTCGCGTGGCACGATCGGCTCATGGACGACGCCGAGGCGCGGCGGCTGCGGGACCTGGCACTGCTGCGGCGGGTGCGTGACCGCATGGACCGTGAGTACGCGCAGCCGCTGGACGTCGCCGCGCTGGCCCGGGGCGTGCACCTCTCGGCGGGATACCTCAGCCGCCAGTTCAAGGCGGCCTACGGCGAGTCGCCGTACAGCTACCTGATGACGCGGCGCGTGGAACGGGCGATGGCGATGCTGCGGGGCAGCGACCTGACGGTCACCGAGGTGTGCTTCGCGGTCGGGTTCTCCTCGCTCGGCACGTTCAGCACCCGCTTCGCGGAGCTGGTCGGGATGCCACCCAGCGCCTACCGGCGCGCGGCCGCGGGGGCCGCTGCCGGGTTGCCGTCGTGCGTCGTCAAGCGGGCCACCCGGCCGGTCAGGAATCGAGAAGCACGGCGCGCGCACCCCGGCCTACCGTGACGGGCATGGACATCACCATTCACACCAGCTTCCTCCCGCACACCGACCCTGAGGCGTCGCTCGCGTTCTACCGCGACGCGCTCGGCTTCGAGGTGCGGCTCGACGTCGGCAAGGGGCCGATGCGGTGGATCACCGTGGGGCCCGCGGGCCAGCCGGACACGGCGATCGTGCTGCACCCGCCGTTCGCCGACCCGGGCATCACGCCCGACGAGCGCCGCGTGATCGCGGAGATGATGGCCAAGGGCACGTTCGCGACGATCGTCCTGGCCACCCCCGACCTCGACGGCACGTTCGAGGCCGTCGTCGCTGCCGGCGCCGAGGTGGTGCAGGAGCCCACCGACCAGCCGTACGGGGTGCGGGACGCGGCGTTCCGCGACCCTGCGGGCAACCAGGTGCGGCTCAACCAGGTGTAGCTCGACTGGTGTAGCTCGGCTCAGGACACGCCGACCCGGTACGCTCCGGCGGGCGTGACGCGTCCTGCGTGCGCCGCGGGTCACGGTTACGTTTTCCTCACCCGCCGATCAAGGGAGACGCATGAGCGCGATCGCCGACGGCCACGACGTCATCCGGGTGCAGGGTGCCCGGGAGAACAACCTGAAGGACGTCTCGGTCGACCTGCCCAAGCGGCGCCTGACGGTGTTCACGGGCGTGTCGGGCTCGGGCAAGAGCTCGCTCGTCTTCGACACCGTCGCCGCGGAGTCGCGGCGGCTCATCAACGAGACGTACTCGGCGTTCCTCCAGGGCTTCATGCCGTCGCTCGCCCGCCCCGACGTCGACGTGCTGGAGGGGCTGACGACGGCGATCGTCGTCGACCAGGAGCGGCTCGGCGCCAACCCCCGCTCGACGGTGGGCACCGTGACCGACGCGCACGCCATGCTGCGCGTGCTCTACAGCAAGCTCGGCGACCCGTACGTGGGCCCGCCGACGGCGTTCTCGTTCAACGTCCCGACGTCGACGGTCTCGGGGATGAGCGCGGTCGAGAAGGACGGGCGCGTGGAGAAGACGGCAGTGCGCGCCCGGGTCTATCTCGGCGGCATGTGCCCGCGCTGCGAGGGGCGCGGCTCGGTGTCGGACCTGGACCTGGCCGTGATCGTCGACGAGAGCAGGTCGCTGCGCGGCGGCGCGATCCAGGTGCCGGGGTACACCGCGGACGGGTGGATGGTGCGTGCCTTCGCCGAGTCGGGGTTCTTCGACCCGGACAAGCCGGTGCGCGACTTCACGACCCGCGAGCGCGACGACCTGCTCTACAAGGCCGCCACGAAGGTCAAGGTCGCGGGCATCAACATGACTTACGAGGGCCTGGTCCCCAAGCTGCGCAAGTCGCTGTTCTCCAAGGACCCCGACCAGCTCCAGCCGCACCTGCGGGCGTTCGTCGAGCGTGCCGCCACGTTCGGCACCTGCCCGGAGTGCGACGGCACGCGCCTGTCCGCGGGGCCGCGCGAGTCGCTGATCGACGGCAGGTCGATCGCGGACGTGTGCCGCATGCAGGTCTCCGACCTGGCCGGCTGGGTCGCGGGGCTCGACCTGCCCGGCGCCGGCCCGCTGCTGGACGCGCTGCGCGCGACGCTCGCCGCGTTCGTGGAGCTGGGCCTCGGGTACCTGTCGCTCGACCGGCCGTCGGGGTCGCTCAGCGGGGGAGAGGCCCAGCGCATCAAGCTGCTGCGCCACCTGGGCTCCGCCCTGACCGACGTCACGTACGTGTTCGACGAGCCGACCATCGGCCTGCACCCGCACGACATCCAGCGCATGAACGGACTGCTGCGGCAGCTGCGCGACAAGGGCAACACGGTGCTGGTCGTCGAGCACAAGCCCGAGACCATCGCCATCGCCGACCACGTCGTCGACATGGGTCCGGGCGCCGGCACGGGCGGCGGGCAGGTGTGCTTCGAGGGCACCGTGGACGGGCTACGGGCCTCGGGCACCCTCACCGGCCGCCACCTCGACGACCGGGCCCGTGTCAAGGAGACGGTCCGCACGGCGTCGGGCGTGATCGAGATCCGAGGGGCGTCGACGAACAACCTGCACGACGTCGACGTCGACGTGCCGCTGGGCGTGCTGGCCGTGGTGACGGGCGTGGCCGGGTCGGGCAAGAGCTCGTTGATCCACGGGTCGGTCGCCGGGCGCGACGGCGTCGTGGTCATCGACCAGGGCGCGATCGGTGGGTCGCGGCGCTCCAACCCGGCGACGTACACGGGGCTGCTCGACCCGATCCGCAAGGCGTTCGCGAAGGCCAACGGCGTCAAGCCGGCGCTGTTCAGCGCGAACTCCGAGGGCGCGTGCCCCACGTGCAAGGGCAACGGCGTCATCTACACCGAGCTCGGGTTCATGGAGACGGTCTCCACGCCGTGCGAGGACTGCGGCGGCAAGCGGTTCATGGCGTCGGTGCTGGAGTACACGCTGGGCGGGCGCGACATCGCGCAGGTGCTGGAGCTGCCCGTCGCCGAGGCGGAGTCGTTCTTCGCCAAGGCGGGTCCCGCGCCGCTGCCCGCGGCGCACGCGATCCTCGACCGTCTCGTCGACGTCGGGCTCGGTTATGTCAATCTTGGCCAGCCGCTGACGACGCTGTCCGGGGGAGAGCGTCAGCGCATCAAGCTCGCCACCCAGATGGCCGAGAAGGGCGGGGTCTACGTCCTGGACGAGCCGACCACGGGCCTGCACCTGGCCGACGTCGAGAACCTGCTGCGGCTGCTGGACCGGCTCGTGGACGCAGGACGCTCGGTGATCGTCATCGAGCACCACCAGGCGGTCATGGCGCACGCCGACTGGATCATCGACCTGGGACCGGGCGCGGGCCACGACGGCGGGCGCGTCGTCTTCGAAGGCACGCCGGCGGACCTGATCGCGCACGGAGGGACGCTCACGGCCGAGCACCTGGCCCAGTACGTGGCTCGCTGAGCGCTACCGGGGATTGCGGACCTCGTCGAGGTATCCGTAGGCGGTGACGGTCGAGATGCCCAGCCGCTTGGCGGTGCGCGGGACGGCCCGCTTGACGGAGAACGCGCCCCGGTCGTTCAGGAAGCGCAGCACCTCCATGCGCTGCGGCTTGCCGAGCAGCGTCACGGGCATCCCGACGTGCGCGATCGCCCGTTCGATCAGGTCGTCCAGCACGGACTCGATGTCGGGGGCGGTGCTGCGGGCCTCCCCGCCCGCCGCGGGCGGCATCATGCCGGCGAGCGTCGCACGGACGGACTGCAGGGGAGTGAGGTCGACGTTGACGCACAGCGCCGCGACCGCGTCGCCGCCGGCATCGCGGAAGTAGACCGAGGAGCTGGTCAGGTCGCGGCCGTCGGCGGTACGAGCCCGGTAGCCGAACTGGTCACGCTCGGACGACTCGTCGCGCGTCGCCATCCGGCCGAGGTGGGCCGACGGACCGCCGGCGCCGCGTCCTGAGACGCCGCCGTTCTCGATCGCGAGGACAGTGTGGTCGAAGTCCTCACCGCGCAGGTCGTGCAGCACCACCTCGCAGTGCGGGCCGACGGCGGTCGCGACCGCGCGCATGACCGGCGCCAGCAGCTTCGCGAGCTGGTCGACATCAAGGCCGACCGGAAACGGGTGCGTCTGCGGCGAGACGGGATCCTGCACCTCGTCGGCCGGGATCGTGGCGTGTGGCGGCACGCCAAACAGGCTAACATGCCATAAATCCTCTTCAGGCAACAGAGATTCGGTTGCATCTCTTGCACCCCTCACGCAATGACGTGACACCCAAGGACGTGACCATGCGCAACGAAGCGCTGAGGGCACCGTGGACCGCCCGCCCCGGCACGGCCGGCATCGGGAACACATGACGCGCATCCTGATCACCTCGGCCACCGTCGTCGACGGCACCGAGGGCCCGGCCCGGACCGCCGACGTCCTCGTCGAGGACGCCCGGATCCGCGCGATCCTGCCCGTCGGCCAGCACGCCCCGACGCCCGGCACCCGGGTCATCGACGCCACCGGGCTGGTGCTGGCACCCGGCTTCATCGACATGCACGCCCACTCCGACCTGGAGATCCTGCTCGACCCCACACACCCGTCACGCATCACGCAGGGGATCACCACGGAGGTGCTCGGGCAGGACGGGCTCTCCTACGCGCCCGTCGACGACGCCGTGCTCACGGGAGTCCGCACGGCGATCGCGAGCTGGAACACCAACCCGACGGACCTCGATTTCTCGTGGCGCTCGGTGGGGGAGTACCTCGCCCGCCTCGACCAGGGCATCGCCACCAACGCCGCCTACCTCGTCCCGCACGGCACGCTGCGCGCCGGCATCGTCGGCTGGGACGACACGCGTGCCACACCCGGCCAGATCGCGCACATGCAGGACGTCGTCGCCGCCGCCATGGAGCAGGGCGCCGTCGGCCTCTCCGCCGGACTCACCTACACCCCGGGGATGTACGCCGACGACGACGAGCTCGTCGCGCTGTGCCTCACGGTCGCCGCTCACGACGGCTACTTCGCGCCCCACCAGCGCTCCTACGGAGCCGGCGCGCTCGACGGCTACGCCGCGATGATCCGGGTCGCGCGCCGGACCGGCTGCCCGCTGCACCTGACGCACGCGACCATGAACTTCGGGCCCAACGAGGGCCGCGCCCACGAGCTCCTCGCGATGGTCGACCGAGCCGTCGAGGACGGCGTCGACATCACCCTCGACTCCTACCCGTACAGCGTCGGCGCCACCAGCCTCGCCGCGATCCTGCCGAGCTGGTCCACCGCGGGCGGGACCGGGGCCACGCTCGCCCGGCTCGGCGACAGCGACGCCCTCGAACGCATCCGGCACGACCTGGAGGTGACCGGCTCCGACGGCTGCCACGGCGTCCCCGTCGACTGGGACACCATCGAGATCAGCGGCGTCCGGAACCCCGACCTGGACGACGTCGTCGGCCGCCGCATCACCGACATCGCCGCGGACCAGCGCACCAGCCCGTTCGACGCGTTCGTCGCCGTCCTGCGCGACGACGACCTGGCGACAGGGATCCTCCAGCACGTCGGCCACGAGGAGAACGTGCGCGCTATCATGCAGCACCCGAGGCACATGGCCGGCAGCGACGGGCTGCTTGCCGGAGCCAAGCCCCACCCGCGCGCCTGGGGCACGTTCGCCCGCTACCTCGGTCACTACACCCGCGACCTCGGGCTCATGTCCCTCGAGGAATGCGTCGGCCACCTCACCGGTCGCGCAGCACGGCGCCTGCGACTGCGCGACCGCGGGCTCGTCCGCAACGGCTACGCCGCCGACCTCGTCCTGTTCGACCCTCGGACCGTCGCCGACGCCGCCTCCTACGCCGATCCGCGCCGTCCCGCCACCGGCATCGAGTACGTGCTCGTCGCCGGCGAGGTCGCCCTCGACCGCGGGCGGCTCACCGGCGCGCTCGCCGGCCGCGCGCTCCGGCGGCGCCCCATCGGGACGTCGTGAGCGCGCGGCCGTCCCTGGACGCGGCCGCCGGCCGCCTTCTCGACGTGGTCCCCGGACATCACACCTGGTCCACCGGTACAGCCAGCGGTTCTATGCCGAGCCGGAGATGCTTCTCGACCAGGACGTGATCTGCGTCGGTGGTGGTTCGACTGCCACCTCTTCAACCCGCACTGGTTCGGCCCGCACTGGTTCAGCACCGATAATGCACATTATGTCATTATGCACGGAAGGCAGCCCCGCACTCGTGCGTCGGTGCCTTGCACACCTCCCCGCGTGGGCCTCGCCGCGTGGGCCTCGCCGTCAGGTCCGTGAACCGCGACACCACCACCGGCCGTCGCCGCACAGCGGCGCGCCAGGCTGCGTGGTGCCACCAGCCGTCGCCGTCGCAGAACACCCGGTCCGCCAGGCATCTTCGACGTCAGCCACGTCGTGGGCCACGTCGTTCCGATGCCGTGCCACCGTCCCACCGTGCCACCGCCTGCGTCGCGACCGCATCCGGCCTGGCCGACGCCTTCGACCCGCGGCGCCCGGTGCATCCGCGAGGTCGTCGCCGAGGCGGGCGTCGAGATCTCCCGCCCAGGCGCGCCCCACCCGCACCGCAGGCGGCCGCGCGTGCCGCCTCGCCCAAACCACTGTGTATGACACAACACACTGTTGTGACATAACGTTGCCGGGCGTGCCCTCCGGACCGGGCCTATGTCGGACCCCACGCCTAGCCTGACGAGCATCGCCGCAGGCCCGCGCGTCGTCGCCCCACCCCGCCCCACTGGAGGTCCGTCTTGGTCGCCCCACCCCGGCTCAGCCTGCTGACCGTCGCCGAGGCAGCCGACCGCTACCTCGGCGCCGTCCGCAAGGACGCCGTGCGCGGCGTCCTCTCCCCACCACGGCCCGCAGCTACGCGCGCGACGTCGGCGAGCTCGCGCGTCTGCTGGGGCCCGACAGGGTGCTCGACGACGTCACGGGCGACGACGTCGACGACGCGCTCGTGGCCTACCAGTCCCTGCCGGACGGCCGCTTCTCCGACCCTGCGCGCAAGGTCGGCCCGGGCCGGTCCACGGCGACCGTCAACCGGTTCCGGCAGTCGGCGACCCGCTTCTTCGCGCACGCCGCACGCGAGTGCTGGGTGCAGGCCGACCCGATGCTGTGGGCGGCACCTCCGGCCCGCGTGCGCGGCGGCCTGCGCGTCGCTCGCACCGCGTTGTCCGCGGCGGCCGCGCAGGCCCTGCTGTCGACGACGGCGCAACCCGCTGCTTCACCTGCGTCCCGCTCCGACCAGCACCTGGCCCTGCGCGACCGTCTCGTCCTGGCACTCCTGCTCGTCCTGGGACCGCGCGTCTCCGAGCTGGCCGGGGCCGACCTCGTGGACTTCGCGCGCGAGCCGGGCCGCACGCGCTGGCGCATCGTCGGCAAGGGCGGCAGCGTGCGCACCGTGGACCTGAGCCCACCGCTGGCCGCGACGCTCGAGGACTACCTGACGGGGCTGCGCCCGCGCCTGGCGGCCCTGCGCCCGCACGACGACGACGCGCAGCGCGCGCTCCTGCTCACCTGGCGTGGGCGCCGTGCCGACCCGCAGACCATCCGCGGCCTGCTGGCCCGCACCGTCGAGCGCATGCCCGCGGCCTACCGCCGTCCCGCCACACCGCACGCGCTGCGCCACACGACGGCGACGCTGCTGGTCGCCCAGGGATGGGACGTCAAGGTCGTGGCGGAACTGCTCGGCCACGCCTCGATCGCCACCACGGGTGTCTACCTGGACCGGATCGAGGGCGAGCTCGCTGCGGCGATCCGTGCCCACCCGCTCTCCGGGTCGCTCGACGCCCGTGCCCAGGGCCCCGCCGCCGGCCCTGGGTCATGAGGTGTCACGGCCCGCCGTCGGCGACACGCGTGCACACCCTGCGACGACACGCGTGCACGCCCTGCGTCGGCCCTCGGCGCGGGCTACGGTGACCCCGTGCCCCGCCTCTCCGCCGTGACCTCCCGCCTCGCCCGGCGCCCAGTCACCTCGGCCGACGTCGACTGGGTGGGCGTGCGTCGCGTCGCGGCCCGCGCGGGCGTGGTGGCGGCGTGCGTGCCCGTGGCGACGGGTCTGGCCCTCATGGCGGCGGAACGCCTGCGCCGTCACCGGCACCCCTTGGACGCGCCGTTCCCGACGGCGGCGCCTGCCGACAACACCGTCGGCGCCACGACCACGACGGTCTACACGTTCGGCGACGATCTGTACGCCGCGATGCTCGATGCGATCGCCGGCGCCCGGGACCACGTCTTCTTCGAGACGTACATCTGGAAGGGTGACGACGTCGGGCACCGCTTCCGTGACGCGCTCGAGGCTGCGGCGGCGCGCGGCGTCGAGGTGTACGTCGTCTACGACGCGTTCGCCAACCTCGTCGTGCCACGCTCGTTCTTCCGCCTGGACACGCGCATCCACGTGCTGCGCTTCCCGTGGGTGCGCGCCGGGGCGCTCGTCTCCCCCTTGCGTGCGTCGGGTCGCGACCATCGCAAGCTCCTCGTCGTCGACGACGAGCTCGGGTTCGTCGGCGGGTACAACATCGGCTCGCTCTACGCCCGTCACTGGCGTGACACCCATGTGCGTCTCGCGGGGCCGGCCGTGTGGGAGCTGCGCAACGGGTTCGTCGACTTCTGGAACCGCTGGCGCACGCCCGCGCTGCCCGTTCTGCCCGACGTCGGCTCGACGTCCTGGCTGCCGCAGCTGCGCGCCGCCCGCAACTCCCCCAGCGACCTCGTCTTCCCGATCCGCAACGTCTACCTCGACGCGATCGACCGTGCCACGAGCCACGTGCAGATCACCCAGGCGTACTTCATCCCCGACCGCGAGATCCTCGCGGCCCTGCTCGACGCGGCCGCGCGCGGCGTCGACGTGCGCGTCCTGGTGCCCGAGCGGTCCAACCACGTCGTGGCCGACTGGCTTGCACGAGGCCACTACGGCACCCTTCTGCGCGGCGGGGTGCGGATCTTCCTCTACGCGGACGCGATGATCCACGCCAAGACCGCCACGGTCGACGGTCGCTGGTCCACCGTCGGCACGGCGAACATCGACCGGCTCTCGCTGACGGGCAACTACGAGATCAACCTCGAGATCGTCGACGCGGGTGTCGCCGCCACGCTCGAAGAAGTCTTCGCGATGGACCTGACCAATGCCCGCGAGCTCACCCGCGCGGCGTGGGAAGCGCGTCCGACGCTCCACAAGGTGGGCGAGCGCCTCGTGTCCCCGCTCGCCCCGTTCCTGTGACCGCTCACGGTCACAGGCGAAGCGTCTGGCCCACCGCCAGCCTGCGGTAGTCGTGCTCGCCGGCGAGCGCAGCGGTGGCGAGCTGGCGCTGCGCCATCGCGTGTCCCACCTCGGAGAGCAACGCGTCGTGGACCGGCACGACATACGGTGCCGACGACGACGCTGCGTAGTCGATCGCTTCGCCCAGCTTCATCCACGGCCCGGACACCGGCACGAGGAGGACGTCGACGTCGCGGTCCGGCAGGTCGAACGAGTCGCCCGGGTGGTAGATGACGCGGCCGCCGAGCTCGACCAGATACGTCACGTTGACCGCGCGCGGGATCTTGGGGTGGATCAGCGCGTGCGCTCCCCCGCCGACGACGACGTGCGCGGCCCCGAATGTCAGCGACTGCCCCGGCTCGACGGCGTGAACCCGCTCTCCAGGGGCGCCCGCGGTGTGCAGGACGTCCGCGGCGGGGCCGGCCGCGAACACCTCAAGGCTCGGGTGTGCCCACAGCGCGGGCACGACGACATCGACGTCGACGTGGTCGGGGTGGTCGTGCGTGATGAAGACGCCGGTCGCCCCGTCGAGGGCGTCCACGGACCGTGACAAGGTCCCCGGGTCGATCACCAGGGCGGTGCCGGCATGGTCGAGCCGGACGCACGCGTGCCCATGGAACGCGAGCCGCACCTGTCCGCCTCAGCCGACCTGGCGCTTGGCGCGGCGGGCGGCAAGCTCGTCGCCCTCCTGCGGTGCCACGGCCTCGTCGTCGTCCAGGGTCTCCGTAGGCATCTGGGACAGCGTGCCCTCGATCTCGCGCCACACCCGGCCCACGGCGATGCCGAACACACCCTGCCCGCCCTGGACGAGGTCGACGACCTCGTCTGCCGACGTGCACTCGTACACCGAGGCGCCGTCGCTCATGAGCGTGATCTGGGCGAGGTCGTCGACGCCACGCTCGCGCAGGTGAGTGACTGCGGTGCGGATCTGCTGCAGCGAGACGCCGGTGTCCAGCAGGCGCTTGACGACCTTCAGGACGAGGATGTCGCGGAAGCTGTAGAGCCGGTGCGTGCCAGAGCCCGTCGCCGGACGGATGGACGGCTCGACGAGCCCGGTGCGCGCCCAGTAGTCGAGCTGCCGGTAGGTGATGCCCGCGACGCGACACGCCGTCGGACCCCGGTAGCCGGTCGCGGCGTCCTGCTCTGTCAGGTCGTCGCCGAAGAGGAGACCTTGTGCGCCGCGCGCAACGGCGCCGACCGGACTGCTGACCGTGGCGCTGGCCTCACCGCTGCTGTTCACTGGAGCCTCCCTGGGATGTCTGCCTCCACGCTAGGCCGGGGAGGGGGTCTGCACAACGACGCAGCGCTCCGAGGGCCCGGCGTGTCGCAACTCTCACCCGCGTGTCGAGGGATCTGCTGACGTTCAGGTCGAGGGTGAACGCCCGCCCGGTGCCGGCCCGGAGAAGTCGTCAGGCTCGACGTGCTCGAGGAAGTCGCGGAACTTCTCGACCTCGCGCTGCTGTTCGAGATCGACGATCTCGATGCCCGCGGCGGCCACGACCTCCGCGCTGCACAGCACGGGAGAGCCGGTCCGCATCGCGAGCGCGATCGCGTCCGACGCCCGCGAGTCGACACGGGCGCCGTTCGACAGGACAAGCTCGGCGAAGAAGATCCCGCCGTCGAGCGCGACGATCTCCGCACGCTCCAGATCGACGCCGACGGCGCCGAGCACGTCGCGCATGAGGTCGTGCGTCATGGGGCGGGGTGTGACGAGCCCGGCCTGCGCCATCGCGATGGCGGACGCCTCGCGTGGCCCGATGACGATCGGCACCGCGAGCTCGGCCGCAGCGTCCAGGAGCAGGACCACGATCTCGTTCTCAAGGTCGGGGCCGCGCTGCTGCTGGCGAACGCCCAGCACCTCGACCGGCACCATCGGAAAGTCACCGGGAGCGCTCGGCTCGTCGAAAGGTCCCTCCACCATGGGGTTCACGCTACGCCGGTGCGCGCGAACCGCGTGCTCACGGCAGACTCTCGACGCCACGCCTCAGCCACGTCGCGTGCAGGCGCGCCAGCAGCTCGCCGACCTCGGCAGCAAGCGTGGCGGCCTGCGCCTGCGCGGATGCGGTCTGCTGGTGCCGCCGCGGAGCGACGAGCTGGTCGACGAGATCGACCTGACGGTCGGCTGACGCGCGCAGGGTCCGCAGGTGGCGCGGTTCGATCCCGTGCTCCGCAAGCTGGGCGGCCAGCCGCACGACATCCGGTGCGCCGGCATCAAGCCGGCCACCCGGCCCAGAACGCAGCAACCCCGCCTGGAGGAGGTCGGCCACGAACGCCGGATCCGCCCCGGTCGCCTCAGCGACCGACTCGGCGGTCCACACCCGCCGCGCACCGTCGTCCACGACGGCGGTGCCACCGGCCAGGCGCGGCGAGGGCCCCGGCGCCGGCTCGCCGGCATCCATCGCCGCGAGCCGTTCCTTGATGACCTTGAGCGGCAGGTAGGAGTCACGCTGTTCGGTGAGCACGAACCGCAGCCGCTCGACGTCGGCGGGGCTGTACTGCCGGTACCCCGCGGGGGTCCGCACCGGGTGAATGAGGCCCTGCTCCTCGAGGAACCGCAACTTGGAGTGGCTGATACTGCCGAACTCCGGCCCCAGCGCCGCGAGCACGTCGGAGATGCGCATCGTCGCCTGTCGCGAGATGCCCCGTGGCCACGGTTCCGTCGTCGCGTCGAGCCGCGCTGCGGCGCCGTCGACGCGCGCCGACGAGCCCGTCACGAGCCGGGCGCCGAGTCCCGCGACGCCTGCGGAGGCTGCACGGCCTGCGGGCTTGCCTGGAACGACATGCGGAACTTGCCGATCTGAACCTCGTCGCCCGTGGAGAGCACCGCCGCGTCGATCCGCTGCCGGTTGACGTAGGTGCCGTTGAGCGAGCCGATGTCGCGAACGACGAACCGGTCACCCTCACGCACGATCTCGGCGTGCTTGCGCGAGACCGTCACGTCGTCGAGGAAGATGTCGGCCGTCTCGCTGCGGCCAGCCACCGCACGGTCGGTGTCGAGCAGGAACCGCTCCCCGACCCCGGCGCCCCGCTGGACGACCAAGAGCGCGGAATGGCGCGGGAGCGCCCCTACGGCCGCCGCATCCTCAGACGTCAAGGGCAGCCGCGGGACCAGCTCCTCAGCGGCAACGGGCACGATCCGCCCGAGCGTCGCCGTGACATCCGCCGCCGGGGGCTGCGGCAGGGAGCTGGGATCCGTCATCAGTCCTCCTCGAAGGTCGCCGCGCTGGACAGCGCCGTCGCCCGACAAACCTACCCCGACACGCCGTCGAGCGGGAACCCGTAGAGCGCTCCACCCCGGCGAACGACCAGGTCGTGTCACCGGGCCGGGCCCGACACGCCACCTCCGACCGGGCACCGTGGTGCGGCGCTCGCGGCTCAGCTGTCGTCGGGATCCGCGGGGCGGGCGAACTGCGGGTCGGTCAGGCGCACCGTCGCATCGACGGTGACCTTGTCCATGCGCGTCGTGGTGGCGATCGCACCGGCTTGGCGGATCGTCGGCAGAGCACCGCCGGGAATCTCCAGCGCCCGGTCGAGCGTGGCGGGATCGCCCACGACCGTCCACCGGTAGGGCGGCGTCAGGGGCGTGCGGTCCACCTCGATGCCGCCCGAGACGTCGACGAACGCCGACGACGTCACCAGGCGCACGTCGTTGACCTGCGCCACCTCCGCGCCCGCGTTGCGCAGCTCCTCCAGCAGGTTGAACATCTGCGACGCCCGCAGCTGTCGCTGCGGGTCGCGGATCTCGACCATGACGCCCGGACCCTGCGCGGGCAGGCGACCCGAGAGGATGCCCTCCGACGTCGCGCGCTGACGGGCCAGCTCGAGCGCCGCCTGTGCCTTGTCGCTGCCCGACGCGAGCTCGTCACGGCTCGCTTCGAGGCGCGAGACCTCGGTGTCGAGCTGCTCGGCGCGACCGGTGACCTCGTCGAGCAGGCGCACCAGGTCGTCCTGCCGCAGCGACGACAACCCGTCCTGTCCCGACTGCCGCACCTGGACCACCAGCGCGAACCCCAGGAGCGCGCACAGCACGCCCGCCAGGAGCTGCGAGCGGCTGAAGTTCGGCCGCATCGCCCTGCCCAGGCGCCGGTACACGGACTCCGGCGCCGGCGCGGCGGGCTCCCGCACGGGTCCGACAGCGACCGGCTCGTCCGCAGGGTCGCGAGCCTCGTCGGGTGCGTCGGCCTCCTTCGCAGCGGCGACGCCAGCGTCGGACGCCACGTCACGGGGCTCGGGGTCGGCGTCGTCGGCGTGCGGCGTGCCGGCCGGCGCAGGCTCGACGGCAGGCGCTGCGGCCCCGCCGTCCGCCGCGTCGGGCCGCTCGTCGGGCCGCTCGTCGGGCTGCTTGCCGGGCTGCTTGTCGCCGTCCGTCACGCTCATGCCTTGAACAGGTGCCGGCGGATCGCGGCAGCGTTGGAGAAGATCCGGATGCCCAGCACCACCACGACGGCGGTCGACAGCTGTGCGCCCACTCCGAGCTGGTCGCCGAGGAACACGATGAATGCCGCCACGACCACGTTCGACAGGAACGACACCAGGAACACCTGATCGTCGAACATCCCGTCGAGCATCGCCCGGAACCCGCCGAACAGGGCGTCGAGCGCCGCCACGACGGCGATCGGCAGGTATGGCTGAAGCACTACGGGAACGGTCGGCTGAAGGACGAGGCCGGCAACCACACCCAGGACGAGTCCGACGACCGCGATCATGGCTCGGAGCCTACCGGCTGCGCGTGCTGCAGCGGCTGCGCCCCGGCGCCGGGCAGCTCGAGCTGAGACTGCGCGACCGTCGAGGAGCGGATCCCGTACGTCGAGCCCAGCACCTGCAGGTACCCCGGCAGCCCGGACCGCGCCAACCCCGTCTGCATCGCGTCCGAGTCTCCGACCGCGCGCACCACGTACGTCGGCCCGGTCAGGGGCATCAGGTTCACCAGCACGGCCATCCCCGCGTTACGGATCGACGAGCGTGACGTCAGCCGCTGGTCGTCGATGCTGATCGCCTCCGCCCCGGCGTCCCACAGTGCGTTGACCACGGTCTGCAGGTCCACATCGCGCACCATCGAGCTCGCGTCCGGCTCCCCCACCAGGCCGCCGCCACCGTCCGTCAACGACACCACCAGCCCAGGCCCGCGCACCGCGTCCGTCCCGTTGCGCAGGCTGTCGCGACGGATCAGGTCCAGCAGGCCCGGATCCTGGGTCTCCAGCGCAGACCGTTGCAGGTCGACGATCTCACGCGACAGGTCCTCTGCGGCCGCCGACAGCGCGCCGACCTGTTCGTTGCGGTCGGTGATCTGGCGTTCGAGCACCGAGCGTGCCGCGGAGACCGACGGCTGCGGCACGCGCAGCTGCTGCGAGGCGGCCGCCGTCGCAAGACCGCACGACATGGCGACCACGACGATGCCGACCCACGTGCCCGGGCTGCGGCGCCGGACCGTGCCCTCGGCCTCGGCAGCGCGCCGTCGTGCCGCTGCCTCCGCATACCCCGGGTCGAGCGGCCGCTCCATGACCTCGGTCAGGAGCGTCATGGACGCGTCCGGACGACGCGCGGGGCTCGGCGTCGGCTCGCTCACGTGGCCCCCGCGGTCCTGCCGGCGTCGGCGGCGAACAGCCCGCGGGCCTGGACGACGTACTGGAGGCCCGCGAGCCAGTACAGGCCGACACCCCACCAGGTGAACGCCCACCCGACGATGTGCGCGGCCGTACCGAGACCCCCCGGAGCCTCCGCCAGCAGCAGGAGCGGGAACGCGTACAGCAGCGCGAACGTGCCGGCCTTGCCGACGATGCTGACCTCGAGCGGCCCGAACCCGTGCTTGGCCAGCAGCGGCAGCAGGCAGGTGAGCATCGCGTCACGGGCGACGATCACGACCACGAGCCACAACGGCACGACGTCGCGCCAGGCGAGCCCCACGAGCGTCACGAAGATGAACAGCCTGTCCGCCGCCGGGTCGAGCATCTGCCCCAGGCGGCTCACCTGGTTCAGACGCCGTGCCAGCACGCCGTCGAGCCAGTCGGTGAACCCGGAGAACGCGAGAACGAACAACGCCCACACGTCGTGGTGCGACACGATCAGCACCGCGAAGACCGGCACCAGCGCCAGACGCAGCAGACTGATGACGTTGGGCACGGTCCACACGGAGGAGCGGACCACCTGATCCTCGCGCTGATCCTCGTGCACGGACACCATCCCGTCTCCCGTTGCGGCTCCGGCCATCCTAGACGGCGACACCGTCACCGGCCCCGCCCCGTCACGAGGACCCACCGAGACGCGTCGCACCACGTCACACGCCACGGTGACCGACCTCACCGCCCGGGACGCGCCCGATGGCGCACAGTGAACGTAAGATGGACCGACCCCATTCTGGAGTTCGTCGCTCTTCCCGCATCGTCGTGCGCCCCTCCCCGGCCCCAGGCCCGGAAGCGGGCAGGTGTGTGTCTGTGTCCCGGGAGCCGCGACCGCCCGACCGCGCAAGAGTCCGCAGCCGGGCAGGACTCCCGTTCCCCCAACGGAAACGGTGCACCATGCCCACCAGCCCTGACCCCGTCGTGCCCTCCGAGGCACCGGCCCTGCCCGGCTTCGACACGCTCGGCCTGCCGGCCGCCCTCGAGGCAGCGGTCGCCGACCTCGGCTTCACCACCCCCTCCGCCATCCAGGCCCAGGCCATCCCGGCACTCCTCGCCGGACGCGACATCACCGGCGTCGCCCAGACCGGCACCGGCAAGACCGCCGCGTTCGGCCTCCCCCTGCTGGCCTCGATCACCGACGACGGCGCGCGCCCCCACATCCAGGGACTCGTCCTGACCCCCACGCGCGAACTCGCCATCCAGGTCTCCGAAGCCATCGAGTCCTTCGCCACCCACCTGCCCGGCATCCGCGTCCTCGCCGTCTACGGCGGCGCGCCCTACATGCCCCAGCAGCGCGCGCTGCGCGACGGCGTCCACGTCGTCGTCGGCACCCCCGGCCGCATCATGGACCACATGGAGCGCGGCGCCCTCGTGCTCGACGACGTGCGCTTCCTCGTGCTCGACGAAGCCGACGAGATGCTCCACATGGGCTTCGCCGAAGACGTCGACCAGATCTTCTCGAAGGCACCCGCCAAGCGGCAGGTCGCGCTCTTCTCCGCCACCATGCCGCCCGCCATCCGCAACGTCGCCGACAACCACCTCACCGACCCCGTCGAGGTCGCCGTCGCCCGGCAGTCCTCGACCGTCGCCTCGGTGCACCAGGCCTACGCCGTCGTCCCGTTCCGCCACAAGGTCGGCGCGCTCACCCGCATCCTCGCCACCTCCGACGCCGACGCCAGCATCGTCTTCACCCGGACCCGTTCGGCCGCCGAGGAGGTCGGAGCCGCCCTCATCGAGAAGGGCATCTCCGCCGCCACCATCTCCGGCGACGTCGCCCAGAAGGAACGCGAGAAGATCGTCGAACGCCTGCGCTCCGGCGCCCTCGACGTCCTCGTCGCCACCGACGTCGCCGCACGCGGCCTCGACGTCGACCGCATCGGACTCGTCGTCAACTTCGACATCCCCCGCGAGCCCGAGGCCTACGTCCACCGCATCGGACGCACCGGCCGCGCCGGACGCACCGGCCGCGCCGTCTCCTTCATCACCCCCCACGAGCGCGGCAAGCTCAAGCACATCGAGGCCACCATCAAGGTCCGCCTCGAAGAGGCCGAGATCCCGTCCCCGCGCGACGTCTCCGCCTACCGCGCCAAGCGCATGCTCGACGGCGTCCCCGCACGCACCCAGGCCGGCCGCCTCGACCTGTACACCCAGCTCGTGCGCGACCAGGTCACCGTCGGAGACGGCGAGCAGCCCGGCACCGTCGACCCCGCCAAGGCCGTCGAGCTCGCCGCCACGCTCCTCGCCCTCGCCGTCGGAGACGACGGCCCCCGCGCCCGCGCCGAGCAGGAGGAGTTCGAACGCGAGCAGGCCGAGGGCCGCGCCGCCCGGCAGGCCCGCGAGACCCGCAAGCACGAGCTCGGCGACGGCCGCGGCGCTCGCGGTGACCGGTTCGAGCGCACCGACCGCCGTCACGCGCGCGACGGCGACGAGCGTCCCTTCACGCGGGGCACCGGCATCCGCCGCCCGGCAGCCGGGACGCGTTACCGCGTCGCCGTCGGGCACCAGGACGGCGTCAACCCTGGCGGTATCGTCGGCGCCCTCACGGGCGAAGGCGGCCTGACCGGGTCGGACGTCGGCAAGATCGACATCTTCGGCGCGTTCTCGCTCGTCGACATCACGGCCCCGCTGAGCGAGTCGCAGCTCGACCGCCTGGCGCGTGCCCGTGTCGCCGGCCGGGCGCTGCGCATCTCCGTCGACCGCGGCGCACCCGCGGACGGCCCGCGCGGCGCCCGGTTCGACCGCCCGGCACGCTTCGAGCGCGGCGGCCGTGACGAGCGCCCGGGCCGGTTCGACCGCGACGAGCGCGCGCCGCGCTTCGACCGCTCGGACCGCCCGGAGCGCAAGCCGCGCACCGAGCGCGCCGCTCTCGGGGAGCGCAAGCCGCGCTGGTGACCTGCACGCAGTGAACGACGGCCCTGGCTCCTTCCCGGAGCCAGGGCCGTCGTTCTGCGTGCGGCTGGTGCGGTGACGCTACCGCGGGTCGGGCGCCTCGCCGAGCTGCCGGACGAGGGCCGCGAGCCGTCCCGCCTCGGCGATGCCGCGTTTGCCGTCCGCCCGCTGGACCGCCATGACGGGCTGCGTCGTTCCGTCGGCCAGGTCGAGCATGACCCACGGGTCCGACAGCGACATGCGGACCGCGACGATCTGCGGCCAGTCGAGCCGCCGCGTCCGCAGGATGTTGCGCACCACGAGCCGCTGCGGGGACGGCGTCGCGCGCACGCCGCCGAGCCGCCATAGCAGCGCGGCGGCGCAGGCCGCGAGTCCCACGAAGCTCCACCTGTTGACGGCCGTGGTCGCGAGCGACGTGCGCGACGCGAACCCCACGAAGAGCGACCCGCCGACGGCGAGCACCCCGACGCACCAGGCGGCCACCGACGCCCACAGCGGGCGGAAGCTCCGGAACTCGTCGGCGGCCGTCGCGGTCTCCTCGGTCAGAGCCGGGAGGCCAGGATCGAGGTGACCAGCACGCCGCGCGCGCCGACGTCGTAGAGCGCGTCCATCGCGCGGTTCATGGTCGAGCGCTCGACCATGACGCGCACGGCCGACCACCCCGACTCGTGCAGCGGCGAGACCGTCGGGGACTCGAACCCCGGCGTGATGCCGACCGCCTCCTCGAGCAGGTCGTTGGGCACCACGTAGTCCATGAGCACCCACTGCCGCGCCGTGAGGACGCCCTGGAGGCGGCGCGCGAGCACCGAGACCCCGTTGGTGAGGTCGGCCTCGGGGCGCCGGATGAGCACGGCCTCGGAGCGCAGGATCGGCTCGCCGAAGACTTCCAGGCCGGCCGCACGCAGCGTCGTGCCCGTCTCGACGACGTCGGCGATCACGTCGGCGACGCCGAGCTGCACGGAGCTCTCGACCGCGCCGTCGAGGTGCACGATCGACGCCGGCTCGACACCGCACGCGGCAAGGTGCGCCCCCACGAGCGTGGTGTAGGACGACGCGACACGCTTGCCCGCGATCTGCGCGACGTCGGTCATGGTGCCCGCGGGGGCGGCGAACCGGAACGTCGAGCGCGCGAAACCGAGCGGAAGGTGCTCGACGGCGTCGGCACCCGAGTCGAGCAGCAGGTCACGCCCGGTGATGCCCGCGTCGACGGTGCCCTCCCCCACGTAGACGGCGACGTCACGCGGGCGCAGGAAGAAGAACTCGGCGTCGTTGTCGGGATCGGCGAGCACGAGCTCGCGCGAGTCGCGACGCTGCTTGTACCCCGCCTCGCGCAGCATCTCGACGGCGGGTTCGGACAGGGAGCCCTTGTTGGGCACGGCGATGCGCAGCATCTGGGACCTCGTTCGGGTGGTCAGGACTGGGGACGACGACGGCGCGGCGGTGCCGCTCACAGATGCGCGTACACGTCGTCGGGGGTCAGGCCCTTGGCCACCATGAGCACCTGCAGGTGATACAGGAGCTGGGAGATCTCCTCGGCCGTGCGGTCGTCGCCCTCGTACTCGGCGGCCATCCAGACCTCCGCGGCCTCCTCGACGATCTTCTTGCCGATCGCATGGACGCCGGCGTCGAGCTCCTTGACGGTGCCCGAGCCCTCCGGGCGGGTCACGGACTTCTCGGTCAGCTCGGCGAACAGGGCGTCGAAGGTCTTCACAGCGCAAGCCTAGGCGACGGGGCCCCCTCGTCCGGGCCGGGTTCGCTCTGCGGACGGTGCGGGGTGCGAGTTCCGGGCGCTTGGCACACTATTTCTGTCACAGGCCACGCGAGGTCTTGTGCAGCTCGTACCGAGCGCGCCCCGCGACGTCGGAGTCGGGCATCGCCCCACGGAGCGCCACGACGGTCGCCACCGCCGCCTGCGCCGCCTCGTGGCCCTTGTCCCCCCTGCTGCCCGGCAGGCCCGCACGGTCGAGCGCCTGGGCGTCGTCGTCGCACGTGAGCACGCCGAAGCCGACAGGGACTCCCGTCCGCACGGACAGGTCGGTCAGCCCCAGCGTGGCCGCCTGGCACACGTAGTCGAAGTGCGGCGTGCCCCCGCGGATCACGACGCCGAGCGCCACGACGGCGTCGGCCCCGGCCGCGACCGCGCGCGACGCCGCCACGGGCAGCTCGAACGACCCGGGCACACGCACCACGGTCACCTCCCCCACCCCGGCCTCGTCGAGCGCTCGGCGCGCGCCGGCCAGCAGGCCGTCCATGACCTGCGTGTGCCAGCTCGCTGCGACGACGACGACGCGCAGCCCGCGCCCGTCGACGGTCAGGGTGGGTGCTCCGGCGCCGCTCATGATGACTCCTTCTCCTGGTTGCGAATGGTGTGAGACGTCGTGTCGCCGGGACCGTGCAGCTCCAGCAGGTGGCCCATCGACAGCTTCTTGGTGGTCAGGTAGTGCTCGTTCTCCGGCCCGAGGCCGACCTCGATCGGCTCGCGCCCGACGACGTCGACGCCGGCCGAGCGCAGCCCTTCGGCCTTGAGCGGGTTGTTGGTCAGCAGCCGCACCCGGACCAGCCCCAGCGCACGCAAGATCGCCGCTGCGGCGCCGTACTCGCGCGCGTCCACCGGCAGGCCCAGGTCCACGTTCGCCTCGACCGTGTCACGGCCCCCGTCCTGCAGCGCGTAGGCGGCGACCTTGGCCGCCAGGCCGATCCCACGCCCTTCGTGCCCGCCCATGTACACGACCGCGCCTCCGTGCTCCGCGACGGCACGCAGGGACGCCCGCAGCTGTGGGCCACAGTCGCAGCGCAGCGACCCGAACGCGTCGCCCGTCAGGCACTCGGAGTGGACGCGGACCCACGGGGCGTCCCCGCTCCCCTGCCCGTCGCCCGGCGCCGCGACCAGCGCGACGTGCTCAGCGCCCGTGCGCGCGTCGCGGAACGCGTGCAGCCGGAACGTCCCGTGCACGGTGGGCAGGCGCGCCTCGGCGACATGCTCGACGCGCGAGGCCGCGTCGTCGACAGGCTCGGGCACCAGCGAGCAGCGTCCGTCGACGTCGTGCTCACGACGCCACGCGGCGAGCTCGGCGATCGTCAGCAGCTCCAGGCCCTGCTCCGCGGCGAGGGCGCGCGCCTCAGGCAGGCGCACCATGGCTCCGTCGTCGCGCACCAGCTCGCCGATGACGCCCACCTCGCCCGCACCGGCCAGGCGCACGAGGTCGACGGCGGCCTCGGTGTGCCCGGGACGTTGCAGCACTCCCCCGGGCACCGCGCGAAGCGGCAGCACATGCCCGGGCCGGATGAGGTCGGCGGGCGTCGCCGACGGGTCGGCCAGGACGCGCAGCGTCCGGGCGCGGTCGGCGGCCGAGATGCCGGTCGTCACGCCGACGGCCGCGTCGACGGCCACGGTGTACGCCGTCCGCTTCGGGTCACGGTTGTCGGTGACCATGAGCGGCAGGTCGAGCGCGTCGGCCCGCGCGGCGGGCAGGGGCGCGCACAGGTAGCCCGAGGTGTGCCGCACCGTCCACGCGATCGTCTGCGCGTCCACGTGCCGCGCCGCGAGGACGACGTCGACCTCCGCCTCACGGTCGTCGGCGTCGGCCACCAGGACGGGCCGACCGGCCGCGAGGGCCGCGAGCGCGTCCTCGATGCGGCCGGTGCTGGGGTGCTGGGGGTGCTGGGGGTGCTGGGGGTGATGGCGGTCATCGGGGGTCTCCCTCGGTGTGCTCGCGCAGGGTCAGCATGCGCTCGACGTACTTGGCGAGGACGTCGACCTCGACGTTGACACGGTCGCCGGGCTGAAGGGTGCCGAGGGTGGTGGCGGCGAGCGTGGAGGGGATCAGGGCGATGCCGAACCCGGTGTCGGTGACGTGGGTGACGGTGAGGGAGACGCCGGCCAGGGCGATGGAGCCTTGGGGCGCGACGTACCGGTGCAGGTGTGCGGGCAGGTCGAAGCTGAGCTCGTCCCAGCGGGGTCCGGGGGTGCGGGTGGTGAGGGTGGCGACGCCGTCGACGTGGCCTTGGACGATGTGGCCGTCGAGTCGCCCCGTGGCGGCGACGGCGCGTTCGAGGTTGACGGGCGTGCCGGGGGTGAGGGTGCCGAGGGTGGTCAGGCGCAGGGTCTGAGGCATGACGTCGGCGGTGAAGGTGCCGTGGCCGTGGGTGACGACGGTGAGGCAGACGCCGTTGACGGCGATGGAGGCGCCGTGGCGGGTGTCAGTGGTGATGGTGGGGGCGTCGATGGTCAGGACGACGTCGCGGGCGTCGGGGTGGTCGACGGCGATGACGTGGCCGATCTCTTCGATGATTCCGGTGAACATCATGCCTCCTCGGTGTCGGGGTCGGGGTGGGTGGCGGTGCGGCGGGCGATGAGCAGGATGTCGTCGCCGAGGCGGTGGGTGGTCGTGGTGTGCCAGCGGGGTGCGGTGGCGAGGGTGGTGATGCCGTAAGGGGGGATGGCGGGTGGGCCGTCGCCGAGCAGGACGGGGGCGATGTAGGCGTGGAGCTCGTCGACGACGTCGGCGGCGAGGAGGGCGCCGGCGAGGGCGGGGCCGCCTTCGACGAGCAGGTGGCGGATCTCGTGGTGGTGGAGGGCGGCGAGGACGTCGCCGACGTCGTGGGTGCGCAGGTGCAGGGGCGGGGGTCCGTCGTGGAGGAGGCGGTGGTCGGCGGGCAGGTCGCGGTGGCCGATGACGACGCGCAGCGGCTGGTGCGGGGCGAGCGTGCCGGTGGGGGTGCGGGCGGTGAGGGCGGGGTCGTCGGCGAGGGCGGTGCCGGTGGTGACGGCGATGGCGTCGACCTGCGCGCGGATGGCGTGGGCGTGGGCGCGGGCTTGGGGGCCGGTGATCCACTGGGAGGTGCCGTCGGAGGCGGCGACGCGTCCGTCGAGGCTGGTGGCGGTCTTGAGGGTGATCCAGGGGCGGCCGGTGGTCACGGCGTGGTGCCAGGTGTGGACGAGGTCGAGGGCGGCGGCGCTGCGTGGGCCGGCGGTGACGTGGACGCCGTGGGCGCGCAGGTGGTCGGCTCCGCCTCCGGAGGTGACGCCGGGGTCGGCGAGGGCGTGGACGACGTCGGTGATGCCGGCGTCGAGCAGGGCGCGGGTGCAGGGGCCGGTGCGCCCGGTGTGGTGGCACGGTTCGAGGGTGACGACGGCGGTGGCGCCACGGGTGTCGTGGCCGCGGGCGCGGGCGTCGGCGAGCGCGGCGACCTCGGCGTGGGGGGTGCCGGCGCCGCGGTGCCAACCTTCGCCGAGGACGGTGCGGCCTGGGATGCCGGGGGTGGCTGGGGCGAGGATGACGCACCCGACGCGCGGGTTGGGGCCGTGGGCGGGGCCGCGTGCGGCGAGCTCGAGGGCGCGGTCCATGGCGGCGGGCACGTCGGCCGACCGCGGTGGCGTCTCCATGGTTCCTCCCGGAGCCTCGGCGCTCCGGGGTTCGACGACCGCGGGTACGCCGCTGGGGCGCACCACGGTGCGTCACGGCGCGCGATGGCACGCGCCGCACATGCGTCCTCCCATCCGGACTTTCACCGTCGGCCCTGGAATTCCACCAGGTCGGCCACGTGAGAGTGCTCTCGCGTGGTTCGCGGGCTGTCACCGCCGGCTCGGATTTTCACCGACCCCGGAGCATGCGTGAGGTGATCAAACCAGGCGGGTGCGGTGCGATGCAACGCTGGGTCGTCCGCTGCCCGGTGTCTGGCCGGGCGCGACGGGTCGCCGGCGTGCAGGTCAGCGGTGGGGCGCGTGCTGGTGGGTGGCGGCGAGGTCGCGCAGCGCCTGGATCTCGGCGGGGACGTCGTCGGCGCCGTAGACGGCGGATCCTGCGACGAAGACGTTGGCGCCGGCGTCGGCGGCGCGCTCGATGGTGGTGCGCGAGACGCCGCCGTCGACCTGGACCCAGACGTCGAGGCCGGACGCGCTGACCGCCTCGCGGGCGCGGCGGATCTTGGGCAGGGTGCCGTCGATGAACGACTGGCCGCCGAACCCTGGTTCGACGGTCATGACGAGGATCATGTCGATCTCGCCGAGCAGGTCGAGGAACGGTTCGACGGGGGTGGCGGGGCGCAGCGCGAGGCCGGCGCGGGCGCCGTGCCGGCGCAGCTCGCGGGCGAGGCGCACGGGGGCGCGGGCCGCCTCGGCGTGGAACGTCACCGACGCGGCGCCGGCCTCCGCGTACGCGGGTGCCCACCGGTCGGGGTCCTCGATCATGAGGTGGGCGTCGAGCGGCAGCGGGGACACCGCGGCGAGACGGTCGAAGACGGGCAGCCCGAGCGTCAGGTTCGGCACGAAATGGTTGTCCATCACGTCGACGTGCGCGTAGTCGGCGGACGTGATCGCGTGCAGGTCGCGTTCGAGGTTCGCGAAGTCGGCGGACAGGATGCTTGGGCTGATCAGCGCTGCCATGGCCCACAGCGTAGGGGCGGACCGGCCTGCGCGTCAGGCGACGGTCAGCGCATGCGACGCAGCAGCGTCAGGTGCATGGCGTCGGTGCCGTGGACGTGCGGCCACAGCTGGGCGTCGCTGCGCTCCCCGAGCGGCAGGTCGCTGCCGGGGACGACGACGGTACGCAGCACCGCCGGCGCGTCGATCCGCTCGGCGCTGCCCGCACCGTCGGCGGCGCGGCGACGCAGCACGTCGTCGACGACCAGGCGCGTCTCGGCCAGGTGCGGCGAGCAGGTGACGTACGCGACCACGCCGCCCACGCGCACCGCGTCCAGTGCGGACCCGAGGAGCTGTCGTTGCAGCCCGGTCAGCACCGCTAGGTCGGCGGGGGTGCGGCGCCAGCGCGACTCCGGGCGGCGGCGCAGGGCGCCCAGCCCGGTGCAGGGCGCGTCGACCAGCACGCGGTCGTAGGCGCCCGGCTCCAGCTCGCCGACCTCGCGCCCGTCGCCCGTCTGCACGCGTTCCACGGCACCGTCAGGCACCGCGCGCAGCGCGCGCTCCACCAGCCGCGCCCGGTGCGGCGCGACCTCGTTGGCCACGAGCGTGGCTCCCCGCTCGGCCGCGAGCGCCGCCAGGAGCGCCGCCTTGCCGCCGGGGCCGGCGCACAGGTCGAGCCAGCGTGCGTCGCGGCCCTCCAGGGGTGCGGCGGCGAGCGCGAGCGCGACGGCCTGCGAGCCCTCGTCCTGGACGCCGGCGCGGCCGTCGGCGACGGCTGGGACGGTCAGCGGGTCCTGGCCGGTGAGTACGAGCGCCGTCGCGAGCCAGCGGCCTGGTTCGAGGTGGACGCCGGGAGCCGCGGCGCGGATCTCGTCGGGGGTGACCATCCCGGGGCGGGCCACGAGGGTGACGCGGGGTGCTGCGTTGTCGGCGTCGAGCAGCGCGTCCAGCTCGGCCGGGTCGCGGCCGTCGCCGGCGAGGGCTTCGCGCAGAGCGCGGGCGATCCACAGCGGGTGCGAGCCGACGACGGCGGATGCGGTGACCGCGTCGGGCGCGGTGTCGCGCAGCTCGGTGAGCCAGTCGTCGAGCGGGGTGCGGGCGACCTTGCGCAGCACGGCGTTGACCATCTGCGCGGGTCCGGCCCCGACGTGCTCGCGTGCGAGGCCGACGGTCTCGGACACGGCTGCGTGCTGCGGCACGCGCATGCCGAGCACCTGGTGGGCGCCGAGGCGAAGCACGTCGAGCAGCGGGGGTCGACCTGGTCCAGGGGCCGGTCGACGCAGCGGGCCAGGATGGCGTCGTAGCGTCCGCGCAGGCGCAGCGTCCCGTAGGCGAGCTCGGTCGCGAACGCGGCGTCCCGGCCCGTCAGCCGGCGTTCGCGCAGCAGGGGCGGGAGCACCAGGTTGGCGTAGGCGTCCGACCCGTCGACCTCGCGCAGCACGTCGAACGCCGCGGTGCGGGCGGGGTCGGTGCCGCGCCGTCGTTGGGAGGGGGCGAGGGCCGTGCGGGACTGGTCGCCGCGGGATCGTGCCGCTCCGCGCTGGCGGCCGCGGTCGTCGCGGCGATCGCCGCCGCCGCCGCGCCGGCCGTCTGCGCCGTCCCGGGCTCCGCTGCGTCCGCCGGGGCGTCCGGTGCCGGCGTCGTCGCGTCCCCCGCGGTGCTGCCCGCCTCGCTCGCCGCTCACCGCGTGGCCCCGTCCAGGTCGGTCCCGAGCAGCGTCCCGGTCTGCGGGCGTGCCCCGCGCGCCCAGTCGGGCGCGGCCATGGGCCGTTTGCCGACCGGTTGCACGGTGCCGAGCTCGACGGCGTGCGTGGCCGTGCCCACGAGCACGTCGCGCTTGCCTGCGCGCAGCTCGCCGGGGCGCAGGTCGGTGACCTCGGGCCGGGGGGTCACCGGGCCCAGGCCGAGGCGCACGGGGTCGCCGCCGGGGCCGGGCAGTGTCGTCCAGGCGCCCGGTGCGGGCGTGCAGCCGCGCACCAGGCGGTCGACGGCGAGCGCCGGGTCGCGGAAGTCGACGTGGGCGTCCGCGGGGGTCAGCTTGGCGGCGTGGCTGATGCCGTCGGCGGGCTGCGGCTGGGGGTTCAGGGTGCCGTCCTCGAGGGCGTCGAGGGTGGCGGTGAGCAGGCCGGCGCCGGCGTGGGCGAGGCGGTCGAGGAGGTCGCCCGCGGTGTCGCGGGGGCGGACGGTCTCGGTGAGGGTGCCGAGGACGGGTCCGGTGTCCATGCCCGCGTCGAGCAGGAACGTGGTGGCGCCGGTGATCTCGTCGCCTGCGATGACGGCCCGTTGCACGGGGGCGGCGCCGCGCCAGGCGGGCAGGATCGAGAAGTGCAGGTTGACCCAGCCGTGGCGGGGGGCGGCGAGCACGTCGGGCCGCAGCAGGTGCCCGTAGGCGACGACCGGTGCGGCGTCGACGTCGAGGTCGCGCAGGCGGGCCAGGAACTCGTCACCGCGAGGCGTGTCGGTCAGCACGGGGATGCCGTGGCTCTCGGCGGCGACGCGCACGGGTGAGGGCACGAGGCGTCGTCCGCGGCCTGCGGGGGCGTCCGCCCGGGTGAGGACGGCGACGACGTCGTGCCGTGAGGCGATCAGGGCCTCCAGGGAGGGGACGGCGGCCTCGGGGGTACCGGCGAAGAGCAGACGCACCTTGCGATCCTACGTTCCGGCAGGGTGGGCGGCGGTGCCGGGTCGCGGGCCGGGCGGGCGCACGCCGAGGCCGAGGTCGCGCAGCGCGGTGCGCAGGGCGTCGGTCGTGGTGAAGTGCACGGCGTGGAACCCGAGGGCGGCGGCCGCTGCCACGTTGGGGGGCGAGTCGTCGACGAACACGGCGCGCCGGGGGCTGACGGCGTACGTGTCGGCGAGGTGCCGGAAGATCGCCGGGTCCGGTTTGGCGAGCCCGATCCGCCCGGAGACGACGACGCCGTCCAGCAGCGCGATCACGGGCGCGGCAGGCTCCGCGTGGTGGTAGGTCTCGGCCCACCAGTTGGTCAGCCCGAACAGGCGCAGCCCGTGGGTGCGCAGCTCGTGCACGAGGTCCTCGGAGCCGTCGACCGGGCCGCCGAGGGTGTCGGCGTACCTCTCGAGGTAGGTGTCGAGGAACGGTGCCCAGCGGGGTCCGGCCGCGGCTCGCGCCTGCGCGAACGGCTGCAGCCCCGCGTCCTGGCGGTGGTTGAACGCCGCGAAGTCGAACTCGGCGAAGAACGTGTCGACCTCGGCCGGGTCGAGGCCCGCGAAGGCGCCGCGCGGGTCCCACCGCACCAGGACGTTGCCGAGGTCGAAGACGACCGTGTCGATCATGGGTCCGCCTTCGGTCGTGCGGGGGCCGGGGCGCGGGGTCACACGAGCTCCTCGTCGTCGAGCCGCACCCGTACCGTACCGGGCTCACGGTGCGCGGAGCGCACGGCGAGGGAGGCGCGCAGCTGCCGGGCGAGCTCGAGCCCGTCGCGGCGCGGCACGCGCACGACGACGCGCACGGGCGGCGCGTCGAACAGGCTGCCGTCTCCGGTGCCCTCGGGCTCGGTCTCGACGGGGCCGAGGGTCGTCAGGGGGGTCGCGAGGCCGACGCGTGCGACGAGCGCCTCGACGGCGGCGCGGTCGCCGGTGACGGCCGCGACCCGGACGGCGGGGGGCAGCGACAGCTCGACGCGCTCGGCGAGCTCACGGGCCGCGAACCCGCCGGGGTCGAAGCGCACGAGGGCGCCGGTCGGGCCGGGTGCCGCGTCCCCGACGAGCAGGACCTGCCCCCGGCCGTCGCGGGACGCACGAGGTGCGCCGCGGCGAGCCACCGGTGCAGGGCACGAGTGCCGGTCGCGAGCCCGACGGTCGCGGTGGCGACGGAGGCGTCCAGCAGCAGCGCGGCGGTGAACCCGCCGTCGGCGACAGGCTCGGCGCCCGGGGTGGCGACCACGACGGCGGGCCGGGCCGGGACCCGGTCGAGCACCCCGCCGGGCGCCGTGGACGACGACAGCCGCACGGGCACCCCCGGGAAGGCCCGCCCCAGCTCCTCGGCGGTGCGTTCGGACCCGACGCGCACCGCCCGCACCGAGCCCGACCCGCACTCCGCGCACCGCCAGCCGCCCGCCAGCCGCCCGCACCACCGGCACTGCGGGGTGGCGCCGACGCCGTCGAGCCCGAGCGGGCCGTGGCACGTCGCGCACGTGGCGGGCGTGCGGCAGCGCACGCACGCGACCACCGGCAGATACCCGGTGCGCGGCACCTGGACCAGCACCGGGCCGTGCGTGAGCGCGTCGCGCGCGGCCCGCCACGCCGCCGTCGGGATGCGGGCCGCGGCGCCCGGCCCCTCGGCGGCCAGCTCGACCGAGGTCAGCGCGCGCACGCGCGGCGCCCGGGCCCGCACGACGTCACGGGTGGCGACCACCTCGTGCGCCCAGCCGTCGAGCAGCGCCTGCGCCTGCACGGTGCGCCCGGGAGACCCGAGCAGGAACGCCGCACCCTCCAGGTCGCTGCGCAGCGCCAGCACGTCACGGGCGTGCGGGTACGGGGCGTGCGGCTCGGCCAGCGTGTCCTCCCCGTCCCCCCAGACCACGACCAGCCCCAGGCGTGCGACGGGCGCGAACATCGCCGCCCGGGTGCCCACCACGACGCGTGCCCGGCCGCGCGCGGCGGCGAGGAACGCGCGGTAGCGGGGCGCGGGACCGTCGTCGGCGAGCAGCACCGCCACGTCCGGCACCCCGGCACGCGCGAGCGCCGTCGCGACCCGGCCCGCGTCGCGCGCGTCCGGCACGACGACGAGCGCGCCGCGCCCTGCCGCGACCGCGGCCCGCACGGCAGCGGCCACCGCCGCCGCCCAGTGCGGGTCCGTGGGGACCTCACCCGGTTCCGCGCCGGGCGCGAGCCCGGGCAGCGGCGTCCACACGGCCTTGGGTGCGCCGCCGCCCGCGACGTGCGAGAGGAACGCCTCACCGCCGCGGTACGCCGACCACAGGCCCGCCCACGACGCCGGCGCGGCGCCCATGGGTGCGGCGACGCCCGCAGCGGAGTCGGGTGCCGCGACGCCCGCCGACGCGTCGGATGCCTCGGCGCCGCCGGAGCCCGCGGCGGCCTGCGTCGGCACGCCGGACCCGGACCCGGACCCGGACCCGGACCCGGACCCGGACCGCACCGTCCCCGGCCGGCCCTCCCCCGCGGCGTCCTCCTTCTCCGTGCGCGCGTGGCGTGGCGGCACCGCCAGCCGCAGCACGTCGGCCGTCGTCCCGGCCCACCGCTCGGCGACCGCCCGCACCAGCCGCAGCACCGGGGCCGTGAGCACCGGCTCGGGCGACACCAGGCGCCGCAGCGGCACCAGCCGCCCTTCGTGCTCTGAGGTGGCCAGGCGCGCGACGACGAACCCGTCGACCTCCTGCGCCCCGAACCGGGCGCGAACCCGCACCCCCGGGGCGACACCGGCGGACATCGCCGCCGGCACCAGGTAGTCGTACTCGCGGTCCAGGTGCGCCGGCTGCAGATCGAGCAGTACGCGGGCCACCGGCAGCTCGTCGGCGATCGCCTGCGTTCCGAGCGGCACGCGCCGCCGCGTCCGGGGGGTCGAGCCCGTGCGGCCGAGCGCTCGCACGTCGTCGAGCCCGAGCAGCGCGTCCTGCGCGCCCGGACGGTGCGCGGCGTCGTCGTCGGACTGGCTCATGACCGCACCTCACCACACGCCGCAGACAGCGATGCCACAGCGTCGCGAGGGGGCGTCGGCGAACCGCCCACGGATCCCCCTCCCGTGCGCTACGAGCCGGACCGCACGGCCGCCTGCAACGCTGCGACGCGGTCCGTGCGCTCCCACGTGAACTCGGGCAGCTCGCGCCCGAAGTGCCCGTAGGCGGCCGTCATGGCGTAGATCGGCCGGAGCAGCTGCAGGTCGGCGATGATCGCCGCGGGCCGCAGGTCGAACACCGCCTCGATCGCGGCCTGGATCCGCGCGACCGGGACGGACTCGGTGCCGAAGGTCTCGACGTACAGGCCCACGGGGTGGGCACGCCCGATCGCATAGGCGACCTGCACCTCGCAGCGGCGCGCGAGCCCGGCCGCCACGACGTTCTTCGCGACCCACCGCATCGCGTACGCGCCCGAGCGGTCCACCTTCGAGGGGTCCTTGCCCGAGAACGCTCCGCCGCCGTGGCGGGCCATGCCCCCGTAGGTGTCGACGATGATCTTGCGCCCGGTCAGCCCCGCGTCGCCCTGCGGGCCGCCGACGACGAACTTGCCCGTCGGGTTGACGTACAGCGAGTACGCGCTCGTGTCGAGGTCGACCGTCTCGAGCACCGGCGCGACGACCTTGCTCGCGATCTCCTTGGCCAGGGTCTCCTGGAGCACGTCGGCGTCGTGCTGCGTCGAGATCACGACGGCGTCCAGCCGCACCGGCCGGTCGCCGTCGTAGGCGATGGTGACCTGCGTCTTGCCGTCGGGGCGCAGGCCCGCGACCTCGCCCGTGCGGCGCACCGCGGCGAGCCGCTCGGCCAGGCGGTGCGAGAGCCAGATCGGCAGCGGCATGAGCTGCGGGGTCTCGTCGCACGCGTACCCGAACATCAGCCCCTGGTCTCCGGCGCCCTGCGCGTCGAGCGGGTCATGGTCGGACGCGTCGTCGCGCTGCTCGGCAGACTTGTCGACGCCCTGGGCGATGTCGGGCGACTGCTGGCCGATCGACACCGACACGCCGCACGAGGCGCCGTCGAACCCGATCGCCGAGGACGTGTAGCCGATGCGCCTGACGACGTCGCGCACGATCTGCGGGATCTCGACGTAGGCGCTCGTGGTGACCTCGCCCGCGACGTGCACCAGCCCGGTCGTCACCATCGTCTCGACCGCGACGCGCGACGTCGGGTCCTGGTCGAGCAGGGCATCCAGCACGGCGTCCGAGATCTGGTCGCACACCTTGTCCGGATGTCCTTCGGTCACGGACTCGGACGTGAACAGGCGCAGCGCTTCGGTCATGCCGCTCACCCTACGGCGTACGGCGTGCGCCGGTCACGCGCGCGGAAGCGTGACGTCTCACACCGCGGACCTGCTCACGGCGTGTCGCGGCGCGACGCGCGCTTCAGGGGCGCCGTTTGACGACCGCGTCCCACAGGGCGTCAGCGACGTGCCGCTTGGTCCCCGTGGCGTGCGCGACCTGCTCCCCCGTCGCGTCGAGGACCCACACCTCGTTGTCCGGCGTGCCGAACCCCCGGCCGGCTCCGACGGCGTTGACCGCGAGCAGGTCCGCACCCTTGCGCAGCGCCTTGGCACGGCCGTGATCGAGCACGCTGCCCGTCGCGTCGCCCGTCTCGGCGGCGAACCCGACGACGACCTGCCGCTCGCGCAGCCGGTCGCGCACGAGCTCGGCGAGGACGTCCGGGTTCTCGACCAGCTCGATCGGTGCCGGCCCGCGGCCGGGCACCTTCTTGATCTTCGCCTCGGTGGGCGCGGCAGGCCGGAAGTCGGCCACGGCCGCCGCCATCACGATGGCGTCCGCGTCGCGCCCGGCAGCGCGCACCGCGTCCCGCAGCTGCGCGGTCGTCTCGACGCGCACGACGTCGTCGGCGGCCGCCTCGGCCCCGCCGAGCTCGAGGTTCGCCGCGACGAGCGTCACGTGCGCACCGCGGGCGCGCGCGGCCTGGGCGAGCGCGAGGCCCTGCCTGCCCGTCGAGCGGTTCCCGATCCAGCGCACCGGGTCGAGCGGCTCACGCGTCCCCCCGGCGGAGACCACGACACGGCACCCGGCGAGATCCTGGGGAGCGCGCGCCGCCGCCGCGACCGCCAGCGCCTCGCGCGCCACGTCCTGCGGTTCGGGCAGCCGTCCGGCGCCGGTGTCCGCGCCCGTCAGCCGTCCGCTCGCCGGCTCGATCACATGGACGCCGCGCGCGCGCAGCACCGCCACGTTCGCGCGGGTGGCGGGGTGCTCCCACATCTCGGTGTGCATGGCAGGGGCCATCACCACCGGGCAGCGCGCGGTCAGGAGCGTCGATGTCAGCAGGTCGTCCGCGCGACCCGTCGCCGCGCGCGACAGAAGGTCGGCCGTGGCGGGCGCCACGACCAGCAGGTCGGCGCCCTGGCCGAGCGCGACGTGCGGCACGTGCGCGACGTCCTCGAACACGTCCGTGCTCACCGGCTCGCCCGACAACGCCTCCCAGGTGGGTGCGCCGACGAAGCGCAGCGCCGCCTCCGTCGGGATGACACGAACCGCGTGACCGTCCTCCTTGAGGAGACGGAGCAGGAGCACCGCCTTGTAGGCCGCGATGCCCCCGCTGACGCCCAGGAGGATCCTCATCGGTTCCTCAGAAGCCGTCGGGCAGGCTCTCGGTGACCTCGGTCTCCTCGATCGGGGTCGAGGACAGCAGGCCCTGGTTGATCTCGCGCATCGCGATCGACAGCGGCTTCTCCTGGGCGCGCACGTCGACCAGCGGGCCGACGTTCTCGAGCAGGCCCTCGTTGAGCTGCGAGTAGTAGGCGTTGATCTGCCGAGCACGCTTGGCCGCGTACAGCACGAGGCCGTACTTGGAGTCGGTCTTCTCGAGCAGCTCGTCGATCGGCGGGTCGGTGATGCCGATGGGCTGGGCCACGGTTCCGGCCATGGTTCACGCTCCAGACGCAGGAGGGGACAGAGACTGCCCGACAGTCTACCCTCCGACCTGCGCGTTCCTCCCCACCGCGCCCTTCGCCTCCAGGCCCATGTGGCTCACGAGCTCGTCGGTCGCGCGATGCACGTCGTCGTTGACGATCGTCACGTCGAACTCGCTCTCGGCCGCCAGTTCGACGCGCGCCGTGGCCAGCCTGCGCTCGCGCTCCTCGGCGTCCTCCGTGCCGCGGCCCACGAGCCGCCTCTCCAGCTCCTCGAAGCTCGGGGGCGCCAGGAACACGAAACGGGCGTCAGGCATCGACGCACGCACCTGGCGTGCGCCCTGCAGGTCGATCTCCAGCAAGGTCGGCACGCCGGCCGCGAGGTGCTCCTCGACGGGTCCGCGCGGAGTTCCGTAGCGGTTGCGCCCGTGCACCACCGCCCATTCGAGCATCTGCCCCTCGGCGACGAGGGAGTCGAACTCCTCGGACGTGACGAACAGGTAGTGGACCCCGTGAACCTCGCCGGGACGCGGGGCGCGCGTCGTCGCCGAGACCGACAGCCACACCTGCGGGTAGCGCGCGCGCACGTCGGCCGAGACGGTCCCCTTCCCCACCGCGGTGGGCCCCGCGAGGACGGTCAGGCGTGCGGGGACGTCGGGTGCAGGGTGCGCACCCGTGCTCGATGCGGTGATGTCAGCCAAACCTCTCGATGAGTGCCGCCGCCTGGTGTGGACCCAGGCCACGAACGCGACGGGTCTCGGCGATCCCGACTTCTTCCATGATCGCCCGGGCCTTCACCTTACCGACGCCCGGCAGGGACTCCAGCAGCGCGACGACCTTGAGCTTGCCCACGACGTCGTCGGTCTGCCCCTTCTCGATCACATCTCTGAGAGAACCTTGGGAGTACTTGAGGCGGTTCTTGATCTCGGCGCGCACGCGGCGCGCCTCGGCAGCCTTCTCAAGAGCTGCGGCGCGCTGCTCCGGTGTAAGAGGAGGAAGGGCCACGCGAGTCACCTACTCTGTCGAGCCGATGGGTCGGTACTGCACCGACGAAACTAGCGCTGACCTGCGTGAGCGGCAATCGGGGCGCGCCGGGTGGCGCAGACTGTCACCGAATCGCAGCCCGAGCCGCCCCTCGCGGCCTCAGTGATGGTGGTGCGCGTGCGCCGCGACGGGCGTCGCGCCCGGGCGCGCCCACTGGGGGGCCGGGCGGCCGTCCACCCGCCAGAACCCGCTGGGGCCGAACGGCTGCGGCCACCCCGCGGGCGAGTCCTCCCAGCGTTCGCCGCGCCCGTAGACGCTCCGGTCGATGACCTGCATCGACGCCATCATCGCCTCGGTCCCGCGGCCCGTCACCGCATACGTCAGGTAGACGTCGTCGCCCCGTCGCAGCAGCCACAGCCACTCCCCGAACCGCGAGCCCAGCGTCGGGTCCGCGACGTCGGCCACCGAGTACCACGGCACGGTGTAGCCCATGAAGTCGCGCAGCTCGCGCGCCAGGTCCCACGGCCCCTCGAAGAACACGGCGAAGGACATGCCGCGGGCGTGCAGGTACGACGGCTCGTGCACCGCGTGGACGGACAACGTGCAGCCCTCGCACTGGTTCTCGACCGGCTCGCCGACGTGCGCCATGTGCTTGTAGACCACGAGCTGGTCGCGCCCGTCGAAGACCTCCAGCAGGTTCACGGGCCCGTGCGCGCCCACGACGTCGACCGCCGGCAGCGGCGTCATCGGCATGCGGCGCCGCGCGGCCGCGAGCGCGTCGCCGGCGTGGGTGTGCGCCTTCTCGCGCACCAGCAGCTCCTCGTGCGCGGCCAGCCAGGTGGCGTGGTCGACGACGGGCGGGACGGCGTCGCGGGTGACGGCAGGTTCGGTGACGGCTGGGTCGGACGACATGGTTCCTCCTGCGGGCGGGCACGCCCGGCCGGGTACCGGGCTCCGCGACGTACGACGACGCAGACCCTCGGAACTCAACGCCGCCGGCGCGGCCGGTCGCGTTCAGCCACGCAGCGCCGCGCGCGCCTCCTGCGTCGCCGCGTCGGCCGCCGCGCGCAGCGCCGCGGCGTCGGGCCCGGCACGCAGCACACCGCGCGACGACGACGCCAGCACCTGCCGGCGAGCGCTCCCGAAGACGTCGGCCAGCTCCGCGGCGCCCGCCCCCTGCGCGCCGACGCCGGGCGCCAGCAGCGGCCCGTTGACGGCCTCCAGGTCCGTGCCCGTGCCGCGGACGGCGTCGCCGATCGTGGCGCCGACGACGAGACCGACCGACCCCATCGGTGCCGCCCCGGCGTTGAGCGCCGCGGCGTGCGCCGCGATCGACGCCGCGACCGACACCCCGTCCGTGCGGGCATGCTGCACCTGCCGGCCCTCGGGGTTGGACGTCAGGCACAGCACGAACAGCCCCCGCCCGGTGGCGGCCGCACGCTCGGCCGCAGGCGCGAGCGAGCCGAAGCCCAGGTACGGCGACACCGTGAGCGCGTCCCCGGCCAGCGGCGAGCCGTCCCGCAGGAAAGCCTCGGCGTAGGCACCCATGGTCGAGCCGATGTCGCCGCGCTTCGCGTCCACGATCACGAGCGTCCCGGCGGCGCTCGCCGCGGCGATCGTCTCCTCGAGCACCGCGACGCCCGCCGAGCCGTGCCGCTCGAAGAACGCCGCCTGCGGCTTGACGGCCGCGACCCGCCCGCCGACGGCGTCCACGACGCGCAGCGAGAACTCACGCAGCCCGGCGACGTCGTCGCCCAGGCCCCAGTCCCCCAGCAGCGACGCGTGCGGGTCGATGCCGACGCACAGCGGCCCCAGATCGTCCATGGCGGCGCTCAGGCGCGCGCCGAACGGTGCGCGCTCAGCCACGGGCGGGCTCCCGGTCCAGGCGGGCGTGCGTCTGGGCGGTGTGCTCCTGCAGGCTCGCGACGCCGAACGGGCCCGCGAGGATCGCCTCGATGCCCTGCACCGCCGCGCCCAGCTGGTCGACCGTCGTGATGATCGGCTTGTCGGCGGCGGTCGTGGCCGCGCGGATCTCGTAGCCGTCGGCGCGCGCGCCCTGGCCCGAGGGCGAGTTGACCACCAGGTCGACCTCGCCCGACGAGATGAGGTCCACGATGGTGGGCTCGCCGTCCGGGCCGCGGCCCTGGGAGAACTTGCGCACGATCGTCGCCGGGATGCCGTTGCGGGTCAGCACCTGCGCGGTGCCGGGCGTGGCCAGCACCTCGAAGCCCAGCTCGGTGAGCTTCTTGACCGGGAACACGATCGCGCGCTTGTCACGGTCGGCGACCGAGACGAACACGCGGCCCGACGTCGGCAGCCCGCCGAACGCTGCGGCCTGCGACTTGGCGAACGCACGCGGGAAGTTCACGTCGAAGCCCATGACCTCGCCCGTCGAGCGCATCTCGGGGCCGAGCACCGTGTCGACGACGTGACCGTCGGCGGTGCGGAACCGCTTGAACGGCAGCACCGCCTCCTTCACCGCGATCGGCGCGCCCAGGTCGAGCGTGCCGCCGTCGCCGTGTGCGGGCAGGAAGCCCTCGGCGCGCAGGTCGGCGATCGTCTCGCCGACCATGACGCGCGCGGCGGCCTTCGCGAGCGAGACGCCCGTGGCCTTCGAGACGAACGGCACCGTGCGCGAGGCGCGCGGGTTGGCCTCCAGCACGTAGAGCACGTCGCTGACCAGCGCGTACTGGACGTTGAGCAGGCCCCGCACCCCGACGCCGCGGGCGATTGCCTCGGTCGACCTGCGGATGCGTTCGATCTCGTGCTCGCTCAGCGAGATGGGCGGCAGCACGCAGGCGGAGTCGCCCGAGTGGATGCCGGCCTCCTCGATGTGCTCCATGACCCCGCCGAGGAACAGCTCGGTGCCGTCGTACAGGGCGTCGACGTCGATCTCGATGCCGTTGTCGAGGAACCGGTCGATGAGCAGCGGCGCCGCCAGCGTCGTGCCCGTGGCGCTCGCCGTCGCGCGCGCCGCCGCGATGGCCCGCTCGACGTAGGTGGTGAGCTGGTCGCGGGAGTAGACGATCTCCATGCCACGCCCGCCCAGCACGTACGACGGGCGCACCAGCACCGGGTAGCCGATGCGCTCGGCGACCTCGACCGCCTGGGCCAGCGTGCGGGCGGTGCCGAACGCGGGGGCCGGCAGGCCGGCGTCGACCAGGACCTGGCCGAACAGGCCACGGTCCTCGGCCGCGTCGATGGCCTCCGGGCTGGTGCCCAGCACGGGCAGGCCCGCGTCGGCGAGACGCTGCGCGAGGGACAGCGGCGTCTGGCCGCCGAGCTGCACGATGATGCCCTTGACGGGGCCTGCGGCGAGCTCGGCCTGGTAGACCTCCAGCACGTCCTCGAAGGTGAGGGGCTCGAAGTACAGGCGGTCGGACGTGTCGTAGTCCGTGGAGACCGTCTCCGGGTTGCAGTTGACCATGACCGTCTCGTACTTCTCGGCGAGCGTCAGCGTCGCGTGCACGCACGAGTAGTCGAACTCGATGCCCTGCCCGATGCGGTTGGGGCCCGAGCCCAGGATGATCACGGCCTCGCGCTCGCGCGGGGCGACCTCGGTCTCCTGGTCGTAGGACGAGTAGTGGTACGGGGTCGTGGCGGCGAACTCGGCCGCGCACGTGTCGACCGTCTTGAACACCGGGTGGATGCCCAGGGCGTGACGGATCTCGCGCACCGACTCCTCGCCCGTGGCACCCATGCCGCGCAGGGCCGCGACCTGACGGTCGGACAGCCCGTGCCGCTTGGCGTCGCGCAGCACCTCCTCGGTCAGCGTGGGAGCCGTGGCGACGGCGTCGGCGACCTCGTTGATGAGCTGGATCTGGTCGAGGAACCAGGGGTCGATCTTGGTCGCCGCGAAGACCTGCTCGATGCTGGCCCCCGCGCGCAGCGCCTGCTGGACGCCCACGAGCCGCAGCTCGGTGGGCCGCGTGATCTCCGCGAGCAGCGCGTCCAGGTCCTCGCCCGCGACCGGCTCGCCGTCCCAGTGGAACTGCACGCCGGCCTTGTCGATCGACCGCAGCGCCTTGCCGAGCGCCTCGGTGAAGTTGCGGCCCAGCGCCATGGCCTCGCCGACCGACTTCATGGTGGTGGTCAGCGTGTCGTCCGCGGCGGGGAACTTCTCGAACGCGAAGCGGGGCACCTTGACCACGACGTAGTCGAGCGTCGGCTCGAAGGACGCCGGGGTGACCTTCGTGATGTCGTTGGGGATCTCCTCGAGCGTGTACCCGACGGCGAGCTTGGCCGCGATCTTCGCGATCGGGAACCCCGTCGCCTTGGACGCGAGCGCCGAGGAGCGCGAGACGCGCGGGTTCATCTCGATGACGATGACGCGCCCGGTGTCGGGGTCGACCGCGAACTGGATGTTGCAGCCGCCGGTGTCGACGCCGACCTCACGGATGACGGCGATGCCGATGTCGCGCAGCTTCTGGTACTCGCGGTCGGTGAGGGTCAGCGCCGGGGCGACGGTGACCGAGTCGCCGGTGTGCACGCCGACCGGGTCGACGTTCTCGATGGAGCACACGACCACGACGTTGTCGTGCTTGTCGCGCATGAGCTCCAGCTCGTACTCCTTCCAGCCGAGGATCGACTCCTCCAGGAGCACCTCGGTGGTCGGCGAGTAGTGCAGGCCCTGGCCGACGATGCGGCGCAGGTCGGCCTCGTCGTAGGCCAGGCCCGACCCGAGCCCGCCCATGGTGAACGAGGGGCGCACGACCATCGGGTAGCCGAGGTCGGCGGCCGCCGACAGCGCCTCGTCGATCGTGTGCACGATGTGCGAGCGCGCCGACTCCCCGCCGCAGCGCTCGACGACGTCCTTGAACTGCTGGCGGTCCTCGCCCTTCTGGATGGCGGGGATGTTGGCACCGATCAGCTCGACGCCGTACTGGGCCAGCACGCCGGCCTCGTCGAGGGCGATGGCCGCGTTGAGCGCCGTCTGCCCGCCGAGGGTGGGCAGCAGGGCGTCGGGGCGCTCCTTGGCGATGATGGTCGTCAGGACCTCGGTGGTGATGGGCTCGACGTAGGTGGCGTCGGCGAACTCCGGGTCGGTCATGATCGTGGCCGGGTTGGAGTTGACGAGGACGACGCGCAGGCCCTCCTCCTTGAGCACGCGGCACGCCTGGGTGCCGGAGTAGTCGAACTCGCAGGCCTGCCCGATGACGATGGGGCCCGAGCCGATGACGAGGACGGACGAGATGTCGGTGCGGCGGGGCATCAGTTCTCCTTGGTGCCGAGCGAGGCGATCGCCGTCAGGGCCTCGGTCGGGACGGCTACGGGTTCGCGGGTGCGCATGAGCTCGATGAAGCGGTCGAAGAGGTAGGCCGAGTCGTGGGGCCCGGCGGCGGCCTCGGGGTGGTACTGCACCGAGAAGGCGGGGATGTCGAGGGCGGTGAGCCCCTCGACGACGCCGTCGTTGAGCCCGACGTGGGCGACGACGACGCGGCCGTACGCCGTGCCGTCCGTGCGCTCGGCGTCGTGCGGTGCGGTGGAGACGGCGTCCACGGGCGCGTCGACGGCGAAGCCGTGGTTGTGGGCCGTCACCTCGACCTTGCCTGTGGTGCGGTCGAGCACGGGCTGGTTGATGCCGCGGTGGCCGTAGCCGAGCTTGTACGTGCCGTAGCCCAGCGCCCGCCCCAGGAGCTGGTTGCCGAAGCAGATGCCGAAGAACGGGATGCCGGCGTCGAGCACCTGCCGCAGCAGGGCGACCTCGTGGGTGGCGGCGCCCGGGTCGCCGGGCCCGTTGGAGAAGAACACGCCCCGGGGGCCGTCGGCGGGCAGGAGCGCGGTGATGTCGGTGAACGTGGCGGACTGGGGCACGACGTGCACGCGCACGCCGCGCTCGGCGAGGCGGTGCGGGGTCATCGCCTTGATGCCGAGGTCGACGGCGACGACGGTCGCCACGGGCTCGCGCCCGGCGAACGGGCCGGCGGGCTCGACGACGTAGGGCCGCTCGGTGGAGACCTCGCGGGCCAGGTCGGCGCCCGCCATGAGCGGGGCGGCCTGGACGGCGGCCACCAGCTCGTCGGCCGGCCGCCGGTGCCCGGCGGCGTCGAGCAGGGCGTCGCCCGAGAAGATGCCGGCGCGCATGACGCCGAGCTCGCGCAGGTGCCGGGTCAGGAACCGGGTGTCGACGTCACTGATGCCGACGACGCCCTGGGCGGCGAGCTCGTCGTCGAGCGAGCGACGGGCGCGCCAACTCGAGACGCGGCGCGCGGGATCGCGCACGACCCAGCCGGCGACCCAGATGCGGCCCGACTCCGGGTCCTCGTCGTTGACGCCCGTGTTCCCGATGTGGGGAGCGGTCATGACGACGATCTGGCGGTGGTACGACGGGTCGGTGAGCGTCTCCTGGTAGCCGGTCATCCCGGTCGAGAAGACGATCTCCCCGAGCGTGGTGCCCCGGGCGCCGTAGGCGCGCCCGGTCACGACGGTGCCGTCCTCGAGAACCAGGACCGCCCTGTCGGTGCGGTGGTCGGTGGTCGTCACAGGTTCTCCTTCTGCGGGGTGTCGGTGGCCCCGGCGGTCGCGGCGGCCAGGTGCCGCACGGCGTCGACGAGGCGGGACTTGTCGGCGGGGTGGCGGGTGCGCAGGCCGGTGTCGAGGTCGACGGCGGGCACGGACCCGTCGGACGGGGCGTGCCAGGTGAGCACGACGATGCCGTCGGCACCGACGTACTTGCCCGCCATGCCCGGGGCGAGCCCGGCGCCGCGCAGGGCGCCCGCGGGAAGGAACAGAGGGGCGGCGCCCGCGCGCTCGACGAGCACCCCGGCGTCGTGCACGCTCACGGTCGCCGAGGCGCGGTCGCCGAGGCCGTGGGCGCCGACACGTGCGAGCCAGTCGCCCGCCAACGTCGTCGAGACGTAGGTGGCTTCCACCGGTTCGAGGCGCGAGGCGCCGAGCGCCGAGCCGGCCGGCGGTGCGGGCGGAGCGGGCACGAGACGTCCGGTGCGCCGGGCGAGGCGCCGCCGCCCGCCGAGCACGACCAGCAGCAGCAGCACGCCCAGGACGATCCAGATCCCGACCGCGACGGGCATCGGGAGGTTCACGCGACGGCCTCCGCCGGCGAGACGGGGGTGCCGTCGAGCACGGTGGCGCGCCCGCGCAGGAACGTCGCGACGACGCGGCCGGGCAGCTCGCGGCCCTGCAGCGGCGTGTTGGACGACGCCGTCTGCTGTGCGGTGCCGTCGACCACCCGCGTCGCGGCGGGATCGACCAGCACGAGGTTGGCCGGCTCCCCCACGGCGATGGGGCGGCCGTGCGCGTGGCCGATGCGGCCGATGCGGGCGGGGGCGGTCGACAGGACCCGGGCGACGTCGGCCCAGGTCAGGCGGCCCGTGTCGACCATGGTCTCCTGGACGACGCTCAGCGCCGTCTCCAGGCCGGTCATGCCGAACGCGGCGGCCGCCCACTCGCAGTCCTTGTCCTCACGAGGGTGCGGGGCGTGGTCGGTGGCGACGATGTCGATCGTGCCGTCCGCGAGGCCCTCACGCACGGCTTCGACGTCGTCGGCGGTGCGCAGCGGCGGGTTGACCTTGAACACCGGGTCGTACCCCCGGGCCAGGTCGTCGGTCAGCAGCAGGTGGTGCGGGGTGGCCTCGGCGGTCACGTCGATGCCGCGCGCCTTGGCCCAGCGCACGATCTCGACGCTGCCGCGCGTCGACAGATGGCACACGTGCAGGCGCGAGCCGACGTGCTCGGCCAGCAGGACGTCGCGGGCGATGATCGCCTCCTCCGCGACCGCCGGCCATCCGGCCAGGCCGATCTCCGCCGAGACGACGCCCTCGTGCATCTGCGCGCCCTCGGTCAGCCGCGGCTCCTGCGCGTGCTGGGCGACGACGCCGTCGAACGCCTTGACGTACTCCAGTGCGCGACGCATGAGCACCGGGTCGAAGACGCACTTGCCGTCGTCGGAGAAAACGCGCACGCGTGCCTTGGAGTCTGCCATCGCACCGAGCTCGGCGAGCCGCTCGCCCGCCAGCCCGACCGTCACGGCCCCGACCGGCTGGACGTCCACCCAGCCGGCCTCCTGGCCCAGCCGCCACACCTGCTCGACGACGCCCGCGGTGTCGGCCACGGGCGAGGTGTTGGCCATGGCGTGCACGGCGGTGAAACCCCCCGCGGCCGCGGCGCGGGTGCCGGACTCGACGGTCTCGGCGTCCTCCCGGCCCGGCTCGCGCAGGTGGGTGTGCAGGTCGACCAGGCCGGGCAGCAGCACGTGACCCGCGCCGTGGATCTCGACGGCACCTGGGGGCGCCTCGGCGGCGCCGGCGGGCGCGATCTGCGCGATCACGCCGTCCGTCAGGACGACGTCGGCGGGCTCGCCGCCCAGCGGGCGGACGGACCTCAGGACGTAGGCGGGCATCAGATCGCGCTCCCCTCGGCCGGGGAGCCCCCGGCCAGCAGCAGGTACAAGGCGGCCATGCGCACCGCGACGCCGTTGGCGACCTGCTCGACGATGACCGAGCGGGTCGAGTCCGCGGCCTCGGCAGAGATCTCCAGGCCGCGGTTCATCGGGCCGGGGTGCATGACGACGGTATGCCCGGGCAGCATGGCCAGGCGACGGTGGTCCAGCCCGTAGCGGCGCGAGTACTCCAGCGGGCTCGGGAAGAACGCCCCCGCTCCCCCGGACATCCGCTCGCGCTGCACACGCAGCATCATGACGGCGTCGGGCGCCCAGTGCGCGAGCGTCTCGTCCAGGTCGTACGACGTCGCGCAGGGCCACGTCTCGACACCGACCGGCAGCAGCGTGGGCGGGGCCACGAGCGTGACGTCGGCGCCCAGCGTGCGCAGCAGCTGCACGTTCGAGCGGGCGACCCGCGAGTGCAGCACGTCTCCCACGATCGCGACCCGCAGGCCCTTGAGGTCGCGGCCCACGCCGTCGCCCGTGGCGCCGCCTGCGCGGCCCACCAGGTGGCGGCGGATGGTGAACGCGTCCAGCAGCGCCTGGGTCGGGTGCTGGTGGGTGCCGTCTCCCGCGTTGAGCACGGCGACCGGGCTGTCTCCGCTGCCGAGCCAGCCCGAGTGGGCCAGCTGGTGGGGCGCGCCGCTCGCCCAGTGCCGGACGACGACGGCGTCGGCGCCCATGGCGTGCAGCGTCAGCGCGGTGTCCTTGAGGGACTCGCCCTTGGACACGCTCGACCCCTTGGCGGAGAAGTTGATGACGTCGGCGCTCAGCCGCTTGGCGGCCGTCTCGAACGAGATGCGCGTGCGCGTGGAGTCCTCGAAGAACAGGTTGACCACGGTGCGGCCGCGCAGCGTCGGCAGCTTCTTGATCTCGCGCGACTGCGTCGCCGCCATCTGGGCGGCCGTGTCGAGCACGAGGATCGCCTCGTCGAGGCTGAGGTCCTGGGTGGACAGCAGGTGCTTCATCGCGCGTCCCCCTTCGGGTCGCGCCCGCTGATGAGGACGGCGTCGGGCTCGCCGTCGATCTCCGCCAGCCGCACCAGCACGCGCTCGCTCGTCGAGGTCGGCAGGTTCTTGCCCACGAAGTCGGGGCGGATGGGCAGCTCGCGGTGCCCGCGGTCCACGAGGGCCGCCAGGCGCACCGCACGCGGGCGGCCCAGGTCGCTGATGGCGTCGAGCGCGGCGCGGATCGTGCGGCCCGAGAAGAGGACGTCGTCGACCAGGACCACGATCTTGTCGTCGATGCCGACCGCGGGCAGCCGGGTCACGCCGACGGCGCGGGTCGGGTTGCGGCGCAGGTCGTCGCGGTACATCGTCACGTCGAGCTCGCCCAGGGCGGCGGTGGGGTCGAACGCGGGGTCGATCGACGCCAGCCGTTCGGCGAGACGGTGCGCGAGCGGCACACCCCGCGTGGGAACGCCCAGCAGGACGACGTCGGCGGCCCCGCGGGACCGTTCGACGACCTCGTGGGCGATGCGGGTCAGCGCCCGCTGGACGTCCTCGGCGCCGAGGACTGTGGTGACCGATGGCAGGCCGGAACTCACCTGGACCTCCTTCTCCGCCTCACGGGACGGTGTTAAAGGGTGCCTTGCGGTGGACAGACTACCTGGCCGCCCGTGGCGCCCCGACTCGTGCGGGGGCACGCGGCCGCGACGTGCGTCACAGCGGCGACGGAACCCGGCGACGGAACGCAGCGACGCCCTGGGAACCGTCCGGTTCCCAGGGCGTCGGCGCGCTCACGCCCCCACGGTCGCGCTCAGGCGAGCAGGGTCGGCTTGATCTCCACGAGCCTGCCCAGCAGCCCGTTGACGAACGACGGCGAGTCGTCCGTCGACAGCTCGGAGGCCAGGTCCACGGCCTCGTCGATCGCGACGGCGTCGGGCACGTCGTCGTTGAACAGGATCTCCCAGGTGCCGATGCGCAGCAGCGCACGGTCGACCGCGGGCATGCGCTCGAGCGTCCACCCGTTGGAGTAGGTCTCCAGGAGCTCGTCGATGCGGCCGCGGTGGGTCGCCACACCCTCGACGACGTCGGCGGCGTACTGCGGGACGGGCGCCTCGGTGAGCGGGCGTTCCACGCGTTCACGCAGCAGCGTCACGGCGTCGATCCCGCGCTGCTCTGCCTCGAAGAGGATGTCGGCGGCGCGCTTGCGCGCCTTGGTGCGTGCACCCATGGTGAGTCGGCGGTCCTTGCTGCTCAGTCGTTCACGCGGCCCAGGTACGACCCGTCGCGCGTGTCGACCTTGACCTTGGTGCCCTGCTCCAGGAACAGCGGGACCTGGATCTCCTTGCCCGTCTCGAGCGTGGCCGGCTTGGTGCCGCCCGTCGAGCGGTCGCCCTGCAGCCCGGGCTCGGTGTAGGTGATCTCCAGGACGACCGAGGCCGGCAGCTCGACGTACAGCGGCGTGCCCTCGTTCGAGGCGACCATGACGCTCATGCCCTCGAGCATGTAGTCCTTGGCGTCGCCGACCGTCTCGGCCTGGATGTGGATCTGGTCGTAGGTGTCGTTGTCCATGAAGACGAAGTCAGATCCGTCCATGTACAGGTACTGGAAGTCACGGCGGTCGACGTTGGCCGTCTCGACCTTGATGCCCGCGTTGAAGGTCTTGTCGACGACCTTGCCCGACAGGACGTTCTTCATCTTGGTGCGGACGAACGCGCCACCCTTGCCCGGCTTGACGTGCTGGAACTCGATGATCGTCCAGAGCTGGCCGTCGATGCGGAGCACGGTGCCGTTCTTGATGTCGTTGGAGGTAGCCACGTTCTGATCTTCCCTACGTCTCGTTCGGTGCAGGTATGGGTGCGTCAAGCTGCGAGGGCGCGAAGAGCCCGGGCAAGTCTAGCCGTTCACCCGATCCCGACGACGATCAGGTAGATCACGGCGCGCCCGAGCAGCCCGCACAACCCCGCCCACACGACCGAGGCGAGCGTCCCGACGACGAAGCGCTCGCGCGCCGCGGGCCGCTCGCGCAGCTCGTAGACGCGCCCGAGGCCCTTGACCGCCACCACGACGGCGACGCCCTCGGGGAACCCCGCCAGGATGCTCAGCGTGACGCCCGCCCGCTCGAACAGGCCGATGCCGGTGCCGCCTGCGAGGACGCGCGCGGCGGTCGCCTCGGCGTCGGCCTCGCCCTCGGAGCGGCGCAGCACCCACGGCACCAGCACGGCACCGAGCCCGACGGACAGCGCGAGCGCGGCCACCCACACGCCACCGCTCGCCCACAGCTCCCCCAGCGTCATGCGCGCGAGGCTAGCGGGGCCGGTCCGTCGCGCCCGCCAGGCGCGCCAGCAACCGCACGACGACGGGGCGGGCCGCGGCCTCCTCGGCCCAGCTCGCGGCACGCAGCCGTTGGCTGACCGCCTGGACGGTGATCCCGAGCGCGGCGGCCGCGGCCTTCTGCGAGCCGCCGGAGCGCAGCGCGTCGACGGCCTGCCAGCCCGGCCCGGTGCGGCGCGCGGCGACGATCCCGACCAGGCGCAGCAGCGCCTGGACCTCCTCCGCCGCGGTCGCGTCGTCGGCCTCGACCGCGACGCCCCACGTCCCGGGCTGGCCCTTGGCACGCCCGACGGCGCGGCGCGCCAGCACGTACGCCTGGCCGGCCGCCTCCCGCGACGCGGCCGGGAGCGGCTCGTCGACCTCCCCGACCCCGAGGCCGACCGACCAGCCGTCCTCGCGCAGCAGGGCGAGCGTCAGGTCGACCGCCAGGCGTGCGCCGTCGGGCGTGGCGGCCAGCAGGCCCTGGACCTCGTCACCGACCGTGCGGTCGAACGGCAGGACGACGCCGGCCCGTCCCGCGGCGAGCTCCGCGAGCACCTCGAGCGCGCGCGGGACGCGGTCGCGGGCGCCGGTGCTGCCCCTCTGGTCGGCGGTCAGGACGATCATGACTCCAGGCTGCACCCTTGATCGGAGAAACTCAAGGATATGACCGTGATCTCATCCGATCCAGGCTCAGTCCAAGAGGTCGCGCAGCCGGGAGATGCTGCGGGTCGCGCGAGGGCACGTCTCGCCGTCGGCGAAGAACACCGCGTCGACCCCCGCCGCGCGTGCCGCCTCGACGTCCAGCGGGCGGTCGCCCACCACGACGCAGTCGGTCAGCCCGTACGTGTCGACGAGGTAGCGGATCGACGCCGGGTCCGGCTTGCGCGGGAACCCGCTGTCCGCGGTGAGCACCTCGGTGAACAGGTGCGCGATCCCGGTGCGCTCCAGGAGGGTGAGCACCTGGCGGTCACGGTGGGAGACCAGGAAGTTCGCGCCCCCGGCCGCGACCACGGCCTCCAGGACCTCCCGCGCGCCGTCGAACAGCATCGGCGTCGCCAGCTCGACCGCTTCGGCGCGCTTGTACTCGGCGAGGAACCCGGGCACGCCCGGCACCAGGGTCGCCACCGCGTGCGCCGTCGAGACGCGCAGCGCGCGGTGGACGTCGTCGTACGTGGCCTCGATGCCGTGCGCGGCGAGCGTGCGCACGAACGCGCGGGAGGAGCCGGCGTAGTTGTCGAGCAGCGTGCCGCCGAGGTCCCAGATGTACGCGCTGTACCGCATCGCCTGCCGCCGCGGGACGTCAGGCCGGCCGGGCCGCGATCGCCGCGAGCGCCAGCCGGTACGACTGGAACCCGAAGCCCGCGATCGTGCCCGTCGCGACGCCCGAGACCACGGAGTAGTGCCGGAACGACTCGCGTGTGTGCGGGTTCGACAGGTGCACCTCGACCAGTGCCAGGCCGGCCGCGGTGATCTGGGCGGCGGCGTCGCGCAGCGCGTAGCTGTAGTGCGTGAACGCCGCCGGGTTGAGCACCACGTGGGCTCGGGTGTCGACGGCCTCGTGGAGCCAGGCGACGATCTGCGACTCGTCGTCGGTCTGCCGGGCGTCGACCTCCAGCCCGAGCTCGCTCCCCCAGGCCGACGCCGCCGCGACGAGGTCGGCGAAGGTGTCGGCGCCGTAGATCTCGGGCTCGCGCACACCGAGCCGGCCGAGGTTGGGTCCGTTGAGGACGAGCACGCGGGTCACGGCGCCAGGGTAGCCGCGCCGCTCGCCGGACGCTCACGCCGTGCCCTACGGTGTCGCCCGTGACCACCAGGCGCATCGACGTCGTGCTCTTCGACGGGTTCGAGCTGCTCGACGTCTTCGGCCCCGTCCAGCTCTGGAGCGTGCTGGGCGACGCGGTCGACGTCGCCCTCGTCGGGCCTGCGCGCGGGCCGGTGCGCAGCTCCCAGGGCACGCGCGTCGAGGTCACGACCGCCTACGCCGACGCGCCGCCGCCCGACGTCGTGCTCGTGCCCGGCGGGGCCGGCACGCGGGCGCTCGTGCACGACGCCGGCTTCCTCGCGTGGCTCGCCCGGTGGAGCGCCGACGCATCGCTCGTGACGTCGGTGTGCACCGGCTCGGCCGTGCTCGCCGCCGCCGGACTGCTCGACGGGTACCGGGCGACGTCGAACAAGTACGCGTTCGGGTGGGCGAGCACGCACGGCGACGACGTGGCCTGGGTGCCGCAGGCGCGCTGGGTCGAGGACCGTGACCGCTGGACGTCGTCGGGCGTCGCCGCGGGCATGGACATGACCGTGGCCCTGATCCGGCACCTGTTCGGCCCGCAGGCGGCCGAGGCCGCGGCGACGTTCACCGAGCTGGACGTGCATCGCGACCCGGGCTGGGACCCGTTCGCGTCGCGCCACGGTCTCGTCTGAGCGGACCGGCCGGCCCTGCGCCCGCCGACGTCGTCAGCGCGCGTCCGACTGGTCGCCGCGCAGCGTCAGGAACAGCACCAGGCCGACGAGGATCACCAGGAGGATGCCGAGCGTGCCCCAGATGGTGCGGCCGGTGATCGTGACGAACAGCGTCCACATGGCCGGGGCCATGAACGACGCCGCCTTGCCCGTGGTCGCGTACAGCGCGAACATCTCCGACTCGTGGCCGGCCGGGATCTGGCGGGCCAGGTAGGAGCGCGACGCGGACTGCGCCGGGCCGACGGTGCAGCACAGCAGCAGGCCGCCCACCCAGAACACGACCGGGCCCAGCGGGTGCAGCGCCACGATCAGCAGCCCGGCCACGATGAGGACCGACAGCGCGCCGATGATGACGCGGCGGGCACCCAGGCGGTCGTCGACACGGCCCACGACGATCGTCGAGATGCCGGCCACGAGATTCGCCGCGATGCCGAAGATCAGCACTTCGAGGCCCGAGAACCCGAACGCCGCCGAGGCGATGATCGCCCCGAAGGTGAACACGCCGCTCAGCCCGTCGCGGAACACCGCCGAGGACACCATGAACCAGAACGTGGTGCGCGACGTCCGGAACAGGGTGCGGACGGTGTGCAGCAGCTCGACGTAGGCCTGGACGACGCCGAGGCGCGGGCGCGTCTCGACGACGACCTCCGGCACGTACCGGAACAGCGGCCACCCGAACACGACGCCCCACACGACTCCCGCGACCGCGATCCAGCGGAAGGTCATGCCGTTCGGGGCGTCGAGCGACGCCAGGCCGGTCAGGTCGCCGACGGCGATGAGGATGAGCGCGGCGACACCGCCCGAGTAGCCCAGACCCCAGCCGAGGCCCGACACCCGGCCGATCGTCGTGGGCGTGGCCACCGACACGATCATCGCGTTGTAGTTGGTCTCGGAGATCTGGTTGAGCACCACCCCCAGGGCGACGAGGCCCGCGCCCAGCCAGAAGAAGTCCGGGCTCGCCTGGACGAACCACAGCGCCGCCATCGACCCCAGCAGCGCCAGGGTGGACCAGAACAGCCACGTCTTGCGGCGGCCCGTCGTGTCCGCCCACTGCCCGAGCACGGGTGCCACGAGCGCGATGGCGATCCCGCCGATCGTCGTGGCGAGCCCCAGCCCCGACGAGAGCTGCGCGAGCGCCGCGACCTTGCCCTGCTCCGCCAGGACGACGGGATCGGCGAACGTCTCCGAGACCAGGTACATGGCCGTGAACACGAACGTCTGGATGACGGTGTTGAACGGCTGCATGGCCCAGTCGAAGGCGGCCCAGGACCACACCTTGCGCGGCGCGACGGGGCCGCCGGTCTGGAGCTCCAGCCCGGTGACCGGCCTGGCCGGCACGGCGGGGTTCTTGGCGGCCGGCGACGACCCGCTCGCGGGCGTGGGTGTGCTCATGCGTGAAGTCTGCCCGAACAAGGCGAACAACAGGAGGCGGAGTCACACCGGCGTCCGCGGCGCGGCCCCGTCCCGTGGCGCGAGGTGACCCGCTGCGATCTCGGCGACGCCCCGGACCCCGGCCAGCGCCATCGTCAGGTCGAGCTCGGCGAGCACGTGGCGGACGACGGCGCGCACGCCTGCCTCGCCGGCCAGGGCGAGCCCGTAGACCCACGGGCGGCCGAGCAGGACGGCGTCGGCGCCGAGGGCGAGCGCGACGAAGACGTCCGCTCCGGTGCGCACGCCCGAGTCGAACAGGACCGGAGCGGTGGGGGCGGTGGCGCGCACGGCGGACACGACCCCGGGCAGCGCGTCGAGCGAGGCGATCGCGTTGTCGGCCTGGCGGCCTCCGTGGTTGGACACGACGACGCCGTCGGCACCCGCGTCCAGGGCACGGCGGGCGTCGTCGGGGTGCTGGACGCCTTTGACCAAGATCGGCAGTCTGGTGCGCTCGCGCAGCCAGGCGAGGTCGCGCCAGGTGAGGGTGGGGCGCGAGAAGACGTCGAGGAAGGTCTCGACGTCGGCGCGGGTGGCGCCGCGACGGCGCATGGCGGCCAGGGCGCGCACGGCCGCGAGGGTGGGGCGCCGTCGTGCGGGTGTGCTGCGGCGCGTCGACGCCAGCCGACGGAACGCCGGGTCGCTGGTGTACTGCGCGATGCCCTCGCCGCGCGCGAACGGCAGCGAGCCGAGGTCGAGGTCGCGCGGCCGCCAGCCGAGCACGGGCGTGTCGAGCGTGACGACCACGGCCCCGGCCCCGGCGGCCTCGGCGCGCGCGACGAGCGAGGCGGCGACGTCGTCGTCGTTCGACCAGTAGAGCTGGAACCAGCGCGGGGACCCGCCGAGCTCGGCGGCGGTGGCCTCCATGGGCGTGGACGCCTGGGAGGAGATGACGACCGGGACGCCGAGCTCGCGGGCGGCACGCGCGACGAGCGGCTCGGCGCGGCCCGGTCCGCCGCGCACGGCCAGCTCGAGCGCCCCGACGGGCGCGAGCAGGAGCGGTGCGGGCAGGTCGCGGCCCAGCAGCGTCGTACGCAGGGACCGTTCACCGACGTCGGCCATGATCCGGGGCACGATGCGGTGCCGGGTGAACGCGGCGGCGTTGGCTGCGACGGTGCGCTCGGCACCGGCGCCACCCGCGACGTAGGCCCAGCCGCGGGCGCTCATGCGCCGCCGCGCGGCCGCCTCGAGCGCGGCCGGCGCGACGGGGACGACGGGTCGCGAGCCGTACACCCCGTCGCGGTAGATGTCGCTCTGCACCGAGTGGCCCACGTCGCGGAGTGTCACGGCGCCGATCGTGCCACAGCGGTGCTGGTCAGGGCATACAGTGCGAGCGTGACCGCGAACGGCGTGGGGGCGGATGCCCTGGCCTGGCGCACCGATGACCTGCTCGGTGCGCCGTTCGAGCGGGCGTCCCTGGGACCGGCGACGCTCGTGCGGCTGCCGTCCTCGCCCGCCGAGGTCGCCGCGGCGCGCGCGGTGGTGCTGCACGTGCACGGGTACAACGACTACTTCTTCCAGGCCCACCTGGCGCGGGAGCTCGCCGCGGCCGGGTACCTCTTCCACGCGGTCGACCTGCGCGCCGCCGGGCGCTCGTTGCGCCCGGGCGAGCTGCCGCACTACGTGACCGACCTGCGCGAGCAGGCGACCGACATCGCGGCGGCCGCCGCGGTGCTGCGCACCGCGTTCCCGCACCTGCCGCTCGTCGTGCACGCGCACTCCACCGGCGGGCTCACCGCGTCGCTGTGGGCGCACGCGCACCGGCACGCGACGGGGACGGCGGCCGGACCCGACGCGCTCGTGCTCAACTCGCCGTTCCTCGACCTGCCGGGCTCGGCGCTGGCGCGCGCGGTCGGCACGCCCGTGCTGGACCGCCTGGCGCTCGTGCGGCCGCAGACGACGCTGTCCCACGGCCCGTCCTGGTACGCGACGGCACTGCTGCGCGCGAACGGCGGGGCGTGGGACTTCGACACCGCGCTCAAGCGCCCGCAGGGCGTGCCCGCGCGGGCGGGCTGGCTGCGGGCCGTGCGGCGGGCGCAGGCGCGGGTCGCGAGCGGGCTGGCGATCGGGTGCCCCGTGCTGTTCGCCGCGTCGACGGCCTCCAGCCACGACGGGCCGGACAACCCGCTCGTCGGCTCGACCGACACCGTGCTCGACGCCGACCAGATCACGGCGCTCGCCCCGCGCCTGGGCCGCGACGTGACCGTGCTGCGCATCGCAGGCGGCGTCCACGACCTGTCGTTGTCGGCGGACGGGCCACGGCGCGCCTACCTCGACGGCATGCTCGACTGGCTTGCGGCGCACCTGTCGGCGCACCCGGGGGCGGGCACGGGGGCGGGCACGGGGGCGGGCAGCCGGACGGCGACCGAGGAGCGTCCCGCATGACCCACCCGTACTTCGACACGGCGCAGCCCGACGGCCGCCGCCGGATCGCCGCGCTCGCGCACCGCGGCTTCGCCCGGCCCGGCGGCGTCGACAACGGCCTGGAGAACTCGATGGCCGCCTTCGCCGCGGCCGTCGCGCTCGGGTTCCGCTACGTGGAGACCGACGCGCACGGGACGTCCGACGGCGTCGCCGTCGCCCTGCACGACGTGTCGCTCGACCGCACCACCGACGCGCACGGGCTCGTGGCCGACCTGCCGTGGTCGCAGGTGCGGCAGGCGAGGATCGGCGGCGTCGAACCCGTGCCGGCCCTGGAGGACGTGCTGGGCACGTGGCCCACGCTGCGCGTCAACATCGACGTCAAGGCCGCCTCCGGGATCGTCCCCGTCGCCGACGCCGTGGAACGCACCGCCGCGCACGAACGTGTGTGCATCACGTCGTTCTCCACGCGCCGCCGCAAGGCCACGCTCGCCCGGCTGTCGCGGCCGGTGGCCACGAGCGCCGGCACGAGCGAGGTGGCGGGCTTCCTCGCCGGGGCACGCCTGCGTGTCCCGGCCCTGGTCCGGGCCTCGCTGCGGGGCGTCGGCGCCCTGCAGGTGCCCGAAGCGCACAAGGTCGGACCGCTGCGGCTGCCCGTGGTCGACGCCCGCACCGTCGCCGCCGCGCACGCCGCCGGACGGCAGGTGCACGTGTGGACGGTCAACGATGCCGAGCAGATGCGGCACCTGCTCGACCTGGGGGTCGACGGCATCGTCACCGACCGCGCCGACCTGCTCAAGGACGTCCTCGAGGCCCGTGGGGCGTGGTGACCCCGGCGTTCGGCGTCAGCCGAGCGGGACGCTGACCCCGGGCCGGCCCGTCGGCGGCTCCTTGCTGACCTCGGCGTAGGCCGCCGCCAGCAGCGCCGGGTCGGGACCCTCGAGACGCACCGGCTTGGCCACCGCGTCCAGGACGACGAAGCGCAGCAGGTCGCCGCGGGACTTCTTGTCCCGCCGCATCGCCGCCAGGAGCTGGTCCCAGCGGTCGCCGCGGTAGGTCGTCGGCAGCCCGAGCGACGTGAGGATGTCGCGGTGCCGGGCCACGACGTCGTCGGGCAGCTTGCCCGCGAGCCGCGCGAGCTCGGCCACGAACACCATGCCGACGGCGACGGCGGCGCCGTGACGCCACTGGTAGCGCTCGACGAGCTCGACCGCGTGCCCGAAGGTGTGCCCGTAGTTGAGGATCTCTCGCAGGCCCTGCTCGGTGAGGTCCTCCCCCACGACGCGCGCCTTGACCGCGACCGACCTCTCGACGAGCTCGGCCAGGACCGCCCACGTCTGCGGGGCGGCGTCGGCGCCCTTCCAGTCGCGCAGGTCCGCGGCATGCTCCTCGACCAGCTCGAGGATGCGCGGGTCGGCGATGAACCCCGTCTTGACCACCTCGCCGAGCCCTGCGACCAGGTCCCAGCGGTCGAGCGACGCGAGCGAGGCCAGGTCGCACAGCACACCGGCCGGCGGGTGGAACGCCCCGACGAGGTTCTTACCCTCGGCCGTGTTGATGCCCGTCTTGCCGCCCACCGCGGCGTCGACCATGCCCAGCAGCGTCGTCGGGACGTGGACCACCCTGATGCCGCGCAGCCACGTCGCCGCGACGAACCCGGCCAGGTCGGTGGTGGCCCCGCCGCCCACCGCGACGATCGCGTCCGAGCGGGTGAAGTCGGCCTGCCCGAGCACCTGCCAGCAGAAGGCCGCGACCTGCGCGGTCTTCTGCTCCTCGGCGTCGGGCAGCTCGACGGCGAACGCCTCGTAGCCCTGCGCCGCCAGGTCCTCGCGCACCGCCTCACCCGTCGCGGCGAGCGACGCCGGGTGCATGACCAGCACGCGGCGCACCTTCGCCCGAGCAGGCCGGGCAGCTCGCCCAGCAGGTTGCGGCCGATGACGACGTCGTAGGGCGCGGCGCCCCGAACCGTCACACGGGTGGTCTCGACGGTCATGCGGGCAGCTCCTTGTCGATGGACTCGCGGACGGTCTCCGCGACGGCCTCGGGCTCGCGTCCGTCCGTCAGGACGTGCAGCGTCGACACCCGTTCGTAGACCGGTCGCCGCTCCTCCATGAGCGCGGCCCACCGCGCACGCGGGTTGCCGAGCAGCAGCGGCCGGGACTGGTTGAAGCCGACGCGCGGCGCGGCGTGCGCGAGGGTCACGTCCAGGAAGACGACGACGCCGCCGCGCGCCGCGTAGTCGGCCAGCAGGTCCTGCGTCGCCGGGTCGAGCACGGCCCCGCCGCCCAGGGCCAGGACACCCTCGTGCTCGGCGAGCGCCGTCGCGACGGCGGCGCTCTCCAGCGCACGGAACGCCGGCTCGCCGTCGTCGACGAAGATCTCGGTGATCGGCTTGCCCGCGACGGCCTCGACGTCCTGGTCGGTGTCGCGGAAGGCGACGCCCGCCCCGCGCGCCAGGTGCGTGCCGACCGTCGTCTTGCCGCTGCCCGGCGGCCCGACCAGGACGGCCAGAGGCCGCGCGCTCACCGCAGCGTCTCCGGGATGGCCGCCAGGTACGCCTCGGCGTTGCGCCGCACCTCGGCCACCGAGTCGCCGCCGAACTTCTCGACGACGGCCTGTGCGAGCACGAGCGCGACCATCGCCTCGGCCACCACGGCCGCCGGAGGCACCGCGCACACGTCCGAACGCTGGTGGTTCGCGGTGGCTGCCTCACCCGTCGCGGTGTCGATGGTGCGCAGCGCGCGCGGCACGGTGCTGATGGGCTTCATCGCGGCGCGCACCCGCAGCACCTCGCCGTTCGACATGCCGCCCTCGATGCCCCCCGCCCGGTTGCTCAGGCGCTCGACACGCCCGTCGGCGCCGCGCACGATCTCGTCGTGCGCCACCGAACCGCGCCGGCGGGCCGTGCGGAAGCCGTCGCCGACCTCGACGCCCTTGATCGCCTGGATGCCCATGAGCGCCCCCGCCAGGCGCGCGTCCAGGCGGCGGTCGCCCTGCACGTAGCTGCCCAGGCCGGTGGGAACGCCGTACGCGAGCACCTCGACGACGCCGCCGAGCGTGTCGCCGTCCTTGTGGGCCGCGTCGATCTCGGCGACCATCGCGCCGCTCGCCGCGGCGTCGAAGCAGCGCACCGGGTCGGCGTCGAGCCGCTCGACGTCCGACGGCGCGGGCAGCGCGGCGCCCTCGGGCACCTCGGCCTGCCCGATGGCCACGACGTGCGACACCAGCCGCACCCCGGCCACCTGCTCCAGGAACCGTGCGGCCGCCGTGCCGAGCGCGACCCGCGTGGCCGTCTCGCGGGCGCTGGCCCGCTCCAGGACGGGGCGTGCGTCGTCGAAGCTGTACTTGCGCATGCCGACCAGGTCGGCGTGCCCCGGGCGGGGCCGGGTGAGCTTCTTGTTGCGCGCCACCTCGCGTGCGTCACCGGTACCGGCGTCGACGTGCAGCGCGTCCGCTGCGACAGGGTCGGGCGCCATGACGTCGACCCACTTGGGCCACTCGGTGTTGCCGATCTCGATCGCGAGCGGCCCACCCTGCGTCACCCCGTGGCGCAGACCGCCGAGCACGCGCACCTCGTCCTGCTCGAACTTCATGCGGGCGCCGCGGCCGTAGCCGAGCCGGCGACGGGCCAGGGCGGCCTGGATGTCGGCCGTCGTCAGCTCGACCCCGGCGGGCAGACCCTCGATCACCCCCACCAGGGACGGACCGTGCGACTCCCCCGACGTCAACCAGCGCAGCATGCGGCGATTCTCGCACGGGCGCCCCGCCGGGCGGCGCGCCCGTCCACGCTCGCGCGGGCGCCGCGGCGTCAGGACACGGGGCCCGGCCGGTACCCCAGCGCCTCGCTCAGCGTGGCGTCCATCGCCGCGAGCGGTGCGTTGCGCCCCGTCATCAGCCGCACCTGCTCGGCGGCCTGGTGCAGCAGCATCCGCTCACCGCCGACCACGACACCGCCCAGCTCGCCCCACGCTCGCGCGAGCGCCGTCGGGCGCGGGTCGTAGACCACGTCGAGCAGCACCCCTGCGACCGTCCCGGCACGCCCGCGCAGCGTCGCCGCGACAGGGTCCGCAGCGTGCGCCGGAAGCGTCGAGATGACGACGTCGGCCTGCCGCAGCGCACCGAGGGCGGCGACGGCGTCGAGCACCTCGAACCGCGGGGACGCGCCCAGCCGCTGTGCGGCCTCGTGCAGCGTCGCGGTCCGCGCGATCGACCGAGCCAGGACGCGGGGCGCCACGCACCCGAGCTGCAGCAACGCTGCCACGGCCGAGGCCGCCGTCGCTCCCGCCCCGAGCACCACGGCCCGCTCCACCGCACGGCCCGCCAGGCCCTCGCGCAGCGCATGAACGAGGCCGTGCACGTCGGTGTTGTAGCCGCCCAGCGCGATCCCGCACGACGACGGTCGCACGACGACGGTGTTGACCGCCCCGGTCGCTGCGGCGACAGGGTCGATGTCGTCGAGCATCGGGATGACCGCCTGCTTGAGCGGCATGGTCAGGCTCAGGCCAGCCCAGCCCAGGTCGAGGTCACCGACGACGTCGCGCAGCGTCTCCGACGTCGTGTCGAGCGCGGAGTACTGCCAGCCCTCCAGGCCCAGCGCGTCGTACGCGGCGGTGTGCAGCACGGGCGAGAGCGAGTGCGCGATGGGGTGGCCGAGCACTGCGGCTCGGCGGGTGACGTTGGGCATGGCCTCAGCGCTGCCCGTTGGCGGCCTGCCAGGCGCGCAGCTCGGCGACGTTCGCCTGGTGCTCCTGCCACGTCACGGCGAACTTGGTCTCGCCCGTGTCGAGGTTGACGGCCGTCCAGAAGATCCAGCCGCCGTCGGCGGGGTGCATCACGGCCTCGACCGACGACGCGCCCGGGTTGGCGATCGGGGTCGGGGGCAGGCCCTTGTGCGCGTAGGTGTTGAACGGGTTGCTCGGATCCTGGGTGTCGGCGGTCGTCAGGTCGGTACCCGGCTTGTTCAGGCCATAGGCGACCGAGGCGTCGATCTGCAACGGCATGTCGGCGGCGAGCCGGTTCTCGATCGCGCGCGCCATCATCGGCCGGTCCGGGGCGTACTTGGCCTCACGCTCGACGAGCGACGCCTTCGTGAGCACGGCCTCGCGGTTCTCCGGCGCGACACCCTGTGCGTCCAGCTCGGCGACCGTCTTGCCGATCATCGTCGCCAGCAGCGTCACCGCGGTGTCCTTGGGCTGGACCGTGTAGGTCGCCGGGTAGAGCCACCCCTCGACCTGGCCGCCGGCCTCGGCGGGCAGGCCGATCGAGGCCGGGTCCGCGACGGCCGCGTCGAGGTCGTCCTTGGTGATCGTCGTGACCGACGCGATGCGCTCGAAGACCTGAGCCGCGGTGAACCCCTCGGGGATCGTCACCTTGGTCTCGACCTTCTCGTTCTTGACGAGCGCGGCCACCGCGTCGGAAGCCTTCATCTCCGTGAGCAGCGAGTAGGTGCCGGGCTGGATGCCCGCGGCTGCCGGGTTGTGCGAGAACGCGTCGGTGAACGCGCCGACCGAGGCCACAACGCCCGCGCTCACGAGGACGTTGCCCATCACGGCGCCCGTCGCACCCGCGGGGATCTCGACGTCGACTGGCTCGCCCCCGGGGCCGGGGTAGTCCGCCGACGCCCGTGAGAACGGGTTCCACGTCGACCCGGACAGCTCGCCCCAGGTGCTCCACCCGACGGCCGCGACGACGGCCAGCACGACCACCACGATGATGGCCGAGCGCACACGCCGACGCCGGCGACGCTTGGCGGCGGCTCGCAGTCGAGCAGCGGAACGGCGCCCGCTGGGCCCAGGCGGCTGTGCGAGGGCGGGGTGCTCGAAGAGGTCGGTCACGCGTGAAGCCTAATCGTCTCGGGCCGCAGGGCCTTGGATCTGCTCTGACAAGTGCTCCGGCTCAGAAGCCGTTGGCGGCGGCCCAGGTCTGGAACTGCCGTCGGTAACCGAGAAAAACGTTGTAGTCGTCGGTGAACTTTGTCTCTCCCGTGTGCAGGTCGACAGTCACAAACCATAGCCAGTCCCCCGGCGTCGGCGCGGATGCAGCCTGGATCGCGGCGACGCCCGGGTTTCCGATAGGCGTCGGGGGCAGGCCACGGTGCACGCGCGACGCGAACGGCAGATCCGGGTCGTTGAACTGCGCTCGGGTGATCAGGTGTGCCGGGATCCCGAGTCCGTAGGAGTCGATCGCGTCCATGCCCAGCGGCATGCCGATCGCGAGCCGGTTCGTGATGACGCGGGCGACCTTGCCACGATACCCCTCGGGCGCCTCACGCTCGATGATGGACGCCTCGGTGATGATCGACTGACGCCGTTCGGCCGGGACGCCCAGCCGGTCGAGCTCGCGCGTCGTCTGCGCCACCATCCGCGCGAGCAGCGACGTCGCCGTGTCGCCCTGCTCGACGGTGTACGTCGCCGGGAAGAGCCAGCCCTCGACCACGCCACCGGCCATCTCCGGCAGGCCGATCGAACCCGGATCGGCGACGGCGGCGTCGAGGTCGGAGCGGCTGATCTCGGTCTGCGCGGCAACCCGGTCGAGCACCTGCTCCAGGGTGAACCCCTCGGGAACGGTGACGCGCACCATGATCCGGTCGTTGCGCAGGAGGTGCTCGACGGCGTCGGCCGCACGCATGCCGGTCAGCAGCTCGACGGTGCCGGGCTGGATGCTCGCGGCGCCGGGGTGCCGCGCGAACGCCGTCGTGAACGCGGCGACCGACGCGACGACGTCGGCGTCGGCGAGGATGCCGCCGATCGTCGCTCCCGTCGCCCCGGCGGGGATGTCGACCAGGACGGGCTCCTCCCCCGGCCCCCCGAAGTCGGCCGCGGTCGCCCGATCCACCAGCGTCCGCACGGCGGCCACGTCGCCGGCGACCGCGCCCACCGCGACCCCTGCCACCAGCGCCACGCAGGTGGCCACCGTGAGGCAGATCCGGTGGCGGCGCCGCCTGCGGCGCGCCGCGGCCCGGTCGCGGGCACCCGCGCGGCCACGCGACGCCGTCGGCCTGGGGCGGACGCGAGGGTCGGAACGGTCAGTCACGCGCAGAAGGTCCCGTCGGTCGAGGTCAGGTCGGCGGCGGCTCCACGAGCTCGCCTGCGCGCGCCCCCGCGGACCGCTCCGCGTCGAGCGCGGACTGCAGGATGATGACGGCCGCCGCCTGGTCGATGACCGGGCGGTGACTCTTCGACGTGCGTCCTGCGGCGCGCAGCTGGCTCGTCGCGGTCACGGTGGACATGCGTTCATCCACCATACGGACCGGCACCGGGGCCACCGCCACCGCCAGGCGCATCGCGAACGCGCGCGCGTCCACAGTCGCCGCACCCTCGGCCCCCGACAGGTGGCGCGGCAGCCCCACGTAGACGACGGCCGCGGAGCGCTCGCGCGCCTCGTCGGCGATCCGCCGCACGTCGGCGCTGCCGGCCCCCGTCGCGTCCAGGACGCGCGGCACCGTCGCGACCGGCGTCGCGACGAGGCCATCCGGGTCGCAGGCGGCGAGGCCGACCCGGGCCTTGCCGACGTCGACGCCAAGGCGGGCGCCGCGAGGCAGTGCCACGCGTGCGCCCGCCGGGTCGCTCCAGCTCACGGCGGGCTCAGGCCGCGACGACCGCGCGCACGCCAGCCGTCACGCCGTCGAGCGCTGCGGGGAGGGCAGAGGCGTCCGAGCCGCCACCCTGGGCCAGGTCCGGCTTGCCGCCGCCACCGCCACCCAGGACGCCCGCGGCGGCCTTGACGAAGTCACCCGCGCGCAGCCCCGCCTCGCGCGCCGCGGCGTTGGTCGCGACGACGACGAGCGGGCGCCCGGAGGCCACGCCGCCGACGGCGACGACCGCGGGGCCCGCGTCACCGAGTCGGCCGCGCACGTCGAGCGCCAGGGCGCGCAGGTCGTCCGCCGAGGCGACCTGACCGGCGTCGTGCGCCACGACCCGGACGACGGACTCGCCGCCGCCGACCTCGATCGGTTCCGCGGCGAGCCGGCCCGCGGCGGCCAGGACCCGCGCCTGCCGCAGCGCCGCGAGCTCCTTCTCGGTCTCCTTCAGGCGCGCCAGAAGCGACCCGACGCGGTCGGAGAGCTCCTCCGGACGCGCGCCCAGCAGGCCCGTGAGCTGCCCCACGAGGGCGTGCTCCTTGGCCTGGAACCCGTACGCGCCGTCGCCCACGAGCGCGTCGACACGCCGCACGCCCGAGCCGATGGACGCCTCGCCCAGCAGCGCGACGCGGCCGATCTCGCCCGACGCCTTGACGTGGGTGCCGCCGCACAGCTCGCGCGACCAGTCGCCGCCGATCGACACGACGCGCACGATGTCGCCGTACTTCTCCCCGAACAGCGCCATCGCGCCCAGTTCGCGCGCGGCGGCGATGGGCATGAGCTCGTCGGTGACCTCGAGGTTCTCCGCGAGACGCACGTTGACGCGCTCCTCGATCTCCCGAGCGCGGAGGCCGGGACGGCCGCGGGCGAGCGGAAGTCGAAGCGCACACGGCTCGGGGCGTTCTCCGACCCGGCCTGCGTGCGGTCCTCGCCGACGAGCTCGTGCAGCGCCTTGTGGATCATGTGCGTGGCCGAGTGGGCGCGGCTGATCGCCACGCGACGCTCGACGTCGATCGTCGCCGTGCCCGGGTCCCCGAGCGCGACCGTGCCCTCGACCAGCCGGCCGCGGTGCACGTTGAGGCCCTTGATGGGCCGCTGCACGTCGTCGACCTCGATGGTCGCGCCGCCGTCGAGCACGATCGTGCCCTGGTCGGCGAGCTGACCGCCCGCCTCGGCGTAGAACGGGGTGCGGTCGAGCACGACCTCCACGTCGACGGGTGCGCCGTCGCGCACCGTCGCGGCCGGCGCGGGCACGCCGTCGACCAGCAGGCCGACGACGACCACGGCCGAGTCGGTGTGCGTGTAGCCCAGGAACTCGACGGGCGCGTCGAGCTCTCCCGCGATGGTCTCGTAGGCGCGCAGGTCGGCGTGCCCCGTCTTCTTGGCCAGCGCGTCGGCGCGCGCCCGCTGCTTCTGCTCGGCCATCAGGGCGCGGAACGCCTGCTCGTCGACCTGGACGCCCTGCTCGGCGGCCATCTCGAGCGTGAGGTCGATCGGGAAGCCGTAGGTGTCGTGGAGCGCGAACGCCTCGGCACCCGAGAGCACGGGCACCCGCAGCCCGCCCGGCGACGCCTCGCCGAGCGTGCCCCCGGCCCGCGATCCGCCGGTGCGCGCCGCGGTCTCCTTGGCCTTCCCGACGGCGGCGTCCAGGATGGTCGTGCCCGCCGCCAGCGTGCGGCGGAACGCGTCCTCCTCGCCGTAGGCGACGTCGCTGATGCGCGCGAAGCCCGTCTCCAGCTCCGGGTAGGACGCCTTCATCGCTTCCATCGAGACCGGGAGCAGCGCCGGCATCGCCTCGGCGTCGTAGCCGAGCAGGCGCACGGCGCGCACGGCCCGGCGGATCAGGCGGCGCAGCACGTAGCCGCGACCCTCGTTGGACGGGCGCACGCCGTCACCGATGACCATGAGCGAGGACCGCACGTGATCGGCGATGACCCGCATGCGCACGTCGTCCTCGGGGTCGGCGCCGTACCGCTTGCCGGTCAGCTCCTCGACCGTCGAGATGACGGGGTAGACCTCGTCGATCTCGTAGAGGTTCTCCTTGCCCTGGAGCAGGAACGCGATGCGCTCGAGGCCGGCACCCGTGTCGATGCTCTTCTTCTCGAGCTCGCCCAGCAGCGGGTAGTCCTTGCCGGTGCCCTCGCCGCGCACGAACTGGTCGAACACGAGGTTCCAGATCTCCAGGTAGCGGTCGCCGCCCGGGTCGACGTCACCGCCGACGGCGTCCGGGCCGTAGGCGGGGCCACGGTCGTAGTGCCACTCGGCGCAGGGGCCGGCCGGTCCGGGCTGGCCCGTGTCCCAGAAGTTCTCGTGCCGCGGCAGGCGCACGATGTGCTTCGGGTCGAGGCCGATGCCCTTGGTCAGCGCGTCGAACGACTCGTGGTCCTCGTTCCAGAGGGTCACCCACAGGCGGTCGCCGTCGAAGCCGTAGCCACCCTTGTCCTGGGGCGAGGTCAGCAGCTCCCACGCGAAGTCGATGGCACCCGTCTTGAAGTAGTCCCCGAACGAGAAGTTGCCGTTCATCTGGAAGAACGTGCCGTGCCGCGTCGTGCGGCCCACGTTCTCGATGTCGTTGGTGCGGATGCACTTCTGCACGCTCGCGACGCGCGGCCACGGGGCGGGCTCGGTCCCGAGGATGTAGGGGATGAACGGGACCATGCCGGCGATGGTGAACAGGATCGAGGGGTCCGGGGAGACCAGGGGCACGCTCGGGACGAGCTCATGGTCCTTCGAGCCGAAGTAGTCGAGCCATCGCTGGCGGATGTCGGCGGTGCGCATGGTGTCCTTCACAAGTCAGTGGGGTGCTCGCGCCATTGTCGCGCGCGTGGCGCGGCAGGCAGAAGCGAAAGGTCGTGGGAGCGGCACCCGGCTCAGAACGAGTAGCCGAGCTCCGCCTCGTCGTCGTCGACGTCGGGGCCGCCCGCGGCGAAGGAGCCGCGGGCGCCGCTAGCTCGGGCGGCGCGCGTCGCGGCCGGGTCGGCCTGGCCCTCCGCCAGCAGCGCCGCGGTCAGCTCGGCCTCGCGGCGCTCACGGGCCTCGGCGAACGTCGCACGGAACTCGTGCGCCGCACTGCCCGCCCGCTCACCGGCCTCGTGCGCGGCCTTCTCGGCACGCTCGGCGATCGTCGCGGGCAGGTACTGCCGCACGATCGTGCGACCTCGCCGGTACACGACCACGGTGACCGCGACGCCGACGCCGATCCAGAACAGGCGGCGCATCAGCGCGAGCCCTTGCCCTTGCGCGGGAAGGCCCCGGCGAACGCCTGACGCGTCGCGTACGAGAACGCGGCGACCTTCACGAGCGGGCGCCCGAGCGTGGCCGCGTACAGCCCGGCCAGGGCCGACACGTTCTCGCTGACCTGCGCTGCCGACGTCGTGATGGTGTCGACCTTGCTCAGCTGTGCGTTGGCGCCTGCCACGGTGCCGGCGGCCTCGTCGAGGATCGGCACCGAGTGCTCGGTGACCTCACGCAGGGAGCGCGTCGCCTCGTCGAAGACGCGGCCGAGCTTGACCAGCGGCACCGCCAGCAGGCCGACCAGCAGCACGAAGGCGATGGCGGCGATCAGGCCTGCCACGTCACCCACGGTCATCGGATTCTTCCCCTCTCGGTGCGGACGCCCTGGTCACCCTATCCGACGCGCCGCGTCGGCCCGGTGCGGCCGTCGTGCCGCATGACGCCGACGGACGACGCCCCGCCGTCCTGCGGCGGGCAGGGCGACGGGGCGTCATGACGTCGGTGGTCAGGCGGAGCCGACCACGCCTCGGTCAGCGCGCGTAGAACTCGACGACGAGCTGGACCTCGCAGGTCACGGGGACCTCGGCACGCTTGGGGCGGCGGGCGAGGGTCGCCTGGAGCTTCTCGAGCGAGACGTCGAGGTAGCCGGGGACTGCCGGCAGCACGTCGCGGTGGGCGCCGGCGGCGGCGACCTGGAACGGCGTGGTGGCCTGCGACTTGGGCTTGACCTGGAGGGTCTGGCCGGGCTTCACGCGGAACGACGGGCGGTCCACGATCTTGCCGTCCACGAGGATGTGGCGGTGCGTGACCGCCTGGCGCGCCTGCAGGATCGTGCGGGCGAACCCGGCGCGCAGCACGAGCGCGTCGAGACGGGTCTCGAGGTCCTCGACCATGACCTCACCGGTCAGGCCGGCGGTCTTGCGGGCGTTCTCGTAGACCTTGACGAGCTGCTTCTCGCGCAGCGCGTACTGGGCGCGCAGACGCTGCTTCTCGCGCAGACGCACCGCGTAGTCCGACTCGGTGCGACGGCGGGCGCGGCCGTGCTCGCCGGGCGGGTAGGGGCGCTTCTCGAAGTGCTTGACGGCCTTGGGGGTCAGGGCGATGCCCAGGGCGCGGCTCAGGCGGACCTGGCGGCGCGAACGGGTCACAGAGGTCACTGTGCTTCCTGTCCTGTTGGAGGATCTGATGAGGTCACACCCGTACCGCGGAAGGATCCACGCCGGGTGCGGGACCAGCCGATGCCCCCTCGAAGAAGGGAGACGGGGCCGAGGTCCCAGGAGTCGCCGCCGGTCTCCCGGGTAGGCAACCTGGCCATCCTACCCCAAGGCCGATTCCGCTCAGGCCTGGTCCAGGATCTCGCGGATCCTCGCGAGGCGTTCGGTCACCTGCCGCTCGTACCCGCGGTCCGCCGGCTCGTAGTAGTGCCGGCCGGCGAGCTCGTCGGGCAGGTACTGCTGCGGGGCGATCGCGTGCGGGGCGTCGTGCGCGTACTGGTAGCCCTTGCCGTGGCCGATCCGGTCGGCGCCCGCGTAGTGCGCGTCGCGCAGGTGCATCGGCACGACGCCGGCCCGCCCCGCCCGCACGTCCGCGAGCGCCGCGTCGATCGCGGTGTAGGCGCGGTTCGACTTCGGGGCGGTGGCGAGGTGGACGACGGCCTCGGCGAGCGGGATGCGCCCCTCGGGCATGCCGATCATCTGGACGGCTTGTGCGGCGGCGACGGCGGTCTGCAGCGCGGAGGGGTCGGCCATGCCGACGTCCTCGGACGCGGAGATGATGAGCCGGCGCGCGATGAACCGCGGGTCCTCCCCGCGGCGATCATGCGGGCGAGGTAGTGCAGGGCGGCGTCGACGTCGGAGCCGCGGATGGACTTGATGAAGGCGCTGATGACGTCGTAGTGCTGGTCGCCGTCGCGGTCGTAGCGGACCGCTGCGACGTCGACGGCGCGTTCGACGGTGGCCAGGTCGATGCGGGTCGCGCCCTCGGACAGGGCGGTGCCGGCTGCGGCTTCGAGGACGGTGAGCGCCTTGCGGGCGTCGCCGCCGGCCATGCGCACGAGCTGGTCCTCGGCGTCGTCGTCGAGGGTGACGGCTCCGCCGAGGCCGCGGTCGTCGGTGACGGCGCGCGTCACGAGGGTGCGTACGTGCTCGCTGGTGAGGGGCGGAGGGTGAGCAGCAGGGAGCGGGACAGCAGCGGGGAGTTGACGGAGAACGACGGGTTCTCGGTGGTGGCGGCGACGAGGGTGACCCAGCGGTTCTCGACCGACGGCAGCAGGGCGTCCTGCTGCGACTTGGAGAAGCGGTGGACCTCGTCGATGAACAGCACGGTCTCCTCGCCGCCGGTCGCCAGGCGCCGGCGGGCGTCGTCGACGACGGCGCGCACGTCCTTGACGCCGGCGGTGACGGCGGACAGCTCGACGAATCTCCGGCCCGAGACGGTCGCGACGAGGTAGGCGAGAGTCGTCTTGCCGGTGCCGGGCGGCCCCCAGAGGATCACGGACCCGGGTGCGGCGCGGCGGGCGGCGCCGTCGGCGGGTTCGACGAGGCGTCGCAGCGGCGAGCCGGGGGCGAGCAGGTGCTCCTGCCCGGCGACCTCGTCGAGCGTGGCCGGGCGCATGCGCACCGCGAGCGGGGCTCCGGGGCCGGGACGCGAGACCTCCGGGGTGCCGTGCTCACCGGTGGTGATCGCGTCGAACAGGTCCATGGGCTCACCCTACGGACGCGCGGGGACACGGGCGTCGCGTTCGGCGGCTTGTCGGCAGCCGCACGACTCGCGGTGCTGGAGGGACGGGGTGATGCGTTCGAGGACGGGCGGGTGGTCGTCGCCTGCGACTCGCCCGAGCAGCAGGCGTACGGCGCGTCGCGCCATGGTGGTCAGGTCTTGCCGCACCGCTGTCAGGCGTGGTCGGAACAGGTCGGCCCACTCGAAGTCGTCGTAGCAGACGAGGGCGACGTCGCCGGGCACGGCAAGGCCGAGCCGGTCGAGTGCGCGCAGGGTTCCGATGGTCATCGCGTTGTTGAGGACGACGACGGCGCTGGGCCGGTCCGGCCGCGCGAACGCGTGGAGCACGGCGTCCTCGGCCGCGTCGGCGCGCGAGTGCCCGGGCAGGACGAGCGCCGGGTCCTCGTCGAGGCCGCGTGCCGCGACGACGGCGCGGTACCCGTCGAGCCGTTCGGTGGTGGTGTCGAGCCCTGCCATGCCGCAGACGGCGGCGATGCGGGTGTGCCCGAGGTCCGCGAGGTGGTGGACGAGGTCCTCGACTGGCTCGCGGTTGAGGGGCACGACCTGGTCGCAGTCCGCGTCGGTGTGCCGGTCCACCAGGACGAGCGGCACCCCGTGGGCGAGCACCTGCGGGACGGTGCCCTCGCCGGCTCGTGCGCTGGGGGCCAGGAGGAGTCCGGCGACGCGCTGGTCGAGCATGCGTTCGACGACGGTCGCCTCGTGGCCGGGCTCGTCGCCGGTGTCGCCGAGGATCACGGCGTACCCGCGCGACCCGAGCTCCTCGTTGACGGCCGAGACCAGGGTGCCGAAGTACGGGTTGGTCAGCGCGGAGATCGCCACCCCGACGGTGCGCGTCTTGCGCTGGGCGAGCGAACGGGCGACGTCGTTGCGCCGGTAGGCAAGCCGCGCCATCGCGTCCTCGACGCGTGAGCGCGTGTCGGGTGCGACGGCACGCGTCGAGTTGAGCACGTGGGAGACGGTCGAGACCGACACTCCGGCGAGTCGGGCTACGTCGTCCATCGTCGCCATGGCGGACCTCCTCGGGTCGCGGTCCGGCCCGGCGTCAGCGCCGGCGAACCGTCACGGTTCAGCATCGGCGACGCGCAAGCGGTTGCGCAAGCGCTTGCGCGCTTCTAGCGTGACGTCGGTCACGTCAGTGCCAGCGATCGGACAAAGGAGTTCGCCATGCTCGCCTCGCGCAAGACCACCCCCTCGCGCCGGATCCGCGCCCTCGCGGCCGGAACCGGGGTCCTCGCCCTTCTCGGCCTGGCCGGGTGCTCGTCGCAGCCCTCCGGGGGCTCCGGCGACGGCGCCTCCCCCGGCGACGCCGTCAAGGTCGGGCTCATCACGAAGACGGACACCAACCCCTTCTTCGTCCGCATGCGTGACGCCGCGAAGGAGGCGGCCGACGCGCAGGGCGCCGAGCTCATCGCGCTCGCGGGCGCGTTCGACGGCGACAACGAGGGCCAGGTCGCCGCCATCGAGAACCTCGTGTCCCAGGGGGTGCAGGGCATCCTCATCACGCCCAACTCCTCGACCGGGATCCTGCAGGCGATCGCCGACGCGCGGGACGCGGGCGTGATCGTCATCGCGCTCGACACGGCCACCGACCCGGAGGACGCCGTCGACGCCACGTTCGCCACCGACAACCACCAGGCGGGCGTCTACCAGGGTGCCTGGGTCAAGGCGAAGCTCGGCGACTCCGAGCCCGTCGTCGCGATGCTCGACGGCACCCCCGGCGGCACCGTCGACACCTTCCGGCACGACGGCTTCCTGGAGGGGATGGGCCTGACCGAGAGCTCCCCGCAGATCGCCGCCAAGGAGAACACCAACGGCGACCAGACCAAGGCCCAGACGGCGATGGAGAACATCCTGTCCGCGCACGCGGACGTCAACGCCGTCTACACGATCAACGAGCCCGCGGCCCGCGGTGCCTTCCAGGCGATCTCCGACGCCGGGCTGGCCGACGGCGTGACCATCGGCTCGATCGACGGGTCGTGCGCCGGCGTGCAGGCGGTGGCCGACGGCCAGATCGGGGCGACGGTCATGCAGTTCCCGAACGAGATGGCCGCGCTGGGCGTCAAGGCCGTCGTGAAGTACGCCGCCGACGGCACGAAGCCGACCGGGTTCCACGACACGGGAGCGCAGCTGATCACCGACCAGCCCGTCGAGGGCCTCGACTCCCAGGACAGCGCATGGGGTCTCGAGAACTGCTGGGGCTGACCGATGGGTGCCGCATCTGACTCCCCCGCCCCGGCACGCACGCGAGGCGGAGCGACGCGGTGGGCCGTGCTGGCGAGGAGCCCGCTCGTCGGGCCCCTCGTCGCCCTCCTGGTCGCGGTCGTCGTGTTCGCCGTCATCACCGACACGTTCCTGCGGCCCACGAACCTGTCGCTCATCCTCCAGCAGTCGGTCGTCATCGGGATCCTTGCGGTGGCGCAGACGATCGTGATCCTCACGGCCGGCATCGACCTGTCGATCGGTGCCGTGGCCGTGCTCGGCACGATCGTCCTCGCCAAGGTGGGCGGTGAGCACGGCCCGCTGGTCGCCATCGTCGCGGCAGCCGCCGTGCTCGCCGTGGTCGGGCTCGTCAACGGCGCCCTGGTCGCCTGGGTGCACCTGCCACCCTTCATCGTCACGCTCGGGGTGTTCACCGCCATGTACGCCGCCACCCAGCTGTACGCCGGGTCGCAGGTGTATCCCGTGGCCAAGGGGCCCCTGACCTGGCTCGGCACCAAGCTGTCGTTCGGCGGGCTGACCATCACCACGGGCGTCCTGGCGATGCTGCTGCTGTACCTGCTCGCGTGGTACGTGCTGTCGCACACGGCCGCAGGCCGGCACCTGTACGCCGTCGGCGGTGCACCCGAGGCGGCCAGGCTGACCGGCATCCGCTCGGGTCGGGTCCTCGTGATCACCTACCTGGTCGCCGGCGTCGTCGCGGTCGTCGCGGCGTGGGCCGCGCTGGGCCGCATCCCCAACGCGGACCCGAACGCCTACCAGAACGCCAACCTCGAGACGATCACGGCCGTCGTCATCGGCGGCACCAGCCTGTTCGGCGGGCGCGGGTCGGTACTGGGCACACTGGTGGGCACCTTGATCGTCGCCGTCCTGCGCAACGGGCTCACGCAGGCGGGCGTCGACAACCTCTACCAGAACATCGCGACCGGCGCCCTCGTCATCGCGGCCGTCGCACTCGACCAGGTCTCCCGCAGGAGGGTCCAGACATGACCACCCAGGTGCCGGAACCCCCGGCCCCGACCGTGACCCCGGTGACCCCGGTGCTGGCAGCGACCGGGCTGACCAAGCGCTACGGGTCGGTCGTCGCGATGGACCGCGCCGACTTCGAGCTGCTGCCGGGCGAGGTGCTGGCCGTCATCGGGGACAACGGCGCCGGGAAGTCGACGCTCATCAAGGCGTTGTCCGGCGTCCTGACCCCCGACGCCGGCCAGATCCTCGTCGACGGCGAGCCGGTCGCCTTCCGCACCGCGCGCGACGCCCAGGCGCACGGGATCGAGACCGTCTACCAGGACCTCGCCCTCGCCCCCGCCCTGGACATCGCCTCGAACCTCTTCATGGGTCGCGAGCTGCGCCGCCCGGGGCTGCTCGGCACGGTCGCGCGCATGACCGACAAGCCCGCCATGCGGCGCCGCTCCCAGGAGTTCTTCGACGAGATGCAGATCCGCGTCACGTCGGTGACCCAGCCCGTCGAGGCGCTCTCCGGCGGGCAGCGGCAAGGGGTTGCCGTCGCCCGCGCCGCCGCGTTCGGCAAGCGCGTGATCATCATGGACGAGCCGACTGCGGCACTCGGCGTGCGCGAGTCGGGCACCGTCATCGACCTGATCAAGCGCATCCGGGCGCGCGGCATCCCCGTCGTCCTCATCAGCCACGACATGCCGCACGTGTTCGAGGTCGCCGACCGCATCCACGTCCACCGCCAGGGTCGGCGCGCGGCGGTCGTCCGTCCGGGGAACCGCACGATGGCGGAGGTCGTCGCGTTGATGACCGGCGCGCTCGAACCGACACAGGACGAGCGCCGTGGGATCGCGTGAACGCCTGGCGACGGGCGCGCTCGTCGAGCGTGCCCGTCGCCTCGCGGCTCGCCCGGGGCGCACGATCCTGGGGATCACCGGCCCGCCCGGGGCCGGCAAGTCCTGGCTCGCGCGCGCCGTCGTGGACGCGCTCGGCCCACGCCTGGCGGTGGCCGCGGGGATGGACGGGTTCCACCTGTCCAACGACGTCCTGAACGCGCTCGGACGCCGTCAGCGCAAAGGGGCGATCGACACGTTCGACGACGCCGGGTACGCCTCGCTCATCACGCGGCTGGCCCGGCAGGTGCCGGGCGACGGCGTGGTGTACGCCCCGGTGTTCCACCGGGAGATCGAGGAGCCCGTCGCCGCCGGCGTCGGCGTGGACGCCGACGTGCCGCTCGTCGTCACCGAGGGCAACTACCTGCTGGCCACGTCGGGAGCGTGGCCGCTGGCCCGCGCCCACATGGACGAGGTGTGGTTCCTCGACCCGCCCGACGACCTGCGCATGAAACGTCTCGTCGACAGGCACCACGCCTTCGGCAAGTCACGCGACGAGGCGCGCGCGTGGGCGTCGGGGACCGACCAGGTCAACGCCGACCTCATCGCGCGCACGCGGGCGAGCGCCGACCTGGTCGTCGAGATCGTCTGAGCGGCTCAGCGCGAGCTCTCGTTCGCCTGCACCACGACGAACCCGACGCGCGCGTACGTGCGGCGGGCGGCGTCGTTGTCGGCGTACATCCCGAGCGTGACGATCGGCGCCTCGGCGAGCCCGGCGCGCACCGCGACCGCCGTGGTCGCCGCGGCGACGCCGCGACGCCGCCACGCCGGGTCCGTCCCGACGGACCCCAGCACCCACGGCGCCCCGGGCACGCGCCGGTCGGCGCCGACGACGCCGCGCAGCACGCCGTCGTCGTCGCGCCAGCCCCACCAGCGGGAGCGCGGCTCACCCACGGCGAGCTCGCCCTCGGGGTGCGCGACGCCGAGCGTCGCGGCCGCCTCCCGGAGGCCGGCCCGGCCGGTGAGCTCCTCCACGCGCTCCTGCCCCGGGAGGTCGGCGGGCGCGCGATCGGTCATCAGCCAGTCCCAGTGGGCCTGCGCCGGTCGGTCGAACGGTGCGGGGACGGCGGCGGTCAGCCGGGCGAGCGCCGCACGCGTGCCGCGCGGGACCGTCGTGCGCCCCACCGGCGCGAGGTCGCCCGCGGCCAGGACGAGGCGCGCGACGGCGTCGGGCGAGCCGACGCCGTAGACCCCGTATCCGTCGGGCTCGGTGGCCGCCAGGCGGCGCAGCCGCAGCAGCAGCGCGTCGTCGTCCCACCACGCGTGCGACGCGTCCCACGCGTGGTGGGCGGACTCCGTGACGACCAGCGGGTGGGACGCCCACCGCTCGGGCAGGTCGACGCCGACCGTGGCGATCACGCCGGGTCGTCGCCCTTCTGCTGACCGCCCTTCGCACCCTTGGCGGTGGCGACGGCGTCGACGCCGGCCTCCTTGCGCTGCTCCGGCGTGATCGGGGCGGGCGCCTCGGTCAGCGGGTCGAAGCCGCCGCCCGACTTGGGGAACGCGATGACGTCGCGGATCGACGGCGACTTGGTCAGCAGGGCGACGATGCGGTCCCACCCGAAGGCGATGCCGCCGTGCGGCGGGGCGCCGAACGCGAACGCGTCGAGCAGGAAGCCGAACTTCTCCTGCGCCTCGGCCGGGCCGATGCCCATGACGTCGAAGACGCGCTCCTGCACGTCACGGCGGTGGATACGGATCGACCCGCCACCGATCTCGTTGCCGTTGCAGACGATGTCGTAGGCGTAGGCGAGCGCGTTGCCCGGGTCCTGCTCGAACGTGTCGATCCAGTCCGGGTTCGGCGAGGTGAACGCGTGGTGGACGGCGGTCCAGGCCGAGTGCCCCAGCGCGACGTCGCCCTCGTCGGCGGCCTCGCCGGTCGGCTTGAACAGGGGGGCGTCGACGATCCACACGAACGCCCAGGCGTCGTCGTCGATCGCGCCGGTCTTCCTGGCGATCTCCAGGCGTGCCGCACCCAGCAGCGCGCGCGCCTCCGACGTCTTGCCGGCGGCGAAGAACACGGCGTCGCCCGGCTGGGCGCCGGTCGCGGCCGCGAGCCCGGCACGCTCGGCGTCGGACAGGTTCTTGGCCACGGGGCCGCCGAGCGTGCCGTCCTCACCGAACGTCACGTAGGCCAGACCGCGAGCGCCGCGCTGCTTGGCCCACTCCTGCCAGGCGTCGAACTGCCGGCGCGGCTGCGAGGCCCCGCCGGTCATGACGACGGCGCCGACGTACTCGGCCTGGAACACGCGGAAGGGCGTGTCGGCGAAGTACCCGGTCAGCTCGACGAGCGGGTTGCCGAAGCGCAGGTCGGGCTTGTCGGAGCCGTACAGGCGCATCGCGTCGGCGAAGGTCATGCGCGGGATCGGCGTCGGGATGGTGTAGCCGATGAGCTCCCACAGCGCGACGAGCACCTTCTCGGCCATCGCGATGACGTCGTCCTGCTCGACGAAGCTCATCTCGACGTCGAGCTGTGTGAACTCGGGCTGCCGGTCGGCGCGGAAGTCCTCGTCGCGGTAGCAGCGCGCGATCTGGTAGTAGCGCTCCATGCCGGCGACCATGAGCAGCTGCTTGAACAGCTGGGGCGACTGCGGCAGCGCGTACCAGGACCCGGGGGCCAGGCGCGCGGGGACCAGGAAGTCTCGGGCGCCCTCGGGGGTCGAGCGGGTGAGCGTCGGGGTCTCGATCTCGACGAAGTCCTCGGCGTCGAGCACGCGGCGGGCGGCCTGGTTGACCTTGGCGCGCAGGCGCAGGGCGTGCTGGGAGGCGGGGCGGCGCAGGTCGAGGTAGCGGTGCTTGAGGCGTGCCTCCTCGCCGATGACCTCGGTGCCGGGCAGCGCGGTGGAGACCTGGAAGGGCAGCGGGGCCGACTCGTTGAGGGTGACGACGTCGGTGGCGATGACCTCGATCTCGCCGGTGGCGAGGTTGGCGTTGGCGTTGCCTTCGGGACGCCGGGCGACCTCGCCGGTGACCTGGAGCACGAACTCGGAGCGCAGCGGGTGGGCGACGGACTCGTCGCGGACGACGACCTGGGCGATGCCCGAGGCGTCACGCAGGTCGATGAAGGCCACTCCTCCGTGATCGCGGCGGCGGTCGACCCAGCCCGTGAGGGTGATGGTCTGACCGATGTGCTCGGCCCGCAGGGAGCCGGCCGTGTGGGTGCGCAGCACGGAGAGGTCCTTCCTTTCGCTGGTGGACACGCGGGTGGGGCGCGCAGAGGTGGCCGCGCCGACGCGCGATTCTACCCGGGGGTCGGTGGCGGCGGCTCCGCGACGGCGGGGCACGTGTGGTGGTCGGGCTCGGCCGTCTTGACCCCCTTGACTCCCTTGCCGCGGATGCGCAGCTTGGCGTTGAAGACGGGGAACAGCACGAACGCGACGAAGCCGGCGGAGAACCCGTTGTTGTACAGGTTGAGGCCGCCGTGCAGCAGGCCGACGTTGGCGACCAGCGCCATGTGCAGGAAGCCCGCGACCACGCCGTAGGCGCTGCCGAAGACGCCGCTGACGGGTGCGAGCGTGGTGCCGAAGAGGGCGGCGAGCAGCACGTGCGTCGAACCGATGTCGGTGTTGGTGAACGCGGTGGCGAGCGCGACGCCGACGAGGATGGGCAGGCAGTTGCGCGGGTGCTTGCCGTACGCGCCGAACCCGATCACGGTGAAGATGCCGCCCAGCACGGGGCCGTTGAGGTCGCCGCCGACGATCAGCACGTACGCGGTGGCGAGCACGCCCATCAGGCCCATGTTCATGACGGTGCGCCCGATGCCCTCGAGGGCGACGAAGTCGCTGGGCGCCTGCCCCGTGCGCCGCAGGAACCCGGCCATGCCGCGCACGGACCGCCCGTTGAGGAGGAACCCGCACACGAGCAGCGCGAGGCAGAAGGTGAACGTCAGGACGCTGAGCTCGAACGTGTAGCCGGAGGAGACGTTGTAGACCTCGACGACGTCGTACTCGAGCAGGTTCATGACGGCGACGATGACCATGCCGACGATGCCGGCGGTGAACCCCACGTTGTACAGGCTCAGGCCGTGGTGGAACTTGGCGAAGTGGCGGGCCATCGGCGGGATGACCAGGCCGATGAAGATGCCGAGTGCGTACCCGAGCAGGATCCCCTGCCACAGCGGCAGGCCCTTGCCGAACGCCATGAAGCTCACGGCCGGGGCGAGCGCGGTGCCGAACAGGCTCTCGACCTGGTAGTCGGAGAACCGCTTGCGCTCCAGCTTGGCGTACAGGAAGACGCCGAGCGTGATGGGGATCGAGTTGAACAGGTTCTTGCCGAACAGGGCGAACCCGAACACGGTGAAGAGCCCGGCGATGACGGGCCCGGAGAACTCGGTGCGTTCGAGCCGCACGAGCACGACCGACAGCAGCGTCAGCAGCCCGGCGTTGAAGAACGTGGCGCCGACGGAGGCGATGGCCATGTAGTCGGTCAGCAGGCCGCTCGGCGAGGACAGGATGGCCAGGGTGCCGCGCATCAGCTCGGCCGGGGTGTCGACGACGAACCCGAGGACGACCGCGCCGAGGCACAGGGTCACGAGCAGCCGGAACTTGACCTTCTGCAGGTCGGTCTCGACGTCGTCGCGCATGCGCCGGCCCACGGAGGTCGCGAGAGCGGTGAGCGTCACGGCGGCTCCCCTCGCTGGCCTCCTCGATCGTTGAACCGTCGACGATACCGATCGTTCCGCCGCCGATCCAGGCGGCACCGGCCCGCTGTCGCATCGTGTCGGCACCCGCGGACAATGGCGAGCGATCAGCCCCGCCGGCGCCCCGAGGAGGCCCCCGCCGGCCCGCGCCGAGCGCAGCGCGCGGGCCCGGCGGGCGGGTGTGCGCGCCCGGCCTCAGGCGCCCGGCACCACCCGGGGCCACCAGTCCTCGGCCGGCGGCGCCCACTCCCCCGCGTCCGCCGCGGCCTGCTCGCCCGAGCGGATGTCCTTGACCTGGTCGGTCTCGCCCGGGAACCACACGAACGGGATCCCACGCCGGTCGGCGACCTGGATCTGCTTGCCGAGCTTGGCCACCTTGGGGGCCACGTCCGCGGGGATGCCGCGCGCCCGCAGCGCGTCCGCGACGGCGTCGGACGCCGCCCGGTCCTCCTCGCTCATGACGGCGACCAGCACCGCCGTCGGGACCCCGCGCGTGGCGCGCACCAGGCCCGCCGACAGCAGCCGCGACACCAGCCGCGAGACCCCGATCGACAGCCCCACGCCCGGGTAGGTGCTCTTGCCGTCGGACGCGAGCGTGTCGTACCGCCCGCCCGAGCAGATCGACCCCAGCGCCTCGTGCCCCACCAGCACGGTCTCGTAGACCGATCCGGTGTAGTAGTCGAGGCCGCGTGCGATCTTCAGGTCGGCGACCACGACGCCCGGCGCGCGCACCGCGGCGGCCTCGATCAGGGCACCGAGCTCGGTCAGGCCCGTCTCCAGCAGGTCGGTGACCGCCCCGTGGGAGGCCGCGAGCGCCCGCACGGCGTCGGTCACGGACGCGTCGGAGCCGGAGATCGCCGCGAGCTCCAGGCAGGCCGTGGCCTGCTCGGTCGTGGCCCCGCACTCCTGGACGAGCAGCGCGGCGACGGCGTCGGGGCCGATCTTGTCGAGCTTGTCGATGTGGCGCAGCACGCCCTCGACGTCGTCGAGGCCCAGCCCGCGGTAGAAGCCCTCGGCGACCTTGCGGTTGTTGACGAGGATGCGCACGGGCGGAAGGCCGACGCCGGCCAGGGCGCCCAGCGCGGCGGCCATGACCAGCGGCAGCTCGACCTCGTAGTGGTAGGGCAGCTCCCCGGCGCCGACGACGTCGATGTCGGCCTGGACGAACTCGCGGAACCGGCCGTCCTGGGGGCGTTCGCCGCGCCACACCTTCTGGATCTGGTAGCGCTTGAACGGGAACGCCAGCCGGCCGGCGTTCTCCAGGACGTAGCGCGCGAACGGCACGGTCAGGTCGAAGTGCAGGCCGAGCTGCTTGTCGGCCTGGGTGTCGGGGGCCGCGGCGTCGTCCTGGGCCTGCAGGCGGCGCAGCACGTAGACCTCCTTGGAGGTCTCGCCCTTGCGCAGGAGCTGGTCGAGCGGTTCGACCGCCCGGGTCTCGATCCCGGCGAACCCGTGCAGCTCGAACGTGCGGCGCAGCGTGTCGAGGACGTGCTGCTCGACGACGCGGCCGTCGGGGAGCCATTCGGGGAAGCCGGAGAGGGGGGCGATGCGAGCCATGCGCGCGATTCTCCCAGACGGTGCGCCCGGTCCGGGCGCGCTCAGCCGCCGAGGTACGGGTTGGTCGCCAGCTCGTGGGCGACCGTCGTCGTCGGGCCGTGCCCGGGCACGACGCGAAGCCCGGGGTCCAGGCGCCCGACGACGTCGCGCAGCGTGGCGCGCATCGCGGCCGGGTCGCCGCCGGGCAGGTCGGTGCGCCCGACGCCGCCCGCGAAGAGCACGTCGCCCGCGAGCACGACGTCGCCGGCCACGTAGAGGGTTGCGCCCTCGGTGTGGCCCGGGGCGGGCAGCACGCGCAGGCGCACGGCACCGGCGACGAGCGTGCCGTCGTCGTCGGCCTCGGCGCCGAAGGGCACGACGGCGGACGGCGCCCGGTAGTCGTCGGCGTGCAGGCCCTGGGCGGTCAGCGCCTGGACGAGCGCGCCGCTCACGCCCGGCCCGGTGAGCCCGAGCGTGCCGAACGGGTCGGCGAGGCGGTAGGTGTCGGCCTCGTGGATGCGCAGCGGCACGCCGAAGGCGTCGCACAGCGCGGCCGCGTCCCACGTGTGGTCGACGTGTCCGTGGGTGGCGAGCACGGCCCGCACCGTCCACCCGTGCTCGCGCACGAGCCGCTCGACGGTCGCGGCCACTCCGGCGCCCGCGTCGACGACGACGCAGTCGCCGTCCTGCACGACGACGGTGCAGTTGGTGGCGAACACGGGCGCGACGACGAGGTGGACGTCCATGGCCCGAACGCTAGCGCGCCCGGCGGGCCGCCGAGGTCAGCGCAGGTCGAGCACGATGCCCGTGACGCCGTGCAGCACGCTCGCCACGCCGGCCCCGATCGCCTCGGCACCGCGCGCGGCCGTCACCGTGGCGGGGTCGCGGTCGCCGTCGGTCGCCAGACCCGTGCCGCGGAACGTCGCGCCGGGCCACACGACGGCCGTGACGTTGTCGGTGGGTTCGCCGAGCTGGGCGCCCAGGACGAGGAACTGCTGGTCCAGGTGCTGGGCGGTCAGCAGCGCGAAGACGTCCACGACGCCGTCACCCGCCCCGACGATCAGGTCGGGGGCGTCCGCGGCGGCGTGCTCGAGGCGGGCGGCCACCTCGTCGTCGCCGTGCGCGGTCAGCGTCGTCAGCGCGACCTCGTGCGCCGCGGCGTACCGCGTCACGGCGGCCGCGAGCGTCGTGGTGGCCGGGTCGTCGCCCTCGGTGACCAGCACCATGCGGTAGCCGGCCGCGGGCACGACGCCGTCCCACGAGCCCGGCTCGGGCGAGACCGTCGACTCGGGCGCGGGCGTGGGCGTGTCGCCCAGGAACCCCGCGCCGAGGGGGCGCGGCGACGGCCCCGGGGCGGGCCGGTCGGGCGCCGCCGACGGCGCGGGCGCCGCCCCGGACGGGTGCGAAGCCGCAACCCGGGCCACGTCAGCGGCCGCGTGCGGGGAGCAGCCGGATACCAGGCCCGTTGCCAGGCCCGACGCCACAGCGGCGGCCAGCGCCACCGTGGCCGCGCTGCGGCGCCCGGCGCGCGAGACCCGCACCTTCGCGTCGGCCCGGCGGGTGGCGGCGCGCCGTCGCCCGGCGGCAGCCGGGGCGCCGCTCGGCGCGGAGGCCCGGTCCGCGCTCATGCACCGCGCTCCGGCGTTGCGCGGGGCGCCGCCCCGGCGAGGGCGTCCACGCCCTCGGGCCCGGCCTCCGCTCCAGGCCCGGCGTCCGCTCCGGGCCCGGCGTCCGCCTCGCGTTCGGCGTCCGCCTCGCGTTCGCGCAGCGCCGCGGCGACGGCGGTCTCGACCCGTGCCGACTCCGCGCGCCGACGACGTCGGCTGCGGACCACGAGGAGCACCGCGAGCGCGGCCAGCAGCACGAGCGCCGCGAGCGCCGTCCACGGCACCGCCCACCCGGCGGCGGTCGCGCGGGCGCCGTCGACGCCGGGCGTCCGCCCTGCGACGTCGGGCAGACGCGGCGAGAGCGCGACCGTGGCCGTGACGTGGACCAGGGGCCACACGTGCGCGACCGGAACCTCGACGTGCCACGTCTCCCCCGGCAGCAGCTCGGGCACGTCGGCCGCCGCCGCGTCGGCGCGACCCAGCCCGAACGGACCGGCCACGGAGACCGCCTGCCCGGCCGACAGGCGCACGTTGCCGGTGTTGCGGACCGTGTAGGAGACGGTCGCGTCGCCCGGGACGAACGGGTCGGCGGTGCCGTCGTAGCTCACCCGTGTGTCCTCGATCGCGACGGAGGGCGCGAGGTCGCCGTGCACGCGCAGGTGGATCCGCACCCCGAGGCGCCGGTCGACCGACACGCCCTCCTCCTGGTGCGGGCGGGGCAGCGAGGTGACGATGGCGCCGACGTGGTCGCCGGGGGTCGCGTCGCCGGGCACGGTGAGGGTGAACGGGACCTCGGCGTTCGCCCCGGCCGCGATCGTCACGTGCCCGGTACCCGGGGCGACCCAGGCGCCGACGTCGGTCGACGTCTCGGCGCGGGGCAGCACGTCGAGCTGCCCGCTGGTCGTGGTGAACCCGTCGGCGGCGTACACGTCGAGATCGAGCGGCTGGTCGCCGTGGTTGGCGATCACCAGCGTGTCGGTGGCGGACGCGCCCGGGTCGAGGTCGAAGGCGAAGCTGCCGCGCTCGGCGCCGTCGGCGCCGGACGCGGTGCGCACGCCCCAGGTGACGTCGTCCTCGGGCGCGGTGCGCGCGGCGGCCGCAGGCGTCGAGCCGGCCGGCAGGAGCGCCCCGGCGGCGGGGGCGGCGGGGGCGAGGAGCGTCGCGCCGGCCAGCAGGAGCGCGGCGACGCGCGCCGCGGCGATGGTGTGACGCCGTCGAACGGGGGCGTGCATGGATGTCCTCTCGCGGTGGTGGGGTGGCCGGGGCGGTGCGCTGGTGCGCGTTCCCGCCCCGGCCGGTGCGTCAGCTCAGCGCGGTCAGCGTGAGCGTCGCGGTGTAGGTGCCGTCGGCGACGTCACCGGGGACCTTCAGGTCCAGGTCGGCGCCGAGCCGGCCCGTACCGCGGTCGTGGCCGGCCACGGCCGAGGCCAGCGTCGACGACACCGACAGGCCGGCGCCGCCGTCGTCGAAGCCGGAGACCACCTTGGCGCCCGCGGTGGCACCGCCGCCGGGCTGCGCCAGGCGCGGGGTCCAGCCGAGGTTCGAGCCGGCGAAGGTGGACTCGCCCGAGGTGAAGTCGCTCACCTGCGCCGAGACCGACCAGGCGGCGCCGGAGCGGCGCGTGTCGGTCACGGTGATCGGGTTGATCGCACCCGACGCCACGAAGTGGTCGCCGGACTCGACCGCCGTGCCGAGGTCGACCAGGCCGTTGCCGCCGTCGATGCTCCAGGCGAACTCGCCGGGCTGACCCTTCGGAACCTCGACCTGCAGGCGCTGGTCGGCCTGCTCGGCGCGACGCAGCGTCACCTGGTCGACGACGGAGTTGACGGGCTTCTCGTCGCCGTTGGCCTGCGAGCGCAGCGTCTTGACGGTGATCGCCTCGTCCTTGACCTCGACGGCGGTGTAGTTGCGCACCTTCTCCTGGTTGGAGGCCGACAGCCACCAGAAGCCCTGCGGCTGCAGGTCGTAGTACTTCGAGCCCGACGACGAGTTGCTCGTCACGTACAGCACGCCGCCCGGGCCGGCCACGACCTGGTCGGCGCCCGGCTGCTCGGCGGCGTCGGCCTTCTCGCCGTTGCGGATCAGGTACGAGCGCGCGTACGAGTGGTCGTGGCCCTGGAGCACCAGGTCGATGCCCAGGTCGGAGAAGAGCGTGGGCCACACGTTGCGGCGGTCGGCCACGTCGCTGTCGGTGGCGTGCGGGCCCGGCGAGTAGATCGAGTGGTGGAAGGCGACGACCTTCCACTTCGCCTCGTCGCCGTGCTCGGCCACGACGTCACGCACGAACTTCTCGTGCGAGGCAAAGTCGCGGCTGTTGGAGTTCAGGTCGATGAACAGCACGTCCTTGTAGGTGAAGTAGTAGTCGCCGCCCGAACTGGTGGCGTTGCCCGGGCCGGCCGCACGGTCGGTGTTGGGCGTGTTGAAGTGCTGCTCGTACGCCTTGTTGCCGACGTCGTGGTTGCCGTTGGTGGCCACGAACGGGATCTGGCGCAGGGCGTCCGGGGTGAGGAACGCGTCGTACTCGTTCTCGTTGTCGGCGTGCTCGACCTGGTCACCGGCGGAGAACAGCATCTCGGCGTCCGGGTAGGCCGTCGTCGCGACGTCGAGCGTGTCGGCCCAGCCCGCCGCGTCGCTCGCCACGTTCCCCGACGACCCGATCTGCGGGTCGCCGAAGAACAGGAAGTCGAAGTCGCCCGAGAACTCCTGGGTGCGGAACGTGTACACGTCCGACCAGCTGCCCTCGGCGCCCACACGGTAGGCGTACTGGGTGTTCGCCTTCAGGCCGGTGATGGTCGCGAAGCGGTTGTACTCGCGGCTCGTCGTCGCACCGCCGCTCGCGGTGAACGTCGTCGTGCCCTTCGCGGGGAACACGCCGTCGGCGACCGCCGCGGAGGGCGCGACCTGCACGACCTGGGAGGTGTCGGCGGGCGTGTACCAGGCGAGGTTGCGCTGCGACTGGTCGGCGCCGATCCCGAGCACCAGGTCGGAGACGTCGGGGGTCGCCGCGACGGCGGGGCCCGCCGCGAGGGTCGTGCCGCACAGGGCGGCGAGGCCCACGAATGCGGCCGCCACGCGCGGGCGTCGGTGCACAGGCCGCGGGGCCTGCGTGTCGTTTCTCTCCATGAGAGTGGTTCCTGTGCCTTTCGGTTCAGGGTGGATGCGCGATTGCGCACCCACAACCTCGCGTGCCCGGATGAACCAAGACTGAACGGTCAGCAACCGTTATCTAGACACCGTCGAAAGTCTCCTCGTCACAGTCCGAGCACCCGCTGGACGAACCAGACGAGCCCCATGACCGCCACTCCCGCCGCGACCACGCCGCCCGCCACGCGGCCGGTGCGCGGCGCACGGCGGCGCAGGAGCGTCAGCAGCGGGAAGACGATCGCGATGATGCCCAGCTGCACCACCTCGATGCCGACGTTGAACACCAGCAGCGACCACAGCAGCGTCCACGACCACGGCTCGTCGATGCCGAGCGCGCCCGCGAACCCCAGCCCGTGCACGAGCCCGAAGCAGAACACCACGCCCAGGCGCAGCCAGTCGGCGCCGTCGAGCAGCGCACGCGAGCGCTCCGGCTCGAGCCGCGCGACGACGTCGCGCCGCCGGCGCAGGTTCCACAGGTGCCAGGCCGCGACCACCGCGATCGACAGCGCGATGACAGGCTCGACGACGGCGCCCGGCGCGTGCACCGTCCCGAGGGCGGCGAGCAGGAACGTGATCGAGTGCGCGAGGGTGAACGCGGTCGCGGCCAGCACGATGTCGCGCAGCCGTCGCGAGCCCACGATGAGCGCCAGCAGGAACAGGACGTGGTCGATGCCGGTCAGCAGGTGCTCGGCGCCCAGCACGAAGAACTCGCCGAAGCGCTGGCTCCAGGTCTGCCCGGTCGAGAACTCGGGGCGCCCGGCGTCGAGCGCGGCCGACCCGCTGCGCCCGTCGATCTGGTAGGTCACGATCGTCGTCGTGCCGCGCACGTACCCTTCCCCGTCGGGGAACAGCGCACTGCGCACCACGTGCCCGCCGGGGCCGTGCGCGCCCTGCGCGGCCGGGCACGCGTGGTCCAGCGAGAGACGCACGTACGGCACGCCGTCGCGTTCGTGCACCGTCATCGCACCCACCTGCCGCGGCGCGCACGCGCGGCCGTCGGTCGTCACCTGGAACCTGCCGGCCACGTAGCCGACCACCGGCTCGGCGAAGCCGGACAGCGCGCGCGCCAGCTCGGCGTCGTCGGCCTGCGCCTCGAACGGCGCCATCGCCGCGTCGAAGAGCTCGGGCGCGTGCTGGTTCTCGGCCGCCGAGACCACCAGCAGGTCGTACTCGAGGTCCAGGTCCGTGCGCACCGTGACGTCGTCGACCGCCGTGACGTCCGCGTACACGGTCGAGGAGAAGCCGTGGGCGTGAGCCGGTGCCGCGGTCGGCACGACGGCGCCGACCACGCAGGCAAGGACGGCGGCAAGGGTGAGCAGGGGGCGCGCAGGGCGCGCGACGCCGCGAGCGCGCCGCGGCGGGCATGAGTCGGAGAGGGTCACCCGCGCACTGTGACGACACGCGGTGAACGACGCGGGTCAGCGGGGTGAAGACCGGGCGAACACGACTCTTCGGGCCCTGGCAGCCACCTCGCGCACCGGCACCCGCACCGAACGCGCTCCGTGCGCGTGTGACCTACGCCGCGGCGCCTAAACTGTGCAGCGCGCGCGTTCGCGCGCACCCGTCGGCCGCCGAGGCGGCCGGTCCACGCAGTCCGGAGGAGCACGGTTTGGCGTCCACCAAGCGCGAGCGCGAGCTCGCCCAGAAGCGACAAGCCCGCTGGGAGGCGAAACAGGCGCGCGCCCGCAGGCGTCGGCAGGTCGTCGCCGCGAGCGTGGCGGGCGCCCTGGTCCTGGCCCTGACGGGCGCGGTCATCGCGATCGGCCTGAACGACGACGACACCCCGTCGTCGGCCGCCACGACCACGCCGACGCCCGCCCCGACGCCGACGGTCGCCCCCCCGGATCCGTCTCTCGCCGAGAACCGCACCTGGACGTCGACGATCGCGACGTCGCAGGGCGACATCACGGTCGAGCTGTTCGGCCAGGAGGCCCCGCAGGCCGTGGCCAGCTTCGTGACCCTCGCGCAGCAGGGCTTCTTCGACGGGACGCCGTGCCACCGCCTGACGACGGCCGGCATCTTCGTCCTGCAGTGCGGCGATCCTACCGGCACGGGCTCTGGGGGCCCCGGCTTCGAGTTCGGGCCCATCGAGAACGCCCCGGCGGACGACGTCTACCCCGCGGGCACGCTCGCAATGGCCCGACGTGGCGGCGACGGCGCGTCGATGGGCTCCCAGTTCTTCCTCGTGTACCAGGATTCCACCATCCCGTCCGACAGTGCGGGCGGGTACACCGTGTTCGGACGGATCACGTCCGGCCTGGACGTCGTCCAGGCAGTCGCTGACGCGGGCGTGACCGGCGAGGGCTCCGACGGCCCCCCGGCCAAGCCGGTCACCATCGAAGGAGTTGACACCAAGTGAGCGATCCCGCTGCTGCCACGAACGACCTCTCGCCTGCCGAGGGCGTCGTCGAAGGCGAGGTCACCGTGACCACGGACGCGCCTGTCGCCGACGCGCCGGTCGCGGACGCGCCGGTCGCCGAAGAGCCGGTCGCCGAAGCGCCGGTCGCCGAAGCGCCGGTCGCGGACGTGCCTGCCGCGGACGTGCCTGCCGCGGACGTGCCTGCCGCGGACGTGCCTGCCGAGACTCCCGAGACCCCCAAGCCGGTGGCGCCCAAGCCGTCGGGCCTGCCCAAGCCGTCGTCGCTGCGCCGGCCCGCCCCCGTGGCCGCCGCCGAGTCGGCGCCCGTCGTCCCCCCGGCCCTCGACGCCGCCGCGGTCACGGCCGCCGAGGCGTTCGGCCGGGTCGACGACGAGGGCAACGTCTACGTCCGGGAGGCCGCCGGAGAACGCACCGTCGGCCAGTTCCCGGGCGTGACGGCGTCGGAGGCCATGAGCCTGTACGTGCGCCGCTACCTCGACCTCGCGGCCAAGGTCACGTTGTTCGAGACGCGCCTGTCGAGCGCCGACCTGTCCATCAAGGAGATCGACCAGACCCTCGCCAAGCTGGGCGAGGAGACGGCCGAGCCTGCCGCCGTCGGCGACCTGGACGGCCTGCGCTCGCACGTCGAGGCACTGCGCGCGGTCGCCGCCGAACGCCGCGCGGCCCTCGACGCGGCGCGCGCCGCGGCCAAGGCCGAGGCGATCGCCTCACGCACCGCGATCGTCGAGGCGGCCGAGAAGATCGCCGCCACCGACCCGCAGCGCATGCAGTGGCGCCCCGCCGGCGCCGAGCTGCGCTCGCTGCTCGAGACGTGGAAGGAGGCGCAGCGCACCGGCCCGCGCATCGACCGCGCCACCGAGGAGTCGCTCTGGAAGCGGTTCAGCCACGCCCGCACGGCGTTCGACCGCGAGCGCCGGCACTACTTCGCCGAGCTGGAGCAGCGCAACTCCAGCGCCAAGTCGGTCAAGGAACAGCTCGTCGCCGAGGCCGAGGCGCTGTCCTCGAGCACGGACTGGGGTGCCACGGCGGGCGCGTACCGCGACCTCATGACCCGCTGGAAGTCGGCGGGCCGGGCCGCGCGCCGCGACGACGACGCCCTGTGGGCCCGGTTCCGGGCGGCGCAGGACGCGTTCTTCGCTGCCCGCGACGCGCAGAACGCCGCCGTCGACGCCGAGTACGGCGCGAACCTCGCCGTCAAGGAGGAGATCCTCGTCGAGGCCGAGGCGCTGGTCCCGATCCGCGACCTCGCGGCGGCCAAGACGGCGCTGCGCGGCATCCAGGAGCGCTGGGAGGCCGCGGGCAAGGTGCCGCGCGGCGACGTGCAGCGGGTCGAGGGGCGTCTGCGAGCGGTCGAGCAGGCCGTGCGCGACGCCGAGCAGGCCCAGTGGGTGCGCACCAACCCTGAGACGCGGGCACGCGCCGAGGGCGCGGCGGCGCAGCTCGAGGCCGCGATCGAGGGCCTCGAGGCGGACCTCGCGCGGGCGCAGGCCGAGGGCGACAAGCGCAAGGCGGACGAGCTCGAGACGGCGCTCGCGGCACGGCGTTCGTGGCTCGAGCAGGTGGTGCGCGCGGCCGAGGAGTCGCGCGGCTGACGCACGCGTCCACAGGCGGGCTCCGTGCCCTCGGCCACGCGACTAGCGTCCGGGGGCATGGAGCCCGTCCTCGTCTCTGAGCTGCTTGCACCGCACGGCCCCCCGCCCGTCTACCGGCCCGTCGACGTCGGCGGACCCGCCGCCTGGTTCGACCTGCTGCGCCGCGGTGCGCTGCGGGCGGTGACCGACGAGGTGTCGGTGCCCGCGCTCCGGCGCGTGACGCCCCAGGTGCGCGCCCGTGCGATCGCGTCACGGGTGCCCGCCGGCCACGTCGTGTGCGACGCCTCGGCGGTGTGGGTGCACTGTGGCGGCCGCCCGCCCGCGCGTCTGGACGTCGCCCGGCGCGCCGGCACCCGGCGGCTGGCGTCGGACTCTGCCGAGATCGGGGGCGTCCTGGTCACCACGCCCGTTCGCACCGCCGTCGACGTGGCGGCGCGGCTGGAGACGGAGCAGGCGGTCGAGCTGCTGCTCGCCCTCGCGGCGGCCGGCACCGACCTCGCCGCGGTGGGCCGCCGGCTCGAGGGCCGCGCCCGCGTCGTGGGCCGGCCGGCGGCACGGGTCGCGCTGGACGCGGCGCGAAGGCTCGCCGCGGGCGGAGCAGGCGCCTAGCGTGGACGCATGGCCCCGTCTGCCGCGCCTGCCGTCGAGCTCGACGCCGGCGGTCGCACCGTTCGTGTCTCGAGCCCCGACCGCGTCGTGTTCCCCGCGCGCGGCCTGACCAAGCTTCAGGTCGTCGAGTACTTCCTCGCCGTGGGCGACGGGATCCTCGGAGCGCTGCTGCACCGCCCGACGACGCTCGAGCGTTGGCCCAAGGGGTTCTTCGACGGCGCGGTCATGGCCACGCGCGCCGACGGCCGGGGCGACGCCTTCTACCAGAAGCGGGTGCCGCAGGGCGCGCCCGGCTGGGTCGAGACGGCGACCATCGCGTTCCCGTCGGGCCGCACGGCGGACGAGGTCGCCCCGGGCGAGCTCGCCGTCGTCGCATGGGCCGCCAACCTCGGCACGCTGACGTTCCACCCGTGGCCCGTGCGCCGTGACGACGTCGAGGCGGTCGACCAGCTCCGCATCGACCTGGACCCGCAACCGGGCACCACGTTCGACGACGCGGCCCGGGTCGCGCCCGCGCTGCGTGACCTGCTCGGCGAGCTGGCGCTGACCGGGTACCCGAAGACGTCCGGCGGCCGGGGGCTGCACGTGTTCGTGCCGCTCGCGCCGCGGTGGAGCTTCGTCCAGGCCCGGCGCGCCACGATCGCCATCGGACGCGAGCTCGAACGCCGCCTGCCCGACGACGTCACGACCAGGTGGTGGAAGGAGGAACGCGGCAGCAAGATCTTCGTCGACTACAACCAGATGGCCCGCGACCGCACGATCGCGTCGGCCTACTCGGTGCGCGCCAACCCGCGGGCCAAGGTCTCCGCTCCCCTGACCTGGGACGAGGTCGGCGAGGTCCACCCCGACGACTTCGACGTCACGACGATGCCGGGCCGGTTCGCCCAGGTCGGAGACCTGTTCGCGCCGTTGCGCGCGGACCGCGACCCCGCGCTCGACTGCTCGCTCGACGCGGCGCTCGACCTCGCCCACCGCGACGAGGCCGAGCACGGGCTGGGCGACCTGCCCTACCCGCCGGAGTACCCCAAGATGGCCGGGGAACCCAAGCGGGTGCAGCCCAGCCGCGACCGCGACCGCACGAGGTCGTGAGCGCCCGTCAGGCCGTGCCCGGCGCGCCCGGCAGCAGGGTCGCCAGGTCGTAGCCCACCGGCTCCTCGAGCTGGGCGTACGTGCAGCCGTCCGGGTCGCGGTCGGGGCGCCACCGCACGAACTGGCTCGTGTGCCGGAACCGCGTGCCCTCCATGTGGTCGTAGCCGACCTCGAGGACCCGCTCGGCGCGCAGGGGCGTGAACGACAGGTCCTTGCCCGCGCTCCACCGCGACTGCATCCCCGGGCGGCGCTCCCCCGCCCCAGGCTCCTGCTCGTCCCGGTGCGGTCCCGGCCCCGCGGCACCCACCCACGGATGGTCCTCTTCCGGGGCGACCGCCAGGGGCGCCAGCTCGGCATGCAGCGCGGCACGCCGCGCCGTCGGGAACGATGCGGCGACGCCGACGAACTGAAGGACTCCGGCGTCGTCGTACAGGCCCAGCAGCAGCGACCCGACGAGCGGCCGCTGCGGCGTCGACGTCTTGTGCTCGCGGAACCCGGCGAGCACGACGTCGGCCGTGCGCGCGTGCTTCACCTTGAGCATGGCGCGCTTGCCGGGCTGGTAGGGGTCGGCGAGCGGCTTGACGACGACGCCGTCCAGGCCGGCGCCCTCGAACTCCTCGAACCAGCGGCGCGCGAGGTCCGCGTCCGCGGTGCGCGGGGTCGCGAAGATCTGCGGGCCGGCCAGGCCTAGCGCGTCGAGCGCCGCCAGGCGCTCGGTCAGCGGGCGGCCCGTGAGGTCGTCGTCGCCCAGGGCGAGCACGTCGAAGACGACCAGGCTCGCCGGGACGGCGTCGGCCAGCATCCGCACGCGCGAGGCCGCCGGATGGATGCGCTGCGACAGCAGCTCGAAGTCGAGGCGCGCGCGGCCCTGCCCCGGTCGTGCGAGAACGATCTCGCCATCGATGACGCACTGCGGCGGCAACGCGGTCCGCACGGCCTGCACCAGCTCGGGGAAGTACCGCTGCATCGGGCGCCCGGTGCGTGAGTCGATCCGCACGTCGTCGTCGTCGCGGTAGACGATCGCGCGGAACCCGTCCCATTTGGGTTCGTAGTTCCAGGCGGCGACCGCCGACTGATCGGGGACGACCGCGACAGGTCTGGCCAGCATCGGGAGCACCGGGGGGCCGATCGGGAGCGTCATGCGCTCGATCGTGCCACCAGGGGGGCACGTCGGCCCGCTGCCTGCGCGGCGTGCCCGCTACGCCACGGGCAGGTGCGGTTCCCCCGCCGCCTTCGCGCCCGTGATGCGGTAGACGTCGAACACGCCGTCGACCTTGCGCACCGCGGCGAGCACCTGCTGCAGGTGCGCCGGCTCGGCCATCTCGAACACGTACCGCGACATCGCGATGCGGTCCTGGGTCGTGGAGACCGTCGCGGACAGGATGTTGACGTGGTTGTCGGACAGCACGCGAGTGATGTCCGACAGCAGCCGGGACCTGTCGAGCGCCTCGACCTGGATCTGCACCAGGAAGGTCGTGCTCGCGCCGGTCGTCCACGACACGTCCACGATCCGCTCGGGCTGGGAGCGCAGCCCCTCGACGTTCGCGCAGTCCGCACGGTGGACGGACACGCCCGCGCCGCGCGTCACGAACCCGATGATGTCGTCACCCGGGACGGGCGTACAACACTTGGCCAGCTTGACCCAGATGTCGCCGACGCCCTTGACGACGATGCCCGGGTCGCCGCCGCGCGTGCGGCGCGGCGTGGTCGGCACGCCCGGCACGGCGGCCTCGGCCGTGTCCTCCTCCGTGCCGTCGGCACCCCCAGCGACTTGACCAGCAGCTCGACGACGTGGGGGGCCGAGACGTGCCCCTCGCCGACGGCCGCGTACAGGGCCGAGACGTCCGCGAACCGCAGCTCGGTCGCCAGCCCCACGAGCGCCTCGTGCGACAGCAGCCGCTGGATCGGCAGGTTCTGCTTGCGCATCGCCTTGGTGATGGCGTCGCGCCCCTGCTCGATGGCCTCCTCGCGCCGCTCCTTGGTGAACCAGGCGCGGATCTTGTTGCGAGCCCGGGCCGACTTGACGAACGCCAGCCAGTCGCGGCTCGGGCCCGACGACTCGGCCTTGGACGTGAGGATGTCGACGACGTCGCCGTTCTGCAGCTGCGAGTCGAGCGGCACGAGCCTGCCGTTGACGCGCGCTCCCATGGTGCGGTGGCCCACCTCGGTGTGCACCGAGTAGGCGAAGTCGACCGGCGTCGCCCCCGCCGGCAGCCCCATGACCTCGCCCTTCGGGGTGAAGACGTAGACCTCCGCGCCGCCGATCTCGTAGCGCAGCGAGTCGAGGAACTCGCTCGGGTCGGCCGTCTCCCGCTGCCAGTCCACGAGCTGGCGCAGCCACGCCATGTCGTTGGTGCGCGGGTCGTCCCCCGGTGTCGCGCCGGAGCGCCCACCGCGCGCCGTCTCCTTGTACTTCCAGTGCGCCGCGACGCCGTACTCGGCCCGCCGGTGCATGTCGTGCGTGCGGATCTGGATCTCCACGGGCTTGCCGCCCGGACCCACGACCGTCGTGTGGAGCGACTGGTACAGGTTGAACTTGGGCATCGCGATGTAGTCCTTGAACCGGCCAGGGACCGGGTTCCAGCGCGCGTGCAGCGCGCCCAGCGCCGCGTAGCAGTCGCGCACCGTGTCCACCAGGACGCGCGTGCCCACCAGGTCGTAGATCTCCGCGAAGTCGTGCCCGCGCACGATCATCTTCTGGTAGATCGAGTAGTAGTGCTTGGGCCGCCCCGTCACGGTCGCCTTGATCTTCGCGGTGCGCAGATCGGCCTGGACCTGCTCACGCACCACCGACAGGTACTCCTCGCGCGCCGGGGCCCGCTCGGCCACCAGGTGCACGATCTCGTCGTACACCTTGGGGTACAGGGCCTGGAAGGACAGGTCCTCCAGCTCCCACTTGATGGTGTTCATCCCGAGCCGGTGGGCCAGCGGCGCGTAGATCTCCAGCGTCTCGCGCGCCTTGCGCTCGGCCGACGACGAGGGGACGTACTTCCAGGTGCGGGCGTTGTGCAGCCGGTCGGCGAGCTTGATCACCAGCACCCGGATGTCCTTGGCCATCGCCACGACCATCTTGCGCACCGTCTCGGCCTGCGCCGCCGCTCCGTACGTGACCTTGTCGAGCTTGGTGACGCCGTCGACCATGAGCGCGACGTCGTCACCGAACTCGGCACGCAGCCGGTCCAGCGAGTAGTCGGTGTCCTCGACGGTGTCGTGCAGCAGGGCCGCCGCGATCGTGGTGCCCTCGAACCCGAGCTCGGCGAGGATGGTCGAGACGGCGACCGGGTGCGTGATGTAGGGGTCGCCGCTCTTGCGGACCTGGCCGCGGTGCGCCTCCTCCGCGACGGTGTAGGCACGCTCGATCACAGACAGGTCCGACTTGGGGTGCGCCGCGCGCACGGCCTGCAGCAACGGTTCCAGCGCGGGGCTGACGCCGCTGCCACCGCCCCGCACGCCGAGCCGCACCAGACGGTTGCGCACCCGCACACCGGTTCCGGGCGTGGCGGTGAAGTTCTCGTCGTTCATGCGCGCCTCCGTCCGCCGGTGAGAGGCGCCAGTCTACGACGTGGGCCGACCCCCCACGCGCAGCAGCGTCTCGACCGCCGTGCCCGCCAGCCGCGCACGGCCCCCGAGCCCGTCGAGCTCCATGAGGAACGCCGCCGCGACCACGTGGCCGCCGCACCGCTCCACCAGCTCGACCGCCGCAGCCGCCGTCCCGCCCGTCGCGAGCACGTCGTCCACCACCAGAACACGCGCACCCGCCCGTATCGTTCCCGACCGCAGCTCCAGGGCCGCCGAGCCGTACTCGAGGTCGTAGGAGACGCGATCGACCGGCGGCGGCAGCTTGCCCGCCTTGCGCAGCGGGACGAACCCGACACCCAGGCGCATCGCGAGCGGCGCCCCGAGCAGGAAGCCTCGCGCCTCCATGCCAGCGACGACGTCGACCCCGTGCCCGTCGTCCCCTTCGCACAGGCGGGCGAACGCCTCCACGACGTCAGCCAGCGCGGGCCCGTCGGCCAGCAGGGGCGTGATGTCGCGGAAGACGATCGGCTCGTGCGGGTAGCCCGGGACGTCGCGGATCAGCGACCGGATCTCCGTCGCCCTCTGCGGCCCCAGGCCGCGGAGGGCGACGAGCGAGATGTCGTCCGTCATCGACGCTTGCGCCGCGGCTGCGCCGCCTGGCCCAGGTGCTGGCCCGGGGCGAGCTGGAGGACGCCTGCCTCGACGGGCACGTCGCCCCCGGCGGCGGCCCCGGCACGGGCCGCGAGAACCTTCGCCGTGTGCGCCTTGATCTTCGGCTCACGCTCGCGCAACGCCACGTCGAGCGGCGTCGCCAGGAACAGCGAGGAGGCGGCGCCGACCGCGATGCCGACGAACAGCGACAGCGACAGGTCGCGCAGCGTGCCTGCGCCCAGCAGCAGCGCCCCGACGAACAGGATGCCGCCCACGGGCAGCAGCGCCACGACAGAGGTGTTGATCGAGCGGACCAGCGTCTGGTTGACGGCGAGGTTCGCGCGCTCGGCGTAGGTCGTGCGGGTCTGGTCGAGCACGCCGTCGGCGTTCTCGCGGACCTTGTCGAACACGACCATCTTGTCGTAGAGCGAGAAGCCCAGGATCGTCAGGAACCCGATGATCGTCGACGGCGTGACCTCCCAGCCGACCAGCGCGTACACGCCGGCGGAGATGAGCAGGTCGGCGAGCATCGAGACGATCGCGGCCAGGGACATGCGCCAGGCGCGGAAGTAGATCGCCATGAACGCGGCCGCCGCGAGGACGAAGACGACGACGCCCCACAGGGCGCGGGTCGAGACGCCCTGCCCCCACGTCGGACCCACCGACGACACCGTGACGTCGGTCGCCGGGTCGATGCCGTACGCCTCCGCGAGACGCGCCGAGATGTCGGCGACCTGCTCGGGCTCGAGCTTCTGCGTCTGGATCCGCAGCGCGCTGCTGCCCACCGACGCGACACGCGGCTCGTCACCCGGCACCACGGCCTGCACAGCCGCGATCGCCGGGCCCTGGTCGGTGCTGGTGGTGTTCTCGACGGAGATCTCCGTGCCGCCGCGGAAGTCGATGCCCAGCGACAGGCCCTTGAACCCGAGGATCGCGATCGAGGCGATCGCGAGCGCCGCGGCGACGGCGAACCACCGCTTGCGCTTGGCGACGATCGCGTAGGAACGGTGGCCCGTGTAGAGGTCGTTGCCCCAGGCGGCAAAGCTGAAACCGGCCATGTCAGCGGCCCCCCTCGTTCTCGTCGATGCCCTCGGCCGCACCGGCCGCGGCCCTGCGCTCGGCGGCACGCCGCTCCGCGATGGTCAGCCGGCGACCCGACTCGTCCGTCGCGGGCGCCGGAAGCGCCGACGACGACCTGACCGTGGACAGCGCAGGCTCCTCGCGGGGCACTGCTCCCTCGGCCTCGGCGTTCACCTCCGCCGCCGCGGCCTCGGACACCGTCGCCGGCATCGCGACGCGGCCCGCGCCGGCGTACCGCGGCCTGGCGGCCGAGATCGTCAGGCGCTCCCGGTTCAGGCCCGAGGCGATGTGCCCCTCGCGGAAGAACCGCAGCTTGGTCAGCAGCTCCATGACGGGGTGGGTGAACCAGACGACCACCATGACGTCGATGATCGTCGTCAGACCGAGCGTGAACGCGAAGCCCTGGACGCCGCCGACGGCGAGGTAGTAGAGGATGACGGCCGAGATGAGGTTGACGGCCTTGGCCGCGTAGATCGTGCGGCGCGCACGCTCCCAGCCTCGCTGCACCGCGAAGTGCAGGGTGCGCCCGTTGCGCAGCTCGTCGCGGATACGTTCGAAGTACACGATGAACGAGTCGGCGGTGAAGCCGATCGCCACGATCATGCCGGCGACGCCGGGCAGCGATAGGCGGTAGCCCATCCCCCAGCTCAGCAGAGCGATCGTCACGTACGTCATCGCGCCCGCGACGACGAGCGAGGCGACCGTGAGCAGGCCCAGCGTGCGGTACTGGAACAGCGAGTAGACGACGACGAGCAGCAGGCCGATGAGGCCGGCGATGAGGCCCTTCTCCAGCTGCTCGGAACCGAGCGTCGCCGAGATCTCCTGCTGGCTCTGCACGTCGAACTGCAACGGCAGGGCTCCGAAGCTCAGCTGGTTGGCCAGCGTCGCCGCGGTCTCGCTCGTGAACGAGCCCGAGATCTGCGCCCGGCCGTCCGTGATCGGCTCGTTGATGCCGGGAGCCGACACCACCAGGCCGTCCAGCACGATCGCGAACTGGTTCTGCGGGTTGCCGTCGCCGAAGGCGAACAGTCGCTGCGAGGTGGCCGCGAACTGCTTCGCGCCCTCGGAGTCGAGCTCGAGCGACACGCCCCAGATGTTGCTCGTGGTGTTGTTGGGGCCGGGCAGCAGGCCCGACGTCGCGCGCTTGATGTGCGTGCCCTCGACCTCGACGGGCCCGAGGACGTACTTGAGCATGCCGTCCTGCGAGCACGCCACCAGCGGCGTGGCCGGGTCGTCGCCGCCGCCCCCGCGCAGGTTCTCCGGGTCCGAGCAGTCGAGCTGGTCGAACTGCTCCTGGATCTCCGGCGTGATCTGCGCCAGGTCGCTCGGGTTGGACGCCGTCGCAGGCGTGTCGTCGGTCGCGGCCGCGTCGGTCGGCGAGTCGGTCGGCGAGTCCGTCGGCGATGCCTCGGCTCCGGCGTCCGTCGCCGGGTCGGTCGCGGCGTCCGTGGGCGCGGGAGAGGCGGCCGCGTCGTCCGCGCCTGCACCGGCAGCGGCGTCGTCGGCCGCCGGCGTGGACTCGTCCGTCGGCGAGGGGGTCTCGGTGGGCGTCGGGACGCCGTAGCTGTAGGTCAGCACCGGCCGGAAACGCATCTGGGCGGCCTGGCTCACCAGGTCGATCGTCGCCTGCGACGGCTTGCCCGGGATGCCGACGACGATGTTGCGCCCGCCCTGGCTCGTGATCTCCGCCTCGGAGACTCCGTTGGCGTCGATGCGCTGGCGGATGACGTTGATCGCCTCGGTGACGGTCGCGTCGGTCACCTGCGATCCGTCGGTCGTCGTCGGCGTCAGGATGATCTGCGTGCCGCCCTCGAGGTCGAGGGCCAGGCCTGGCGTGAGGCTCGCGCCGTCCGGGTTGTCGGTGCTGCGGCCGTCGACGATCGTGCCGGCCACGAGGCCGGCGAACGGCAGGAGCATCGTCAGGATGGCGAAGATGACGAGCGTACGTACCGGCCGCGAGCGCCGCGTGCTGGAGTTGGCCAACTTCTGTCTTCTCTCGTGTGCGCGCCGCCGGGGTGGTCGGCGCGGGTGACGCCGGCCGGGAGGGACCCGGCCGGCGCTCGCGTCACTTGCCTTCGTCGTCCTTGCGCTGCTGCTCGCGGTACTCGCGCTGGGCGGTGTCGAGACCGGAGATGTCGTCAGGCACGTCGATGGCGTCTGCGGGCGCGATCGTACTCGCCTCGGCCGCCTCGATCGTGTCGGCTGCGTCGTTAGGCGAACTGTCGACGCGTTTTGCGATGGCGGCGCGCAGCCAGATCGAGCGCGAACCGGCGGAGTCGAGGGTGATCCGGTCGTTCGCCTCGTCGATCTCGACGATGGTGCCGAACAGCCCCGACGCGGTCATGACCTCCTGGCCGGCGGCGAGCTCGTTGCGGAACTCCTGCTGGGCCTTCTGCTGCTTGCGCTGGCGTGACGACATGAAGAACATCAGGCCGAGCAGCGCCACGATGAGGATGAGGAACGTAGGGTCCACGAGGCTTCCTTGCGGTAGGGGGTCCCGCCGGGTGACGGCGAGGCCGAATCAGTCTATTCGGTCGCCCAACGGCCCGGCGCCCGCCGGGGTTCCCGCATCGTCGCCCGAGTCTTCGAAGAGCGTGCCCGCTGTCGCCCCGAGCGCGCCCGCCGGGACGGCCAGCCCGAGGTGCTCCCAGGCGAGCGGCGTGGCGACGCGACCGCGCGGCGTGCGGGCCACGAACCCTTCGCGGACCAGGTAGGGCTCGGCGACCGTCTCGACGGTGTCGGCCTCCTCGCCCACCGTCATCGCGAGCGTGGACAGGCCGACCGGGCCGCCGCCGAAGCGACGGCACAGCGCGTCGAGCACGGCCCTGTCGAGCCGGTCGAGGCCCACCGGGTCGACCTCGAAGACCTCGAGCGCCGCGTGCGCGGCGGCCAGGTCGAGCCTGCCGCTGCCGCGCACCTGCGCCCAGTCGCGCACGCGCCGCAGCAGGCGGTTGGCGATGCGGGGCGTGCCGCGCGAGCGGCCGGCGATCTCGTGTGCCGCCGCGTGCTCCAGGTCGACGCCGAGCAGCCCGGCCGAGCGGACGATGACGCGTTCCAGGTCTGCCGCGTCGTAGAAGTCCAGGTGCCCGGTGAAGCCGAACCTGTCGCGCAGCGGAGCGGGCAGCAGCCCCGAGCGTGTGGTCGCACCCACGACGGTGAACGGCGGCAGCGCGAGCGGGATCGCGCTCGCCCCCGCCCCCTTGCCGACGACGACGTCGACGCGGAAGTCCTCCATCGCGACGTACAGCAGCTCCTCGGCCGGGCGGGCGAGGCGGTGGATCTCGTCGATGAAGAGCACCTCGCCCTCCTCGAGCGAGGACAGCACGGCCGCGAGGTCGCCGGCGTGCTGGATCGCCGGGCCGCTCGTCACGCGCAGGGACGTGCCCAGCTCGCCCGCGATGATCATCGCCAGCGTCGTCTTGCCGAGGCCGGGCGGTCCGGAGAGCAGCACGTGGTCGGGTGGGGCGCCGCGCGCGATCGCGGCTTGCAGCACGAGCGAGAGCTGGTCGCGCACGACCGGCTGGCCGACGAACTCCGCGAGCCGCTTGGGGCGCAGCGCCGCCTCGGCGGCCCGCTCGACGTCGTCGGCCGACGCCGTGACGATCCGCTCGCTGGTGAACTGGGGCTCCTCGTAGCGGCCGTCAACCACGGCGGCCGCCCAGGGAGCGCAGCGTCGCGCGCAGGGTCGCGGCGACGTCGGGCTCGGCCACCGTCTCGGCGCCGGAGTCCTTCAGGGCGCGGGCGACGGCGTCCTCGGCGACCTTGCTGGGGTAGCCCAGACCGACCAGGGCCTCGACGACCTTGCCCCGCTGGTCGCCGGCAGCGGCGGGCGAGCCTGCCGTGGCGCCGTTCCCGGCCCCCGTGGGTGCGCCGAGCTTGCCGCCGAGCTCCAGCAGGATGCGCTGGGCGACCTTCGGCCCGATGCCCGGCACGCGTGTGAGCGCCTTGACGTCCTGGGTGTGCATCGCGGCGCGCACGGCGTCGGGCGTGTGGACCGCGAGGATCGCCAGCGCGATGCGCGGGCCGACGCCCGAGACGGACTGCGCGGTCTCGAACACGTCGCGCTCGTCGTCGTCGGCGAACGCGTACAGGGTCATGGACTCCTCGCGCACCACCATCGTCGTGTAGAGCATGGATGCCTCGCCGATCCGCAGCCGCGCGAGCGTGCCCGGCGTCGCATGAACGAGGTACCCGACCCCTTGGACGTTGATCACGGCCCGGTCGAGCGACACGCGCTCCACGATCCCGGTCAGCGACGCGATCACCGGCACTCCTCCTTGTCGAACACCCGTACGAGGCCCCAACCTACCAATCCTGCGCCGCCTCCCGTCGACGACACCCCCAGGACGGCACCCGGACGCGCGCGACGATGCGCACGCCGCGCGCGAACCGCGCCACCCGCCGACGGGGAGCCTCCCCGGGGCGGGGCTATCTCGGGGCGGGCCGAGCGGCGGGGCGGGGCGCGTGCCGGGCCGCGTGCTCGGCGGCGGCCCACGCACGCTGGGCCGGGGTGAGCTCGTGGCGGTCGCCGCCCTGGAGTGCGCCGGCGGGGCGCCACAGGTGGGTGATCGCGAGCGCGAGCGCGTCCGCGGCGTCGGCCGGGCGTGGCGGGTCGGCAAGACCCAGGAGCGTCTGCACCATGCGCTGCACCTGCGCCTTGCCGGCGCGACCCGAGCCGGTGACGGCGGCCTTGACCTCCGACGGCGTGTGCAGCGCCACCGGGACCCCGCGGCGCGCGGCCGCGACCATCGCCAGCCCCGCCACCTGGGCGGTGCCCATGACGGTGCCGACGTTGTGCTGGGCGAAGACCCGTTCGACGGCGACCACGTCGGGCACGTGCTCGTCGAGCCAGTCGTCGAGCTCGCGTGCGAGCGTCAGCAGCCGCAGGTCGACGCTCGCGGCCGGGTCGGAGCGGATGACGCCGACGGCGACGAGCCGCGCCCGCCGCCCGGGCAGGGAGTCGACCACGCCGACGCCGCACCGGGTCAGGCCAGGGTCGACTCCGAGGACGCGCACGCTGTCACCCTACGGAACGCGGCGCCGGACGCGGGCAGCCACGCCCCAGGGCGCGGCGATCAGTCGTCCTCGAGCTCCGCGAGCACCTCGTCGGACGCGTCGAAGTTGGCGTAGACGTTCTGCACGTCGTCGGAGTCCTCGAGCGCGTCGATGAGGCGCAGGATCTTGCGCGCACCCTCGGCGTCGACCTCGACCTGCATCGACGGGTGGAAGATGACGTCGGCGCTGTCGTAGTCGATGCCGGCGTCCTGGATCGCGGTGCGCACGGCGACCAGGTCGGTCGCCTCGCACAGCACCTCGACGGTGTCGCCCTCGTCCGTGACCTCCTCGGCGCCGGCCTCGAGCGCGGCGAGCATGACCTCGTCCTCGCCCACGCCGTCCGACTTGGGGACCACGACCAGGCCCTTGCGCGAGAACAGGTAGGACACCGAGCCCGGGTCGGCGAGGTTGCCGCCGTTGCGGGAGAACGCCAGGCGCACCTCGGAGGCGGCACGGTTCTTGTTGTCCGTGAGGCACTCGACCAGCACGGCGATGCCGTTGGTGCCGTAGCCCTCGTACATGATCGTCTGGTAGTCGACGGCGTCGGCGCCCTCGCCCGAGCCGCGCTTGACGGCGCGGTCGATGTTGTCGTTGGGGACCGACGACTTCTTGGCCTTCTGGATGGCGTCGAACAGCGTCGGGTTGCCCGCGGGGTCTCCGCCGCCGACGCGGGCCGCGACCTCGATGTTCTTGATGAGCTTCGCGAAGAGCTTGCCGCGCTTGGCGTCGATCGCGGCCTTCTTGTGCTTCGTCGTGGCCCACTTGGAGTGACCGGACATGGACTACCTGTCTCCTTCGCGATTCTTAGCCGGCGGCGACCATGCGGACGAACAGCGCGTGAACGCGCGCGTCCCCGGTGATCTCCGGGTGGAACGAGGTCGCCAGCAGCCGCCCTTGACGTGCAGCGACGATCTTACCGGCGCCCACCCGCACGGGGCTGCCGTCCGTCGCGCGTGCGGGGATACGCGCCAGAACCTCGACACCGGGGCCCGCCTGCTCGATCCACGGCGCCCGGATGAACACCGTGCGCACCGGTGCGCCGCCGGGCTGGTCGGAGATGCCGGCGACGTCGAGGTCGGCCTCGAACGAGTCGACCTGCCGGCCGAACGCGTTGCGACGCACCACCACGTCCATGCCGCCGAGGGTCCGCTGCCCCTCGATGCCCGCCTCGATGTGGTCGGCCAGCAGGATCATCCCCGCGCAGCTGCCGTAGACGGGCAGCCCGCCCGCGACGAGGGTCCGCAGCGGCTCGTCGAGCTCGAAGATGCGCAACAGCTTGTCGATCGTCGTCGACTCGCCGCCCGGCAGGACGAGGCCGTCGACCGCCGCGAGCTCACTGCGGCGGCGGACGGGGACCGCACGGGCGCCCGCCCGCTCGAGCGCGCCGGCGTGCTCGCGCACGTCGCCCTGCAGCGCGAGGACGCCGATGGTGGGGGTGGAAGTCACGCCCGGCAGTCTAGGGCGCACGGCACGCCCCCGTGCTCAGTCGTCGTGCTCCTCACCGAGGTGCAGCACCGTGCCGTCCCAGCCGGACGCCAGCCTCTCGACGACGTCGGGCAGCGCCGTCGGGAACACCTCGAGCGGCTGCTCGCGCAGCTCGACGGGCGACAGCCACGCCAGCCCCTCGAGCACCTCGCGTTCGACGTCGGTCCAGCCGGAGGCGTCGGGCTCGATGCCCGCCGGCACCCGGGCGAGGAAGAAGACCTCGTCCTGACGGCACGTCTCGGCGAAGAAGTGGAAGTAGCCCGAGCGCGTCATCACCGGCCCGGTGAGATCGGCCGGGTCGAGCGCGATGCCGGCCTCCTCGCGCAGCTCGCGCAGCGCAGCCTCGACCTCGCTCTCGCCGTCGTCGATGCCTCCGCCGACCGTGAACCACCACGCACGCTCGGGCTGGTCGGCGTCGTGCCCGCGCACGAGCAGCGCGCGGCCCGCGTCGTCGAGCACGACGACGCGGGCCGCGCGGCGGTACCGCAGGCCGTCCTCGCCGCGCACCCAGTCGGGGCCGAGCGAGGAGGCGGTGGTGGCCTCGACGGGCTCACCCACCGGGACGACTCACCAACCGCGCTCGGCGAGCCGCACCGGGGCGGGCTCGGCCTCGACGTTGATGCCGACCATGGCCTCGCCCAGCCCGCGCGAGACCTTCGCGATGACGGACGGGTCGTCGAAGAACGTCGTCGCCTGGACGATCGCCTTGGCCCGCGCGACCGGGTCGCCCGACTTGAAGATGCCCGAGCCGACGAACACGCCCTCGGCGCCGAGCTGCATCATCATCGCCGCGTCGGCCGGGGTGGCGATGCCGCCCGCGGTGAACAGCACGACGGGCAGCTTGCCGGTGCGCGCGACCTCGGCGACGAGCTCGTAGGGCGCCTGCAGCTCCTTCGCGGCGACGAACAGCTCGTCCTGGGGCAGCGACTGCAGGCGGCGGATCTCCTGGCGGATCTGTCGCATGTGGGTCGTCGCGTTCGAGACGTCGCCCGTGCCCGCCTCGCCCTTCGAGCGGATCATGGCGGCGCCCTCGGTGATGCGGCGCAGCGCCTCGCCGAGGTTGGTGGCCCCGCACACGAACGGCACCGTGAACTGCCACTTGTCGATGTGGTTGGTGTAGTCGGCCGGCGTCAGCACCTCGGACTCGTCGACGTAGTCGACGCCCAGCGCCTGGAGCACCTGCGCCTCGACGAAGTGCCCGATGCGGGCCTTGGCCATGACGGGGATCGAGACGGCTCCGATGATGCCCTCGATCATGTCGGGGTCGCTCATGCGCGCGACGCCGCCCTGGGCCCGGATGTCGGCGGGCACGCGTTCGAGGGCCATGACGGCTACCGCACCGGCGTCCTCGGCGATCTTGGCCTGCTCCGGGGTGACGACGTCCATGATGACGCCGCCCTTGAGCATCTCCGCCATGCCGCGCTTGACGCGCGCCGTGCCGACCTCGCCCGCCGCGCCCGACGGGGTGTTCACACTCTGGTTGTTCTCCACGCGGTCATCCTACGGCTGGGCCGGTGCGTCGAGCCCCGCCGGGAGCAGGTCGTCGAGCTCGACGGTCTGCGGCACGGGCGCCCGGCCGGCCAGGTGCAGCGCCCGGATGTACCAGTGCCGGCGCGCGCGCTGCGCCTGGGCGACCGCCTCGTTGTGGAACCGTCGCGCGAGCTGCGCGCGGTACCAGCCGGCGCCGAGGTTGGCCACGAGCGCGTCCCCCGCAGGCGTCGAACGCAGGTCCTCGAGCGTCCCGGCGTCGTCGAGGGCCGAGCGCAGCGTCGCCGACAGGGCGCTCTCCGCGCGCTCGCGCGCCGCGCCGAGGCCGTCCATCGCGAGCGCCTGCCCGGGTTCGGTCACCGGCCCCGCGTCGTCGACGACGGCGTAGGCGGCGTCGGCCACCAGCACCGCCGAGGCCGGGTCGAGCAGCCCGCACGTCGCCAGGTCGGCGGCGGCACTGGCCCTGCGCACGAGCTGGGCGTCCAGGGCGATGCGCGAGGCGGCGACCTTGCGGTGCAGGCGGTCCAGGCGCGAGGCCCAGATCCACGCGAGCCACAGCAGCACCCCGAACGTCACCAGCACGACGAGGGTGATCTCGGACCAGCTCATCGGTCGCCTCCTTCACCGAGCAGCCGCAGCGCGCGCGACGCCCGCCACGCGGCGTCGGGGCGCACCGGGATCGCCTCGCCCGCGGCCACGGCCATCTCGTAGACCGCCTCGACCTGGTTGGTCACGCTCGCCCAGTCGAAGTGGCGCACCCAGGTGGTCGCGTGGGCCCGCCGTGCGGCGGTCGCGGCCGGGTCCTCGAGCGCGTCGCAGACGACGCGTGCGAGGTCGGCCGGGTCCTCCGAGCGGAACACCGCGCCCGCGGCACCGTCGTCGAGCACCCGGCGGAACGCGCCGAGGTCGCTCGCGACGACGCCCGCACCGGCGCTCATGGCCTCGACCAGCACGATGCCGAAGCTCTCGCCGCCGGTCTGCGGGGCGATGTACAGGTCGACGGACGCGAGCAGGGCGGCCTTGTCCTCGTCGCTGATGCCACCGAGGAACGTCACGGCCGCGGCGTGCTCCCCGAGCGCCGCGAGGGCGTCGTCGCGCCCGGCGTCGCCGCGACCAGCGATGAGGAACCGCGCGCCCGGGTGCCGGGCGAGCACCTGCGGGATCGCGGCGGCCAGCACCATCAGGCCCTTGCGCGGCTCGTCGAGCCGGCCCAGGAACGCGATGGTCGGCGCCTGCGGCGTGCCCTGCCACGCCGGGTTGGGCTCTGCCGCGGCGAACGTGTCGACGTACACCCCGTTGGGGATGACGACCGCGTCGCCCCCACGTGGTCGATGAGCATGCGCCGCGCGTCCTCCGAGACGGCGATGCGCGCGGCGATCTTCTCCAGGCTCTGGCGCAGCAGCGGGTAGGCCACCTGGAGGGCGCGCGAACGCACCTGCGCGGTGTGGAACGTGGCGACGACGGGCCCCTCGGCGATCCACAGCGCGAGCATGGACAGGCTCGGCGTCATGGGCTCGTGCAGGTGCAGCACGTCGAACCGGCCCGCGTCGACCCAGCGCCGCACGCGGGCCGCGGCGCGCGGGCCGAACGTCAGCCGCGCGACCGACCCGTTGTAGCGCACCGCCACGGCCTTGCCCGCGGGCACGACGACGTCGGGCACGGGCGTGTCGTCGTCGGCCGGTGCCAGCACGGAGACCTCGTGGCCGCGCGACTGGAGCGCCTGGGCGAGGTCGCGCACGTGGAACTGGACGCCACCGGGGGCGTCGAAGGAGTAGGGGCAGACGATGCCCACACGCAGCGGCCGGGTCATTCCTGCACTCCCGCCGCGTGCTGTGACGGGGTTGCGGACGCCGGCTCGCCCGAGGCGGCGCGCGTGCGGGCGTACCGCGCGGGATCGAGGTCGTCGACGAAGACCCTCTGGAGCATGTGCCAGTCCTGCGTGCTCTCGCGCAGCGTGCGGGCCAGCGTGTCGACCCAGCCCTGCGTCATGGCGGCGACCTGCGTCCGGCGCCGCACGTGGCCGGGCAGCGAGGGGTCGACGTCGGGCACCGGGACGGGCGGGTGGAACGTGATCACGATGCCCCACGGCGTGCCCGCGGCCCGGCGCCGGGCGCCGTGCAGCCGTTCGTAGGTGATGCTCGTCGGGAGGAGGTCGACGCCGCCCGCGAGCGCCAGCGTCGCGGGGCCGGCGGCGACGCGCGCGCGGTGCCCGGCGAGGTCGACCTCGACGCCCGTGGCGGTCAGGTCGCGGTCGGCGAGCAGGGGCACGAGCCGGCCGCCCGCGGCGACGCCGCGCACGAGCCGGCGGAACACGTCGGCGTCGCCCAGGCCCAGCACCTCGATGCCGATCGAGCGGCGGAAGCCGACGAACTCTTCGTACAACGCCTCGGGCTGGAGCTTCTCGGCGACGGTCAGCACGGGGGCGAGGTGCGGGGTGGCCCACGCGCCCGCGAGGTCCCAGTTGCCCAGGTGTCCGAGGGCGAGCGAGGCGGCGGCGCCGTCCTCGGCGACCGCGCGCACGTTCTGCGCTCCCTGGACCCGCACGCGCGCCGCGATCTGCTCGGGGGTGGCTCCCTGGAGCGTGAACGCCTCACGGAAGTAGCGCATGTAGGAGCGCATGCCGGCGCGGGCCAGACGGCGCAGCGCCCGCGCGTCGAGCTCGGGGCGAACGCGCGCGTAGTTGGCTTCCAGGCGTCGCACGCCGGCACCGCGCCGCAACCACGCGACGTCGGCCACGAGCGTGAACGCCGCGCGCAGGACGGGTTCGGGGACGCGTGGCGCGTGACGCCACGCGAACGTGTACGCGCGGGCGACGTCAACCACGGGCGGCCTTCCGGCCCGGTGCGAGCTGGCGGTGGACCGCTGCGACGCGCTGCGCGACGGTCACCAGGCTCGCCAGGGCGAGCAGCGTGAGCACGACGACGAGCACGACGACGGGCAGCCCGAGCGGCACGAACCCGGTCGGGACCAGGGCGATGACGAGGCGGTCGGAGCGTTCGGCGATGCCGACGTGCGCGTCGGCGCCGACGGACTCGGCGCGGGCGCGCGCGTACGGCACGACGCCGCCGAGCACCAGGCACGCGAGCGCCGCGGCCGCGCCCCACCGCTGGTGGGCGACGTCGGGGTGCAGCACGAACCACAGGGTGATGCCGGCGAACACGGCCCCGTCGGAGATGCGGTCGAGCGTCGAGTCGAGGAACGCGCCCCACGGACCGGACCGCCCCGACAGGCGGGCCAGCACGCCGTCGAGCGAGTCGAACAGGGCGAACACCCCGATGAGCAGCGCCCCCAGGAACAGGTGCCCGGTGGGCAGCAGGCCCAGGGCGAGCCCGGTGACGACGACGGTGCCGGCGATCGTCACGGCGTCGGGGCTCACCCCCAGCCGCATGAGGCCCTTGGCCATCGGCGTGAACAACGCCTGCATGGTCGAGCGAAGGCGGGAGAACATCAGGAAGGCTCCTCGTCGGGGTCTTCGGCAGGGGCGGGCCACGCGGCGGCGAGCCGGGCGCGGGTGTCGGCGAGCAGCTCGGGCACGGCCTTGGTGCGGGCCACCACCGGCAGGAAGTTGGCGTCGCCCTGCCAGCGCGGGACGACGTGCTGGTGCAGGTGCGCGGCGATGCCGGCGCCGGCGACCTCGCCCTGGTTCATGCCCAGGTTGAACCCCGCCGGGTGGTAGACGGCCGTCAGGACGCGGATCGCCGTCTGCGTCATCGTCGCGACCTCGACGGTCTCGGCGGGCGTCAGGTCGACGTAGGAGGCGACGTGACGGTAGGGCACCACCATGAGGTGGCCCGGGTTGTAGGGGTACAGGTTGAGGATCGCGAGGCAGGTCGCCCCGCGTGCGACGACGAGCCGGCGCTCGTCGTCCTCGGGCGCGACCCCGCAGAACGGGCACGACGACGCGGTGGCGTCCTTCGGCTTGTCCTGTCCCCCGACGTAGACCAGGCGGTGCGGGGTCCACAGCCGCTGCAGGTCGTCGAGCGGCGGGGGGAACGCCGCGGCCGGCTCGACCGTGGCGCCCCCCTGCGCGTCGTCCGTCACGCTCACACCTGTGCCCTGTCGCGCACCGCGGCGACGATGCGCTCGATCGCCTCGGCGACCGGCACGCCGTTGTCCTGGCGGCCGTCGCGGTAGCGGAAGCTGACCGCGCCCGCCTCGGCGTCCTCGCCGCCGGCGATGAGCACGAAGGGCACCTTCTCCTTGGCGGCGTTGCGGATCTTCTTGCCGAACCGGTCGTCGGACAGGTCGATCTCGGCCCGGACGCCCAGCGCCGTGAGCTGGGCGACGACGTCCTTGAGGTAGTCGTCGAACGCCTCGGCGACGGGCACGGCGAGCACCTGCACGGGGGCGAGCCACGCGGGGAAGAGCCCCGCGTAGTGCTCGATGAGCACGCCCATGAACCGTTCGATCGAGCCGAACTTGGCCGAGTGGATCATGACGGGCTGCTGCTTGGACCCGTCGGGTGCCGTGTACTCCAGGCCGAAGCGGGCCGGCTGGTTGAAGTCGTACTGCACGGTGCCCATCTGCCAGGTGCGGCCGATCGCGTCCTTGGCCTGGACGGAGATCTTGGGGCCGTAGAACGCGGCGCCGCCCGGGTCGGCGACCAGGTCGAGGCCGGACTCGACCGCGACCTGCTCCAGGACGGCGGTCGCCTTGGCCCAGTCCTCGTCGGAACCGACGAACTTGTCCTTCTTCTTGTCGTCGCGGGTCGACAGCTCGAGGTAGAAGTCGTCGAGGCCGAAGTCCTTGAGCACGCTCAGCATGAAGCCCAGCAGGTGCTTGACCTCGTCGGGCGCCTGCTCGGGCGTGACGTAGGAGTGCGAGTCGTCCTGGGTCAGGCCGCGCACACGGGTCAGACCCTGCACCACGCCCGACTTCTCGTAGCGGTAGACGGTGCCGAACTCGAACAGCCGGATGGGCAGCTCGCGGTAGGAGCGGCCGCGGCTGGAGAAGATCAGGTTGTGCATCGGGCAGTTCATCGCCTTGAGGCGGTAGTGCCCGTGGTCTCCGACGTCCTCCAGGTCGAGCGCCGGGAACATGGTGTCCCCGTAGTAGGGCAGGTGCCCCGAGGTGTAGAAGAGCTCTTCCTTGGTGATGTGCGGGGTGCCGACGTAGGAGAAGCCCTCTTCGATGTGGCGCTGGCGGACGTAGTCCTCCATGACCCGCTTGATGACGCCGCCCTTGGGGTGGAACAGGGGCAGGCCGGAGCCGACCTCGTCGTGGAACGAGAACAGGTCCATCTCGGTGCCGATGCGGCGGTGGTCGCGCCGCTCGGCCTCGGCCAGGCGCTCGAGGTGGGCCTTGAGCTCGTCCTTGGACGGCCACGCGGTGCCGTAGACGCGCTGCAACGACGCGTTCTTCTGGTCGCCGCGCCAGTACGCCGCGGCCGAGCGCATGAGCTGCACGCCCTGCCCGATGAGCTTGGTGCTCGGCAGGTGCGGGCCGCGGCACAGGTCCTTCCACACCACGGTCTCGCTCTCGCGGCCGGCGCCGCGCACGTTGTCGTAGATCGTCAGCTCCGCGCCCCCGACCTCCACGTTCTCGCCGTTGTCGTCGCCCGCGCTCCCCTTGAGGCCGATGAGCTCGAGCTTGTAGGGCTCGTTCGCGAGCTCGGCGCGCGCCTCGGCCTCGGTGACGACGCGGCGGCGGAACGTCTGGCCCTCGCGGATGATGCGCGACATCGCCTTGTCGAGCGCCTTGAGGTCCTCGGGGGTGAACGGCGTCGCGACGTCGAAGTCGTAGTAGAAGCCGTCGCGCACCGGCGGGCCGATGCCGAGCCTGGCGTCGGGGTTGACCTGCTGCACGGCCTGGGCGAGCACGTGGGCCGCGGAGTGGCGCAGCACGTTCAGGCCGTCGGGCTCGTGGACGGTGACGGGCTCGACGGTGGCGCCCGCGGGCAGCTCCCGGTCGAGGTCCCACAGCTCGCCGTCGACGCGCACGACGACGACGTCCTTGCGGTCGGCGAAGAGCTCGGCACCCGTCGTCGGCGTCGTCTCGACCTGCTGCGGGGCTCGGGTTTCGGCGGTCGGTGACTGCGCGGCGTCGGACACGTGCTGCTCCTTCGGTTCACCGGGCGACGGACGAAGGCCGCCCGCGTGGGTGGTGGATCCCTGCGTGCGGGCGCGGTACGGCCCGGGACGCGTCAAGGGGCGCCGCCCTCGGGCGGCGCCCCTCGATCGTACCGACGCGACCGGGCTGCGCCGACGCCATCCGGCGCGGTGCGGCGGTGTGGCGCCGTGCGCGGGTCAGGCCCCGGCGGGCGGACCGCCGCGGTCGTTGAGCTGCTGGGCCTTGTCGGCGAGCGCGTCGATCTTGGCGTCGACGGCGTCGGGGGCGACGCTCTTGAGCTTCTCGGCGGCTCGCTCGATGTTCTCGTCGCTGGCCAGGTCCTTGGCCTTGTCGGCCACGTCCTCCGCGACGTCCTGCACCTTGTCGGCCACGTCCTCGGCGACGTCCTTCACCTTGTCGACCGCGTTCTCCGCGGCGTCCTTCATCCGGTCGAGAAAGCTCACGTCACTCGCCCCCGAAGTCCTTGGCCTTCTGCGCGACCTGGTCGACGATGCCGTCGACGGCGTCGGGTGCGATGTCCTTGATCTTGTCCGCGACCTTGTCGACGTTCTCGTCCGTCAGGAACGACTTGGCCTTGTCGAGGTTCTCCTCGGAGGCGAGGTCCTTCGCCTTGTCGAGGAAGTCATCCAGCCCCATGGCTGCTCCTTCTGTCTCGGGGCGCCCGTGACCGCGCCGCCTGTGAGTCACTGCCGATCGCCGGCCGTGCGGCGAACGTACCTCTCGCCCTTCGCCGCCGCGAGGGCAAGCACGACCCCCCGAACGACACCCGCTGAATCCCGGCCCCCGACGTCCGGGCGATGTCGCTGTGAGGCACGTCATGTGGCGCGGACTTGCTGTGGTCTGACCACACAGTTAACGTTTCATCTATCAGGTCGGACCACACCGGCCCGACCGCCACGAGCGCCGCCACGAGCGGCTCGTCACGAGGGGACACCACCATGAGCACCACCCACAAGCCCGTGCGCATCCTCGGCATCGTCGGCCTCGTCGCCGGCCTGGCCATGATCGTCATCGGAGGCGCCACCTGGGGCGTCGTCTCCGCCCAGCTCGACGACCAGCGCATCACCGTCGCTGCGGACGCCTCGTTCATGGCCGGCACCGCCGTCAACAACCCGCTCTCGGCGTTCGCACAGGCACAGGTCATCGACAAGCACACGCTCGACATCACCGGAGGCAAGACGTTCGCCGAGCTCGACCGCGAGGACCCGCTGCGCGCCACGGCGCAGCAGGGCGCGTTCCTGCGCGCGTCGCTGTTCACCTCGGTCATCGCCTACGGCGTCGCCGCCCTCGTCATGGGCCTCGGCGTCCTCGTCGCCGGCAACGGCTACGCCCTGACCCGCATCGCCGCCGGGGCGAAGGTCGCCCAGCCCACGCCGGTCACCGTCTGACCGCCGCCGCACCGAGCGCCTCGTCCCCCAGCGGGACGGGGCGCTCGCGCGTTCGCGCGACACGACCAGCGCACACCGCTCGCACCGCTCGCACCGCGCACACCGCGCACACCGCGCACACCGCTCGCGCCGCGCACACCGAGCGACTGCCGCGCATGCCCTTCACGTGGGCCGCGCTCGAACCCGTCGTGGCGCGGGCGCGGCCCGACGCCGCGGCCGGCACGGGGACGAGCGGCCGAGCAGGCAGATCGGTGCATCGTTGCTGGTCGAACGATCGCATCGCGCCCCGTCGTGCATGTGGTCCGGCCTCGCACATGCCCTTGCCCCCGGTCGACGGCAGGATGGGCGCGGGGAACACGTCGGATCAACGGGAGGGATGCGCATGGCCGCTCCATGGGCCCAGACGGCAAACGATGTCCTCGATGGACTCGACGCACGTCTGGAAGGACTGACCACGACGGAGGCCGAGGCTCGCCTGGCGAGCACGGGGCCCAACCGCCTTCCTCTACAACCACGCGACCCGTGGTGGAAGAAGCTCGCCGGACATCTCAACGACGTCCTGATCTTCCTGCTGCTCATCGCGGCACTCATCAAGGCCGCGATCGCGATCTACACGGGCGACGCGTCCAACTGGATCGACGTGTCCGTCATCGCGGCGGTCGCGATCATCAACGTCGCCATCGGCATGATCCAGGAGGGCCGCGCCGAGAAGGCGCTCGACGCCATCAAGGGCATGCTCTCCTCGCGCGCCCACGTGATGCGTGACGGCACGGTCAGCGACGTCGACGCCGAGACGCTCGTCCCGGGCGACGTCATCAAGGTGCGTCCCGGCGACCGCGTCCCGGCCGACGCACGCCTGCTGGACGCCTCCAACCTCCAGGTCGAGGAGGCGGCGCTGACCGGCGAGTCCGTCGCGTCGGTCAAGACGGTCGACGTCGTCGCCGAGAAGGCGAACGTCGGCGACCGCACCTCGATGCTGTTCTCCTCGACGCTCGTGGTCGCCGGGACCGGTACCGCCGTCGTCACCTCGACCGGCTCGACCACGGAGATCGGCCGCATCCAGACCATGATCTCCGAGGCCGACGAGATGGACACGCCGCTGGCCAAGACCATGGCCGTGTTCGGCAAGCGCCTCGCCGTCCTCATCCTCGGCATGGCGGCCGTCATGGTCGTCATCGGCCTCGTGCGCGACATCTCCGGGCCCGACCTCGTCTCGGCGACCATCGGCTTCGCCGTCGCCGCCATCCCCGAGGGCCTGCCCGCGCTCGTCACCATCACCCTCGCGCTGGGCGTGCAGGCCATGGCCCGCCGCAACGCCATCAGCCGCAAGATGGCGTCGGTCGAGACGCTCGGCTCGGTCTCGACCATCTGCTCGGACAAGACCGGCACGCTCACGCAGAACGAGATGACCGTGCGCCACGTCTCGACGCGCAGCGGCCAGTACGACGTCGAGGGCACCGGGTACGCGCCCGTCGGCCGTGTCGTCACCCAGGACGGCGCCCAGGCGGCGACCGCCGACCTCACCGCGGTGGCCGAGGTGATGGCGCTGTGCAACGACGCCCACCTCGAGCAGGACGGCGAGCGGTGGAAGCTCATCGGGGAACCGACCGAGGGCGCCGTGCTCGTCCTCGGGCGCAAGGCCGGCGTCACCGGCGACGGCTGGGAGCGCGTCGCCGAGCTGCCGTTCGACTCCGCGACCAAGTACATGGCGACGCTGGCGCAGGACCCCGCCGGGGCGCGGCACGTGCTGGTCAAGGGCGCGCTCGACTCGGTGCGCGCCCGCTGCACCACGCAGCTCGGCCCCGACGGGACCCCCGAACCCTTCGACGCCGGCTTCTGGGACGCCGAGATGGCGGCCCTGGCCGGCCAGGGCCTGCGCGTGCTCGCCGCCGCACGCCAGGAGGTGCCCGACACGCTGGGCGAGCTGCCCGAGGACGGCCCGCGCGGGCTGACGATGGTCGGCATCACCGGCATCGTCGACCCGCCGCGCCCCGAGGCCATCGCGGCCATCGCCGAGGCCCGCGAGGCAGGCATCGCGGTCGCGATGATCACCGGCGACCACGCCGACACCGCCAAGGCCATCGCCCTGGAGATGGGCATCATCGACTCCCCCGACGCACCCACGCTCACCGGGGCCGAGCTCCAGGCGATGTCCGACATGGACCTCGCCGAGGTTGTGCAGTCCGTCCACGTCTACGCACGCACCAGCCCCGAGCACAAGATCCGCATCGTGCGCGCGCTGCAGAAGCACGGCGAGGTCGTCGCGATGACCGGTGACGGCGTCAACGACGCCCCCGCGCTCACGCAGGCCGACGTCGGCGTGGCCATGGGCATCAAGGGCACCGAGGCGACCAAGGAGGCCGCCGACATCGTGCTGGCGGACGACAACTTCGCCACCATCGAGCGCGCGGTGGCCGAGGGCCGGCGCATCTACGACAACATCCGCAAGGCCGTGCTGTTCATGCTGCCCACCAACGGTGCGCAGTCGCTCGGCCTGCTGTTCGCGGTGCTGCTTGGGTGGACGGTCATGCCGCTGCTGCCCGTGCAGGTGCTGTGGATCAACATGGTGACCTCCGTGACGCTCGCGCTGCCGCTGGCCACCGAGCCGGCCGAGCCGGGCGTCATGCGGCGGCCCCCGCGCAACCCGAAGACGCCGCTCATCACGCCCGACTTCCTGCGGCGCATCCTGTTCGTGTCCGTGCTCATCGGCGGCGCCTCGCTGCTGGTCTTCGCGGCCGAGTTCTACGGGTTCTTCGGGATCGGCGGGCACCGCAACGGCACGCTCGCGCAGTCGGCCGGCCTGACCATGCTCGCGCTCGGGCAGGTCGCGTACCTGTTCAACTGCCGGTTCATGCACCGCTCGTCGCTGACGGTCGACGTGCTCAAGGGCAACAAGGCCGTGCTGTGGGCGGTGGCCGCGCTCGTGGCGCTGCACGTGTTCTTCCTCTACACCCCGTTCATGCAGACGCTCTTCCGCGTCACCGGGATCGGGATGCGTGAGTGGCTCATCTGCATCGGCCTCGCCGTCGTCATCTTCCTGGTGATGGAGCTCGTCAAGGCGATCGACCGCAGGCTGCACCCGGAGACGGCGCAGCAGCGGTCCTGAGCACACCGGTGCGGCGTCGGCCTCTGGCCGGCGCCGCACCGCTCGCTCATGCCGGCCGCACGCTCCGGCCGGTGCCGTCTTCGTCCTGCCGCCGCGCAAGCCCTTCGCGCACCGCGTCGAGCACGCCGTCGGGCATCGCGTAGCCGTGCTCCGGCCCGGGATAGACGCCCGTGCGGACGTCCCGCGCGTAGGCGGCGACGCCATCGGCCATCGCGTCCAGCAGCGACGCGTACCGCTTGACGAACTTGGCGGCACGTCCCTCGGTCAGCCCCAGCAGGTCGTGCATGACCAGCACCTGCCCGTCGACGGCGGGCCCGGCGCCGATGCCGATCGCCGGGATCGTCAGGCGTGGCGTGATCTCGCGCGCGAGGTCGGACGGGATCGCCTCCAGCACCAGCGAGAACGCTCCCGCCTCCTCGACCGCGAGCGCCTCGCGCAGCACGCGCGCGGCCGCGGCCGCCGTGCGGCCCTGGGCCGCGAACCCGCCGAGTGCCGTGGCCGTCTGCGGCGTGAGGCCGACGTGACCCATGACGGGGATGCCGGCGTCGGTGATCGCGCGGATGCGCGAGGCCGGCACCCGGCCTCCGCCTTCGAGCTTGACCGCGTCTGCACCTGCCTCCTTGACGAACCGGACGGCGGTGGTGACGGCCTGCTCGTCGCTGACCTCGTAGGACCCGAACGGCAGGTCGGCCACGAGGAGCGGAGCCGTGAGTCCTCGGCGCACGGCCTGGGCGAGCACGAGCATCTCCTCGACGCCGACCGGGACCGTGGAGGGGTATCCCAGCACCACCTGCGCCCCGAGTCGCCGACGAGCACCAGGTCGACGCCGGCCCGCTCGGCGGCACGCGCCGACGGGTAGTCGTACGCGGTGACCATGACGAGCTTGTCCCCCGCGGCGACCCGGGCCGCCAGGCTGGGCACCGTGACGCGTGCGCGGGGCGTGTCGCCCGGCCGGGCGCTCACGGGCGCGGCCCGTCGAGCAGCTCGGCGACGGCGTCGTCGACGCGCAGGGCACGGTTCGTGCCGCGCTCGACGTGCACCACGGTGGGCCGGTAGGACGCGAGCTCGGCGGCGTCGTACTGCGCGTAGGAGATGACGATGACGGTGTCGCCCGTGTGGACCAGGCGCGCCGCGGCGCCGTTGACCTGGACCGTGCCGCTGCCGCGCTCCCCCGCGATCGTGTACGTCTCGAAGCGTGAGCCGTTGTCGACGTCGACGACGTGCACCTGCTCGTGCTCCAGGATGTCGGCCGCGTCGAGCAGGTCGGCGTCGATCGTGATCGACCCGACGTAGTGCAGGTCGCTTCCGGTGAGGGTGGCACGGTGGATCTTCGACTTCAGCATGGTGCGCTGCATCAGAGGGCTCCGGGGGCGTCGGGGGTGACGGTCACAGTGTCGATGAGGCGGACGGGCCCGACGCGCGCGGCGACGAGCACGAGGACGGGACGGCCCGGCTCGGCGGGCTCGAGCGTGTCGGGGTCGACCAGGGCGAGGTACTCGGGATCGATGCCCTCGGTCGCGAGCTCGGTCAGGCCGGCGTCGCGCGCCGCAGGGACGTCCGCTCCGCCCCCGAGCGCGTCCTGCACGGCTCGCAGGGCGCGCGAGAGGGCGAGCGCGCGGGTGCGGTCGGCCGGGCCGAGGCGCACGTTGCGGCTCGACATGGCCAGTCCGTCGGCGTCGCGGACCGTCGGCCCGACCTCGATCCGCACGGGGATGCCGAGGTCGGCGACGACGCGTCGCACGACGACGACCTGCTGGGCGTCCTTCGCGCCGAACCACGCGGCGTCGGGCGCGACCGCGAGCAGCAGCTTGGTGACGACGGTCGCGACGCCGTCGAAGTGGGCGCGCCCGCGCTGCGCGCCCTCCAGGCTCTCGGCGAGCGGGCCGGTGACCGCGACCGTCGTCGCGTACCCGCGCGGGTACAGCTCGGCGGGCTCGGGCGCGAACACGAGGTCGGCTCCCGCGGCGGCGGCCAGGGCGACGTCGGCCGCCTCGGTGCGCGGATAGGCCGCGAGGTCGTTGGGGTCGTCGAACTGCGTGGGGTTGACGAAGACGGAGACCACGACGACGTCGCTGTCCGCGCGCGCGGCGCGCACCAGCGACAGGTGGCCCTCGTGGAGCGCGCCCATGGTGGGCACGAGCCCGATGCGCTGCCCCGCCGCGCGGTGCGGCGCGAGCGCCTCGCGCAGGGCGGCGACGGTGCGGACGGTCCTCATGCGGTGTCTCCCAGGTCTCGGGTGGCGGCGACGAGCGCGTCGAACAGCTCGAGCGCGTCGGGCGCGCGTTCGGCGACCGCCGCGCGGTGGGCGGCGACGACGTCGTCGTCACCGCGCGCGACGGGGCCCGTGAGCGCGTCCCGCGCCCCGAGCCGCGCCCAGTTCTCGACGCTCGCACGCACCAGCGGCACGAGCGCCTGGCGTCCGACGCCGGCCGTCGCGGCGAGGCGCTCGGCGAGCCCTTCGAGCGTGACCAGGAAGTTCGAGGCGACGGCGGCTGCGGCGTGGTAGGCGACGCGGTCGGCGTCGGCGACCTCGAACGGGCGCAGGCCCAGCACGGCGGCCAGGTCCAGGGCGACGCCCAGCGCGTCGTCGTCGGAGCCGGCGACGGCCGCCGGCACGCCGTCGAAGCGCGCGCCCGCCGCCGTGACGGTCGTGAGCGGGTGGAGGCTGAAGGCGCGGTGGCCCGTGAGCGGGGCGAGCGTGGTGGCCCCCGACAGGTGCCCGACGAACGCGCCCACGGCGACGCAGGAGGCGGCGTCGGCGATCGCGGCGTCGGGGACGGCCAGCAGGACGACGCGCGCACCGGCCGCGTCCGCGCCCCGCCCGAGCGGCCCGGTGACCGCGACGCCCGCCCCGCGCAGGGCTTCGGCGAGCGCGCGGCCCATGCGGCCGTCGCCCACCACGCTCACGCGCGCGAGGGCGCGCGCACGCGGGGCGGCGTCGTGCACGGTGGGCATGGGCGCTCAGGCTACCCGTTCGCGGCCGCACCCTCGGGCGCCCGAGCGCCCTGTGCCGCTGTCTGCTGCCTGCCGGGGGGCTCGGCCGGCAGCAGGAACGAGAGCGCCACGGCGAGCATCGTGAACGCGACCGCCACCCAGAACGCCTGGTCGAACCCGTCCGCCATGTCGGCGACCGTCCCGGCGCCCGCCGTCGCGCTCGCGAGGACCGTCGCCAGCACGGCCGTGCCGAACGATCCGCCGAGCTGCTGGATGAGGCGGCTGACGATCGACGCGTCGGGGACGTCGTCGTGCGCGAGCCCCGCGAACGCGTGCGCCATGAGCGGGATGATCGCGGACCCCAGCCCGAGCCCCCGGAAGAACAGCACGACCATGAGCCACGCCTGGCTCGTCGCGGCGCCCGCCAGGGCGAACGGCACGGTCGCCAGGGCGACCATGGCGAACGAGGTCAGAGTGATCCAGCGCGGCCCGACCTTGTCGATGACGCGGCCGAGCGCGACCCGGCTCGCGAGCGCCCCGACGCCCTGCGGCACGAGCAGCAGCCCCGCGCCCAGGACGTCGTGGCCGCGCACCCCCTGGAAGTACAGCGGCAGCAGGAACATCGCCCCGAACAGGCCGAACCCCGACAGCCCCATGAGCACCGACGACGTCGCGAGCGGCCGGTGCGCGAGCAGCCGCACGTTGACCAGGGCCGCGCGCCCGCGCGGCACCGCCCACAGGCAGAACGCGGCGACGAGGACCAGCCCCGCGGCGGCGGGCGCCCAGACGTCGGTCCGCGTGAACCCGCCGTCGCGCGAGACGTTGCTCAGGCCGTACAGCACGCCCACCAGGCCGGGAGCGAGCAGCGCGAGGCCGACGACGTCCAGGCGCACCCGCTGGACGGGGCCGTCGGGGGCGAGGAAGCGCCGGGCGAGCACCAGGCCCGCGACGCAGAAGGGCACGTTGACCCAGAACAGCCACGACCAGTGCAGGTTCTGCAGGATGAGCCCGCCGATGACCGGGCCGATGATGGGTCCGAGCGCGACCGGCAGGCCGATGATGACGGCCATCCGGCCGAGGTTCTGGCCGCGGGCCGCTTGCATGATGATCGTCATCATGAGCGGCATGAGGATGCCGCCGCCGAGTCCCTGCACGACCCGGAACGCGATGAGGCTGGCCGCGGACCATGCCAGCGAGCACAGCACCGACCCGAGCAGGAAGATCGCCAGCGCCGTCATCCACAGCCGTTTGGCGCCCAGGACGCGCTGCGCCCAGCCGACCAGCGGCACCGCGACGCCGAGCGCGAGCAGGTAGGCCGTGCTCACCCACTGGATCGTGGTGAGCCCGACGTGCAGGTCCGTGGCGAGCGTGCGGATCGCGACGGCGACGATGGTGGTGTCGAAGAGGACGGCGAGGCCGCCGACGAGGACGGTCCAGGCGGTGCGGGTCACCTCGGGGTCCATCCCGGTGCGGGACGGGCGCGCCTCCGCGGGTGTTGTCGTCATGCTGTGGCTCCTGTGCGATCCTTTGGATACAACCCGGATCTTATTCCGGCTCGACTGAAAGGTACACCGTGTCTCTTGGAAAGGACGAGCAACCGGTCCGGCGCCGCCGGCGCGGCCCCGCGCTGGAGTCCGCCCTGCTCGACGCCGCCTGGCAGGAGATCGTCGAGCACGGGTACGACGGGCTCACCTACGAGGGAGTGGCCGCGCGCGCGTCGACGAGCCGCGCCGTCGTCTACCGGCGCTGGCCGACCAGGCCCGAGCTCGCCCAGGCCGCCGTGCTGCACGGCGCACGCGGTGTGCCCTACCACCCCGTCGACACGGGCACGCTGCGCGGGGACCTGCGCGCGCACCTGCTGTGGGCCAACGGCGCCCGCATCAGCGTGGCCGTCATCGCCGCCACACGCCTGGGCGGGTACTTCGCCGAGACCGGCACCGGGCCGGGCGACCTGCGCGAGCTGCTGCTCGACGGCCGGGCGCCCCGCACCGACGCGCTCTACGCGAACGCCGTCGCACGGGGCGAGCTCGACCCCGCCCGCCTGACCCCGCGCGTGCGGGCGCTCGCCTTCGACCTGTTCCGCGCCGAGCTGCTCATGACGCTGAGGCCGGTCGCCGAGGAGACGATCGACGCGATCCTCGACGAGGTCGTGATGCCGCTGCTGATCCCGCCGGTCGCCGACGGCCGGTAGGTCGTAGGCTCGCAGGTCGCCGTCTCGCCGCAGCTCGCGCACACGGGCCACGAGGGCCCGCGTGCGCGAGGGAGCTGGCCTACGGCGTCACCACGTTGTGCCACCGCGACAACCCGACGTTAACGACAAGTCCGTCGAATGTGTACGTCGTGTCCACATCTGAACGCATCCGCGGCTCTCCGTCTCGCCGGGCGGGCCCAAGGCATGACGCGTCGGGCCCCGCCCGGCACCGCCGTGACGGACACCACCACCGTTCGTGGCGCACACGAGGACGCATCGTGAGCCCGCGGAGCGACAAGGCGCTCCGCGCCCTGCGACGCGCACCTAGTGTCGTCGGGTCCCGTCGTCGACCCGAGGCTCTGGCCATGCCGAAGCAGTACCCGACGCGCGCCTCGCTGCACCGGCCCGTCGCACCCGCTGCCGACCACGCGACGGCGGCGGACGAGACGGCATCCCACGCGGCGCCGTCCGGCACCCGCGCCCGGGCAGCGCACCAGATTTCCGCAGCACCCACCACGCGAGCCGAGCGCCGCACCGCCGAGCGCGGACCCGTGCGCCGCCGACCCTCGCTGCACCTGCTGACCCCGACGGGTGGCCTCGCCATGATGGCGTCCGCGTTCCTCGTCGCGACCGTCGCAGCCGACCCCGCCCACGTCCCACCCCGCAGCGAGGCTGCCGCAGCGGAGCACGCCGCCACGCCGGTGCCGCCCGCCGACCGCTCGGCCGGCGCCGGTCGCGCAGGAGACCGCACCCCGCTCGTCGTCGACGGCCATGCGCAGCCCGACGTCCACCCGGTCGACGCGGCGACAAGCGCGCTCGAGCGCGCCGCGGAGGTCGTCGTCACCGAGGCGCGTGCCACGCCGGCACAGCGCGAGGAGGTCCTGGCGGCGTCCGCGGTGCTGCGCGAGCTGGTCCAGCGGGCACACGTCGGCGAGGCTCCGGCGCCCGCCGACCCCGACCTCGCCGACGCCGTCAGGGCCGCGCTGCAGTCCGCCGCCGACCACCAGGCCGGGCTGGCCGCCGATTCCGACGGCGCGACCCTCCTCTCGGCCGCCACCGCGATCGACGTCGTCGAGGACGAGTCGGCGGCACCCGACGCAGACTCCCCTGCCACCCTCACGTTCGCCATCGAGCGGGCCACGGCCCACCTCTCCGGCCTCCTGAGCAGCATCGAGCCCGCGGCGGTCGCCGTCGAGCCCGCGCCGCTGACGCCCGACGCGATCCTCGCCCAGCAGATCGCCGAGGGCCGCGCCGACAGCGAACGCCTGCGCGCGTACGCGGGCGTCACGGCCGGTCACGCGAACGGGCGACTGCCGGCCCGCGTGCTCGCCGAGCTCTCGTGGGCGCGCGGTCATCGCCTGCGGCCCGACGCCGCCGCGCAGCTCGAACGCCTCAACACCGCCTTCCGGGCCCGTTTCGGCCACGACCTGCACATCACCGACTCCTACCGCTCGTTCGACGGGCAGGTCCGCGCCCGCGCCCTTCGTGGCCGCCTCGCCGCGACACCGGGCACCTCCAACCACGGTTGGGGCGTCGCCGTCGACCTCGGCTCGGGCGTCAACCGCTTCGGCACGGCCACCCATCGGTGGATGCGCGAGAACGCGCCGTCGTTCGGGTGGCACCTGCCAGGCTGGGCCCGGGAGAACGGCTCCAAGCCCGAACCATGGCACTGGGAGTTCGAGGGCGCACCCGAGTCCTTCGCCGACTGAGCCGGCAGGCGCATCGCGCGCGCCGGCGGTTGCCGTCGCGCGCAGCACCGGGGACAGGGCACGTCGCCGCGGGCCGGGACGTGCCCGCGACGTCAGACTGCCGGGCCCGCGAGCAGGCTCTCGCGCACCGCGCGGCGCAGCACCTTGCCGATCGCCGAGCGCGGCAGCTCGGTCATGACGACGACCGAGCGCGGCACGGCGTAGCGCGCCAGGGTGTCGCCCACCCACTCGCGCACGGTCGCCAGGTCGAGCGAGGCGACGTCGCGGGCCAGCACCACGGCCGCCACGACCCGCTCGCCGAGGTCTCCGCCCGGCATCCCGACGACGGCGACCTCCTCGATCTGCGGCATGTCCCGCAGCCGGTCCTCGACCTGCGACGGGTAGACCTTGTACCCGCCGGTGACGATGACCTCCTTGGACCGGTCCACGAGCGTGACGAACCCGTCGTCGTCGACCACGACGACATCGCCGGTGCGCAGCCAGCCGCCGGGCAGCAGCACGGCCGCCGTCTCCTGGGGGCGCTGCCAGTAGCCGGCGAACACCTGCGGGCCGGCGACCTGAAGCTCTCCGCGCTCGCCGGGCCCCACCTCGCGCTCCGGGTCGTCCGGGTCCACGACGCGCATGCGCGTGGAGGGGAACGGCACCCCGAGCGCACCGGGGCGGCGGCGGGCGTCGAGCGGGCTGCCGAGCGCGACCGGCGAGGTCTCGGTCATGCCGTAGCCCTCGATCACGAGGCCGCCCGTCGCGGCCTCCCATGCGCGCGCCGTCTCGAGCGGCAGGGCCATCGACCCGGAGATCGCGATGCGGAAGCTCGTCAGGTCGACGCCGCGCTCCTGCGCGGCCGCCGTCAGGCGCGCGAGCATCGGCGGGACGGCCGGCAGGAACGTGCCGGGCCGGCGCTTCTGGGCGGCGAGGACCGCACCGACGTCGAACTTGGGCAGCAGCACCACCGTGGCCGCGATCCGCGTGGCGTAGGCGAGGCACAGCATCATGCCGAACGCGTGGAAGAACGGCAGCACGCCGTAGACGACCTCGCTCTGGGCGGCGCTCTGGCCGGTCCACGCCTGCCCCTGCACGCAGTTGGCGACGAGGTTGCGGTGGCTGAGCATCACGGCCTTGGGCTCGCCTGTCGTGCCGCCGGTGTAGATGAGCAGCGCGAGGTCGTCGGGCGCCGCGTCCACGGCCGGGACGCCGGTGCCGGCGTCGCGCAGCAGGCGGTGCCACGGCGTCGTGGTCGGCGGTGTGCCCCGCAGCGCGCGGCGCCGACGGCGCAGCGCGGGCACGGGCAGGCGCAGCGCCCATCGCTTGGCCGCGGGCAGGTCGTGGGTGAGGTCGACCGGGACGACGGAGGCGTCCGTCGCGTCGAGCGCACCGGACAGCGCGGCCGCCGCCGCGGACCAGGCGATCACCACCCGGGCTCCGCAGTCGCCGACGAGGTGTGCCGCCTGCTGCGCGCCGAGCGTGGGGTTGAGCTCGACGACGACGGCGCCCAGCCGCAGCACGGCCCAGAAGGCGACGACGTGGCTGGGGCAGTTGGGCAGCGAGATCGCGACCCGGTCGCCCGGCCGGACGCCGAGGCTCGCGAGGGCGCTCGCGGCGCGGTCGACGTGCTGGTCGAGCTCGCCGTACGTGGTGGTCGCACCGAGAAAGTCGAGCGCGACGCGATCGCCGTGGCGCGCCGCCGCCCGGTCCAGCGCGGAGGTCAGCGGCTCGTCGGGAACCTCGACGGTTGCCGGGGTGTCCATCGGGCGCTGCGGCGCCGGTGAAGTCTTCACTACGCCACCGTAACCTACGGTGGCGTAGGTTACTGGGCGGCTCCACGACCTCTTCACGCGCCGAGCACCCCACGGCGCGCACAGAACGTCGTCCACCGACCGGACAGCGGCGATGTCGCGGCGCCCGGCGCCCCTGCGCCGCAAGCAACGTATACGATCGGGTCGATCCGTCGTACGACGGCCCGCGCAGGCATCGAGGAGGACAGGTGGACACGGCAGCCCGCTCCACGCTCTCCAAGTCCGAGCGCGTCTACCAGACGCTGCGCGGACGCATCGCCGACGGCACCTACGTCGGCGGCTTCCGCCTCGTGCTCGACAAGCTGGCACGCGAGCTCGACGTCTCGCCCGTCCCGGTCCGCGAAGCCGTGCGCCGGCTCGAGGCCGAAGGCCTGGTGACCTTCACCCGCAACGTCGGCGCGGAGGTGCGCGGCATCGACGTCCACGAGTACGTCGACGCCATGCAGACCCTCGCCTACCTCGAGGGCGCCGCGACAAGCCTGGCAAGCCCGCACCTGACGCGCGAGCACCGCCTGCGGGCACGCGAGCTCAACCGCGAGATGCTGCAGCTGCTGGCGCACGGGTTCGACCCCGTGCGCTTCACCGAGCTCAACGAGCAGTTCCACCGCACGCTGTGCGCCGCATGCCCCAACGCGCACCTCATGTCGGTGCTCGAGCGCGAGTGGCAGCGCATGTCGCTCATCCGCCGTTCGAGCTTCGCGGCGATCCCCGCCCGCACCCAGGAGTCGGTCTGCGAGCACACGCGCATCCTCGACCTCATCGAGGCGGACGCACCGGCGAACGAGGTCGAGAGCGCCGTGCGCGACCACAAGCTGCGCACGATGGCGCAGTACCTCGCGACACGCCGCGGCGTCGCAGCCTCCTGAGGTCGGGCGTCCCGAGGCCCCGGGCCACGCGCCGGCGCGCGATCCGGGACCCTGCGGAGCGTCAGGCGCGCCCCGCCACCCAGGTGTCGGCGAGCGCCTCGCTCCCGCGCGCGAGCAGCGCGACGTCGGCCCCCACGAGCACGAACGTCGCGCCCGCGTCGAGGTAGGCGCGCGCGGCGACCGGGTCGAACGCGTTGACGCCCACGGGCGTCCCCGCCGCGCGCACGGCCTCGAAGGTCGCCAGCACGGCGGCGACGACGTCGGGGTGGGTCTGCTGCCCGAGCAGCCCCATCGACGCGGCCAGGTCGGACGGGCCGACGAACACGCCGTCCACGCCGTCGACGGCGGCGATCGCGCCCGCGTTCGCCACCCCGGTCTCCGACTCGATCTGGACGACGACCGCCACGTGCGAGGCGGCGTTCGCCAGGTAGTCCTCGACGCGGCTCCAGCGCGCGCCGCGCGCGAGGGCGCTGCCCACCCCGCGGATGCCGCGGGGCGGGTAGTGCGCCGCCCGGACGGCCGCCTCGGCCTGCTCGGGCGTGTCGACCATGGGGACCACGAGCGTCTGCGCCCCCAGGTCGAGGTACTGCTTGATGGTCACCGGGTCTGCCGACGGCACCCGCACCACGGCCGTGGCCGGGTACGGGGACATCGCCTGGAGGAGCGACGTCGTCGTCTCCAGGCCCACCGGCGAGTGCTCGGCGTCGACGAGGACCCAGTCGACGCCCGAGCCGGCGCAGATCTCCGCCACGACCGGGCTGCCCGAGCAGACCCACATGCCCGCGAGGGGGCGGTCGGTGGCGGCGAGACGCTCGCGCAGCGTCGGCGGCAGTGTCAGACGAAGCGGCACGAGACGGTCCCCAGCTCTCGGTAGTCGGCCAGCACGGTGTCCCCCGGCTCGACCCACATGGGCCGGGTGAACGACCCGGCGAGCACGATCTCGCCGGGTCGCAGCACGTCGGAGTGCTGCGCGAGCTTGTTCGCCAGCCATGCCACGCCCGTCGCCGGGTGGTTGAGCACGGCGGCGGCGACGCCCGACTCCTCGATGACCTCGTTGCGGTACAGCAGGGCCGAGACCCAGCGCAGGTCCCTCTCGCCGATCGCGACCGGGTTGCCGCCGTACACCATGCCGCCCATGGCGGCGTTGTCGCTGATGGTGTCGACGATGGTGCGCCCGGCCAGCTCGATGCGCGAGGACAGGATCTCCAGCGCGGGCACGACGTACTCGGTCGCGCGCAGCACGTCGAAGACCGTCACGTCGGGCCCTTCGAGCCCGTCGCGCAGGACGAACGCGAGCTCGACCTCGATGCGGACGTTCGAGAACCGCGCGTGCTCGATGACCGAGCCGTTCTCGAACACCATGTCGGCGAAGATCGCGCCGTAGTCCGGCTCGGAGATCCCGGTGGCCGCCTGCATGACCTTCGAGGTGAGGCCGATCTTGCGGCCCACCGGCCGTCTCCCGGCCTCGATCCCCCGGTGCCGCCAGGTGGCCTGGACGGCGTAGGAGTCCTCGACGGTCATCTGCGGGTAGCGCCGGGTCAGCAGCGGCACCGTGGTGCGCTCGGCCTCCGCCCGCGCGAGCTCGTCGGCGATGGCGATGCGCGTGGCCTCGTCAAGCACGGAACCCTCCGGTCACAGCTGGTGGCCCAGCTTGTACTCGGGCTGCGCCTCGCCCTGGCGGGTGTAGGAGAACCCGTCGGCGCCGATCGTCACGGCCATCTCGCTGCTCTCGGTGCGCGCGGCGACGGGCTGCGGGTTGCCGTCCAGGTCGAGCACGAGCGACGCGTCGGTGTACCACGAGGGCACGACGGGGTTGCCCCACCAGTCGCGGCGCTGGTTGTCGTGCACGTCCCAGGTGACCTTCGGGTTGTCGGGGTCGCCCGTGTAGTAGTCCTGCGTGTAGATCTCGACGCGGTGCCCGTCGGGGTCGCGCAGGTAGAGGTAGAACGCGTTGGAGACGCCGTGGCGGCCCGGCCCGCGCTCGATGCGGTCCGACATGCGCAGCGCGCCCAGCTTGTCGCAGATCGCGAGGATGTTGTGCTTCTCGTGCGTGGCGAACGCGACGTGGTGCATGCGCGGGCCGTCGCCGCCGGTCATGGCGGTGTCGTGCACGGTGGGCTTGCGGCGCATCCAGGCGGCGTAGGTGGTGCCCTCGTCGTCCTGGATGTCCTCGGTGATGCGGAAGCCGAGGCTCTCCATGTAGCCGACGGCGCGCGGCACGTCGGGCGTGACCTGGTTGAAGTGGTCGAGCCGCACGAGCGCTCCGGGCGTGTGCAGCTCGTAGCGCCAGGTGAGCCGCTCGACGTGCTCGACGTCGTAGAAGAACTCGTAGGGGAAGCCGAGCGGGTCGGTCACGCGGACCGAGTCGCCCAGGCCCTTGACGAACCCGTCCTTGCGGCGCTCGACGCGGCAGCCCAGCTCGGTGTAGAAGGCGACGGCGTTGTCGAGCTCCTGCGGGCTGCGCACGCGGAAGGAGAACGCGGCGACGGCGGCCACCGGGCCCTTGCGCAGCACGAGGTTGTGGTGGATGAACTCCTCGAGGCTGCGCAGGTAGATCGTGTTCTCGTCCTCCTCGGTGACGACGAGGTTGAGCACCTCCACGTAGAAGCGGCGCGAGGCCTCGAGGTCGGTGACGACGAGCTCCATCGAGGCGCAGCGCAGGATGTCCGGCGGGCCGGACACGGGCGTAGGGATGGGCGTGGTCATGGTTCAAGCTCCTTTGCCGAACGTCGGGTTGTGAACCTTGCCGAGCGTGATGTGCACTGCTTGCTGGTCGGTGTAGAAGTCGATCGAGCGGTAGCCGCCCTCGTGACCGAGCCCGGAGGCCTTGACGCCGCCGAAGGGCGTCCGCAGGTCGCGCACGTTGTTGGAGTTGAGCCAGACCATCCCGGCCTCGATCGACTGCGCGAAGTTGTGGGCGCGCTTGAGGTCGTTGGTCCAGACGTACGCGGCCAGGCCGTACCGGGTGCCGTTGGTCAGCGCGAGCGCCTCGGCGTCGGTGTCGAACGGCGTGATCGCGACGACGGGGCCGAAGATCTCCTCCTGGAAGATCCGCGCGTCGGGCTTGACGTCGGCGAAGACCGTCGGCGACACGTAGTTGCCGTGCGGGAAGCCCTCGGGGCGCCCGCCGCCCGCGACGAGCCGGCCCTCGTGCTTGCCGATCTCGACGTAGCTCATGACCTTCGCGTAGTGCTCGGGGTGGACGAGCGCGCCCACCTCGGTCGCGGGGTCGGCCGGGTCGCCGACGACGACGCGCCGGGCCTGGGCCGCGTAGCGCTCCACGAACTCGTCGTACACGGACCGCTCGACCAGGATCCGCGAGCCGGCGGTGCAGCGCTCCCCGTTGAGGGAGAACACGCCGAAGATCGTCGCGTCGATCGCGGCGTCGAGGTCGGCGTCGGCGAACACGACGGCCGCCGACTTGCCGCCCAGCTCCATCGACAGCCCCTTGAGGTAGGGCGCGGCGTTGGCGAAGATGAGCTGGCCGGTGCGCGACTCGCCCGTGAACGAGATGAGCGGCACGTCGGGGTGCTTGACCAGGGCGTCCCCGGCGTCCTCGCCCAGCCCGTTGACGAGGTTGAACACACCTTCGGGCAGGCCGGCCTCCTCGAAGATGCCCGCCCACAGCGACGCCGACAGCGGCGTGAACTCGGCGGGCTTGAGCACCACCGTGTTGCCCGTGGCCAGCGCGGGGCCGAGCTTCCAGGACTCGAGCATGAAGGGCGTGTTCCAGGGCGTGATGAGCCCGGCGACGCCGATCGGCTTGCGGTTGACGTAGTTGACCTGGCGTCCCGGGACCTTGAACGTGTCGTCGGCCTGGGCGACGATCAGGTCGGCGAAGAACCGGAAGTTCTCCGCGGCGCGGCGCGCCTGTCCCAGCGCCTGCGTGATCGGCAGGCCCGTGTCGAACGTCTCGAGCTCGGCCAGGCGGGCGTCTCGCGACTCGACGATGTCGGCGACCTTGTGCAGCACGCGCGACCGCTCGCGCGGCAGCAGCCGCGGCCACGGTCCGTTCTCGAACGCCTCGGTCGCTGCGACGACGGCGGCGTCGACGTCGGCCTTCTTCCCGGCAGCGGCGTGCACGTACGTCTCGTTGGTCAGCGGGTCGAGCACGTCGAACGTCGCGCCGTCGACCGAGTCGACCAGCGTGCCGCCGATGTAGTGCTGGATCCGCTGCGGCAGGTCGGCCGGCAGGCGGCGGGCCGCCGGTGCGGTGTGCGTGTCGGTCATCGTCTCTCCCGGGGGGGTCGGGTCGGTTGCGGTCAGGACTGGCGCGCACGGCGCGCTGCTTCGTAGGCCGCACGCCAGGTCGGGTTCGGCGGGAACAGCCCGTCGACGGAGTGGCCCGCGGCGACCTGCTCGGCAACCCAGGCGTCCTCCTCCTCCTGCCGGAGCGCCGCGTCGGCCACCTCGGCCGCGAGGTGCGGCGGGATGACGACGACGCCGTCGTCGTCGCCCACGATGACGTCGCCGGGCAGGACCGTCGCGCCGCCGCACGCGACGGCGACGTCGGCCTCCCAGGGCACGTGCCGCCGGCCGAGCACGGCCGGGTGCGGCCCGGCGGAGAACACGGGCAGGCCCGTGGCGGCGACGGCCACCGAGTCGCGCACACCGCCGTCGGTGACGACGCCGGCCGCGCCGCGCACGCGGGCGCGCAGCGCGAGCACGTCGCCGAGGGTCGCCGAGCCGCGTTCGCCCCGCGCCTCGATCACGATCACCTCGCCCTCGCCGACGGTGTCGAACGCACGCTTCTGGGCGTTGTAGCCGCCGCCGTGCGTGGCGAAGAGGTCTTCCCGGTGGGGCAGGAACCGCAGCGTCTTGGCGCGGCCCAGGAGCGTGGTGCCGGGCGTGGCGGGGCGCACGCCCTCGATGACGACGCCGTTCAGGCCGCGCTTGCGCAGCTGGGCGCTGAGTCCCGCGACGGGCGCCTCGCGCAGCTTGGCGGCGAGCTCGGCGTCGAGCACGAAGGGAGCCGGCTCGGGGGCCAGCCCGGCCGCCTCTCGGCTCCCCCACGCCTCGGCGCGCTGCACGTCGTCGACCCGGGGCCCGGAGCCGACCTCGGTGAAGGGGACGTCGCCCTGGACGACGGTGGTCACCAGCCGGCCCGACGTCGGCGCCTGCCCGGTGGCGGGGTCGACGACGCCGGGCGCGTCGACCTCGACCTCGACGACGTCGCCCGGGCCGATGACCGACGAGCCGGCGGGGGTGCCGGTGAGGATCACGTCGCCGGTCTCGAGCGTGAGGTGCTGCGAGAGGTCGGCGACGATCTGGGGGAAGTCGAACAGCAGCGCGTGCCGGCCGGTCGTGTCCTGCTGCACGAGGGTGCCGTTGACCCAGGTGCGCACGCGCAGCGCGTCGGGGGCCACGCTGCGCGCGTCGATGAGGCCGGGCCCGAGCGGGGTGTAGCCGTCGCGCCCCTTGGAGCGCACGTTCGATCCCTTGTCGGCCCAGCGCAGGTCGTAGACGCCGAGGTCGTTGGCCGCGGTGACGGCGACGACGTGGTCCCATGCCGTCTCGGGCGGCACGTGGCGGGCGGGGGTGCCGATCACGAGCGCGACCTCGCCCTCGAAGGCGAGCAGCTCGGTCCCGGCGGGCCGTTCGACGACGTCGCCCGAGCCGGCGAGCGAGCTGGCGGGCTTGAGGAAGTAGGACGGTGCGGCGGGGGTGCGCCCCCGCTGGGCGGCACGCGAGGCGTACGCGAGGTGGACTGCGATGACCTTGCCGGGCGCCGGATCCACGGGAACCGGGGCCTTCGCGACCGTTCGTGCTTCGTCAGCCATGAGCTCCCTCGCTCGTCGTCCGGCGTCTTCGCCTACGCCTCTGGCGCTTCGTATGCGAGATCGTATATCTTCGGCTTGGACGATCGCAAGGGTCGCTGCACCGGAGCAGCCGCAGGCCAGATCCGCTCACCCGTTCACCGAGTTCCACCTGATGACGAAGGAGTCACGACCATGGCGCTCGAAGGAAGCACGACGGTGCTCAGCACCAAGCGCAAGGAGGACCGACGGGTCGCGCTCGCGACACTCGTGGGCACATCGATCGAGTGGTACGACTTCTTCATCTACGCGAACGCTGCCGCGCTCGTCCTCGCGCCGCTCTACTTCGACCCGTTCACCGCGTCGGGCAGCGAGGTCGCCGGGCGCATCCTCTCGTTCGCGACGGTCGGCGTGAGCTTCCTGTTCCGCCCGCTCGGCGCGATCGTCTCCGGCCACCTCGGCGACCGCGTGGGACGCAAGGCGATGCTCGTCGGCACCCTCCTGCTCATGGGCCTGAGCACGGCGCTCATCGGCCTGGTCCCCACGCACGCGCAGATCGGCGTCGCCGCGCCCGTCCTCCTCGTCCTGCTGCGCATCGTGCAGGGCTTCTCGGCGGGCGGCGAGTGGGGCGGCGCCGCCCTCATGGCCGTCGAGCACGCGCCCGCGCGGAAGCGGGGCCTGTTCGGCGGCTTCCCGCAGATCGGCGTCCCGATCGGCATGCTCGTCGCGACCGGCGTCCTCGCCATCGTCACCGCGACCACGACCGACGAGCAGTTCCTGTCCTGGGGCTGGCGCGTCCCGTTCCTGATGTCGATCGCGCTGGTCGCCGTCGGCCTGGTGATCCGGCTGGGCGTGAGCGAGTCGCCCGTCTTCAAGGAGCTCAACGAGGCCGCCGAGCAGGAGCAGGTCAAGATGCCCGTCCTCGAGGTGATGCGCTACTGCTGGCCGGCCATCCTGCTCGGCGCACTCACGTTCACCGCCAACAACGGCAACGGCTACATGATCACCGGCGGCTACATCCTGTCGTACTCGACGAACGACCTCGGCGTGAACCGCGCGTCGATCCTCGGTGCGGTCACCATCGCGGCCGCGGTCTGGGGCGTGACGACCATGGTGGGCGCCGCCTGGTCCGACAAGGTCGGGCGCACGACCGTCTACAAGGTCGGCTTCGTGTGGATGCTGCTGTGGGCGTTCCCGCTGTTCTGGATCATCGACACCACCAACCCCACGCTCATCGGCCTGTCGATGTCGGTGCTCGCCGTCGGGCTCGGGCTCACCTACGGCCCGCAGGCGGCGCTGTTCACCGAGATGTTCCCCGCCAAGGTGCGCTACTCGGGTGCAGCGCTGGCCTACGCCTTCGGCGCGATCCTGGGCGGCGCGTTCTCGCCGCTGATCGCCACGTGGCTCCAGGCGACCTTCAAGACGTCGGCCTCCGTCTCGACGTACCTCGCGATCTTGTCGGTCATCGCCCTGACGGCGACGTTCCTCATCAAGGACCGCACCGGCCGCCCGCTCGACGCGAGCGCGACCGACATCCCCGGCGCGCAGCGGCTCGAGGCCGCCCTCCAGGACGCGCCGCGCTGACCGTGATCGACCCCACCACGTCGACGTCACACTAAGGAGTGGTCCGATGCAGTTCCATCACCACGGATACGTCAGTGCCGACCCACAGGTCCAGCCCGCCGCGGGCACCGGCCTCGACCGGCCCGACGAGATCCCCGCAGAGGTCGACGTGCTCATCGTCGGCTCGGGCCCCGCAGGCGTCATCGCCGCTGCCCAGCTCGCGCAGTACCCCGGGATCACCACCCGGATCGTCGAGCGCCGCGGCGGCCGGCTCGTGCTCGGCCAGGCCGACGGCGTCCAGGCCCGCAGCGTCGAGACGTTCCACGCGTTCGGGTTCTCCGAGCGCATCATCGCCGAGGCGTACCACATCACGGAGATGGCGTTCTGGGAGCCCGACGCGACCCACCCCGAGACCATCGTGCGCAAAGCCCGGCCGCTCGACGACGACCACGGGATCAGCGAGTTCCCGCACCTCGTCGTCAACCAGGCCCGGGTGCTCGACTACTTCCTCGAGGCGGCGGCGAACGGCCCGGCCCGCATCCAGCCCGACTACGGCTGGGAGCTGGCCGACCTCGCCGTCGGCGGTCCGGGCGAGTCGCACCCGGTGACGGTCACGCTGCGCGGCACCGTCGGCCCGCAGGAGGGGACCGAGCGCACGGTGCGCGCCCGGTACGTCGTCGGCTGCGACGGCGCGCACTCCGCGGTGCGCGAGGCGCTCGGCTGCACGCCCGTCGGCGACAAGTCCAACCACGCGTGGGGCGTGCTCGACGTGCTCGCCGTCACCGACTTCCCCGACGTGCGCACCAAGTGCGCGATCCGCTCGCACGACGGCGGCAACATCCTGCTCATCCCCCGCGAGGGGGGGTTCCTGGTGCGCTGGTACGTCGACCTCGGCATGGTGCCCGACGACGACGACGGGGCGATCCGCCGCACGCCGCTCGAAGAGATCATCGCCCGCGCGAACGCGATCATCCACCCCTACACGCTCGACGTGAAGGACGTGCCCTGGCACAGCGTCTACGAGGTCGGCCACCGCGTCACCGACCGGTTCGACGACGTCCCGCTCGACCAGGTGGGCACGCGCGCCCCGCACGTGTTCATCACGGGCGACGCCTGCCACACCCACTCCGCCAAGGCCGGGCAGGGCATGAACGTGTCGATGCAGGACGGCTGGAACATCGCCTGGAAGCTCGGGCACGTCCTCACCGGGCGCGCGCCCGAGTCGCTGCTGGCCACGTACTCGGCCGAGCGGCAGGTCGTCGCGCAGAACCTCATCGACTTCGACCGCGAGTGGTCCACGCTCATGGCGACCAAGTCGGAGGACCTGCCCGACCCCGACTACCTGTCGAGCTACTACGTCAGGTCCGCGGAGTTCGCGTTCGGCTTCATGACGCAGTACACGAAGTCCGCGATCGTCGGCGGCACCGAGCACCAGCACCTGGCGCCCGGGTTCCCAGTCGGCAAGCGGTTCAAGTCCCCCGCGGTCGAGCGCGTGTGCGACGGCAACCCGGTGCACCTGGGCCACCACCACCGCGCCGACGGGCGCTGGCGCGTGTACGCGTTCGCGGACTCCCCCGCGGCCGGATCGCCGTCGGCGCTGACCGACTGGGCGCACTGGCTCGCGACCGACCCGGCGTCCCCGCTGCTGGTGCACACCCCCGCGGACGCCGAGCTCGGCTCCGTCCTCGACGTCAAGGTCGTCTACCAGCAGGACCACACGGCGATGAACAACGTCGCCGACGTCCCGGCCGTGTTCCTGCCCCGCACCGGACCGTTCGAGCTCGTCGACTACGAGAAGGTCTACGCGACCGACCCGCGCGACGACGTGTTCGCCGCGCGCGGCATCGACCGCGGCGGCGTCGTCGTGGTGGTGCGCCCCGACCAGTACGTGGCCGCCGTGCTGCCGCTGACCGCGAAGGCCGAGCTGGCCTCGTTCTTCGCCGACGCCCTGCTGCCGGCCGCCGTGCCCACGCCCGCCCAGGTTCCCGCCGCCCCGGTGGCCGCCGCACCGGCCGCCGCCGCCCTGTGAGGTCGCCCATGACTGACACCGACATCACCACCCTCCTCGACGACCCCACCCTGCTGCGGCGTGCCGCGTACGTCGGCGGCGCCTGGGTCGCCGACGGCGCCTCGGGCGCGTTCGCGATCACCAACCCGGCCACGGGCGCGACCATCGCGCACGTGCCCCGGCTCGACCGGGAGCAGGTCGCGGGCGCGATCGCGGCGGCCGACCAGGCCTTGCCCGGCTGGCGCGCACTGTCGGGCAAGCAGCGTGCGGTGATCCTGCGTCGCTGGTTCGACCTGGTCACCGAGCACACCGAGGACCTCGCCCGGCTCGTCACGCTCGAGGAAGGCAAGCCGCTCGCGGAGGCGCGCGGCGAGATCACCTACGCGGCGTCGTTCATCGAGTGGTTCGCCGAGGAGGCCAAGCGCGTGCGCGGCGACGTCTTCGGTGCGCCTCAGCCGAGCGCCCGGGTGATCGTCCTCAAGGAGCCCGTGGGCGTGTGCGTGGCCATCACGCCGTGGAACTTCCCCGCGGCGATGATCACCCGCAAGGCAGCCCCGGCCCTGGCCGCCGGGTGCACCATGGTGGTCAAGCCCGCCGAGCAGACGCCGCTGACGGCGCTCGCGCTCGCCGAGCTGGCCGCGCGAGCGGGCGTCCCGGCGGGCGTGCTCAACGTCGTCGTCGGGCAGGCACGCGAGATCGGGCCCGAGCTGACCGGCAACCCGGCGGTGCGCAAGCTGAGCTTCACCGGGTCGACCGAGGTGGGCCGCGTGCTGCTCGAGCAGGCCGCCGCCACGGTCAAGAAGGTCTCCATGGAGCTCGGCGGCAACGCGCCGGTCCTCGTGTTCGACGACGCCGACCTCGACGCCGCCGTCGACGGGGTCATCGCCGCCAAGTACCGCAACACGGGGCAGGCGTGCGTCAGCGCGAACCGGGTGTACGTCCAGTCGGGCATCTACGAGCGGTTCGCCGCCGAGCTCGCCCGGCGGGTCGGGCAGATGCCCGTGGGCGACGGGTTCGCGCCCGGCGTCATGCAGGGCCCGCTCATCGACACCAACGCCGTCGCGAAGGTCGAGGAGCACGTGCGGGACGCCACGGGCCACGGCGCGCGCGTCGTCGCCGGGGGCGGGCGACACGAGCTGGGCGGGCTGTTCTTCCAGCCGACGGTGCTGGCCGACGTCACCTCCGACATGCTCGTCACGCGCGAGGAGACCTTCGGTCCGATCACCCCGCTCATCCGGTTCGACGACGAGGCCGAGGCGGTGCGTCTGGCCAACGCGACAGAGTTCGGGCTCGCCGCCTACCTGTGGTCGCGCGACGCGGCGCGGGTGTGGCGCGTGGCCGCGGCGCTCGAGACGGGCATGCTCGGCATCAACACCGGTGCGATCTCCCACGAGATCGCACCGTTCGGGGGCGTCAAGCAGTCCGGCATCGGGCGGGAGGGGTCCGTCTACGGGATCGACGAGTACCTGGAGCTGAAGTACCTCGCCTGGGAGGGCGCCGGCGTCTGACCCCTGCCTCGCGACCCTGATCGTGGTGCCGCCCCGAAGGGCCGGCGCCACGATCAGGGTCGTTATCAGGGTGTTCACGCGTTTTCGGGGCCTCGCCCCCTGTGACAGGGTGGCGGGCATGGAACCGGCAATCGTGACGCACGGCGTCACCAAGTCGTTCGGCCGCGTGACCGCGCTGTCGGACCTGTCGGTCGAGCTTCCCCCGGGGGTGGTCGGGCTCGTCGGCGCCAACGGCGCAGGCAAGTCGACCCTCTTGAAGATCCTGCTCGGCCTGCTGCCCCCGACCTCCGGCACCGCGACGGTGCTCGGCCACGACACGCTCACCGAGGGTCTCGAGATCCGCCGCATCGTCGGCTACATGCCCGAGTCCGACTGCCTGCCCGCCGACGTCTCGGCCTCCGAGCTCATCGTCCACCTGGCCCGCATGTCAGGTCTGCCCGCGGCCGCGGCCCGCGAGCGCGCCGCCGACACCCTGCGCCACGTCGGGCTCGACGAGGAGCGGTACCGGCCCGTCGGCGGGTACTCGACGGGCATGAAGCAGCGGGTCAAGCTCGCGCAGGCCCTCGTGCACGACCCGCGGCTCGTGTTCCTCGACGAACCGACCAACGGCCTCGACCCCACGGGCCGCGACGAGATGCTCGCGCTCATCCGGCGCATCGGCACCGAGTTCGGCATCTCGGTCGTCGTCACCTCCCACCTGCTGGGCGAGCTCGAACGCATCGCCGACCACGTCGTCGTCATCGAGGGCGGCACGTTGCAGCGCTCGACCTCGACCGCCGAGGCCACCGCCGCCTCAGGCGTCGTCCTCGTCGAGGTCACCACCCGGCGCGACGCCGTCGTCGAGACCCTGCGCGCCGCCGGCATCGCCGTCGAGGCCCCCGACGGCGCCGACATCTTCACCGTCACGGTCGACGACGCGACCGTCCTCGACGCCGTGACCGCGGCCGTCGCCACGACCGGCGTCGGGCTCGTGCGCCTGCAACCGCGGCGCCACCACCTCACCGAGATGTTCACGGGGGCGAACCGATGACCGACGTCATCCACGACATCGGGTTCCGGCACTACGACGGGCCGCGGCTCGGCCGCGGCTGGATCACCCGGTCCCTGCTCGTCGACACCGTGCGCGGCGTGTTCGGGCTGGGGCGCCCCGCACGCGCCAAGGTCATGCCCTGGGTGCTGATCGTCGTCACGGCGCTGCCCGCCCTGGTCGTCACGCTCGTCGTGATCATCGCCGGCGCCGACGAGCTGCCCGTCTCCCCGACGGCCTACCTCGTGCAGGTCCAGGTGCCGATCGCGCTCTTCGCCGCGCTCGCCGCGCCCTACGCCGTCTCCCGGGACCAACGGTTCGGGGTCATGTCGCTGTACCTGTCGCGGCCCATGCTGCGATCCGACTACGTCGGCGCACGCTACCTCGGGCTCGCGGCGGCCCTGTGGGCCGTGATGGCGCTGCCCCAGACCCTCCTGCTGGCCGGCGCCCTGCTGGGCAAGCTTCCCGTGGGGCACAACCTCGTCCAGTGGGCCGGCGGCCTGCTCGCCTCGCTGCTGCTGGCGGCGGTGCTCGCTGCCCTCGCCCTGACCGTCGCCGCCTTCACCCCGCGCCGCGGGATCGGCGTCGCCTCGATCATCGCGATCCTGCTCGTCGCCAGCGGCGTCTCGCTCACGCTCACGGCCCTCGCCGCCGGCCAGGGACGCGACGACCTCGCGGCGCTGGCCGGGGTGCTCGACCCGTTCCGGCTGGTCGACACGATCGCCTCCTGGGTGCTGGGGGTCGACCCCGCGCTCGCCGAGGCGGCGCCGACCGGCGGCGGGCAGGTCGCCCTGTTCGCGCTCGTCTACGCCCTCGTCCTCGGCGCGTGCGCCCTGCTGCTGCGCCTGCGCTACCGGAAGGCGGGTGGTGCGCTGTGAGCGCGATCGTCCTCGACAAGGTCTCCCGCTGGTACGGCAACGTCGTCGCCGTCAACGACGTCAGCATGACCATCGGGCCCGGCATCACGGGCCTGCTCGGCCCCAACGGGGCCGGCAAGTCCACCCTCATCGCCATGATGGGCGGCTTCCTCGCCCCGTCCGCGGGCAGCGTCACGCTCGACGGCACCGGAGTGTGGAAGTCCCCCGCGATCTACCAGCGCATCGGCATCGTGCCCGAGGCCGAGGCCATGTACGACATGGTCACCGGCGCCCAGTTCCTGCTCGCCAACGCCCGGCTCCACGGCCTTCCCGACGCCGGCGCGGCAGCCCGCCGCGCCCTGGAGCTCGTCGACATGGTCGAGCCGAGCACCCGACCGATCGCCACCTACTCCAAGGGCATGAAGCAGCGCATCAAGATGGCGACGGCGCTGGTGCACGACCCCGAGGTGCTGCTGCTCGACGAGCCGTTCAACGGCATGGACCCCCGCCAGCGCCTCCACCTGATGGACCTGCTGCGCGGCCTCGCGGCCGAGGGCCGCACCGTGCTGTTCAGCAGCCACATCCTCGAAGAGGTCGAGCAGCTCGCCTCCACCATCGAGGTGCTCGTCTCCGGGCGGCACGCCGCCTCCGGCGACTTCCGGCGCATCCGCCGCCTCATGACGCAACGCCCGCTGCAGTACACCGTCTCCTCCAGCGACGACCGCCGCCTCGCCGCGGCCCTCGTCGCCGACGGCTCGGTCGACGGCGTCACGCTCGCCGACGGCGCGCTGGCCGTCCAGACGTCGCAGGACGGCCGGTTCGTGCTCGCCCTTCCACGCCTCGCCCGCGACGCGGGCATCCGGCTGCTCGAGGTGTCCCCCACGGACGAGTCGCTCGAGTCCGTCTTCTCCTACCTGGTGGCCCGATGAACCTCGTCGTCATGCAGCTCACGTCGCGCGCCTTGCTCGGCCGGCGCCGCTCGCTGCTGCTCCTGATCCTCCCCCTGGTGCTGCTCGCCCTCGCGGCCCTGGTCCGCTGGACCGCCGACGGCGCACCCGAGGTCTCCGCGAGCGTGACGAGCGACTTCGCCATCGGCACCGCGCTGCCGCTGCTGTGCCTCCTGATCGGCACCGGCGTCATCGGCCCCGAGATCGACGACGGCTCGATCGTCTACCTGCTGGCCAAGCCCGTGCCCCGCTGGCGCATCCTGGTCTCCAAGCTCGCCGTCGCGCTGGCGGCGACCGTCGTGCTCGCCGTCCTGCCGATCGTCGTGGGCACCGCCCTCGCCGGCGACGACGGCCTGCGGCTCACCACGGCGTTCGGCGTGGGCGCGCTCCTCGCCGGTATCGCCTACACGACGATCTTCGTGGCGCTGTCCACGGTGACGCGCAACGCCGTCGTGGTGGGCCTGCTGTACGCGCTGGTCTGGGAGTCGCTTCTCGGCGGGTTCGTGCCCGGCGTGCGCAACGTGTCGGTCCGCCAGTGGGCGCTCGCGTCCTCCGAACGGCTGCTCGGCGACGACGCCGCCCGCTTCGGCGTCGACTCCGCGGTGAGCATGACCGCCGGGTGGGTGCTGCTCGCGGTCGTGTCGGCTGGAGCCACCTGGATCGCCATCAGCCGGCTGCGGACGCTGCGCCTGACCGGTGCGGACTGAACGCCGGCCCCGCTCCGGTGAGCCCGCACGGTGCCCCACGTCGGCCGGTTAGGCTCCGGGGATGGAGCTTGCCGACGACGTCGGGCGCGGGGCATGGCTGGCCGGCCGCGCCGGCGGCTGGGGCCGGGTGGGCGGCGTCGCCGGCACCGGGTTCGAGGCGTACGCCCGCCTGCTGCATCCCGTCGACGCCTGGCGCGACGACCCCGTTCTCCTGACCGCGTGGGGAACGCCCGTCGTCGCGGAGGAGGCCCGGTGGCCGTGGGCCGAGGTCGCCGCGCGGCGCGAGAAGGTGATGCACCCGCTGGTGCAGTGGCGGCGCCTGACCGACGACGAGACCGCGCTGGACCTGCCCGGCGGGTGGCACGTCGAGCAGAGCAGGGAAGGCTGGTTCGCGCCCGACCTCCTGGCCGCCCTGACCGTTCACCTGGGAGCCGCGACCACCACGCCCGAGGGCCTCACCGCCGGCGTCTGGAACGGGTTCGGCAAGCTCACGGGCTCCTCGTTCGTGTTCGTCTTCGCCGACGGAACCGACCCGCAGGAAGCGGAGCGCACCCGCGCCGAGCTCGCGGCACAGCGTGAGCGGTCCGTCTCCCCCGCCGTCCGCGCCGCCTGCACCCGCGGGCCGTTCCTTCACTGGCCGGGACGGGACTTCCTGCTGCTGGACACCAGCCTCGACGAGCTGTCCGACCCCGGGTGGGTCCACCGCGCGGGGCTCGGCTGGGATGCCGACACCAAGGGAGTCATGCCTCAGCTCCTCTGGCCGGCCGACCACGCGTGGGTCGTGGCGAGCGAGATCGACTGGGACTCGACCATCGTCGCCGGTCCCCGCACGCTCATCGACGCCGTCCTCGGCGATCCGCTGTTCGAGGCGTACGGGGTGAGCGAGGACGCCGACCTGACCTGGGACGGCGACACCGTCAACCCGCGCATCCCGTGACGTCCGCGCCGCTGCGGCGCTGCGGGGTGCGCGCGCGGCAGCCCCCGCAGACGTCGAAAGGCCGTCTCGGATTCTCCCGAAACGGCCTTGGACCTGGCGCTACATGGTGGTGGGCGATACTGGGATCGAACCAGTGACCTCTTCCGTGTCAGGGAAGCGCGCTACCGCTGCGCCAATCGCCCGCAGGTCAGTCGCATGCCCCGAGAGGGGCAGACGACGAACCGAGAGCGGATGACGGGACTCGAACCCGCGACCCTCACCTTGGCAAGGTGATGCTCTACCAACTGAGCCACATCCGCACGGCTGGAGCGTTCGGGGAAACCCCCGCGTCCAGCGCCTCCGGAACTCTAGACGACCGGGCGCCCCAAGGTCCAATCACCTGTCCGCACCCGTGAGCCTCTACGATCGCGCGATGACTCCCCTCACCGACGGTGCCGTGCTGCGCCCCGCCGCCGCGGGCGACGAGCCCGGCATTCTCGCCTGCATCCACGCCCTCGCGGCCTACGAACGCGAGCCCGACGCGGTGGAGACGACGACGCAGGACCTCACCGCGGCGCTGTTCGGCCCGTCGCCGGCGACGTTCGCGCACGTCGTCGAGCTCGACGGGCAGATCGTCGGCATCGCCGTCTGGTTCCTGACCTACTCGACGTGGACCGGACGCCACGGCATCTGGCTCGAAGACCTCTTCGTCGTCCCCGAGCAGCGGGGCAAGGGGTTCGGGCTCGCCCTGCTGCGCGAGCTCGCGGCGCTCGCCGCCGAGCGCGGGTACCGGCGGCTCGAGTGGGCAGTCCTGAAATGGAACGCGCCGTCGATCACGCTGTACGAGGCCATCGGCGGCCGGCCCCAGGACGAGTGGGTGACCTACCGGCTGACGGGGGCCGCCCTCGACGGCTTCGCCGCCGGGGAGCGCCTGCCTGCGGTGTAGCCGGCTCCCGGGCAGCCTGGGTCGCACCCGGCTCAGTCGCCTCGTCCGTCAGGGTCACGACGTGGACGCCCTCCCCCGGCCTGGCCAGACCGAGGACGTCGTGGGCGGCGGCGAGGTCGGACGGCGACCAGTGCATGTCGGCGGGCGGTTGCGGCGTGGGAGCCGTCGTGGGCCCGGTCATCGGCGGGGGTCCCCGGGCATGCCGTGGATGCGCTGCTCAACCGGGATGCCCAGGTGCTCCGCATCCGCCCAGGAACCGGCGATCCTGCGCGCCGGCAGCGCCACGGCCTCCACACCCTCGACACCCGCCGCACCCGCCGCCCGCATCGCCTCGACAAGCACACGCACCAGCCGCTCCAAGCGGGCCTCGTTGACCACGGTGAACACCCACAACCACCCTGCCGTCGTCTCCCCGAGCACAACCGGCGTCAGCCGTGTCGCCCGCCTCCACTTCCCGGCTCCACGCACCACCTGCGGATCCGGGCCCAGAAACGAAACCGTCCAGAACGCGAACGGGAACTGCGTGTGCTCGTGACCCCGCTCCGACATCACGACGGGATCGAGCAGCCGGCCCACCTGTCGCGGCTGCGCGATCCCCCGAGCAGCACGCACCGTGCCCGCGTCGACCGCATGGAACGGCAACGCCATCGGCCTCATCCCCGGCACGAACCCACCGACCACGAGCCCCCGCTCGAACACCAGCAACTTGTACTGGGCAAAGAGCCACAAAGGGATCCAGACCACGACGCCGAACGGCAGTGCGAACGACGCCACCGACCCCAGCGTCACCGGAACTCCGCGATCGAGATCGCCGTACAGGGCGGCGGCGCACGCCGCGACCCACACCAGCCCGCCGGTCGCCCAGAATCCGGCGCCGAACCGTGCGGCCTCGACGTGCAGCAGCCGCCCGAAGTCGCCGCGCCGCTCGCTCGCGATGCGACGCACCTTCCACGTCATGCGGTCGCCGCTGATGCTCGGCGATCCGGTGTCGCGATCCTTGCGTCTCATGAGAACAACCCCTTGACGAAGCCACCGGCAGCGCCCGGCGCATCCCTGGCAGCGGAGGCGACGGCGTCCATCCCGCCGCGTACCGCGTCGGCGATTCCGGAGGCCGCTCGTGCAACTGCCAGGCCCGCCCCTTCGCGGACTTCGCCCCTCAACCGTAGCGAGGACGCGCCCGCCCCATCCATGGGCAGATCTCCCCGCCGCGGCCGCCGGACGCGACCGCGCGCCGCACCCGGCCAGGCACCTGCTCGCGAGGCAGCGGACCTCGCCGAGGGTGATGATCGAGCCATGCACCTCACCCAGGTTGGCCTGCGCGCCGAGGACCTCGACCGCGCCGCCGAATTCTGGTCCCACCTGCTGGACGCCACGCCCACCGGCCGCTTCGACCCACCCGGCCTGCTCTTCTTCGATCTTGACGGCGTGCGGCTGATGCTGACGCGAGAGGCGACGTCGTCGGTGCTCTACCTACGGTTTCCCGGTCTGCGCGAGCGCTGGGCCGGACTCGTCGCGGGCGGCGTCGTCGCCGTCGAGGAGCCGCACGTGATCTTCCATCACCGCGACAACACCCTGGGACCGGCGGGCACGGACGAGTGGCAGGCGTTCATCCATGACTGCGACGGAAACCTCGTGGGGCTGGCCGACTTCGCGTAGCCACGGCCGCCACGTCACCGTCGCGCGCAGTTGCCCTTCCCGAGGTCTTCCTGTGATCGCAGTGGGCCCTGCCATCCCGGAACCTCTGGCGGCCCCAGGGCCGATCCGGACCTGTCCCCCGCCGCGTGCGGCCTGACGCCGTCGCAGTTCCGCGCTCGCTGCACCTGACGGACGATCGCTTCGCATTGACAGATGTCGATAGGCGCCTAGAGTCACATCGACGTCGATCAATGCGAAGGGTAGCCGCACATGCCAGACCCCACCCCCGGGTCCACCACGAGCGCCCCGATCCCCCCGGCCGCACGGCGCCTGCCGACCCTCGACCGCTGGCTGCCCGCGTGGATCGGGCTTGCCATGGTCGCGGGCCTGGTGCTGGGCCGGTTCGTCCCCGGTCTCTCCCGCGTGCTCGCCGCCCTGGAGGTCGGCGGCATCTCCGTGCCCATCGCGATCGGCCTGCTCGTGATGATGTACCCGGTGCTGGCCAAGGTCCGCTATGACAAGGTCGCCGCCGTCACCGGGGACAAGCGGCTCCTGGTCACCTCGCTCACCCTCAACTGGGTCGCCGGGCCGGCCCTCATGTTCGCCCTGGCCTGGCTCCTCCTGCCCGACCTGCCGCAGTACCGCACCGGCCTGATCGTCGTCGGCCTGGCCCGGTGCATCGCGATGGTCGTGATCTGGAACGACCTCGCGTGCGGCGACCGGGAGGCCGCCGCGGTGCTCGTCGCCCTCAACTCGGTGTTCCAGGTCGTCGCCTTCGCGCTGCTCGGCTACTTCTACCTGACCGTGCTGCCCGGCTGGCTCGGCCTCGACACCCAGGGGCTCGACGTCTCCGTCGGACAGATCGCGCTCAACGTGCTCGTCTTCCTCGGCATCCCCCTCGTCGCCGGCTTCGCCTCGCGGCGGCTCGGCGAACGAACCCGGGGCCGCGCCTGGTACGAGGAACGCTTCGTCCCGCGGGTCGGCCCGTGGGCCCTGTACGGGCTGCTGTTCACGATCGTCCTGCTGTTCGCGCTCCAGGGGCAGCAAGTCACCGCCCGGCCGCTCGACGTGGCCCGCATCGCCCTGCCGCTGCTGGCCTACTTCGCCGTCATGTGGACCCTAGGGATGGCCCTCGGCCGCGCCCTGCGGCTCGGGTACGCCCGCTCGACGACCCTCGCCTTCACCGCCGCAGGCAACAACTTCGAGCTCGCCATCGCCGTCGCCATCAGCACGTTCGGCGCCACCTCGGGGCAGGCGCTGGCCGGGGTCGTCGGCCCGCTCATCGAGGTTCCCGTCCTGGTCGGGCTCGTCTACGTGTCGCTCTGGGCGGCCCGGCACTGGTTCGGCACCGACCCGTGGACCACCGCGCGGCGCGGCACGCAAACGGCCGTGGCGGCGCGCTGAGGCGGGGACCCGCGCGTCGCGGCGTGACCGGTTCGCCGCGGCGCGCGGTGCCGGGCGGCCAGCTCAGCGCGCCGCGTCAGGCGCCCAGCTCGGCGCGCGTCGGCGGGTCGGCCCCCGGCCGCGAGACCGTGACGGCGGCCGCCCGCGCGGCCCAGCGGGCCGCCTCGGCGATCCGGTCGGCACCGAGCGACACCAGCACGTCTCGCGCCCCGGGACCGACCGCGCCCAGGTCCACGAGCGCGTCCAACAGCGCCCCGGTGAACGTGTCGCCCGCCCCGATGGTGTCGGCGACGACGACGGGCACCCCGAGCACGCGAACAACGTCGGCGCCGCGCACCGCGAGCGCGCCCTCGGCGCCGAGCGTGACCACGACCAGCGCCGGACCCGTCGCCGCCCAGGCGCGCGCGACCTCCAGCAGGTCGGCACCCGGGTGGTACCACGCCAGGTCCTCGGCCGAGACCTTGACCACGTCGCTCAGCGCGACCAGTCGTTCGACGCGGGTGCGCGCGGCGTCGGCGTCCGGCGTGATCGCCGGACGTGCGTTGGGGTCGAACGAGACCAGCGCACGCCTGCGCGCCGCACGCAGTGCCGCCTCGACCGCCGTCGCCCCGGGTTCCAGGACAGTGGCGATCGAGCCCACGTGCACGACGTCGGCCGCTGCGACCACCTCGGCGAGGGCCGCGGCAGGCGGGTCCCAGGTCACGTCGAAGGCGTAGGACGCTGCGCCGTCGGGTCCCAGGGCGACGGTCGCCGAGGACGTGCGTCCCGTCGCGGGCGCGGACGCCACGACGTCGACCCCGGACGCGTGGAGCCAGCCACGCACGAGCGCGCCGCGCGCGTCGTGGGCCAGCGTGGTCATCAGGACGGCCTGCCGGCCGAGGCGGGCGAGCGTGACGGCGACGTTCGCCGGGCTGCCGCCGGGCAGGTCCCGCATGCCGCCGTCTGCGGGCACCACGTCGACCAGCGCCTCGCCGACCACCGCGATACGCGCGCTCATCGCAGCGCCCCCTCACGCAGCGCCCGCGCCAGCGTCGGGGCGAGCGGCAGACGCGGGATCAGGGTCGCCTGCAGGGCGTGGTAGACGTCCGGCTTGCCCGGCCACACGCTCGACGCGGCACGGTTGGCCTGGTCGAGCTCGTGCACCCACGACCCGCGCTCACGGTCCAGCAGGAACCGGTCGGCGTAGTCCCACCACGTCGCGTACCAGTCGGCGAACCGTGCCTCGCCGGTCCGCGCGAAGAGCGCCGACGCCGCCGCGATCGCCTCGGCCACCACCCAGTGCATCCGCGTGCGCACCACGGGAGCCCCGGACCAGTCGGTCGTGTAGACGAACCCGTCGGCCCCGTCGGCGGCCCACCCGTCGGCCACGGCCCTGTCGAAGAGCGCGACGGCGGCAGCCGTCAGGCGCGTGTCGGGCGCGACGGCGTCCAGGTGGACCAGAAGGCGCGCCCACTCCAGGCCGTGCCCGGGCGTCGCCCCGTAGGGCTTGAACGGGTCGGCGGGCCGGTCGCGGTTGAGGTCGAGGTCGGGAGACCAGTCCGGCCCGAAGTGCTCGGGCAGGCGGGCGTCATGCACGTCCGCGAGAGCGACCACGAACGCGGCGGCGCGCCCCGCGCGCGCACGCCACGCCGCGGCCTCGTCCGGCGGGGACGCGTCGGCCACGGCGAGCATCGCCTCGACCGAGTGCATGGTCGCGTTCAGCCCCCGGTACGGGTCGAGCGCCGTGAACGCGCTGTCCCACGCGTCCACCGGCCGACCGGCGGCGTCGTCCCAGAAGCGGTGCAGGTAGACGTCCGTCGCCTCGCTGAGCAGGTCGCGCGCCCCCGGCCGTCCGGCGACCGTCGCCGACGCCGCCGCGAGCATGACGAACGCGTGGTCGTAGCAGGACTTGCCGGCGGCCACGTCGGGCTCTCCCGACGCCGACACCGCGTGATGCCACCCGCCGTGCACGGCGTCCCGCAGCAGCCCCGCCAGCCCGGCGAGCGCGGCGTCGGCCACCGCGGCGCTGCCGGGAACGCCCAGCAGGTGCCCCAGCGAGTAGACGTGCGCCGTGCGCGCGGTGATCCACGTCTGCACGCCGTGCGCGGCGTCGGGCCGGCCGGTCTCGTCGAGGTAGGCGGCGCCCCCGCCCGCGAGCGCGGCCCCGGCGCCGAAGCGCAGCAGCCGCCGCGTCTCAGCGTCGAGCCACGCCCGATGGCTGGGCAGCGCCGGCCACGGCACGGGGACCGGCGTCGCACGCCGGGTCATCGGACGCCCCCCACGATCAGGTCGTTCGCGCAGCGCAGCGCCGCACGCAGCGCGCCGGCCTGCGGGAGCGTGGTCAGCGGCCGGCCCCCGCGGCACGTCACGACGACCTCGAGCACCTCCCCGGGCAGCACCGTGTCGAGCATCCGGTCCACGAACAGGTCCGCTGGCGCCACCGCCAGTGCCGCACCGAAGGTGTCGGCCAGCAGGCAGACGTCGCGCAGCACGGCGTCAGCCTCGACCCGGACCCGCAGCGCTCCCCCGTCGAGCCGCGCATGGACGCGCGGCGCCGTCCGCCGCAGACCGGAGACGCGGTCGGGGACGTAGGACCAGACCGTCCGCCCCCACGGCGAGTCGACGACGAGCAGCTCGCTCGCCCGGTCACCCGGTGCGGCGACGCGATCCGGCAGCCGCAGGCGGGCCGTCCCGTCGGGCGCGGCGGCGAGCGTGACCTCGTGTCTGGCCAGGACGACGCCGTCGACGTCGATCCGTCGCACCGTGGCCGCGACCGTGGCCGCGTCCGCCCCGTCGTTCACGAGCACCACCTCGAGCCCGTCGGGACCGCTCGGGTCGTGCACCGGCCCCGGAGTCACGGGCTGCACCGTCAGCAGCCGCTCGGCGAAGGAGCCGCGCAGGGCGTACCACAGCGGCTTCTCGATCCCGGCGTGGTCGATCGCGGCCCAGCTCGTGACGGGCCAGCAGTCGTTCAGCTGCCAGACGACGGCGCCGGAGCATCGCTCCCGCGAACGCAGCCACTCCACACCCGTCGTCATGGCGCGCGCCTGGACGAGCTGGGTCGCGAAGTGCCACGCCTCGCCGTCGGCGGGCGCGGCGACGTGTGCCTGCAGTCCGCGCGTGAGCTTGTGGACGCCGTCGATCGCACGCAGATGGTGACGTGTCAGCGGTGAGCCGGGCCCGGGCACCTCCCCCTCGACGACGCCGGCCAGGGTCGTCCATGCGGGCGGGCCGCACCAGCCCATCTCGGACACGAACGACGGGTCGTGGTCGCGGTAGTGGACGTAGTCGAGGTCGTTCCACGCGTCCCACAGATGGCTGACGCCGTGCAGGGAGTCCGTCGGATCGCTGTCGATGCTCCCGGACCAGGGCGAGTTCGGCACGTAGGGCCGGGTGGGGTCGAGGCGCGCGAGGACGCCCGGCAGGACGTCCGTGTAGTAGCGCGCTCCCCACCCACGGGTGCCGACCTGGTCCGCCCAGCCCCACTCGTGGCGGCCGAGCACCGTCTCGTTGCCGCCGCACCAGATCGCCAGGCTCGGGTGGCCGGCCATGCGCGCGACGGCCTGCTCGGCCTCGGCGGTCACGAGTGCGGCGGTCTCGTCGTCCTCGCTGTAGGCCGCGCAGGCGAACAGGAAGTCGTGCCAGACCAGCAACCCTCGCTCGTCGCACGCGTCGAGGAACGTCTCGGTGGCGAAGTACCCGCCTCCCCACACGCGCAGCAGGTTGGCGTTGCCGGCAACCGCCTGGTCGAGCCGGGCCGCGATCCGCTGCGGCGTCTCGCGGCTGGGGAAGGTGTCGTCGGGGATCCAGTTGTACCCCCGCACGCGCACGCGCCGGCCGTTGACGGCGAGCGCCCAGCGGGTGCCGCGCTCGTCGCGTTCCTCGCGCACCTCGACGTCACGCAGGCCGACGCGCCGCGAGGTCGAGTCGAGCCGCCCGTCGCGCCCGGCCAGCTCGACGTCGAGGGCGTACAGCGGTTGGCCACCCAGACCGGTCGGCCACCACAGCCGCGGCCGTTCGACCACCAGGACCACGACGGCTTCGCCGTCGGCGACCGTGGCCGTGCCCGCGGCGACGGCGAGCCCGTCGGGGTCGGTCAGGCGGGCGGTCAGGCGGGTCCCGTCCGGCGCGTCGGCCCGCACGTGGGTGTGGACCTCGGCGTGGTCGCGCTCGGCGGTCAGCCGTACGAGCGGCCGCACGTGCTCGATGCGGCCGGCGTACGTCTCCAGCCGGATCGGGCGCCAGATGCCCGCGGTCACCACGTGCGGGCCCCAGTCCCAGCCGAAGTTCGCGGCGGCCTTGCGCACGTGGGCGTACGGCTCGTCGTAGGGGCTCGGCAGCGGGCCGTGGGCGCGCTCGTGCGCGGTGGCGGCGTCCCATGCGGACGCGAACCGGACCTCGAGCGTGTTCTCCCCGTCGACCAGGACGTCCCCGACCTCCCAGCGGTAGGTGAGGTGCTGGTCGCACGCGGACCCGATCACCCGGCCGTTGACGAGCACCTCGGCGACGGTGTCGAGCCCTTCGGCCACGAGGTCGGTCCTCGTGGGGCCACCGGGCCGCGTCCACTCGAAGCGGCGGGAGTAGACCCAGGTCGATCTGCCGACCCACATCTGGCTCAGCTCTCCCCAGCCGACGTTCGGGTCGAGGATCAGCCCGGCGTGGAGCAGGGCGCCGTGGACCTCGCCGGGGACGGGCGCGTCCAGCACGGCGTCGCGCACGTCTCGCGGGGCGTCGTCCGGGCCGTCCGCCCAGCGCAGCCGCCACGTCCCTCCGAGGTCGACCCGGGTCGCCAGGACCGGGGTGGAGTCCGTGAGTGTCATCCCTTCACCGCCCCTGCCGTCAGCGCCTCCTGCATGCGCCGGCTCATCACCGTGTAGACGAGGTAGACCGGCAGCACCGTGAGGACGGTGCCGGCGGCGAGCACGCCGTAGTTCGTCGAGTCCGAGATCAGGGTCGGCAGCGCGACCTGGACCGTGCGCACGTCGGGTGCCGTGCCCGTGATCGTCAGGGAGAAGAGGTACTCGTTCCAGAACGTGAGCAGCTGCAGGATCGTCACCGTCACGACGCCGGGCATCGCGATCGGCAGGAAGATGTGCACGAGCGTGCGGAACTGCCCGACGCCGTCCATCGCGGCCGCCTCGACGAGCTCGCTGGGCACGGTGCGCATGAACTGGGTCAGCAGCAGCACCGACAGCGGCAGCGCCGATGCGGGCAGGAACAGCATCTGGAACTCGCGCGTGTAGAACAGCCCGAGGTGGATCGCGAGGATCACCGTGGGGATGAGCGCCGCGAACGGCGGGATGAGGAACCCGGCGGAGAAGGCGCCGGTGATCGCCCGGGCGACCTTGGTGTCCGAGCGGGCGAGCGCGTACGACGCCGGCACGGCCAGCACGAGGGTGACGGTGATGGCGACCAGGCAGATGAGCGCCGTGTTGGCCAGCGCCTTGCCGAGGGACGCCTGGGTCCAGGCGGTCGAGAAGTTGTCCCACAGCCACAGCGACGGCAGGTGGAAGGGGCGCGTGAAGATCTCGATGTTCGTCTTCAGCGCGCTCACCACCAGGTAGTAGAGCGGCAGGGCGAGGATCAGGGCGTAGAGCCACGACAGGGCGCCGGCGATCGGCGCGGCCTGCCGGGTGCGCGCGCTGCGGCGCAGCCGCGGGCGTGCCTGGGCGGTCATCGTTCATCCTCCAGGTCGGACCGCAGCAGGGCCCGGATCAGGAACATCCCCGCGATGCCGACGACGAGCAGCGCGACTCCCACGACCTGGCTGTAGCCGAGGTCTTGCTGAGAGAACGCCTTGGCGTAGACGAGGTAGGACAAGGTGGTGGTGGAGTTGCCGGGGCCGCCCTTGGTGAGCAGCAGGATCAGCGCCGCAGACGTGAAGAGCGTCCACAGGAACTGCAGCATCGTCAGCGTGCTGACGTACGACTTGACCATCGGGAAAGCGATCTGCCACATGACGCGGGTGCGGCTGGCGCCGTCGACCTGGGCCGCCTCGAGCACCTCGCCGGGGATGCTGGACAGCCGCGCGGCCATCAGGACGGCGGTCCATCCCACGCCTCGCCACAGGTCGATGAAGATCAGCGTCGCGAGCGCGGTGCTGGGGTCCGCGAGCCACGGGGTGACCAGCGAGTCGAGGCCCACCAGGCTGAGCAGGCCGTTGACGCCGCCGTTGGGCGACAGCACGCCGTAGAAGATCGTGGCCGTCACGGAGATGGAGATCAGCCCGGGCGAGAAGTACAGCACCGACAGCAGGCGGTAGCCGCGCGGCTTGGTGTACAGGTGGTAGCCGAGCATGTAGGCCAGCGGGATCATGACGGGGACGGCGATGCCGACCTGGATGGCGCTGTTGCGGATCGCGGCGAGGAACACCGGGTCCGCCAGGACGCGCGTGACGTTCTCGAACCCGACGAAGGTGGGCTCGTAGATCAGGCCCTTCCAGCGCAGGGTGGCGATGACGAACATGGCCGCGAGCGGGCCCACGAGGAAGACGACGAACCAGGCGAGCGCGGGGACCGTGAACCACAGGACCCGCGCCGAGCGGGGGCCGCGCCGCACACGGCGCGGGGGCTGGTCAGGCGTCGTGACGGGTGCAGGGGGTGGGGCGGTGGACAGTGGTGAAGACATGGGTGTCCCTGGGTGCGGGGTGGTGGGGGCCGCCGAGACGGCCCCCACCGACGGCGGGGTCAGGACGCGGAGGCGGTCGCGTCGTCGAGGCCCTGGCAGATCTGCTGGGCCGATGACGAGCCGTAGGCGCTGGTGAGCACCTGGATGATCGGGTCGGAGGCCGAGCCGATCCACACGTCGGGCAGCACCGCGATGCTCACGCTCTGGTCGAGCTTGAGCGACTGCGCGAGCAGCGGGTTGGCGGCGAACGCGGTGAAGTCACCGGTGACGGACGGCAGCAGGCTCGTGGTCTGGACGAAGTCGCCGACGTTGGCCTCGGTGTAGAGCGCCTCGATCAGCTGCCGGACCTTCTCGATGTGCCCGGGCTGCGCGCCTTCCTTGGTGATCATGAAGCCGACGCCGGTGAAGTCCTGGAAGGCCGTGGGCTTGTCGAACGCGGCACCGCCGGGCAGCGGGAACCCACCCAGGGTCGTGACCTTCTCGACGCCCGTGCCCGCGTCGACGGCTCCGGCGTAGGCCCACGACCCCGCCGACATGATGGCCGCCTTCTGCGAGTAGTACTGGGCGTACATGTCGTCGGAGTTGAGCCCGGCCGCGTTGTCGACGAACACGCCGCCGTCACGCAACTCGGTGAACAGCTCGATGCCTTGCATCACCGAGTCGGTCGAGCAGTAGCCGCCCTTCTGCATGACGGTCTTCATCGCGGCGGCGTCGGTGAACGACTGGGCGATCTGGTAGAAGAGCTTCTGCCCGGTCCAGTCGCTGCCCCCGACGACGAGCGGCCCGATCCCCGCGGACCGCAGCTTGGCGGCGGCGGCGATCAGGTCGTCGGTCGTCTGCGGGATCTCGTCGACGCCGGCCGACGTGAGCAGGTCCGTATTGTACCAGACCGGCCAGCTGAACCCGGAGAACGGCAGCCCCTGCAGCTCGCCGTCGTCGGTGCCGCCCACGCGCCACGCCTTGAGCGCGTCGGGCTTGAGCGTGTCCGCCAGCCCCCAGTCCTCGACGTACTGGTCGGCCGCGACGGTCACGCCGGCGTCGAGCCATCCGAGCGTCTTGTCGAAGAGGTTGACGATGACCAGGTCGGGCGACTTGCCCGCGGCGACCGCGGTCTCCACCTGGTCGTCGATGTTCTCCAGGCCCTCGGTCACGTTGAGCTTGATTCCGGTCTCCGCGGTGAACGCGTCGAACACCCGCTTCTGGACGGCGGCCTCGGGGCTGCCCGAGGCCCACCGGGTGACGACGTCGATCGAACCGCCGTCAGATGCGTCGTCCGAGCCGGAGCCCGTCGACGTCGAGCACGCCGTCAGGGCGAGCGTGGCGATGGCGATGGCGGCCGTGGCGGCGCGCGCACGCTGGGAGATGCGGTGGTGCATGGGGCTCCTTCGTCCAATCCGGCACCGAGCTCTTCGACGAGCTCGTTGCCTCATGGTGCAGCACGCACAGCACTCGCGTCAAAACATTCATTACTAATCGAAGTAATACCGATCAACGGGCGCCGTCGAGCGACTGCCGCGCGACAAGCAGCGCCGGTGCCGCCTTGATGACCCGCGGCGGATCGCCGCGCAGGACGTCCGCGAGCGCCCGCCCCGCGACCTCGCCCAGGGCCTGCACGTCGTGGCTCACCGCACTCAGCGGAGGGTCGGCGAGCTGGCACAGCGCCGAGTCGTCCCAGGCGACCAGCGAGAGCTGGTCCGGGACGCGCAGGCCGAGGCGGGCAGCCTCCTGGAGCGCGCCGAGGGCCATGACGTCGTTGTCGAAGACGAGGGCGGTCGGGCGGTCCGGCTGCCCGGCGAGCGCCGAGACGGCCCGCACGCCGGACGCCTCCGAGTAGTCGCCGTCGAAGCTCGACGTGCGCAGGCCGAGCTCGTGTGCGGCCTCGACGAACGTCTGGCGCCGGATGATCGTGTGGGCCATCTGCGTCGGACCCGTGACGTGACCGATGTGCGTGTGCCCGTACCGCGCCAGCGACCCGACGACGTCCCGCATCGCGACGTCGTCCTGGGTCCACACGCAGGGCAGGCCGTCGGCCGTCCGCGGGTCACCGATGACGACCGCCGGCAGGCCCAGGCTCGTCACCAGCCCGACGCGCTCGTCCCCCGGAACCAGGTCGATCAGCACGACACCCTGAACCTGGCGGCCCGCGCTCCACCGCCGGATCCGCTGCGCGGACTCGGCGACGGACGCCACGACCTGCATCCGCACCGACACCCCTTGCGGCACCAGGACGCGTTCCATCCCGGCGATCAGCTCGTGGAAGAACGGCTCCGCGCCCAGGACCTCGGCATCACGGACCAGCGCCAGCCCGACCGGCTTCCCCCGCACCAGGCTCCGCGTCGACGTCGTCGCCATCTGCTCTCCTTGCCCTCGGCGTCACTCCTGGTCGTCCATAATGACGCCACGGAAGACCGACCAGCGAGAGGGTGGGAACGTGGCGCGCAGGGAAGCCGCAGCAGCGGGGCCCGGAAGCCGCGCGCTCGTCGTCGACCTCATCCGATCCGCGGGTCCGATCAGCCGTGTCGAGCTCGTCGAGCAGACCGGGCTGACCCAGCCGACCATCTCCAACATCGTGCGCCGCCTCATCGCCGACGGCGTCGTCCGGGAGACCGGCGAGACGGTGGCGACCGGCGGCAAGCCCCGCGCGCTGCTCGTCATCAACTCGCAGGCACTGTTCGGCGTCGGGATGCACCTCGGACCCGACACGATCACCGCCGTCGCGACCAACGCTCGCGGCGGCACCGTCGGGCACGAGCTCGTCGCCCGGCCGGCCGACCACGACCCGAGCGTTCTCGCCGACACGCTCATCGGCCTGTACCGCAGCCTCACACAAGGACTCGACCTCGACCCCCACACGATCGCGGGCCTGACCGTCGTCGGCCCCGGCCCCGTCGACGTCGCCCGCGGGCGGCTGCTCGGTCCCGGCGAGCACGGCGAGCAGGCGGGCTTCGACCTCGGAGCCGCCCTCTCGCGCGCGCTCGCTATCCCCGCGCTGGTCGACAACGACGCCACGGCGGCCGCCATCGGCGAGTTCTGGGGACGGCAGGTCTCGCGGGACCGCACGTTTGGCTGCCTGTACCTCGGGGCGGGCATCGGGTCCGGCGTCGTCCTCGACGGAGCGCTGCACCGTGGTGCGAGCTCGAACTCCGGCGAGATCGGGCACAACACCGTCGTGCGCGACGGCGCACCGTGCGTCTGCGGGAACCGTGGCTGCCTCGAGAGGTACGCCTCCCCCTCGGTGCTCGTCGACCGCGCGCGCGCCACGCCCGGCCTCGCCGAGAGGCTCGAGATCGCCGCCGAGGACGGCTACGGCCACGCCTTCGACACCCTCGCCCGCGCGGCGGTCTACGGCGACGCCGACGCGAGCGCGCTCATCGAGGAGTCGGCACGCTGGCTCGCCGACGCGGCGGTGACGCTCGCCAACCTCTGGGACCTCGACACGCTCGTGCTCGCCGGCCCCGGGTTCGCCGTCGCCGGGTCGATCTACGTCCGCGAGATCCGCGAACGCCTCGCGGACCGGGCCTTCGCCCGCCGCCTGCACCCCGTCGCCGTCGACCTGTCGAGCAACCCGCGCGACTCGGCCGCGATCGGTGGCGCCGCGCTGATCCTCCAGGGGTCGGTCGCCCCCGGGCACGGACCCCAGGTCGCCATGCGCGCGTAGGCAGTAGCGGGCGAGCCGGACGCCGCGAGGCAGACCCCCACCCTGACGCGCGAGATCGGCGCCCCACGCCGCGCGCCCGTCCGGGATGGGAGAAGTGCCGCTTGCAGAGCGCAGGCCGCCCCTGACAGCATCTGCCGAGGCCCGGCGTTCGCGCAGAGCCCGGATCACCCACGCCGACCCCGCGGGTGGTAGGAAGGTCCGGTGCCGCACCTTTTCCCGAGCGATCCGCTGTGGCCCGACGACTCGGGAGCCGAGCGCCTCGTGTGGGAGGCACTGCGGGAGCAGCTCCCCGATGACGCGGCGCTCTTTCACGGGGTGCGGATCCAGGACGACGCCGACGAGCGTGAGATCGACCTGCTCGTCGCGTGGCCGGGGTTCGGGATCGCCGTCATCGAGGTCAAGGGCGGACTCATCACGCGCGACGGCGACGGGTGGTGGCAGGCCGACGCACAAGGACGGCACCGGATCGACCCCGTCGGCCAGGCACAGCGGGCCCGCCACGCGCTCTCGACCTACCTCGTAGGGCACGGTTCGGCCGCCGGCCACGCGCAGTTCGTCCACATGGTCGCTCTGCCCTTCGTGCGTGTCCCCCGCTCCTGGGAAGCCATCGACCTGCCCCGGGCGATGGTGATCGACCAGACCGACCTCGACTCCCCTGGGGCCGTGGCCGCGCAGGTGGAGGCCGCGATCCGCCGACACGGCAAGGGCACGCTCCGCCTCGACGTCGGCAGTCTGCTCGATCTGGCGGAGCGCGTCGCCGCACGACTCCAGCCGCACAGCGCATCGATCGCGGCGGCCGAGGCGCACGAGCGCATCATGGACGCCTTGACCGAGGACCAGGCGCACTACCTCGACCTGCTCTCCCGCCAGCAGCGGATGCGGGTCCTGGGCGCTGCAGGCTCCGGCAAGACGGTCCTCGCGCTCGAGCAGGCCCGGCGTCGCGCCAAGGCCGGCGAACGCGTCGCGCTGCTGTGCTACTCACGGGGGCTCGGCCGCCACCTCCAACGCGTCACGGGAGGTTGGAAGCCCGCCGAGCGGCCCGCGTACGTCGGGCTGTTCCACAACCTCGCCATCGAGTGGGGCGCGCCGCCACCGCCGTCGGACGACGCCCCCCTGGAGGTCCGCGCGGCCTACTACGAGACGGACCTGCCCGAGGCGCTGGGGCGGATCGCCGCCGACACGCCGACCGCGCAACGGTTCGACTCGATCGTCGTCGACGAAGCCCAGGACTTCGGCGAGATCTGGTGGCCCGCACTCGTGCAATCCCTCCGCGACCGTGAACACGGCGGGCTGTTCGTCTTCGGCGACGACGACCAGACAGTCTTCGCCCGCGTCGGCGACGCCCCCATCACCCTCGAACCATTCACCCTCACGGAGAACCTCCGCTCCACCAAACAGATCGCCCAGACCTTCGGCGCCCTCTCGACCTGGGACGTGCACGCCCGCGGCAGAGCCGGCCTGCCCGTACGCATCCTCGACGTGCCGTACGACGACGCCGTCGACGTCGCCGACGACATGGTCGACACCCTCATCGACGAAGGCTGGGACGAGAGCAAGATCGCACTGATCACCACAGGCCGCCGCCACGTCGAACAGCGCAACACCATCGATCTCGTCGGCTACGACGAGTACTGGGACGACTACTTCGACGGCACCGGCGTGTTCTACGGGCACGTCCTCAACTTCAAGGGGCTCGAACGCTCCGTCGTCGTCCTGGCCATCAACGGATTCCAAGAGACCGAGCGGGCCAGATCGATGCTGTACACCGGCATGTCCCGCGCCCGCTCACTGCTCGTCCTCGTCGGGCCGCGCGACCAGATCGAGTCCATCGGCGGCGAAGCGATCAAGCGCCGGCTCGCCGCAGCTGAAACCTGGGTCACCGGCGGCGACGGGTGACCGACATGAGGTCCAGGCCGTGTCTCCTCCCCGCAGGGTGGGTGCGCGGGGCAGACCGCGTGCCGTGAGTCGTACTGCGGTCTTGTCGGACGCCGAGTGGGAGCGGATCTGCTCGTTCATGCCCGCGGCGGGCGCGAAGGGCGGGCGCCCGTTCGCCGATCACCGGTTGATAGTCGAGGGCATCATCTACCGGTACCGGACCGGGATCCCGTGGCGGGATCTCCCGCGGGACCCGTTCGGTGTGGAAGCGGCACTACCGGTTCACGCAGGACGGGACCTGGGACAAGATCTTGGCCGCGCCGATCGCGGAGGCCGACGCGGCCGGCGAGGTCGACTGGGACGTGTCGGTCGACTCCACGATCAACCGGGCGCACCAGCACGCGACGAACACGACGCGCCCCGAGAAGGACACGGGGGCGGTGTCGATCTACACGAACCAGCGGCGCAGCGCCTTCCAGACACCTGAGCCTGCAGGTCACGCGGCCGGGAGGTCGCGAGGCGGGCTGACGACCAAGGTCCACCACGCGACCGGCGGGCGCGGCCGACCCCTCGCGGTCGTGGTCACGACCGGTCAGGCCGCGGACGGGGTCTGGCGCCGCGGAGCCCGCGGCGGGCGCCCGGTCGGCCTCGACACGATCGCCTACAAGGGACGCAACGTCGTCGAGCGATCCTTCGCCAAGTTCACGCAGTGGCGAGCACACGCGACCCGCTATGACAAGCACGCCACGATCTACCGCGCCGCCGTCGTCCTCACCGCCATCCTCGTCTGGCTACGCAGTGAGGAGACACAGCCTAGAGGCCAGCGGCGCAGTGGTGATGTCAGCATCCCGGGCATCGATGCAGGCTCGGGTGTGGGACAGGTCTCTGCGTGCCACGCCGCCAACGAACCGAACCTCGTCCTCCATCCTGTCCATCACAGACGAGAAGGCAGGTGACGATGCGCAACGGGAGCCCGCGTCCCACGGCGGCAATCGTGCCGACCACGGCAGTTGCCACCGCAGGACACTCCGCCTCGACGTCAGCACGGAGGGCAGAGTCATGCTGAGGGCAGCATTCCAGTCGAGCATCCGTCCGGCCGTAGTCGTTGCTGTCTCGGCGGTCATTGCAACTGGTGCGGGCGCCGCCATGGTCATCGCGAACACCCGGCCCGAGACAGCGACGGTTCAACGGGTCGTCGATGGCGACACGATCGACGTGCTGATTGGCGGCAAGCCCTTCAGGGTGCGGCTACTCAATGTCGATGCGCCCGAGACGGTCGACCCCGCGCGGGACGTCGAGTGTCTCGGTCCTGAGGCTTCGGCATGGATGAAGGAACGCCTACCGAGCGGCACCACCGTCAGGCTCGAACGCGACGTCGAGACGACAGACCGGTACGGCCGGGAGCTGGCCGCCGTGTTCATCGGTGACTCGATGATCAACGCCGAACTCGCACGCGCTGGGCTCGCAGAAGCTGTCGTCGTCGGCGACAACGACCGCTTCTACCCTCCCGTGGCGCAAGCGCTGGAAGAGGCCCGTATCGCTCAGCGTGGTCTCTTCGACACGACGACGGATTGCGCTCCGCTCACCCAGATCAAGGACATTGAGGCAGCAGCCAGCGCACTCTCCGAGCCCGCAGACGGCGCCACGTTGGCTGCGCTGAGCGGCTATAGCGCGGCCGTCGGGCTCCTGGTGTCCCGCGCGGCGGACGTCGACTACCGGACACATCTGAACGACCCGTCCGTGGCCATCCTGTCGGCGATCGACAGAAGCCGGATGCGCGACCGCATACGCGACCTCCGAGCCGACCTCGAGGCCCGGGCGGACGAGGCTCGGTCCGCGGTAAAGGTGGAGTCTGAACGCCTCGCCGAAGAGGCCCGTCGCGCCGCGGAGGAAGCCCGACTCGCCGAGGAAGCACGGAAGGCGGAGGAAGCCCGACTGGCCGAGGAGGCACGGTTGGCCGAGGAAGCACGCAAGGCAGAAGAGGCACGCAGGGCTGCGGAGCAACGTCAGGACGCCGAGCGGCGCGCTTCAGAACGAGGCTCCAGCAGCCAGGGTGCGGCGAAGCCCAAAGCGTCATCCGGAAGCGGCAGTAGCTCCAAGGGCTCTCCTGACACAGGATCGCCGGACTACTCGGGCGACATGAAGAACTACACCGGCTGCCGCGCGTACGCACCTGGCGGAAAGACGTGGCACCCCATCCCATGCCCGTGACGGCCGGACGTTCCCTCACGTGACCGCCAGCTCGTTGCCCTGGCATCCCCGACGGGTCAGTTCGGGACCTCCATGCGGCCCGTGCGCAGTTGCAGGCTGGGCCGCAGCGCGGTCGCATTGGGCGCGGTCCTCACGCATCCCGAGTTCCCGCATGCTCGTTTCGACGCTGGATCCTCCGAGTTGGCTGCTGGCCCGGAGTTCACGGCACCGAGGGCCTACGGCCGCCTCACTCCCCTTATGTCGCGCTTCAGAGCGCGATTCCGGCGCTCCTCATGGGCTCGACGAGCCGGTCAAACACCTTGTCGTCGAGACGGTCTTGGACCACGAGCGCACGGGCAGCCCATCCCGTCGCCTCTGCGATTGTCCGTGCGAGAGACGCACGCATCCGTTCCACGTCACCCGCCGACGACAAGGTGAACTGATCAAGCACACCGTTCACGGCCTCGATCGACAAAGCCCCGGCAACGCTCCTCGCGACACTCACGGCTGCACCAACGGCATCCTGTCGCATGTCCTCGCCGCCGATGAAGCCTGCAGCAGCGTCCAGCCCGAGTGCCGACTTGTCGAAGTCGACGGCTCGCGCGCCCTCACGCATCGAAGTGCTCTGAACCTCCTTAACGCGGGCACCCTCGATGGCGCTGGCGTTGTACGCCGCGGTCAAGGCCGACACCAACCCTTGAAGCCCATTGCCTCGACTGTTCTCGGACCAATTCTTGAGGAACGTCAACTCGTCGTACTTCAGTCGGTCGACACCCCGCGCCAGAAGTTTCTCTGCCTTCTCGTGATCAGGGTCTGGGGCAGTCGACACCAAAGCCGCCGCGAGAACATCGGTCCACTGAGTCACGGTGAGACTCTTCAGATCTGCCAGATACCGAATCACCTCGCCGGTATTGGGGCCGAACGGGTTCCGGTCCGCGCCAGCGGGCTTCGCAGCGGTCAATGCGGATCCATCGCGTCCGCTTGAGACCAGGGCGAACGCGGCACCGTTGACCGGCGCCATCGTGCCATCCGGCTCATAGGTGAACAACGCAATCGCCATCGCGTCGGCGTACTCGACCGCTTGAGCCGTGTACCCGCTGGCGGCAAAGAACAGGAGCTCGAGATGATCCTCCGCCATCCTCGCTCCGACGAGCGCTTGGAGCACTGGCCGACCAACGTCGATGGCTTCTCGCTTGACCTGGGCGATCGCAGCGGCAGACCGGATGTCGATGCCACTGTCCGTTCCAGATCCGGTCACATCCGCATCAGCAAACCCCCACCAACGCATCCAGTCGCGCGCGTTGACTTCCGCGGTCTGCCAGGAGTCAATGCGACGCGGCTCAGGCCTGCCGCCAACGTGCTCGTGATCTCTCGTCTCGATCACCTGGGTCCACCTCACTCACCATCGACTGGGACGCGGGAGACGATAGTGCGTGCGGTACCGCCCGGCCGGACCCGTGGCATCGGACTTGCTTCCACATGGCGCGACATAGACGCGCGGAGCCAGTCTCGGCAAGAAGGTCGGGTTCGCTTGCGGGATCCGCTGAACGAAGTCCGACACGGGCCACCCCGCGCGGGTGGGCCGTGTCGCCGATCTGGATCTCCGCGAGAAGGACCACCCGGTCCAACCGTTCAACCGTCGCCGTCACCCTCTCGAGATCGACGACGCCGACGGCCGACCGGCGCCCGTGATCGGCGCCCAAGCCATCGGCGAGTCCGTGCCCGATCCCGAAGCCTTGCTCACAGTAGCCGGCAGCCAGGTCGATCCCTCGCCCGCGCTCGAACCCATCGATCCTGCGGACCTCAGCCTCGCCAGCCTGAACCCCGCGACGGTCAGCGCGTGTGATCCACGCTTGGGACTCTGACAGCAACGGTCAGATCATGTTTCGTCACGGGCCGCCCGCTCATAGTCACGCGACCGCCCTCGCGCTCGTTGCTTGCTTGCTGCGCCACGTGGTCGGCCGCACAACACTCGTCGTCGCATCTCCCCGATCGACTGCGCGACGTCGGCATCGGTCACGCAGGGCGAGACGCGGGTAGATGGCCCCGTACCCCCGCAGCCTCCATGCCGCGCGCGTCGACCGCGCACGATGCTCAAGACGCTCGAGCCCGTTCGGACCGTCCTCGTTCTTGTTCGCCGCCGGTCGGCCGACGGCGAGGAGGCCAGCCAACTGGGTGAGCGGATCGCTCCCGCGAGACCCGACCCGGTGTCGAGGAACGTTCGGGTGGGAAGTCATGTCTGCCTTCCGATGCGGGACGAGCCCGCCCAACGCAGGCCTCACCCACTCATCGCGTTGAATCCGCAAACCCCGCGCGCGATTCCGCCGCAGGTCCGTCGTCTCTCTGCAGGGGTCTGCTGCGTGCCTTCCGTCCGGCGAAGCCCCGACAGCGCGGAGCACTCAGTGCCAGGCATGGGCGCCACCTGCGCGCCGAATGAACACTTGGGCCATGACAGAGCAGACGACGACGTCACAGTTCATCGAAGACGACGCACAGGACGCCTTCGCTGCTGGCTTCCACGACGCTTCTGAGGACTACGGGCGCTTGAACATCGCCGTGCTTGGGAACACTGGAGTCGGCAAGTCAACACTCGTGAACGCCATGTTCCAGAAGGATCTTTGCCCAGTCGGGTTGGGGAAGCCCGTCACTACTGAGGTGAGCCCGTACGACAACGAGAGCGGCACCCTTCGCATCTATGACTTCCCCGGATTCGAACACGGGAAGAAGCGCGACCCCGTCGAGTACATGACGAAAGAACTCAAGAAACTGCAGAAAGGACCAGAGGAAGACCGCGTCCACCTAGCCTGGTTCTGCTGGGCGCTGCCGCGCTTCGAAGACTCCCACAAGCGAGTGGTAGAAGCCCTTGCGGCGCAGGGCATCGTGACGATCGGCATCGTCGCGAAGGTAGAAGACAACGAACTTGATGATGCCCATGCATTCGCGCGTCTGCTTAGCGACTACTTCGGATCTTTGATCCATCACCGCGTCATGGTAGTGCGTGCGGGTAAGGCCCCCGTCAAGGGCCTGCGGGAACTCCTGGACGAGACACGCGAGGTCGCACCAGATGCCTTTCGTGAAGCTCTCGAAGCGGCACAGCGAGTCGATCTTGCGGCGAAGGATCGACAGGCCCGCGCGATAGTTGCCGCCGCGGCCGCGTCGGCGGGCGCGGTTGCGGCAACTCCGATTCCGGTTGCGTCCGCGACAATCCTTGCGCCCATCCAACTGGGGATGATGGGCAAACTCGCAAACCTCTACGGCCTCTCGCTCGTCGGCATGCTTGGGATGAGTGGCCTCGTTCAACTCAGCCTGCAGTTGACCGGCCGGGCTGCGGCTCAGAGCCTCGTGAAGCTGATTCCCGGACCGGGAAGTGTGGTGAACCTCGCGGTCGCGACCATCTGGACGGAAGCTGCCGGTGAGGCCTGGATACAAATCTGCAAGGGCCTCGCGACTGGCAAACTCGATCCGTCGAAGATCAGCAACGTCCTCGACATGCTTTCACCGCTAGTTGAGGCAATCCTCAGGTCGAAGATGCCGAAGGCCAAGAAGCGGTGAAGCACGACGCAGCTTGGTGGAACGATCGCGGTACGCGGCGACCGGCCGCGATCGTCTTCATCCATGGTGCGGGATGGCGCGACGCCGCGTCGAGCGAGCGAGAAAGCAAGCGGGATAAGCACCGTGCGAGCATCCAGGCGGCACTGCTGAACTCTAGTCTGGGGCGAACCGTGCGAACCGTCGAGATTCCCGAGTACGTGACGGGCGCGCCTCAAACGGCGGCGGTCGAGTTGCGTCGGGCACCATCGCAACGCCCTCGGACTCGACTGCTGCCGGGCTCCTCTGATCGAAGCTGCACGTGCTGTCCAACGCGCGCTCAAGGGGATCGACTCAAGGGCGCCAGCGCTAGAGCGGCGGCGCCACCAGACGTGGTCGATCTCGGCGCTGGCGCGTTGAAGCGAGCGGGAGTGGATATGGGCGGCTTGCAAGAGGTCTGGGATTACATCGATGACAAACGTCGGAGATCGACGACTCTAGCCGCGATTGCGTGCCAGTTGCCGCCGGTTCCCTTCATCCTGTGGGGGCACTCGCTCGGTTCGGTGATCGCCTTCGAGCTCGCCGCTCACCTCCCGGCTCGTGCGGCGCCCGCACTCCTCGTCACCTCCGGATCTCCCCTTAACCTCCGCAAGGTCAGGGCAAACCCATTGTCCGGCGTTCGAGGGTGGTCGATTCTGTCCCGCGCCTTCCCGTGGATCAACGTCTACGACGGATTCGACCACATTGCGAAGTACGGGGGCCTCTCGGAGGCTGGGTACGGGCCGATCACAGACATCCAGGTGCGGAACGGAGGTCGATTCCACTCCGGCAACCGCTACCTCGGCCACGACGACGTCTGGAGGGAAATGGACCGTCAACTGCGACGCTAGACCGTATGCAGTGACCGCAGCGGATTTGGTGGTGCGGTTGCGGGCCGGGGCCTCGCCGCAAATCCTCGTGGGTTACCGAGCGGTGGTTCCGTGCTCGGCCTATCCGACAGTTGCGGGAGGCCCCGGTGTTCAAGGAACGTACAAGCGTCGGGCTGGACGTGCACGCGCGGTCGGTCGTCGCGGCCGCGATCGACGGGCAGACCGGCGAGGTTCTCTCGCGGCGGCTGACTCCTGCGTATGCGGACGTTGTCACATGGCTGGCCGGGCTCCCGGGCCCGGTGGCGGTGACGTACGAGGCTGGACCGACGGGATTCGGCCTCTACCGTGCGCTGACCGGCGCGGGGATCGAGTGCGTGGTCGCGGCGCCCTCGAAGCTGCAGCGTCCGGCCGGGGATCGGGTCAAGACGGACGCGCGTGACGCGCTGCACCTGGCGAAGCTGCTGCGTCTGGGCGAGGTCACCGCGGTCGAGGTCCCGACGGTGGAGCGGGAGGCGGCCCGGGATCTGGTGCGTGCGCGCGAGGACGTGCGCGCAGACCTGATGCGGGCCCGGCACCGGCTCTCGAAGATGCTGCTGCGCCACGGGATCGTCTACAGCGGCGGGAGGGCATGGACCCAGGACCACGACTACTGGCTGCGCCGGCAGCGGTTCGACCAGCGGGCTGCGGCGAGCACCTTCGACGCCTACTACGACACGGTGAAGCTGATCGAGGCGCGCCGTGACGTGCTGGACAAGGAGATCGTCGCCATGGCGGGTGACGGCGAGTACACCGCCGTCACCAACAGGTTGTGCGCCCTGCGCGGGATCGCGACCCTGACCGGGTTCGCGCTGGCCGTCGAGATCGGTGACTGGCACCGGTTCTCCGGCCGCACCATTGGCGCGTTCCTCGGGCTGGTCCCGACCGAGTACTCCTCGGGCGCCAGCCGATCCCAGGGCGAGATCACCAAGACGGGCAACGCGCACGTGCGTCGCCTCCTGGTCGAGGCCGCCTGGCACCACCGCACCCGGTACGCGATCTCGGCGCACATGCTCAAGCGGTGGGAGCAGGCCTCTCCCGCGGTGCGTGCCCGCGCCGACGCGGGCAACCGGCGCCTGCACCAGCGATGGGTGACGTTCGCCGACCGCAAGAAGCGCAGCACCGTAGCCTGCGTGGGCGTGGCCCGCGAGCTCGCCGGCTGGTGCTGGTCCCTGGCCACGCTCGAGGAGTGAGCGGGCCAACCGACAAACGTCTTCGCCGACCCCAGGAGATGGTGGCAGCGCGTGGAGCGACTCGCGCCGAGGCTATGAGTACCCGAGAGGCCCCTGGTGGCTTCTCGGCCACGCTCGACATCTAGACCTGCGACGACGCTCCAGCCGAAGAACCGCCCTGCGGTACCCAACCCGCGCATATGAGAGTGACCGCGCGTCGCCAACGACACGCTCACCATCACCACGCCGACGAAGACCAGCACCGGGCGCCGCCAGACAACCACGGCCTGACGGCGCCCGGCCGCGCTCTCTTGACAAGATCGGCTACATATGAGCCTCGATGTTGGGTCTGTACGGTCTTCGGCTCTGATGCACTTCCGGTGGTCTCCCACCGTTGGCTGGTGCTCGACGGCGTTGGCGAGCAGTTTCAGACGCGGGATCACGTTCAGACGGACGAACAGTCGGCAGAATCTGGTGGAAGGCGAGAGCCCGACCACCGAAAGTGCGCCAGAGCCGAAGACCGTACAGACCCCGCCGCAGGCGGCGGGCTCCGCGGCGCCGCCACCGTCCTGCGCCAAGAGGTCACCACGCTCAGCGCGGCACTCCGGGCAGCAGACCTGGCACCGTCGGCCATGCTCGACCCAGGCGACCTCGCCCTGACCATCCGCACCGCCTATGACCCCCCGGTCGGCGCGGCCCTCGAACGCCACGGCACCATCGGGCGCGACCTCGCCACCGCCGGACCCGTCGCCGTCACCGAGACCTGGGGACACCTGCGCTCCGACTCCACCTTCCACGCGGTCCTGTGGATCTCCGAATGGCCGCGCTCCCTCGTCTACCGCTTCCTCGCCCCGCTCGTCCTCGCCCCCGGCGTGCGTCGCACCCTCGCCATCACGTTCACCCCGTGCGCGCCGACGTCGCCGCCCGCGACCTACGCCGCAAGAAGACCGAGTACATCTCCGACGCCGCCCAGCGAGCCCGCATCGGACAGATCGACGACGCCACCCAGACCGCCGAATACACCGATGTCCTCCAGCAAGAAGCCGACCTCACCGCCGGCCACGGACTCCTGCGCGCCGTCGGCCTCATCGCGGTCAGCGCCCCGACACTGGACGAGCTCGAACGGGCCGTCGCGGCCGTCGAACAGGCCGCGATCCAGGCCTCCTACGAGACCCGGCGCCTCTGGGACAGCAGGCACGCGCCTTCACGCGCGCGGCACTGCCGTTGACGTGACCGGACCTGCGGGCGCCGCTCGGCCTGGGAAGATCGACGTGTGCCGGGTCTCCATCATGTCGAGCTGTGGGTCGCCGACCTCGACCCTGCTGCCGCGCAGTGGGGCTGGTTGCTGACCCGAGTCGGCTTCCACCTCGAGCAGGAGTGGCCCTCGGGACAATCGTGGTCCGCGGGCGGGGCGTACCTGACCTTCACGACGTCGCCGACGATGACGAACCCGGTCCATGACCGCACGAACGCCGGGCTGAACCACCTCGCGTTCCATGCCGGCCCCACGACGGCGGTCGACGCGATCATGGCCGATGCCCCCGCCCACGGCTGGACCCCGCTGTACCAGGACCGCTACCCCACGCCGGCGGCCCACTGCACTACGCCGGCTGGCTGGAGAACCCGGCAGGCTTCAAGGCCGAGGTCGTCGCCGACCCCCGCTGAACGCCGTCGTCGCCTGAACCTCGGGCCTACGGCGCCGCCGCGGGTTCGCAGGCCCCGTCAAGGAAGCCCGTCAGCGCATGCGCCCACTCCTCGAAGGCATCCAGGTGGGCGTCGTGCGACCCCCGTGCAAGGTCCACGCGCGTCACGCGGCGACCACGTCCCACGAACGCAGCCTTCTGGTCCTCGCTGAACATCCCGTCAGGGGCGTAGACGACGAGAGTGGGCGCGTCCACGCTCTCCCACTCGACCCACCGCGGAACGGCCACCGCCGTGATCGTCGCCTCCATGACATCCGCGTCGAACCGCGCGAAGAGCCCTCCGGCGCGTTCCTCGAGGTCCGCAGCCCACGACCGCGCCAGCGGGCCCCCGCCCAGCACCTGCACCGCCGACTCTCGGCTCGCGAACGGCACCGGCCAGGAACGGAAGAAGTCCCCCAGCCTGGCCTGGCCAGCGGGCGTGCCACTGCCCTCGTCGCACTCCAGAAGCACAAGCCTGCGCACCAGGTCCGGCCGGGCGGCCGCCGTGAGCATCGCCGTGTGCGCCCCATCGACTGGCCCACCAGGTCCACCGGCTCGTTCGCCTCGCGCTCGATGACCCGCACGACGTCGCGCACGTACGCCTCACGGGAGAGATCCCCCGGCCGGCGGGTGCTGCGTCCGTGACCCCGCAGATCGACCAGCACCACCTTGCGGCCCTCGAGCGCCTGCGCGGTCGGGACCATCTCGCTGGCGCTACCCGCAAGCCCGTGCAGGACGACCACCGCAGGCCCTGCCCCGTCGAAGACCATGAACGAGACCGTCACGCCGTCGTCGGTGACCACCTCACGCCTCGCGAACCCCACCGCAGCACTGTACGAGGGCACGACCCCCGGCCGCAGACAGCGCCCAGCGAGCGGACCCGGGAACTCCCACCACCATCCCCAGGCTCCGGGCTCGCCGCGACGCGGGACCCTCGCCACGGCCACCTCGATAACGTTGCCGATATGACCCCAGACGAGATGTTCGACTACTGCCTCGCCATGCCGGGCGCGTACCTCGACCACCCGTTCGGCCCCGAACACTCCGCCGTCCGACTCAAGGCCCCCACGATGGACAGCGGCCGGATCTTCGCCGAGGTGTTCACCCTCAAAGGCGGCGGCTTGATCGATCTTGTCGAGGGCTTCGCGGAGGTCGTCGGGTAGCGGCTTTCTGATGGGCAGGGTCTGTTTGCCGACCTTCGCCCAGGTCGTGCGGTACAGGCGGGCGGGCGTGACGAACTTCTTGACCACCAGCCGGTCGTGGTCCAGGGCAGCGGCAAAGTCGCCCTGGTCGAACACCGGGGGAACGGGTTGGGTAAGGACTCGTCGCCGGACGAGGCACGAGGCCTCTGGACATCCTCACGCGCGTGGCGCAGGTCACATGTCTTGGGTGTTGCGATCCTCGCCCTGTCCCGACGTAGTGGGCATGAGAACTCGAGCCGTCACGTCCCTCCTCGTGCTCGCCGCGGTCGCGGCGACCGCTGCGTGCTCAAAGGCCGCACCGTCTGCCATGTCCGCCGACGCCGTCGCTGGACGCTACGGGTACCGCGTCGCCGACGCGACGCTCACGCCGGTGTACGCGCTCGTGCCTGGGTTCAAAAAGACCCGTCTGATCTCTACGCCCGCGACCTCCTGATTGAGGACTGCTTGAACGGTGTGGTGCAGTACACGCCGAAGTCTCCAGACAGCCGGTGGGACGGCGCAGACCCGCGCACCGGCCAGTGGACGCTCGACGAGGCGACCGCCCAGGCGAGCGGGTACCCGTTCCTGCGTGAGCGCCCGCCGGCCGCTGAGGGGATCCCGGCCGATGTCGTTGTGACGGACGCGCTGCAGAAGACGATGGCGTCGTGTGCGGCGAAGGCAAACGAGCGTGTTGGCAAGGCACCGGAGCGGCTGCTCAACGACATCGAGACGGCAGGCTGGAACGCGCTGGACGGGGCGCCGGAGGCGAAGAAGGCGATCGCGGACTGGCGCACGTGTATGGCTCCGGTCGGGCTCGTTGATCTTCCTGCGGACCCAAGCGACATGCCGCCGACCTCGGTGGTCGCGCGTCCCGGCCAGGCGGACAACCCTGGTGTGCCGCTGACCAACCAGGAGCGGACGGTCGCCGTCGCGGACGCCAGGTGCCGCGCACAGGTCGACTACTACGGGACCGAACTGCGGCTGCGCGCGCAGGGTGAGCTCACGGCGATCGGCGCGAATCTCAAGGAGTTCGAGGCCGCGCGCGCGGGCTACCAGGAGCACTAGAAGAACGTCGACGCCGTCGTCGCAGAGCGGGGCTGAGACGTGGCACGCAAGAAGCGCACTGGCGTGAGGGTCGTGGGCTTGGTCGTCGCGGCGGCCTTGCTCATCGGCGGCGGGTGGGCTCTGGCCCAGCAGATGGTCTCTCCGGACCAGGTCGCAGCGCGCGCCGAGCCGCCCGCTCCGGTGCCTGTCGTCGCGCCGCTGCGCGAGGGGTACCTGCACGGCGCGGTGACGATGTCGGTGACCGCCGGGCAGAGCGGCGTCCACGACGTCGTCGCCCCGGCGACGCTGACCGGTGTCGTGACGGCGAGCGACCTCGTACCGGGGGCCTCTGTGACGGCAGGAGCATCGCTGGCGCGGGTCAACGGTAGGCCCGTGATCGTCCTGACGGGCTCGTTCCCGTTGTACCGGGACCTGGTGGCGGGCGACTCGGGCGACGACGTCAGGATGCTCCAGCAAGCTCTGATCGACGCGGGCCTGCTCACCGGTCGGGCCGACGGCGTGCTTGGGGCGCGGACGCTCACCGCGGTTCGGCAGCTATACAAGCACGTCGGGTTCACCGCGCCCACTGCGGCGTCCAGCCCGACCGCCGACACCGGGAGCGCGCGGGGCGGAAACACGCCGGGCGACGGCGCGACGCCGCCTGCGCCGCCGAGCACGCAGACCTCTGTCGATGCGGCCGAGCTGGTCTTCACGCCCACGCTCCCGGCGACGGTGACGTCCGTCCTCGCGGTCGGCACGCCCGTCGAGACGGGCAAGCCCGTCGCGACGCTCGCAGCCGGGGCGACGCAGTTGACGGCGGACCTGCCGCCCGAGTCGATCGGGTCACTGGCGGCGGGTGCGACGGGCACGTTCACGGACGCCGACGGCAAGGCCGGCACCGCGGTCCTGATGTCCCTCACGTCTGGCGCCGACGGACAGATGCGCGTGCTCTGGGCACCGACCGGCGCCGTGGAGCCGGGGACGACGTACGTGCTGTCGATCGAGAACCCTGCCGCGCAGGCCGACAAGATGCTCCTCGCCCCGGTCGCTGCCGTGGTGTCACGCGGCGGTGCGGACGCGGTTCAGCTCCGTGACGGCGCCACGTTCCGCGAGGTCCAGGTCAAGGTCGTCGGCGTCGAGGGCGCCGTCGCGGCAGTTCAGCCCGTTGGAGACGAGCCCACGCTCAAGGCCGGGGTGGAGGTGCGTCTTGGCTGACGCGCCCCTGATCTCGCTGCACGGCATCACGCGCCGGTTCTCCGACGGCACCGTCGCAGTCGCCGGAGTCGACCTCGACGTCGACCCCGGTGAAGTCGTCGCGATCGTCGGCCCGTCCGGTTCGGGGAAGTCGACACTCCTCAACGTCCTCGGCCTGCTCGACAAGCCCTCGTCCGGGTCGATCATGCTCGGAGGGGTCGACGTGAGCGGCCTCGACGACGGCGCACGCTCGGACCTGCGCTCCGCCGATCTCGCGTTCGTGTTCCAGCGCGCCCACCTGCTCCCGTCGCTCACCGTCGCCGAGAACGTCGGCATTGGCATCGAGTACTCACCCGACCGGCGCGACACCGACGCCCGCGTCGGGGACGCGCTCGAGCGGTGCGGGCTCGGCCCCAAAGCCGACGCGCTCGCCCGGACGCTTTCTGGCGGCGAGATGCAGCGCGCGGCGATCGCGCGCGCCTTGGTGCGTCGGGCACAGCTCTGGCTGGCCGACGAGCCGACCGGCAATCTCGACAGCGCGCAGTCCGTCCTGATCATCGACGAGCTGCGCGCGCGCGCCGCCGACGCTGGCGCCGCCCTTATCGTCGTCACCCACGAGCCCGACATCGCCGCCCGCCTCGGCCGCACGGTTACGCTCCGCGACGGTCGCGTGGTTTCCGACCTCGGTGGAAGCAACCGCGGTATGCAGTCGCTGACGCCGCCGAACGCCCCCGCCCGCCGGACGCTCGGGCTCGTCCGGGCGCTGCGCACCTGCGCGACCATGCTCCGGGCCCGCACCCCCGGCGCCCGGGCAGGCGTCGTCGCAGCCAGCATCGCCGTCGCACTCACCGTCACCGCGCTCGGCCTCTCACAGAGCGCGGCCGCGCAGGTCACCGGCCTCTTCGACGCTCAACGCGCAGCCCAGGTCACCGCAAGCCTCAGCCGCGAAGACGCCACCATCCCCTGGAACGTCCGGGTCGCCGAGGTGCGCTCCTTCCCCGGCGTCACGGGCACCGAACTGTGGACCCTGTATCAGCAACTCCCCGTGGCGATCGGGGACTACGTCACCGGCACTGCCGACGTCGTCACCACTGCCGCCACACCCGGCGCAGCGAGCGGCACCACGATCGCGTGGGCGCCCCACACCGAGCACCGTCTCACCTCCGGTGAGGCCCTCGTCGGCTCAGCCCTCGCGCGCCGCCTCGGCCTCGCGTCGATCGACGCCGGACCCGAGATCACCGTCGCCGGCCAGCGCCTGCGTGTCGTCGGACTCCTCGACTCCGAACGAACCGGAACCGCAGCCGGGACCATTTTCGTCTCCGACGACGCCCTCTCCCACCTATCCGGATCGCTCTCCGCGACCCTCTTCGTAACCACCGTCCCCGGTGGCGCACGCCAAGTCGCTGACGTGCTCAAGCCGCTCGCCGACCCGTTCGGACAGGCACGCATCGACATCGATCCCGTGCTCGGGCCCGAGGCATTCGCCGGCGCGCTCACCGACTCCGTCGGCGTCAGCCTCCAGGTCCTCGCCGTGGTCGCCGCGCTCGCCGGGCTCGGCACCGTGGTCTTCGTCAACCTGCTCGGCATCACCTCCCGCAGAGCCGAGCTCGGCGTCAGGCGGGCGTTCGGAGCACGCCGAGGCGAGATCGCGGTCATTGTCGCGTCAGAGTGCGCCGCCCGCTCCCTTCTCGGGGCCGTCATCGGACTGCTCGTCGGGCTGGTCGCGATCCTCGCCGTGACCATCACGGCCCGTTGGGAGCCCGTCTTCGACCTGCGCCTGCTGTCGGTACCACTCGCCGGGGCGCTCTTCTTCGGCCTCGTCGGCGGGGTCGCGCCCGCGGTTCACGCCGCCCGGATCGAGCCCGCCGACGCGGTGCGCTCGTGAAGGCGCCGTCTCGCACGACTCGGAGCGCGCCGCCCGTGGGCCGCAGGACCGGGCAGGCGAAACTAAGGGCGTCACGCGAGAGGAGCGTCTGATGCCGCCCGAGGCACTGCAGAACGCGTCGTTCACGCGCTGCTTCCGCACGAACTACGACGACATTCATGCCTACCTCGCCCGGCGGGTCGACCCGCAGCTCGCCGACGACCTCACCGCCGAGGTCTTCGCGAGGGCTTGGAACGCATGGCACAACGCCCCCGAACCCGCTCGACCCTGGCTGTTCGGCATCGCCCGTCACCTCGTCGCCGACCGCTACCGCGCACAGAACCAGGAAGACGAGCTCCATGCCCGGCTCGACAACGAGCGAACCAACACCCAAGACGAGGTCGGCGGCGTCGAGACCGCTCTCGACGTGCGCGCTGCCTGGGCTCAGCTCCCCGGACGCGATCGGGAGGTCCTAGCGCTCATCGCGTGGGACGGCCTGACCGTCTCCGAAGCCGCCGCCGCCCTGCACCTCCCGCGGCCCGCGTTCTCGATGCGCCTGACACGCGCCAGACGGCGCCTCAAACACCTCCTTGAACAAGGAGAACCCGCCCCCATGATCCCGTCGCTCGAAAGGAGCCCGCGATGAACCGCCACCTCTCCGACGACGACGTGATGCGGGCACTGGCCGAGATGAACCCCGTGCCGCCCGGTTCGACCAGATCCGCAACCGAAGCGATCCGACGTGAGGCGCTGCTCGAACGCATCACGTCGACCCCTCCCACGGGGGCCGCGCCTTTCCCACGCAGGCGCCTGGGCGCACGCATCGCCGCCCTGCTCGGCGCGATCGCGGTCGCCCTCGCCGCGGTCTTCGGGGCCGCCAGCCCCGCGACAGCCGAGAGCGTCCTACGAGACACCGCCGCGGCCGCGGCGACCGTCAGCCTGGGCGACGGCCAGTACTGGCACGTTCGCTCCCAGGTCCAATACCCCAACCTGCCACAGACCACTTGGGAGCTCTGGCAGTCCGATACCCGCATGCTCATCCGCGACAGCCTCCCGGCTGCCATGGCCGCCGCCGAGAAGGGCACCGACACGCTCGACCCGAACCTCATCCGGGTCCGAGACATGACCAGCTCCGTCGAGGGTGACCTCCCGCCCCGGTTCGGCGGCGACCTGAGAATGACCGCCCAGGAGATCGCCCTGCTCCCCACAGACCCCGACGAGCTGCGCCGCCGCATCCTGCAACGCATCGATTGGCGCCCCTACGGCGACGACTACACCGTCTGGGACACCGTCCTCGGACTACTGTGGACCGACCCGCTCTCTCCAGCCCAGCGCCAGGCCGCTTGGGAAGTCCTCGCCGACATCGGGAAAGCCCGCCTCCTCGGCGAGCAGACCGACGCCGCCCTCTCTGACAGGCTTCTCTGAGACATGACGTCCGGGTCTGATGAGGCTGGGCGGGGATCGGAGAAGCATGGAGCAGTTCGGTAGCGTCTCGACCATGGTGGTCGAGGAGGAGGGCCCTCGGGCGGATCGGCCCAAGCGGCGGGTCTTCACCGCGGACTTCAAGCGGCGGATCGTCGCGGAGTACGACGCGGCCCCGCGGGGGTCGAAGGGTGCGGTGTTGCGCCGTGAGGGCTTGTACGACTCGCATGTGCTGGAGTGGAGGGCGGCGATCGCGGCGGGCACCCTGGACGCCTCGTCGGCGCGGCGGGGCCGTGCGCCGCGTGATGCGGAGCAGGCGCGGATCGTCGAGCTCGAGCGGCAGGTCAAGCGGTTGGAGGCCGAGGCTGCCGTCAAGGACAAGGTGATCGCGGATCGTGAGGCCGCGCTCGAGGTCTTGGGAAAAGGTGTCGCGTTCTTGGAGGCTCTGTCGAGCAAGAACGCCCGATGAAGGCCCAGGTCACCGCCTGGAAGACAGAGACCGTCGACGAGCTGGCCCCGCTGGTCGGTGTCGTGCGGGCGTGTGCCCTGGTGGGCAGGTCGCGGGCGACGCATCACCGGCACGCGAACCCGAAGCCGCGCATGCACGGGCCGCGGCTCAAGCAGTATCAGCCGGCCGAGCTCACGCCCGCGGAGCGGGACCGTGTCCTGGCCGTGCTGAACAGCGACAGGTACGCGAACCTCGCGGTGGCGCAGGTGTGGGCGATGGAGCTGGACGAGGGCCGCTACTACTGCTCGGCGCGCACGATGTACCGCATCCTGTCCGCCGCGGCGATGAACCGGGAACGACGCCGGCAGGCGACCCACCCGCCACGGGTGGTCCCCGAGCTGGTCGCGACCGGCGTCGGGGAGGTCTGGTCGTGGGACATCACGAGGCTGCGGGGTCCGGCCAAGGGCGTCTGGTACCACGCGTACGTCGTGATCGACATCTTCTCCCGCTACATCGTGGGGTGGCGCATCGAGACGGTCGAGGACGGGGACCTGGCCGCCGAGCTGGTCCAGGACATCGTCACCGAGCAAGGCCACCCGCCGCGGTATCTGCACGCCGACGGCGGCGCCGCGATGACGTCCAAGCCGCTGGCGTCCCTGCTCGTCGACCTCGACGTGCGCCGCTCGCACAACCGGCCCCGGACCTCGAACGACAACCCGTACTCCGAGGCCCAGTTCAAGACGATGAAGTACGACCCGCACTACCCGGCCCGGTTCGCCTCGATCGGGCACGCCCGCGCCTGGATGGACGAGTTCATCACCTGGTACAACCACGAGCACCGCCACTCGGGCATCGGGCTACTCACCCCCGCCTCCGTCCACCACGGCACCGCCGAGCAGATCCGCGTCGCCAGGCAGGCCACCCTCGACCAGGCGTACACCGCACACCCCGAGCGGTTCCACCGGCGGCCAGTGCCACCCGAGCTACCCGCCCGCGTGACGACCAACGACCCCGAGAGACAACGCCTGCCCGCGTAGAAATCAGGCAGGAAACGTCTCACTTGACTTGACAACTACCGCCGCGGGCCGACGCGGACAAGCGATCGAGGTCCAGTGGGGCCACCGACTCGGCCACGAGATCATCGTCGTCGACCCAGACCAGGGTGCGCTCCTCGAGGTCCGCGACTACGAACCCGGCCGCGACGGCAAGCTCATCCACCGCACCACGATCCTCGAATGGGGCACCGTCGACACCGCACCGAGCCCGCAGCCACCCCTGTGCGGACCCGGCTCCGTCCCGGTCAAGTCGTGCTGACCGATGGAAAACCTCGGCCGCCAGCCAGCCCAGCCGAAGTCGAGCCCGCGCACCGGTGCCGTCACCGCGTCGACGGCGGTGCCGTCGCGGCGCAGCACGGCCAGCACGGAGTGAAGCTCGCCGAGGACGGTCTTGGCCGAGGTGCGGATGTTGCGCACGGCGTCGGCGACGACCTGCTCGTCACGGCCGAGCATGTGCTCGGCCATCCCCGCCTGGACGCTGATCGCGGACACGTGGTGGGCCATGACGTCGTGCAGCTCGCGCGCGATCCGCAGCCGTTCCTCGGCGACCCGGCGCCGCGCGGCCTCCTCACGCCCCTGCTCGGCGCGCACGGCCCGGTCCGTGAGCGCGGCGACCGTGTCGCGGCGGCTACGGATCGCGATGGCGATCGCCGTCAGGGTCCACAGCCACAGCACCACGTCCTCGCGGCGCAGCAGGCCGTCGCTCGCGAACGCGGTCGCGAGGGCGAGCCCCTCGAAGATGACCGTGGCCGCGCCGGCGGCGATGATCGCCTTGCGCGGCGGCCGGGCGAGCGCGTAGCCGAAGACGGCGACGCTCATCGCGACCTGGGCGAGGTTCACGACGTGACCGCTCACGATCCCCGTGTAGGTCGCGGCGGCCGTGACCGCGAGCGTGCCCGCGGGGTGCCGCCGCAGCTGCGTCAGGGCGGTCGCACTGACGACCGTCAGGACCACGTCGACCCAGGTCGGCGACCCGATCGCCGGCGCGTACGGGCGCAGCACGAGCGGCAGCACGAGGAAGACGACGGCGAGGGCCGCGGCGAGGATCAGCTCGCCGCGGCCCGCCCGCGCCACCGCGCGCGCCGTCGTCCAGGACACGGGCCTCACGGTACGTCCCGCGTCACGGCTCGGGTCCACCGACCGGCGCCCGCCGTCACACGTCGCGCCTCTGGACCAGGACGGCGCTCGCGCCGACGACCACCACGACCCAGGCGACCAGGACGACGACGGCAACCGGGCCAGGCAGGACGTCGGCGCTGGCAGCATGCACCGTGGTGAACGCGGAAGCCGCCGAGTTCGGCAGGAACTGCAGCACGGCGTCCCAGGAGTCGGGGAGCAGGCCCTGGGCCGGCTCGCGTGGTGGGTGGTCGTCGGGTCGGTCCCGGTGGGCGTCGTCGGGCTCGCGACCCGGCACGTCGTCTCTGGACCGCTGCGCAACCTGTGGGTGGTCGTCGCGGCGCTCGCCGGCTGGAGCGTCGTCATGTGGCTGGCCGAGCGTGCGGCGACGCTGAACCGGACCGAGGGAGACCTCACGCTCACCGACGCCGTCGTGATCGGGCTGGTGCAGTGCCTGGCCCTGGTGCCGGGTGTGTCCCGCTCGGGCGCCACCATCAGTGCCGGACTCTTCCGTGGCCTGGACCGCGTGGTCGCCACACGCGTCTCGTTCTTCCTGTCGATCCCTGCGCTGGTGGCCGCCGGCGGGTACGAGGCAGCCACCAGCGCTTCAGACGTCGGCGCGTCGGTCGGCTGGGGTGCCACCGTTCTCGCGACGCTCGTGAGCTTCGCCGTCGCCTACGCGTCGATCGCGTGGCTCCTCCGGCTGGTCGTGCACCGCCTGATCAGCGTGTTCGCCGGATACCGGGTCGGTCTTGCCACCGCGGTCGCGGTGCTGCTCAGCACCGGCGCCCTCAGCGCGACATGACCCGACGCACACTCCACCCCCGGCGCACGTCGGCGTACCGACCGGCGTCAGGATGTGGCCATGACTGAGACGCTCGTCCGTGCCGTGGCCGGAGTAGCACTCCTGGTCGTGATCACGGCGACGGTGCTGTGGTGGGCGCGGGTGCCGCGACCGTGGGCGCCTGGCAAGGCCGTGCTGCGCGGCACCCTGCAGCTCGCCGCGATCAGCCTGGTGCTGCGCGGCGTCATCGGCGACGCACGCTGGGTGGCCCTGGCGATGACCGTGATGTTCGCCGTCGCGTCCATCACCGTGGCACGCCGTCTCGGACTGGGCCCGTCACGAGCCGTTCCCGTCGTCGCAGCGATGGGCGTCGGCGTGGCCGTTGCACTCGGCACGGCGTTCGGCACCGGCGCCATCGACGCGACACCCCGGTACACGCTCGCGCTCGGAGGCATCGTCATCGGCGGGTCCATGACGACGGCCACGCTCGCGGGACGCCGGCTGGCATCGAGTCTCCGCCTGCGCTGGGCCGAGGTCGAAGCCTGGCTCGCACTCGGGGCCACACGCCGACAGGCGACGGCGGTCATCGCACGCGAGTCTGTCGCCGAGGCCCTCGTCCCGGCCATCGACCAGACCCGCACCACCGGGCTGGTCACCTTGCCGGGGGCGTTCGTCGGCGCGATCTTCGGTGGCGCATCTCCGGTCGAGGCCGGACGCTTCCAGATCGTCGTGCTTGCTGCCATTCTCGCCGCAGGGGCCGTGACTGCCGTCCTGCTACTGACCGCCATCGCGCCGACCCCGACCAGACCTATGGCACCCCCGGGCTGAGCAGGCCCACTGCGATCTGGACAGCGCCTCCGCGACGCACACTCAGGTCGAGGCGCGTCCTGCGCGAGCGCCTCACGTACGGCGCCTGACCTGCACTGACGCCAGTCGCACGGACGTACGTGGTCCGTACGTGGTGCCGTACGCCGTGCGTTCGCGGTAACGGTGGCGGTCGAGCGTGGTGGGCATGTCAACACCGACCGACCTCACCTCGTCGCGGCTCTCACCGCTGCGTCGTGCCGCCGCCGCGCCGTCGCTGCCGGAGGCCGCGACCTCGCTGGCGCGGGCCGGGGTGCCGGTGTTTCCGTGCGCGCCGACGGGTAAGCAGCCGCTGACGCAGCGCGTGTTCCTGGACGCGACCACCGACGTCGACCAGGTCGCGGCGTGGTGGCGGCGTCGTCCGGACGCGAACATCGGCGTGCCGACCGGTGAGCGGTCGGGGTTCGACGTCGTCGATGTGGACCTGCACCCGGGTTCGTCGGGGTTCCCGGCGTTCGAGCGGGCCCGCCGCGGCGGCCTGGTGGCGGGGTGGTCGGTGGTGGTGCGCACGCCCTCGGGCGGGATCCACGCCTACTTCCCGCACTCTGCGGGGGTTGAACAGCGGTCGTGGCAGTCGCCGCGCACGCACGTCGACTTCCGCGGGGACGGCGGGTATGAGGCAGCCAGCGCGTCGAGCCGCATCGCCTGGCACACCGACCCACCCATCACCCACGGCGTCGACCACGGGCCGACGGCGACGATCACCCCCATGCGCCCTACCGACCGGAGGTCACGGCGGACGCGACGGGGCCCATGCCGTGACCGAGGACCGCGTCCACGCCTCCGTGCTCGTGACCCCTGCCGGAGAACGCCGTGGCCGGCGACGAGCCCGCCGGGCCGCAGCCGACGCCGTCGCAGCCCGCAGCCTCGCCGAGACGCGGGCCGCGGCGCGCACCACTCACGCGGCCGACCTGGCCGCCCGACGCGCGACCCGCTACCTGCCCGCAGCCGGCGAACCCGGACCCGCCGCGCTGCGCACCCCGGGCCGCTTGCGCCTGCCGCAGCACCAAGACACCTCCGCCACGTGGGCGGGCGCGTACCCGTTCCTCGCCGAGGGCGGCCTCGGCGCCGACGGCGTGTTCATCGGACAAGACCACAACTCCGGGTCCGCGTTCGTCTACGACCCCTGGGTCCTCTACCAGCGCGGCCTGATCACCGCCCCGAACATGGTCATCGCGGGCATCGTCGGCGCCGGGAAGTCTGCCCTCGCCAAGTCCCTGTGCACCCGCTCGCTCCCGTTCGGACGCCGCGTCTACGTCCCCGGCGACCCCAAGGGCGAGCACACGGTCGTCGCCCGCGCCGTCGGCGGCATCGCCATCGAGCTCGGCCACGGTTCCCCGAACCGCCTCAACCCCCTCGACGAAGGCCCCCGCCCCACCGGCCTCGACGACGACCAGTGGCGCATTCAGGTGGCCGCCCGCCGCCGCGACCTCGTGGGAGCCCTGACCGAGACCGTCCTCGAACGACGCCTGACCCCGCTCGAGCACACCGCCCTCGACGTCGCGCTCACCGACACCGTCGCCGCCGCGACCGTCCCGATCCTGCCCATGGTCGTCGACCGGCTCCTGACCCCCGACGACACCACCCTCACCGAAGACGGGCGCCTCGCCGGACACGCCCTGCGCCGCCTCGTGGCCGGCGACCTCGCCGGCATGTTCGATGGCCCCTCCACCGTCCGCTTCGACCCCACCGCCCCGATGGTCACCCTCGACCTGTCCGCCGTCGCCGAGAACACCACCGCCCTGTCCCTGCTCATGACGTGCGCGTCAGCCTGGATGGAGTCCGCGCTCCTCGACCCCGACGGCGGCCAACGGTGGGTCCTGTACGACGAGGCCTGGCGGCTCATGGCCCACCCCGCCCTCCTGCGCCGCATGGACGCCCACTGGCGGCTCGCCCGCCACTACGGCATCGCGAACGTCCTCGTCTTCCACAAGCTCTCCGACCTCGACAACGTCGGCGACCACGGCTCCACGGCACGCGCCCTCGCGTCCTCACTTCTCGCCAACGCCGAGACCCGCGTCATCTACCGCCAGGAGACCGACCAGCTCGGCCCCACCGCGACCACGCTCGGACTCACCCGAACCGAGCGCGGACTCCTGCCCGAACTCGCGCGCGGGCAAGCACTCTGGCGAATCCGCGACAGATCCTTCCTCGTCACCCACCAGATGGTCCCCGACGAGCTCGCACTCTTCGGCACAGATGCACGCCTCGACGTCCAGACCGGTGACGCTTCATCTCTGCCCTACCTGACCACGAAGCCCCTCCCACTTGAGGACCGGGTCCCACCGCGAGCGGACAACGCCGAGGGCTCGCGGCCAGGGGGAGCGCGGCGGCAGGGAAGGCTTCACGCGTTTCACCCGGTCTCTCGATGGCCTGGGCTCGACCGCGGGCTGTGCTGGACGCACCCGAGGTGTCTCTTCACTGCGTCTATAGCCTGCACGTCGAGTGAGATCGTGAGGATGTCCAGATTCGCGTCCAGCTTCGTGACCTTCGCGACTCAACGCGTGGTCAGCAATGCCGATTCTGGACACCCTCACCCATCTGCTCGAACACCCCACCGGCGTGCCGTGACGCCACCGCGAGAATGGGACCCGTTGGAGTCACTCGCTGCGGTCCCTTATGCCGAGATCGCCCGGTCTGAGCGCACCCGGACCAGTTCTTTGGCGACCTCGAGCAGCCGCACTCCGGCGGTTGACGGCACGCCATAGCCGCGCAGAGTCTCAACCCGCTCGCGCCAGGCGGGCGGAATCGCCTCGACACCCGCTACCGCGCCGAGGAGCGATCCGACCATCGCCGGCATGGTGTCGGCTTGCTTGGGCATCAGGTTCGCGACACCGATCGCCTCGGCGAAGGAAGCCGACTCGCGCGCGATGATCAGGGCGAGCGGGAGCGTCTCCGCCGCGATGTTCCCGAAGTTGTACTCCAGGTTCGCGACCTGGTCGTTCCAGTCGGGGATCGCGTCGATCAGCGACTCGCTCTCTCGCAGGATCGACTCGGCGAGCGCGAGCTTGCGTCCCAGCCAGGAGTCGCCGTCGATCGCGGCGATGGCTCGGGCGACCGCTTCAGCCGTCGAGCCGCCGGAGGTCGCGACGGCGATGGCCGAGGCGAAGGCCGCCGCCGCGTCCACGCCGACGCCGTCGTTCGTGACCGACGCGAGCCGGCGTGCGACTCGGGCGGCCTGGTCGGGCGTTCCGCTGTAGACGATGCCGACCGGCACGGCTCTGGCGACGGATGAGTCGTCGTAGAAGTGCGGGTTGTCGGTTCCGGTCGCCGGTGGCGTCAAGCCCTCGACGGCGTTGCGGATCGCGGAGCGGTCGGCGACCGAACCCCACAGACCGTCGGCCTGTGGCAGGACGATGGACCGCCATGCCTCAAAGATGTCGGCGATCTGCGGCTCACCGGAGCTGGCACCGATGGCCTGGAGCAGTACCGCGGCGGCGAGCGCGGCCTGCTCTGCATCGTCGGTCGCCGAGAAGGTCGCCCTGTCGAGCGGGGCCGAGAGCGTGAAGGGCAGGGGAACTTGGAGACCCGGTGCTTGTCGAGCTCGCGCGCCTGCGTCCACAGCAAGTCGCGACGCCACCCGGTGGCAACCGTCTGGTGATACCGAGCGGGGAAGCCCGAGGCGTCGCCAGCGGCGAGGCCGAGCAGGGCGCCGTGCGCGTGGGTCAGGGGTTCAAGCATGCTTCGTGGCCCTTCTTGTCTCGACGGCGTCAGAGATCCGGTCTGCCAGGTCTCCCAGGTCCACACCCGCCATCGCCGCGACGCAGCTACCGCGCAGCGGACCCAGACGGCGAGTCCACTCTCCAGGGATGGCGTCGACGCCGTGGAGCGCCCCGGCGAGCGCCCCAGCCATTGCTGCAATGGTGTCGGCGTCACGCCCGATGTTGACTCCCCCCAGCACCGAGTCGACGTACCCGCCCTCGGCGACGGCGAAGACACCCAGTGCCAGTGCGGTCGCCTCGGGAGCGGTGTCTGCCCAGGGGTAGTGGGACAGGGAGATCCGGCGCTCAAGCTCGTCGAGCCGCTCCTCGTCGGAACCAGAACCCTGAGCGATGTCGACCGCACGCACGAGCATCCTCCGCGACCACGAGTCCGCGGGGGTCGCGGCGACGGCCGCCTCGACGACCTGCGACCAGCCGTCCGCCTCGATGGCGACCGCGGTGGCTGCGGCGATCGCTTGCCCGCACCAGATGCCATCGCGCGCGTGGCTGACCGCCGCATCGACCGCCGCCAGGCGCGCGGCGAGCCCAGGGTCGCCGGCCGCGTACGCACCGATGGGCGCGACGCGCATCGCCGAGCCGTCGCTCCACTGCTCATGGCCGTCGGTTCCCGAGGCCGGGGGCCGCAGCCCTCGCTCCAGGTTATGGATGGCTTCCATCTCGGAGAACCCTCCGCCGTCGAACGGTGTGGCTTGGTCGACGAGTGCGTCGTGCCACTCGCGTGCGACGTCGGCGCTGGTCAGGTCGGTGCCGTACTTCAGCAGTGTTAGCGCTGTCAGGGCCGCGTACTCGGTGTCGTCGGTGCCGGCGGGGTCGGCGGCGAGGAAGCCACTGACGCGCCCCCAACGCTCCCGAATCTGGGCGCGCGTCATGCCTTCCGTGGGCGCACCGAGGGCGTCGCCGATGGCCTGGCCGATGACGGCGCCATGGATGCGCTTGCGAAGAGGGGGCGTCACAGGGGCATTCCTTTCTCAGTGGTCGGCGCCGCGTGGCATGGCGCGGCCATCGCGGCGTCGACGTCAGCCCGTGTCGGGATGGACGGCACGGCGCCGTGGGACTCGACGGACAGGGATGCGGCGATCGCCGCCCGCCGTGCCGCGGCCTCATACCCGGCGCCAGCGGCGACGTCGGCGGCGAAGACGCCGACGAAGGTGTCGCCGGCGCCGGTTGTGTCCACAGCCACCGTCGGACGCGCCTCGATCCGCACCGGCGCAGACCCCCGGACGTCCAGCTCGGCACCTGCCGCACCCATCGTCGTCAGGACGCATCGCACGCGCAGGTCGCGGACGCCCAGGTGCTGCGCCTCGTGCTCGTTGACGACGAGCACGTCGACGTCCGCGAGGACGACCGCGGGCACGGTGCGCACCGGCGCGGGGTTCAGCACCACCCGCGTTCCGCTCGCGCGGGCGACCGCGATCGCCTGGTGCACCACGCTGTCGGGAACCTCGAGCTGGCAGACCAGCACGTCGGCCGCCGCGATGAGCGCCCGGTCGCCGTCCGTCAGGCCGCGCAGGGCGTCGTTCGCCCCGGCCACGATGACGATGTTGTTCTCGCCCGACGCCTCGGTCGTGACGAAGGCGGTCCCGGTCGGACCCTCCTGGCGGCGCACGGCGCTGTCGTCAATCCCCTCGGCGCGGATCACTTGGGCGAGGGTCTCCCCGTGCTCGTCGGCGCCCAGCGCGGCGACGAAGACGGTGGCGGCGCCTGCACGACGCGCCGCGATAGCTTGGTTGAGCCCCTTTCCGCCAGGAAAGGCGGTGAGCGACTCCGCCGTCACGGTCTCCCCCGGTCGGGGGATGCGCGCGACACGGGTGACGACATCCATATTCGCGCTCCCTACGACCACCACCCGGCCGCTCATCCCTTGACTCCCGAGGAGGCCAGGCCGCTGATGAAGCGGCGTTGCATGAACAGGAAGAGTCCGATGACGGGCAGGACCATGACGAGACCGGCGGCGTTCTGGATGCCGTAGAGCCTGGTGAAACCCTGCTGGAACTGCAGGAACGCGGCCGAGATCGGCCAGTTGTCCGGCGAGGCCATGAAGATCACCGCGAAGAAGAGCTCACCGTAGACCGCGAGCCCCACCACGAGGCCGGCGGTGAGGAATCCCGGGCGGGCCAGCGGCAGCATGACCTTGGTGGCGACCTGCCACTCGTTGGCGCCGTCAAGGCGGGCCGCCTCGTCGAGCTCCTTGGGGATCCCCACCAGGAAGGTCTCCAGAAGCAGGGTCGCGAATGGCGTGTTGAGCGCGACGTAGATGAGGACTAGGCCGAACAGGTTGTCGTACAGGCCCAGGCGCGTCCAGAGGAAGAACAGCGGGACGAGGAACATCTGGGCGGGTAGGGAGATGCAGACCAGCAGGTACGTCGAGATGCCACGCTTGAACGGCACGTTCAGACGCGCCAACGAGTACGCCGCCATCCCCGCGCAGACCCACACCCCGACGACCGTGCCCGCGACCAGCACGGCGCTGTTGCGCAGGCCTTGGCCCAGTCGGCCAAGCGACCACGCGGTGGCGAGGTTGGACAGTTCCCAGGTGGACGGGAACCCCAGCGGGTTGGTGGCCAGCTCCGTGTCTGACTTGAACGCGTTGAAGACGAGGACCAGCACCGGCAGGATCGCGAAGAGCGCGAGCACGACCAGGAGCGTGAACGAGATCGGGGTCCGCCTCAGTCCGCCCGCCCGCTCGGCGACGCCCCCGTCGTGATCGGCGCGGCGTCGCCGACGTCGGCGACGCCCGGGGGCCGCCACGACCCCGGGTCCGGTCGTAATCGCGGTCATGACTGATCCTCCTTGCGGCGTAGCAGGCCGATGATGACGAGCAGGACTCCGCCTAGCGCCGACATCGTCAGGCCCATGAAGGCGGCGTAGCCGGCCTCGTTCGCCCCGAACGCCGTCCGGTTGACCAGCAGCGAGACGAGGTCGCTGGCCCCCGCGGGTCCGCCGCCGGTCAGGGCGTAGGCGTAGTCGAACGCAAGCAGCGACCACAGCGAGATGATGGTCAGCGCGAAGACCAGGGTCGGGCGGATGCCCGGCAGCGTGACGTGCCAGAACTCCTGCCAGGCGTTGGCCCCATCAATGCGAGCCGCCTCGTAGCGGGCGTTGTCAATATTGGTCATGGCGGCGAGGAACAGCACGACGAGGAAGCCCCAGAAGTGCCAGTTGTCGACAAACATCACGCTGCCGAGGGCGAGCCTCGTGTCACCGAAGAAATAGACGTCGTCGAGCCAGTGGACGCCGACCTGGTTGAGCGCCGCGGCCAGCCCGGCCTGCGGGTCGAGAATGTTCTTCCAGATCGCGGCGTTGACGACGCTCGCGATCAGATACGGGATGAAGAACAGGACGCGGAACAGCGCCGCGCCACGGCGAATGCGCGACAGAGCGAACGCGCCGAACAGGCCCATGCAGATCGGGACCGAGAGGAAGAACGCCATGTAGATCGCGTTGTGGCGCAGCGCGTTCCAGAACGCCTGGTCGTGGGCCAGCCGCACCGCGTTGTCCCAGCCGGTGAATGTCGCCGGACCGAAGCCGGTCCAGTCGGTGAAGGCGTAGTACAGGTTGGAGATCGACGGGCCGCCGACCACCAAAAGGTTCACCGCCAACGCCGGAGAGAGGAACAGGAGCGCGACGACGGTGCCGCGCCGTTGGCTCCGACCGCGGGCGCGACTGCGCGCCTCGCCCGCGGTCGCGGGGATGGAGCGTGCCGTCATAACCGTGCTCATCGCGCGGCGGGTTTCCCGGTCGAGAAGACCGCGGGCACGTTGCCACGCCGCAGGTCCTCCTGGAACGCGGCGTCAAGGCCCTGGAGGAACGTCTCGGTGGTCATCACGTCGCTGAGCACCTTGTCGGTGTTGTCGACGATGAACTGGTTGGACTGCGCGCCCCACGACGTCCAGGTGGTGTAGCCCACGAGCCCGGCCTCGCTCGCCTCGGAGAGCGAGGTGTACACGCGGGCAAAGCGAGGGTCGACCTCGGACGGGATGTCGGCGTCGTCGATCGTCACCGGCATCGGGTTGGCGCCGGTCGCCGCGACCTGTGCCCACATCGTCTCGGAGTCCTTGAGGATCCAGTCGAGGTAAGTCTGGGCGGCCAGGGGGTTCTTGGTGTTCGCGTTGACGGAAAGCGCCCCACCGACCGACAGCGGGAAGGTCGTCGGGACGCCATCGGCCAAGGGCGGCACCGGCGCCCAGTCGAACTCGGCGCCGGACTGGTCGAAGAACTCCGGCAGCGTGACGAACTCCCACGTCCCAGAGATGTACATGCCGGCCTCACCGCTGGCGAACTGGGCGTACTTCACCGGGTCCGTGGTCGCGAAGTACTGGCGGACGCCGCCACCGAACCACCCGGCGTCGAAGTACTCCTTGAGCAGGTCGATGGTCTGAGCGAAAGCGGGGTCGGTCCACGGAACAGTCCCGGAGAGAGCGTCGTGCACCTTCTCGGCGCCTGCGACGGAGTTGAGGAGCGCGCTCACCAGCCACTCGGTCCCGGCGGGGTAGTCAGAGTTGCCCGCGGCGAACGGCGTGACACCCGCCGCCGTCATCTGGGCGGCCAGGCGCTCCAGTTCCTGCCGGTTGGTCGGCGGGACCCAGCCGTGCTCGGCAAAGAGCGTCTTGTTGTAGAACAGCACGAGCGTCTCGTACGACTGGGGCAGCGTCACGAGCTTGCCGTCGGCGGTGGCGATCTCTTGCGCCCACGGGAGCAGATGATCACTCCACGCGTTCTCAGCGGCGAACGGGGTGAGGTCGTGAAGGAACCCGGCCTGGGCGTACGCGATCTGGTTCGTGACGCCGGGCGCGATGATCAGGTCAGGGCCCGTGCCCGCTGCAAGCGCCACCTGCAGTTGCCGGTCAAGGACGTTGAGGCCCTTCTGCACCGTCTGCAGGTCGACATCGGGGTGCAGCGCGACGAACGGGTCGACGTTGAAGCGCTTCCAGTCGGCCACTCCTTGGGCGTCAGGGGTGAACGGGGCGAACCAGTACGTCAGTGTGCCGCTCGGCTCCCCGGTCAGGTTCGCTGCCGGCGCCGGGGCGTCGTTGGAGCACGCGGTAGGGGCGAGGGCGGCCAAGGCCGCGACCGCACCGACGGCGAGCCTGCGGCGGCGGGCGCTGGCACGTCGACCAGGGCGCAGCGGGATGTGGTGCTTCATCGTGTTCACTCCTTCGTGATCAGTGGTCAGCTCAGGCCGTCGATGGCCAGGCGGGTGGTGCGCTCGGCGAGGTTGGAGATGCGCGAGTTGTCGAACCCGAAGAGCGCGGACCTGGTGCGGTCGGCGAGGGGGACGACGAGGTTGTCAGGCAGACCCGCGACGCCGGTCAGGATGCCGAGGACGGAGCCGACGGTCGCGCCGTTGGAGTCGGTGTCCCAGCCACTCATCACGATGCGACCGACCCCTGTGGTGAAGTCGTCGTCGGACCACAGCAGCGCGACGGCGACCGCTGCGGCGTTGTTGATCGTGTGAACCCACGAGTAGTGCCCGTACGCCCCCTGGACTGCGGCGAGCGCCTCCTCCCAGGTGACGTCCGCCTCTCGCAACGCCAGGACGTGGCGCAGGGCCTCGGCGAGCCGGGACTGCGGCGGGACGACGGCGATGGACTCGGTCACCGCCTCCCGCGCCGACGACGCCGAGAACGCGGCCGCGACGAGCGCGGCGGCCCACATCTCGCCGTAGATGCCGTTGCCCACGTGCGAGAGCGAGGCGTCCTGGAAGGCGAGCCGGGCGGCGGCCCAGGGGTCGCCGGCGTGGACGTAGCCGAAGACGTCGCCGCGGATCTGCGCGCCGATCCACTCGCGGTGTGGGTTGCGCCGCCGCGCGACCTGCGGCGGGGCCAGCCCTTCGATGAGGTTGACGTACGCCGCGCGCTCGGCGGTGAAGACCTGCTCGATTGGGAACAGCCGGGTCCATGCGGCGCCGACGTCCTGCGGGCGCAAGGCGGCGCCGTGGGTCTCCAGAAGGTGCAGGGCGAGGATCGCGTAGTCAATGTCGTCGTCGCGCGCTCCCCCGTCGACATTGCCTCGGGTGGTCTGCGGCCAGCAGTCGGTCAGGACGAAGCCGTCGGGCATCGGGTCGAGCCGGGGCACGTAGTCGCGCAGCGGGTAGGCGTCGGCCAGGACGAGGTAGTCGCGGATGTGGTCCGAGGTCCAGTGGAACCCCCATTCGACCGGCTTGCCCACATTGCAGCCGACGATCCGCCCGAGCCAGGCCGCGTGGATCTGGTCGCGCAGTCGCACCTCAGGGATGGCGCCGGCGCGAGGCTTGGCCACCAGCGACGCCTCGATCTGCACGATCTCGTCGGGCTCGTCGTAGGCCCAGCCTGCGAGGCGGGGGGCGGTGGCCATGCGGTCGACGATCGCAAGGACCGCGTCACGGTCGGTCGGGTCGGTCGCGTTCGCCTCGGCGACGAACGCGTCGACGTCGTAGCCGGTCTCACGGCGCTGGACGACCTCGTCGTGCAACAGCTCGTGCGGCAAGAGCGGGTTGAAGAAGTCCGACCTGTAGGCCGGGCTGAGGGCAAGATCGAGGGCCTTGGTGTCAGTCACTGCGGGTGGTTCCCTTCGGGTGGTGGACGTGGTCAGGCTGAGCCGCGCACGACAAGGTGAGTCGCCAGCGCATACCGGTCGAACGGTCGTGCCGGGTGCTCGATGCGGCGGATCAGCGCGTCGGCGCAGGCGTAGCCGATGAGCGTGGCGGGGTTGATGACGGTGGTGAGCCGTGGGCTGAGCAGCTTGGACGTCGGGATGTCGTCGAAGCCGACGATCGCGATGTCTTCCGGGATGGCGAGATCTGCGTCGCGCGCCGCCTCGATGGCCCCGATCGCGATCTGGTCGTTGGCACACATCACGGCGGCAGGGCGGTCGGCGCGCGCGAACAGGCGCTCCGCGGCGGCGAAGCCGCCGTCGATGGTGTAGCCGGTGGCGTGCTCGACCCACGCCTCAACGACGGGGGCGCCATGGTCCGCCATCGCGGCGCGGAAGTGGGCGAGCCGGTTGCTACCGGGAACGGTCGCGTCCGGTCCGCTCAGGAAGCCAATCGCACGCCTCCCACGGTCGAGCAGGTGGGCGACGGCCTCGCGCACCCCCGTCTCGTCATCGGTGCTGACCTCGTCGGCGAGGATCCGGCGGGGGGAGCCGTCGGGGCCTTCGGGCGGCTCCCCGGTCAGCAACACGAGCGGGATCGTCGGACCCAGCACGCTGCGGATGCGCTCGGCGGAGAGCGACATCGTGCTCATGATGACGCCGTCGACGCTGCGCGAGCGCATCTCCTCCAGAACACGGACCTCGGTCAGCGGATCACCGTCCGTGTTGCCGATGAACGAGACGTAGCCGTGCGAGCCGACCCGGTCATGGATCGCGCGCGCGACCGCGGGGTAATAGGGGTTGGCGATGTCCGCGACCAAGAGCGCGATCGTCCTCGTCTCCTGCCGTCGCAGACCCCGTGCGATGAGGTTGGGGTGATAGTCGAGCTCCTCCGCGACGCGGAAGACACGCTGCCGTGTGCTCTCGGCGACCGGGCGCGTGCCCGACAGCGCGTTGGACGCCGTCGCGACGCTCACACCCGCACGTCGCGCGACTTCTTTGAGGCCGACCTCCACAGCGAACTCCCTTGTCTCAAAACGAACCAAATCGTTCTATATAAAACGATCTAACTCCTTGGGCGCGCACATAATGGGGTAGGTGCGAGGCCGTGTCAACACCTCGCGACGACGTTGGCGCCGCCAATGAGGGGTGGCGCTCCGGGTCGTCCAAGGCGAGCCATGGTCCCCGTCCCTGAACAGACCGGCCGCCCGTGGCGCCGGTCACGGGCGCGAGCGGGCACCGGCCGTGAAGCGGCCATCCGACTCGCCGGAGCGGGTTCCCACCACATCCTCGCGGTGCGCGACCAGGCCCTGGATTGTGATCGGCACACGGTCGAGGTGACCGGCCCGCTGGACATCCCGGTCAACTGTGCCGGCTGGGTGCCCCCCCATTACTTCCTAGCGGGTCCTGCGAGGCTCCGGTTCTTGACCGGGTTGCCGCGTGAGGATGCGCGTGGTGGCCGCCGGGCCCGGCATGATTGCTGCCCCCTGTCGCGAGACATGATCTGGGGGGTGTTGTCACCGGGCTCGGCTGGCAGGTCGTCATCGCTGATAGGGGCAAGGCTAGAGGGGCGCGTCGGCGCCGCTCAGGTCGCTCGTAATGTGGATGCCGAGACGTCCTGCCGGTCGACCACCGCCTCGTGTCGGTTCGGCTGGGAGGATGCACAGGTGGTCTCGCAGATCGTCGGGTACGACGACATCGCGGTCTTCATCGGCCTGGACGTCGGCAAGGGTGAGCACCACGCCGTCGCCCTCGACAAGGCCGGCGAGAGGCTGTTCGACAAGCCGTTGCCGAACTCCGAGGCGAGGCTGCGGGCGCTGCTCGAGCCGCTCATGGACCGCGGCCGGGTCCTCCTCGTGGTGGACCAGCCGGCCACGATCGGCGCGCTGCCCGTCGCGGTCGCCCAAGCCCAGGGTGTGACCGTCGGCTACCTGCCGGGCCTGACGATGAGGCGTGTGGCGGACCTGCACCCCGGAGAGGCGAAGACCGACGCCCGCGACGCGCTGATCATCGCGGAGACGGCCCGCACGATGCCGCACACTCTGCGCAGCGTCGACCTCGGCGACGAGCAGGTCGCCGAGCTGACGATGCTGTGCGGCTTCGACGACGACCTGACCGGCGAGATCACGAGAGTGACCAACCGGATCCGCGGGCTGCTCACCCAGATCCACCCCGCCCTCGAACGAGCGGTCGGCCCGCACCTGGACCACCCCGCGATGGTCGACCTCCTGGCCCGCTGGGGCACACCCGCCGCGCTCCAGAAGGCCGGCAAGAGGCAGGTCGCCGACCGTCTGCGCAAGCGCGCCCCCAGGGCTGGGGCGCGGTGGGCCGAGACGGTCTTCACCGCCCTGGGCGAGCAGACCGTCGTCGTGGCGGGCACGGACGCGGCCGGGGCCGTCATCCCCCGCCTGGCCAAGCAGCTCGAGCTGCTGCGCGCACAACGTGACGACGTCGCCGAACAGGTCGAGGCCCTCGTGGAGGCCCACCCTCTTTCCCCAGTCCTGACCTCGATGCCAGCAGTCGGAGTCAGGACAGCGGCCCGCTTGCTGACCGAGGTCGTCGGCAAGACCTTCCCCACCGCCGGGCACCTGGCCGCCTACGCCGGCCTTGCCCCCGTGACCTGGCGCTCTGGGTCATCGATCCGCGGCGAGCACACCTCCCGGCGCGGCAACAAGATCCTCAAACGCGCCCTGTTCCTCTCCGCCTTCGCCGCCCTCCGCGACCCCAGGTCCCGGGCCTACTACGACCGCAAACGCGCCCAAGGCAAGACCCACACCCAAGCCCTACTCGCCCTCGCCCGCCGACGCTGCGACGTCCTGTTCGCCATGCTCCGCGACGGCGCCTTCTACGACCCGCCCACAGCCACCCGACCCGCCGCCGCTTGACACCCGAAGGAGATAGGGGCACCCCATTACTTCCTAGCGGGTCCTGCGAGGCTCCGGTTCTTGACCGGGTTGCCGCGTGAGGATGCGCGTGGTGGCCGCCGGGCCCGGCATGATTGCTGCCCCCTGTCGCGAGACATGATCTGGGGGGTGTTGTCACCGGGCTCGGCTGGCAGGTCGTCATCGCTGATAGGGGCAAGGCTAGAGGGGCGCGTCGGCGCCGCTCAGGTCGCTCGTAATGTGGATGCCGAGACGTCCTGCCGGTCGACCACCGCCTCGTGTCGGTTCGGCTGGGAGGATGCACAGGTGGTCTCGCAGATCGTCGGGTACGACGACATCGCGGTCTTCATCGGCCTGGACGTCGGCAAGGGCGAGCACCACGCCGTCGCCCTCGACAAGGCCGGCGAGAGGCTGTTCGACAAGCCGTTGCCGAACTCCGAGGCGAGGCTGCGGGCGCTGCTCGAGCCGCTCATGGACCGCGGCCGGGTCCTCCTCGTGGTGGACCAGCCGGCCACGATCGGCGCGCTGCCCGTCGCGGTCGCCCAAGCCCAGGGTGTGACCGTCGGCTACCTGCCGGGCCTGACGATGAGGCGTGTGGCGGACCTGCACCCCGGAGAGGCGAAGACCGACGCCCGCGACGCGCTGATCATCGCGGAGACGGCCCGCACGATGCCGCACACTCTGCGCAGCGTCGACCTCGGCGACGAGCAGGTCGCCGAGCTGACGATGCTGTGCGGCTTCGACGACGACCTGACCGGCGAGATCACGAGAGTGACCAACCGGATCCGCGGGCTGCTCACCCAGATCCACCCCGCCCTCGAACGAGCGGTCGGCCCGCACCTGGACCACCCCGCGATGGTCGACCTCCTGGCCCGCTGGGGCACACCCGCCGCGCTCCAGAAGGCCGGCAAGAGGCAGGTCGCCGACCGTCTGCGCAAGCGCGCCCCCAGGGCTGGGGCGCGGTGGGCCGAGACGGTCTTCACCGCCCTGGGCGAGCAGACCGTCGTCGTGGCGGGCACGGACGCGGCCGGGGCCGTCATCCCCCGCCTGGCCAAGCAGCTCGAGCTGCTGCGCGCACAACGTGACGACGTCGCCGAACAGGTCGAGGCCCTCGTGGAGGCCCACCCTCTTTCCCCAGTCCTGACCTCGATGCCAGCAGTCGGAGTCAGGACAGCGGCCCGCTTGCTGACCGAGGTCGTCGGCAAGACCTTCCCCACCGCCGGGCACCTGGCCGCCTACGCCGGCCTTGCCCCCGTGACCTGGCGCTCTGGGTCATCGATCCGCGGCGAGCACACCTCCCGGCGCGGCAACAAGATCCTCAAACGCGCCCTGTTCCTCTCCGCCTTCGCCGCCCTCCGCGACCCCAGGTCCCGGGCCTACTACGACCGCAAACGCGCCCAAGGCAAGACCCACACCCAAGCCCTACTCGCCCTCGCCCGCCGACGCTGCGACGTCCTGTTCGCCATGCTCCGCGACGGCGCCTTCTACGACCCGCCCACAGCCACCCGACCCGCCGCCGCTTGACACCCGAAGGAGATAGGGGCACCCCATTACTTCCTAGCGGGTCCTGCGAGGCTCCGGTTCTTGACCGGGTTGCCGCGTGAGGATGCGCGTGGTGGCCGCCGGGCCCGGCATGATTGCTGCCCCCTGTCGCGAGACATGATCTGGGGGTGTTGTCACCGGGCTCGGCTGGCAGGTCGTCATCGCTGATAGGGGCAAGGCTAGAGGGGCGCGTCGGCGCCGCTCAGGTCGCTCGTAATGTGGATGCCGAGACGTCCTGCCGGTCGACCACCGCCTCGTGTCGGTTCGGCTGGGAGGATGCACAGGTGGTCTCGCAGATCGTCGGGTACGACGACATCGCGGTCTTCATCGGCCTGGACGTCGGCAAGGGCGAGCACCACGCCGTCGCCCTCGACAAGGCCGGCGAGAGGCTGTTCGACAAGCCGTTGCCGAACTCCGAGGCGAGGCTGCGGGCGCTGCTCGAGCCGCTCATGGACCGCGGCCGGGTCCTCCTCGTGGTGGACCAGCCGGCCACGATCGGCGCGCTGCCCGTCGCGGTCGCCCAAGCCCAGGGTGTGACCGTCGGCTACCTGCCGGGCCTGACGATGAGGCGTGTGGCGGACCTGCACCCCGGAGAGGCGAAGACCGACGCCCGCGACGCGCTGATCATCGCGGAGACGGCCCGCACGATGCCGCACACTCTGCGCAGCGTCGACCTCGGCGACGAGCAGGTCGCCGAGCTGACGATGCTGTGCGGCTTCGACGACGACCTGACCGGCGAGATCACGAGAGTGACCAACCGGATCCGCGGGCTGCTCACCCAGATCCACCCCGCCCTCGAACGAGCGGTCGGCCCGCACCTGGACCACCCCGCGATGGTCGACCTCCTGGCCCGCTGGGGCACACCCGCCGCGCTCCAGAAGGCCGGCAAGAGGCAGGTCGCCGACCGTCTGCGCAAGCGCGCCCCCAGGGCTGGGGCGCGGTGGGCCGAGACGGTCTTCACCGCCCTGGGCGAGCAGACCGTCGTCGTGGCGGGCACGGACGCGGCCGGGGCCGTCATCCCCCGCCTGGCCAAGCAGCTCGAGCTGCTGCGCGCACAACGTGACGACGTCGCCGAACAGGTCGAGGCCCTCGTGGAGGCCCACCCTCTTTCCCCAGTCCTGACCTCGATGCCAGCAGTCGGAGTCAGGACAGCGGCCCGCTTGCTGACCGAGGTCGTCGGCAAGACCTTCCCCACCGCCGGGCACCTGGCCGCCTACGCCGGCCTTGCCCCCGTGACCTGGCGCTCTGGGTCATCGATCCGCGGCGAGCACACCTCCCGGCGCGGCAACAAGATCCTCAAACGCGCCCTGTTCCTCTCCGCCTTCGCCGCCCTCCGCGACCCCAGGTCCCGGGCCTACTACGACCGCAAACGCGCCCAAGGCAAGACCCACACCCAAGCCCTACTCGCCCTCGCCCGCCGACGCTGCGACGTCCTGTTCGCCATGCTCCGCGACGGCGCCTTCTACGACCCGCCCACAGCCACCCGACCCGCCGCCGCTTGACACCCGAAGGAGATAGGGGCACCCCCGGCAGCGTGCTGCACGTTACGCCGTCCGAGTGGCAGGCCGCCTTCGACCAGAACGTGACGTCGACGTACTGGACGATTCGGGCCGTGCTTCCCGCCATGCTCACCCGCACACCGGAAGAGATCGCTGCGGCCGCGGTCTGGCTCGCCGGTGACGAGTCAGCCTTCGTCACCGGGACAGAGGTGGTGCTCGACGGCGGGCAGTCGCTGCAGCCCCCGCGCCAGCACCACCGAGGGGTCAAGCCCCGCGGAGTGGTGTAGCGCTTTCTGATCCTTCGTAGTGCTGGGTCAGGTCAGGCGGCGGCTCCGATCGTGAGGGCCTGGGTCGGGACGACGTCGGTCGTCATGACGGTCAGCGGGGTTCGTGCCCGCTTGAGCGCGTCGAGGGAGAGGTAGCGGCGCCCTTCGGCCCATTCGTCGTGCTGCTCGGCTAGGACGGCGCCTACGAGGCGGACGATGGCGTCCCGGTTGGGGAAGATCCCCACGACGTCGGTGCGGCGGCGGATCTCCTTGTTGAGACGCTCGTTGGGATTGTTCGACCAGATCTGGCGCCAGATCTCTTTCGGGAAGCTCGTGAAGGCGAGGACGTCTGCGCGGGCGGCGTCGAGGTGGTCGTGCACGTCGGGTAGGGCGGCGGCGACCATGTCGAGGAGCTGGTCGAACTGGGCGTGGACCGCGGTCTCGGTGGGCTGGTCGTAGACCGAGTGCAGCATGGCCTTGACCGCGGGCCAGGACGCCTTGGGGCAGGCGGCCATGAGGTTCGCGGCGTAGTGGGTGCGGCAGCGCTGCCAGGTCGCGCCGGGCAGGTTCGCCGCGACGGCCTCGACCAGGCCGGCGTGCGCGTCGGAAGTGACGAGCTTGACGCCGGCCAGGCCGCGCGCGACGAGGTCGGCGAAGAACTCGTTCCACGCCGGCCCCGTCTCGCTGGTCACGACCCGGGTGCCGAGGACCTCGCGGTGCCCGTCACCATTCACACCGGTCGCCACGAGGACGACGGAGTTGATCACGCGGCCGTGCTCACGGACCTTCATCGTCAGCGCGTCCGCGGCGACGAACGTGAACGGACCCGACTCGCCCAGTGGGCGGTGGCGGAACGCGTCGACCTGGTCGTCGAGGTCTGCGGCCATGCGGGAGACCTGCGACTTCGAGAGGCCGTCGATCCCCAACGTCTTGACGAGCTTGTCCATCCGGCGGGTGCTCACACCTGCCAGGTAGCAGTCGGCCACGACGGTGGTCAGGGCGGACTCGGCGCGCTTGCGGCGCTCGAGGAGCCAGTCCGGGAAGTACGTTCCCTCGCGCAGCTTTGGGATCGCGACGTCGATCGTGCCCACCCGGGTGTCCATCTCACGGTGGCGGTAGCCGTTGCGCTGCGCCTGACGGTCTGGGGAGCGTTGGCCCCACTCCGCGCCGACGACGGCGTCGGCGTGCTCGGACAGCAGGGCGTTGATCATCGTCTGCAGCAGTGAGCGCATCAGGTCGGGTGACGACTCGGCCAGCGCACCCTTGAGCAGACGTGCGGGGTCGACAATGTAGGGAGCGGTCATCGTGTGCTTCTCCATCCAAGAGTGCTTTCGCAAGGTCTCTTGAAGGATCACGCGGTGACCGCCTCTCATCTCCCGGCTGTCACGCCGGCGACGACCACCTGGCCGACCTACACCACTCTGCGGGACTCGACTCACCGAGGTGGAGCCCAATCGCTCCTTCGCAGGAGCACACGACGATTCACCCGCCCAGAGGTTGGCCGCCCCCAGACGTGCGCCGGAGACTGAAGACACGGCGGGCGCATCAGGCACCGCGTGGTCGGGGAGCGACGATGGCACTGCTCGGACTGCCGCAAGACGGCGACGACGACCCGTTGGCCAGTCTCAAGTTCGCACTCAGCCACCCCGACGCCGCCACGCACACACCGAGCGTGGCGCTCTCGCCGGCCTCGGACGACACGCCCGGCGACGTCGAGCGATTCATCTCCGGCGGGCTCGCCCGCTGGGCGATCGTGCCGACGGACGACGCTGCCGGGCCGGTGCACGTCGTCGTGGACACAGGGATGGTCGGCGGCCTGTCCACGTTCACCGAGTCGCTGCAGGCGATCGACCCGCGCGTCGTGGTGAACCTCGCCGGGCCAGGGCCCGGCGTCTTCACCGACCTGCTCCGGGGGACGACGACGGTGCCCTTGCGCCTCTCCGACCTGCCTGTCGGCGACACCCCGCCTCGCGCGTGGCCCCGCACGACGGCGGGTAGCGGCGTCGTCGCGCAGGTGCCGGACAAGCCGCCCGCAGCACCGGACACATCCGAGCAGACGGCGCCGGCCCCGCCCGCGCCGCCCGGCGCACCCAACGCGGCGGGAAAAGGTGGGGGCGGCGCCGAGGCACAGCCGTGCTGCGGCGGCGCCGACGCCGACGTCGTCAAGGAGCTCGCCCAGGCTCGTCGGCCGCTGCCCGCCACCGTCGAGGAATGGGCGTCCGACGACGACGACCGGGTCGCGCGCGTGGCCGACGCCTTCCTGGCCGAACAGGAGCTGCTGAACCGGGCGATCGGCTGGCACACCGCGCCCGACGGGCAGTGGCTAGAGCAGGTTCCTGAGCCGGACCGCGGCGGCCTGGCCGCCGAGCTGCTCCGCGCGAAGCACGTGTGGAGTGCCGCCCCCGACGCGCACCTGTGGGCGCTCGTCGACCCCGCCGCGCGCGGCGCCCTGGCGGTGCAGGTTCTGCGCGGCCGCGCGGGCCTCGCCCCGACCGCGGAGCTGGAAGCCACACACGTCGCACTGGAACGGCAGCAGGTCGCGCTCGAGGAACAACGCGTCGCGTACTTCACGAAGGTCGTCGCCTACACGGAGGAGTACATCGAGCAGCGCAAGAAGTGGCGCACGCTCGCGACGAGCGCCCCGCGGTTCCTCGGATGGGGGCTGGGGCTGTCGACGGCGTTGTCCGTGGCCACGCTCGCACTCGTCGCGTTGGGCGAGCTCGACGGGTGGCAGGGCGCGCTCATCATCTTCGTGCTTGCCGTGGTGGCGGTCTCGCCGTCCGTGCTGCTGCTGCTCGAACGGCCGCTCGCCGGGGTGGACGCGTTCCAGCCGCCCGGGCCGGGCGGTGCCCCGGCCGGCGGCGGTAGCGGTGGCGGTAGGGGCGACGGCGGTGCCGCGGGTGGCGGTGCGGCCGGTGGCGGTGCGGAAGCTCCGGGTGCCGGGAACGGGGCGGCCAAGGGCGCCTGACGTCTGCGGACAACACCGGTACTCGCGACCGACAGCACCAGGACGACTGTGCGCGGTGGTGGCCACGCGACCGCGGCAGGCCTGACCTCGAACCGCTGGCCCCACCTGTGGGGCCTGCGGTTCGTTCGCCGTGGGGCCAGACCCCGCGGACGGCTCACAGTCGCGCAGGTCAGACGCCTCGTATGCCCGTGCCTCATGGGGCTATGGGCTTGAGCCCCGTGGGGCCGACGCCCCACGCCAAGGTACCTACCGCCCCTTCGACTTGACCGGCTCGACGGAAGGAAGCACGACATGCGCGTCGAGCGCGTCAGCGATCCGGGCGTCGGCCTCTTGGACGGCGGTCTGGTACTTCATCGCGGCGTTCGGTGTCGTGTGCCCGAGCCGCGCCATGAGTTCTGCGATGGTCGCGCCCTGGCGGGCCGCCATGGTCGCCGCAGTCGCCCGCAGGTCGTGAAGCCGCAGGTCAGGTCGCCCGATGGCGTTGCGTGCGCCGGCGAACTTGTTCCAGAGCACCGACTGGCTGATCGGTGTCCCGACTCGCGAGGGGAAGACCAGCCCGTCGGGCGCCGGCTGCGAAAACCGCGCGATGTGTCGCGCCAGCTCGTCCGCCACCGCCGTCGGCAGCGACACTACGCGCTGGGCCGCGGCTGTCTTCACGTCTCGAATGACCTTGCCCTGCCCGCGCAGGTTCTGGACCTGCACCCGCACCGTGATCTGCCGCGCCTTGAGGTCGACGTCGGCTCGGGTCAGGCGGCGCAACTCACCGGAGCGGAACCCGCCCCAGGCTGCGACCAGGATCAGAGTCCGGTACCGCTCGGGGATCGCGGCCATCAGCGCGGCCGTCTCCTTGGGGGTGGCGATGGTCTTCGCGGAAGCGCGCGGCGACTCCGACGCGCCTCGGATCGTGCACGGGTTCCGGCCGACGAGCTGGTCACGGTATGCGGCGTTGAACAGCGACGAGACGAAGCTGTAGGTCCGCGACGCCACGCCGGGTCCGGTCGACGCGCGGACCTTCTTGAGCCACTCCGCGATGTCGGCCGAGGTCACGGCCCGCAGCGGCTTGGATCCCAGCGGATCCGAGGTCACGAACCGCCGCAGGTGGCCTTCGTACTCCTCACGCGTGCGCGGGGCCAGCGTGCGCAAGGGCAGGTTGATCTCCGCGTACTCGTTGAGCGACATCGATCGCTCGGCCACGCGCAGGTTCGGCGCGACCCACTTGCCCTGCGCGACCAGCGACTCCTCGGAGTACAGCCACCGCTCTGCGTCGATCTTCGTGGTGAACGTGGCGCCGTATCGCTCCTTGTCGGGGCCGAGGTAGCGTGCCCGCCACCCGGTCGTCTTGCCGGTCTTCGCGTTCTTCCGGCGCTCGGTCTGGCCAAAGCCTCGAGTCGAGTCCCGCAGAGTGGTGTAGGTCGGCCAGGTGGTCGTCGCCGGCGTGACAGCCGGGAGATGAGAGGCGGTCACCGCGTGATCCTTCAAGAGACCTTGCGAAAGCACTCTTGGATGGAGAAGCACACGATGACCGCTCCCTACATTGTCGACCCCGCACGTCTGCTCAAGGACGCGCTGGCCGAGTCGTCACCCGACCTGATGCGCTCACTGCTGCAGACGATGATCAACGCCCTGCTGTCCGAGCACGCCGACGCCGTCGTCGGCGCGGAGTGGGGCCAACGCTCCCCAGACCGTCAGGCGCAGCGCAACGGCTACCGCCACCGTGAGATGGACACCCGGGTGGGCACGATCGACGTCGCGATCCCAAAGCTGCGCGAGGGAACGTACTTCCCGGACTGGCTCCTCGAGCGCCGCAAGCGCGCCGAGTCCGCCCTGACCACCGTCGTGGCCGACTGCTACCTGGCAGGTGTGAGCACCCGCCGGATGGACAAGCTCGTCAAGACGTTGGGGATCGACGGCCTCTCGAAGTCGCAGGTCTCCCGCATGGCCGCAGACCTCGACGACCAGGTCGACGCGTTCCGCCACCGCCCACTGGGCGAGTCGGGTCCGTTCACGTTCGTCGCCGCGGACGCGCTGACGATGAAGGTCCGTGAGCACGGCCGCGTGATCAACTCCGTCGTCCTCGTGGCGACCGGTGTGAATGGTGACGGGCACCGCGAGGTCCTCGGCACCCGGGTCGTGACCAGCGAGACGGGGCCGGCGTGGAACGAGTTCTTCGCCGACCTCGTCGCGCGCGGCCTGGCCGGCGTCAAGCTCGTCACTTCCGACGCGCACGCCGGCCTGGTCGAGGCCGTCGCGGCGAACCTGCCCGGCGCGACCTGGCAGCGCTGCCGCACCCACTACGCCGCGAACCTCATGGCCGCCTGCCCCAAGGCGTCCTGGCCCGCGGTCAAGGCCATGCTGCACTCGGTCTACGACCAGCCCACCGAGACCGCGGTCCACGCCCAGTTCGACCAGCTCCTCGACATGGTCGCCGCCGCCCTACCCGACGTGCACGACCACCTCGACGCCGCCCGCGCAGACGTCCTCGCCTTCACGAGCTTCCCGAAAGAGATCTGGCGCCAGATCTGGTCGAACAATCCCAACGAGCGTCTCAACAAGGAGATCCGCCGCCGCACCGACGTCGTGGGGATCTTCCCCAACCGGGACGCCATCGTCCGCCTCGTAGGCGCCGTCCTAGCCGAGCAGCACGACGAATGGGCCGAAGGGCGCCGCTACCTCTCCCTCGACGCGCTCAAGCGGGCACGAACCCCGCTGACCGTCATGACGACCGACGTCGTCCCGACCCAGGCCCTCACGATCGGAGCCGCCGCCTGACCTGACCCAGCACTACGAAGGATCAGAAAGCGCTACACCACTCCGCGGGGCTTGACCTGCCTGTCTTGCGGTTCGTGCGTCTTTCGACGGTGCCGAAACCGCGTCGTACTCCAGCCATGGGGGCGCCTCCTCGGGGTGCAGGTGTGCGCCGATCCCCCGCCCCTGGTGGGACGCTGGTGGGATTTCGGGTGTCCCACAGGGCCCCACAGCGGGCATTTCGGTCCACGTGGGACCGGAAAGCGAAAGACCCCCTGACCTGCGTATTCGCTGGTCAGAGGGCCTTCGGTGAAGGGTGGGCGATACTGGGTTCGAACCAGTGACCTCTTCGGTGTGAACGAAGCGCGCTACCACTGCGCCAATCGCCCGAGTGCGGGATGACAGTAGCAAGGATCCCGCCGGGCAACCAAACCCGATCCGCGTCCTGCGCCTCTTCGAGGCACCGCTCGCTCGCGCCCGCGTTCCGCAGGCCGGTTCGCGGCGCGCCGCAGGTCTCGCGCTCAGGGGTCCATCCGCTCCCGCACCCGCCGCTCGAACAGGTCTCGCGCGACCAGCGTGAGCGGTCCTGGGGCGACGCTGGCGCCGTCGAGCCAGGTCACGGGCTGGATGTTGCGCCCGGACGAGGTCAGGGCGAGCGCGGCGCGTCCTGCGGTGACGTCGTCGAGTACGGTGAACGGCAGTTCGCCGGGTTCGGCCTCGCGCACGGGGAGCCCGTCCTCGGCGCCCCACTCCAGGAACAGTGCGCGGGTGATGCCGGCGAGGCATCCGCTGGTGAGGGCGGGGGTGAGCAGTTCGCCGTCGCGTTCGACGACGACGTTGGATCCGGTTCCTTCGCACAGTTCGCCGACGGTGTTGGCGAGCAGCGCCTCGTCGCCGCCTTGGGCGACGGCGTCCGCGAGCGCCACCACGTTTTCGGCGTAGGACGTGGTCTTGAGTCCGGCGACGGCGGAGCGTTCGTTGCGGACCCAGGGTGAGCGCACGGTGCGCGACTCGGGGCGCATGGTCGAGGTGGCGGCGGCGACGATCACGGTGGCGGGTGCGTCGGCGCGGCCGGAGCCGAGGGGTCCGATGCCGGATGTGACGGTGAGGCGCAGGCGGCCGTCGATGGTTCCGGCGCGGGTGAGCACGGCGTCGATCCCGGTGCGGATGCGTGTCTCGAGGTCGGGGGCGGGGTCGAGTCCGAGGCCGCGCAGGGAGCGGTCGAGGCGTCGCAGGTGCCGGGTGAGGGCGAAGACCTGCCCGTCGACGAGGGTGCAGGTTTCGAAGGCGCCGTCTCCCACGGTGATTCCGTGGTCGACCGCGCTGAGTGCGCGCTCCGACTCTCCGACCAGTTTCCCGTCTACCCAGACGACCGTCTCCATGCGGTCAGTCTGCCGGAACCTGTCGACGGCGGTAGACCAGGTGCGTGACCTCGGGTGTCCATCGGGCGCTGACGGCGGTCCAGGAGCTGGGTCCGACGCTATCGAACACCCGTGTTCCGGTGCGGAGTCCGGCGACGGCGGGGACGACGTGCAGCCGCATCTCGTCGATCTCGCCGAGTGTCAGGTAGTGGTTGACGGTGGTTGCTCCTCCGGCGACGGCGACGCGTCCGCCGTGTGCGGCGTCGCGCGCCTGGGAGAGGGCCTGGGCTGGGCCTTCGGTGACGAAGTGGAAGGTGGTGCCGGTCAGCTCGACGGGGTCGTGGGGGTGGTGGGTGAGCACGAACACGGGGGCGCGGTAGGGCGGTTCGTCGCCCCACCATCCGGTCCAGTCGTCGGGCCACGGGCCGTCGCTGCGTGGGGCGAACATGTTGCGGCCCATGATGTAGGCGTCGGCGCCGACGATGGCGTCATGTTCGGCCTGGTGGGCGTCGATGTGCGCCAGGTGCCACGCGTGGAGGGTGTCGGCGTCGATCTCGCCGAAGGGCCGTTCGAGCGTCTGCGTGGGGCCGGCGGAGTATCCGTCGAGGGTGACGGCGAGGTCGCAGGTGACGATGCTCATGCCGGTTCCGACGACGTCGGCGGCGGCGAGTCATCGGGTGTGCTGGCCAGCGCGGTGAGCCGGGCGGCCTTGAGCTCGGTCTCGTGCCATTCGGCGTCTGGGTCGCTGCCCCAGGTGATGCCTGCGCCGGTGCCGAATCGCAGGGTGCCGCCGCCGGGGTCGCGCTCCCACCAGAAGGTGCGGATGCCGACGGCGAGCTCGGCGCGCCCGGCGTCGCCGTCGATCCATCCGACGGCCCCGCAGTAGGGGCCGCGGGGGACGGGTTCGAGCTGGCCGATGAGGCGTAGCGCGGAGCTCTTGGGCGCCCCGGACACGGACCCGGGCGGGAAGGTCGCGGCCAGCACGTCGCGCCACAGGTGGGGTGAGGCGGCGACGTCGGCGGTGAGCGTGCCGTGCACGCGGGTGACGAGGTGGACGAGGCCGGGGTGGTGCTCGACGGCGAGCAGGTCGGTGACCTCGATGCTGCCGGCGCGGCACACGCGCTGGAGGTCGTTGCGGACCAGGTCGGTGATCATGATGTTCTCGGCGCGGTCCTTGGCGGTGAGGCCGCCGGGGGTGCGGGCGGTGCCCTTGATGGGGCCGGAGGTCAGGCGGTCGCCGTCGAGGGTGAGGTACAGCTCGGGCGACGCGGAGACCACCCACACGGGGTCGATGCCGTGGCCTGCGGGGACGTGGACGGCGGCGGCGTGCGGTGCCGGGTTTCCTGCCGCGAGGACTGCGGCGAGCGCGGCGGCGTCGGGCTCGTCGCCGGTGTCGCTGACGGGCAGGGGTGCGGACAGCACGCGGCACACGTTGGCCTGGTAGACGTCGCCGTCGCGCACGTGCTCGCGCACGCGTGCGACGGCCTGCTGGTAGGCGTCGCGGTCCAGGGAGCTGCGCCACGTCCCGGCCTGCGGTCCGGTCCAGCGGGTGGGCCGCCGGTGGCGCGCATCGTCGTCGGCGACGTGGGCGAACCGCCAGGCCCGCGCGCGTCCGGGGCGTCCTGTCGCTCCCCCGCCGAGGTCGGCCTCGAAGTCGACGACGACGAACCACAGCCCGCCTCGCAGCCGTTCGGGCGCGACGGCGAGGTCTACGCACTCGACGGCTCCGGTGGCGACGCGGCCGGCGAACCGCGCCCAGGACGGGTTGTGGGGCACGGGTCGAACGCTACTGACCGCCGCTGACTGGGGGCGATTGGACGATGTCGGCGAACGTCAACTAGTGTTTGGGACGCGCCGGACGCCGGGGACCTGTCCCCCACGCCCGGCCATGCGGATGTGGCTCAGTTGGTAGAGCATCACCTTGCCAAGGTGAGGGTCGCGGGTTCGAGTCCCGTCATCCGCTCGGAGGCCCACTCTCTGCACGCCAGGGAGAGCACGTCTCAAGGTGGGTTGGCCGAGAGGCGAGGCAGCGGCCTGCAAAGCCGTACACACGGGTTCGAATCCCGTACCCACCTCGCGTCCTGAGCGATCAGGCACGGGCGATTGGCGCAGCGGTAGCGCGCTTCCCTGACACGGAAGAGGTCACTGGTTCGATCCCAGTATCGCCCACCAGCACGTAACGCCAGGTCAGAGGCCGTTCCGGGGAGATCCGGGGCGGCCTTCGCCATGTCCGCTCGCACCGGCCGCCGTGCGCCCGACGTGGGGCGCCGGGCCGGTTAGGCTCTGCGACCGTGGCACCTCACGAACCGGCGGTCTCCGCGAGCATGCACCGCGCTAAGGCGGCGGCCCGGGCGTCCCACGTCACCGTGGGCGACCTGCGCAGGCGTCCTGACGGCGGTGTCGAGATCGACTGCTCGTGCGGGATGGTGCTCACCAACGGACCCGAGTGGTCGCTCGACGAGCACATCCGGTTGCATCGGGCCGAGGCGCGCTACCTCGCCGTGAGCGAGGTGGCGCCGGCGGGGATGCCGCGCCTCATCCCTGTGGCGGCCGACCGCCGGCCGCGCTGAGGCTCACAGCTCCTCGGGGTCGTCCCACGATGTGCCGCTCGAGTCTCCCTCGATCGGGTGCAGCTCGACGGCCGACAGCGATGTCGGCGCCTTGCTGGCGTCACCGCCGGCACGCGGGTCGGCGTCGGGGTCCGGCTCGGGCTGGCGCAGGGCGATCCGGCCCGCCGAGGCCAGCGACTCGTGCAGGAGCCGGCCCGCGTGGTGCTGTGTTTCGTCGCCCCCTGCGCGGGGGTCTGGCTGGGTGCTCATGCACCCATTCTGTTCCACGCAGGCGTGTGACGTGGCAGGCGCGGCGCACTGCCTGCGCCTGCGCGACATCGGCCGGGCCGTCTGTGAGGATCGACGACATGCAGACCTGGCCAGGACGCCCCTACCCGCTCGGCGCGACCTTCGACGGCACGGGCACGAACTTCGCCCTGTTCTCGTCGGTCGCCGATCGCGTCGAGCTGTGCCTCCTGTCCGACGACGGGGCCGAGCAGCGCGTCGACCTGCGGGAGGTCGACGCGCACGTGTTCCACGTGTTCCTGCCCGGCGTCGGCCCGGGGACCCGCTACGGGTACCGGGTCCACGGTCCGTGGGAGCCGGCGTCGGGCCACCGGTGCGACCCCACCAAGCTGCTGCTCGACCCCTACGCCCGAGCGATCGACGGGCAGGCCGACGGCGACCAGTCGCTGTTCTCCTACCCGTTCTCGGACACGTCGGCGGCCGTGACCGGCAAGGCGCCGACGGGCACCGACTCGGCTCCGCACACGCTGACCTCCGTCGTCGTCAACCCGTTCTTCGACTGGGGCCACGACCGGCCGCCGCAGATCGACTACCACGACACGGTGCTCTACGAGGCGCACGTCAAAGGCATGAGCATGCGCCACCCCGACGTCCCGCCGGAGATGCGCGGCACCTACGCGGGCATGGGGCACCCCGCGGTGATCGACCACCTGCGGCGCCTGGGCGTCACCGCCGTCGAGCTGATGCCCGTGCACCAGTTCGTGCAGGACGCGACGCTGCAAGCGCGGGGGCTGGCGAACTACTGGGGCTACAACACCATCGGGTTCTTCGCCCCGCACAACGGGTACGCCTCCTACGGCACGCGCGGCGAGCAGGTGCTGGAGTTCAAGGCCATGGTCAAGGCGCTGCACGAGGCCGGCATCGAGGTCATCCTCGACGTCGTCTACAACCACACCGCCGAGGGCAACCACCTGGGGCCGACGCTCAGCTTCAAGGGCATCGACAACGCGGCCTACTACCGCCTGGTCGACGACGACGCCGCGCACTACTTCGACACCACGGGCACCGGCAACTCGCTGCTCATGCGCTCGCCGGCGGTGCTCCAGCTCATCATGGACTCGCTGCGCTACTGGACCACGGAGATGCACGTCGACGGGTTCCGGTTCGACCTCGCGGCGACGCTGGCCCGGCAGTTCCACGAGGTCGACCGGCTGAGCGCGTTCTTCGACATCGTGCACCAGGACCCGGTGATCTCCCAGGTCAAGCTCATCGCGGAACCGTGGGACCTGGGCGACGGCGGCTACCAGGTGGGCGGGTTCCCACCCCTGTGGACGGAGTGGAACGGCCGCTACCGCGACACGGTGCGCGACTTCTGGCGGGGCGAGCCGGCCACGCTGCCCGAGTTCGCCAGCCGCCTGACCGGCAGCAGCGACCTGTACGAGCACACGGGCCGCAAGCCGATCGCGAGCATCAACTTCGTCGTCGCGCACGACGGGTTCACCCTCAACGACCTCGTCGCCTACGACGACAAGCACAACGACGCCAACGGGGAGGGCGGCAAGGACGGCGAGAGCCACAACAGGTCGTGGAACTGCGGCGTCGAGGGCCCCACGACCGACCCGGAGATCCTGGCGCTGCGGGCGCGGCAGCGGCGCAACTTCCTGACCACGCTGCTGCTGAGCCAGGGCGTGCCCATGCTCGCGCACGGCGACGAGATGGGTCGCACGCAGGGCGGCAACAACAACGCCTACGCGCAGGACAACCCGACGACGTGGATGGACTGGGACCTCACGGAGGACGAGACCGAGCTGCTCGCCTTCACCCGGCGGCTCGTCCACCTGCGCCGCGAGCACCCCGTGCTGCACCGCCGCGGGTTCTTCGCCGGCACGGGGCTGGGTGCGACGTCGCCCGCCGCGGACGGCTCGGGCGACCTGCCCGAGATCGACTGGTTCGACCTGTCGGGCGAGCGCATGGACGGCACCGACTGGACCAACGGGTACGCCCGCTCCCTCATGGTCTTCCTCAACGGCGACGCGATGCCCGAGACCGACAGGCGCGGCGGCCCGCTCGTCGACGACGCGTTCCTGCTGCTGTTCAACGCGCACTCCGAGGCGCTGGACTTCGTGCTGCCGCCCAAGGCCTACGGGAGGCGGTGGAGCACCGTCCTGGCCACCGACGGCTCGACCCGCCGCGGCGCGGGCCACGCCGCGGGCACGCCGTTGCGGGTCGCCGGCCGCGCCGTGGTGGTCCTCACCCGACCCTCGCTGCGGCGTGCCGGGCACGCCCGCGGCCTGACCGGACGTGCCGTCTAGTGTGACCTCCGTCAGCACCGGCTCACCGCCGCCGCAACCGGGCCCGATGATCCCCTGGCCCGGTCCGCGGCCTATCCTCTGGGCGCCGCACGCGCGGACGGTCGACGTCGTCACGCAGGGGTCCGGCGGACTCGTCGCGAGTCCGATGCGGCTGGTCGGGGCGCACCGGCCCGGGTACTGGGGCGCGGACCACGAGCTCGACGCGGGCACGACGTTCGGCTTCTCGATCGACGGCGGCCCGCCGCTGCCCGACCCGACCGGGACGTGGTTCCCCGACGGGATCCACGCGCTGTCGCGCGTGCTGCCGCCGCTGTCCGGCTGGAGAGACGACGGGTGGCGCCCGCCCCCGATCGACAACGGCGTGCTGCTGCACCTCGATGTCGCGGCCGCGACGCCCGGGGGCACCCTCGACGACGCCGCACGCCTCCTGCCCCACGTCGCCGCCCTCGGCGTGCAGGGCGTCGAGCTCGCCCCCCTGTGCGCGTACGACCCCGCAGCGGGCCCGGCTGCGGGCGTGCGGGCGTGCTCCGTCCACGAGCCGCTCGGCGGCACCCCTGCGCTCGCGCGGTTCGTCGACGCGGCGCACGCTGCCGGGCTCGCCGTCGTGCTGACCACGGCGCACCGCTGGGCCGTGGCGCCCTCGCTCGGGCTCGAGGCGTTCGGGCCGTATGCCGTCGCCGGGCGGCTCAACCTCGACGAGTCGGGCAGCCGCGGGGTGCGGGACTTCCTGTTCGCCGACGCCGAGCACTGGTTCGGCCGGCTGCACGTCGACGGCCTGGCGCTCGACGTCGAGGCGCTCGCCGACAGGTCGGCGGTGCCCTACCTCGCCGAGCTCGCGAACGAGACGCTCGCGACGTCCCAGGAGCTCGGGCGGCAGCTCACGTTGTTCGTCGACGGCCCGGGCCGCTCGGACCGTCTCACCGAGGCGCTCGGACGCCTGCTCGGCCGGGACGCGGCGCCCAGCGCGGCCGACGTGGAGCACCTGCGCCGTCTGACCGGCTCGCTCACCCCTGCCGCCCGGCTGCCGCTGCGCGCCGACCGGTTCGTACGCAGGTCGCACCCCACGACGCGCCGCGCGGCATCGATCGTCGTCGGCGACCTCACCCGGCTGCCCGGGGCGCGCCGGGCCATGCCGTGGGTGCCGCCGGGCGAGCGGCACTCCCCCGGCGATCTGGACGCGCGCGCGACGACGCTCGCGTTCGCGATGCTCGCGGGCACCCCGCTCGTGCTGGACACCGACCACGCCCCCGTCGGCGACGGCTCGCCGGACGCTCGGCGCCTGCGTGCTTGGTGCGCCGAGCTCGCGGGCCTGCGCGGCGAGGCCACCGCGCAGCTCGACCTCGCGCTCGACCTGCGCGTCGCCGGCTCGACGCTCGCCGTGCGGCGCGGGCGCCATGCCGTCGTGCTCGCCTGGGGCGACGACGAGGCGCACGTACCCGTGGCCGCGCTGCTGGCCGGCCCGCCGAGCGCGTGGGACCTGGCGGCCGCCTGGGCGCCCGGCACGACGCTCGACGCCGGCACGCTGCATCTTCACCCGCGCACGACGGCGGTGCTGCGCGCGCGTGTGCCGCGACCTGGGGTTACGCTCACGCACCAGGCGGCATCAGCGCCACGGTGAAGAGCGAGGTCGCGATGAGTGGACGACACAGCAAGCACGACCTGGAGCGCACCCCCGACGACGACATCCTGCGCGACCTGGAGAAGCGCTGGGACGACGCGCCGTCGCGGGTGCTGCGGTGGCGCAAGGACCAGGACGTGCACGATCTGGACTGCGACGGGACGCCGGGGTGGGACGGTGACCGCGACGACGGTGAGCGGCTCGTCGCCGCGCGCGCCGCCGAGCTGTCCGAGCTGCAGGAGCGGCTGTTCGCGGACGGCCGCACGGGCGGCAACCGGTCGGTGCTGCTGGTGCTCCAGGGGCTCGACACGTCGGGCAAGGGCGGGATCGTGCGGCACGTCGTCGGGCTGGTCGACCCGCAGGGCGTGGCGCACCGCGCCTTCGGCGTCCCCACGCCCGAGGAGGCCGCGCACGGGTACCTGTGGCGCATCCGCAACGCCTTGCCCCAACCGGGGTACCTCGGTGTCTTCGACCGCTCGCACTACGAGCAGGTGCTGGTGGTCCGCGTCGACGGGCTGGAGCCCGAGGAGACGTGGCGGGCGCACTACGACGAGATCAACGCGTTCGAGGCCGAGATCGCCGCGGCCGGCACGGCGATCGTCAAGGTCGCGCTGATGGTCTCGCGCGACGAGCAGAAGGCGCGCCTCCGCGAACGGCTGGAGCGGCCCGACAAGTACTGGAAGTACAACCCAGGCGACCTCAAGACGCGCGCACGGTTCGGCGACTACCTCGACGCCTACCAGGAGGCGTTCGAGCGCACCTCGACCGACGTGGCGCCCTGGCACGTGGTGCCGGCGGACAAGAAGTGGTTCGCGCGGCTCGCCGTGACCGAGCTCGTCCTGGACGCGCTGCGCTCGTTCGACCTGGGGTGGCCGCCCGCCGGCTTCGACGTCGAGGAGCAGCTGCGCCTGCTCGACGAGACGGGCTGAGCGCGGCTCAGGCCGCGAGCGCCCGCCCCTCCTCGGCCAGCGCCCCCAGACGCGACAGCGCCCGGTAGTACTTCTTGCGGTAGCCGCCGCGCAGCATCTCGTCGGAGAACAGGACGCGTTCTCCGGCTCCGGCGAGCAGCACCGGCACGTCGCGGTCGTACAGGCGGTCGACGAGGACGACCAGGCGCAGCGCGACCTCCTGGCGCGTCACGGGCCGCACGCCGGTCAGCGCGACCAGGCCGACGTCGTCGAGCAGCGCGCCGTAGCGGCTGGGGTGCACGGTCGCGAGGTGGTCGAGCAGGCCGGCGAAGTCGTCGAGCGTGGCGTCGGGGCGCTGCGCGGCGACGGCCTCGACGACGGCGGCCGGCAGCGGCGGCGAGTCGGTCACGACGGCGCGGTGCCGGTAGTCGTCGCCGTCGACGCGCAGCACCTCGAACCGCGCGGCGAGGGCCTGGATCTCGCGCAGGAAGTCCTCGGCGGCGAACCGTCCCTCGCCGAGGGCGCCCGGCAGGGTGTTACTGGTGGCGGCGAGGGCGACTCCGCGGTCGGTGAGCTCGCGCAGCAGGCGGCTCATGAGCGTGGTGTCCCCGGCGTCGTCGAGCTCGAACTCGTCGATGCAGACCAGCTTCTTGGCGGCGAGCGCCTCGACCGTGGGCAGGAACCCGAGCGCGCCGACGAGGTTGGTGTACTCGACGAACGTGCCGTAGGCGGTGTCGGCCAGGCCGACGGCGTGGGCGAGCGAGGCGAGCAGGTGCGTCTTGCCGACGCCGAACCCGCCATCGAGGTAGACGGCGGGGCCGGGGCCACCTTGCGGGCGAAGCGGCCGCGCCGAGGCGGGTGGGCGATCTGCGCGGCGACGTTCTGGAGCCGGGACAGCGCGGCGGCTTGGCTCGGGAACGCCGGGTTGGCGCGGTAGCTGGCGAAGCGCGTCCGCGCGAAGTGTCGCGGCGGGCGCAGGTCGGCGAGAAGCCGCTGGGGTGCGGCCATGGGCCGCACGTCCGCCAGGGAACGCGTCACGGCGTCACCGGCGCCCGTCGGAGGCTCTGCCCGTCGAAACCCCGTGGTGCTCGTCACGGGCATCAAGGCTACGTGGCGTCAGCACGTGCCCGTGTGTGACGTGAAACACTGCGAGCATGTCGTCGCCGGCGCTGAACCTGCTCGTCCCCGAGGCCCGCACCCTGCCCCCGGACGCCGGTGAGGCGACGCTCGCGCGGCTGTACGCCCATGCGCCGGGGGTCGTGCGCGCCACCATGATCGCCACCGTCGACGGTGGTGCCTGGGGACCTGACCACGTGTCCGGTTCGATCAACGACGACGCCGACTGGCGGGTGTTCCGGGTGCTGCGCGCGCTCGCCGACGTCGTCGTCGTCGGTGCCGGGACCGCGCGTGCCGAGCGGTACACGCAGCTCGGGCGGCCGCGCGGGCTGGGTCACCTGCGCGCCGACTCCCTCGAGCTCGCCGTGGTGACGCGCAGCGGCGACGTCCCCCAGACCCTGCTCGAGGGCGACCGGCCCCCGCTCGTCATCACCGGCGCGCACGGGGCGCAGGCAGCGTTGGCAGCGGTGCCGCCGGAGCGCGTGATCGTCGCCCCGGTTCCCCCTGGGGGCGACGGCGCGGACGGGGGTGGGGCGTCAGCGGGCACTCCCCCGCACGACGTCGACCTGGGTGCGGGCCTGGCGGCGCTCACCGCGCGGGGCCTGAGCCGCGTGCTGTGCGAGGGCGGGCCCCACCTGCTGGCGGACCTCCTCGCCGCAGGCCTGGTCGACGAGCTGTGCCTGACCACCGCCGCGCTGCTCGTCGGCCCGGGTCCCGACCGCATCGTCGCCGGTGGCCCGCCCGGCGCCGGGCCGCCCAGCCCGGCGCGGCTGGCCCACCTGCTGCACGCCCCGGATGCCGGGACGATGCTGGCCCGCTGGCTGTTGCGCGCGCCACGTGCCCGCGCCGGGCGGCCGCAGGCACGTTAGGTTCAGCCCATGGCGAGTGTTCCCGGTGCCGACCTGTCCGACGTCGTCCTGGTGCTGACCGAGGCTCCGCTCACGGCGGCCGACGTCGAGCATCTGCTCGACATCTACCGCGACCCCGACGGCGACGGCACGCCCGACCCGGTCGCGTTCCGCGTGCTCGTGCCCGCGGAGACCGAGCGTCACCTGCTCGCCGCACTCCTGGAGCACGTCGGCACCGGTGAGCTGCGCAAGGCGTGGCAGGACCTGACGGGAGGCCGGCCCGCGCCCGCACAGGCCGCCGCAGACGCCGCCGACAAGCTCGCACGGTCGGTCACCGCGCTGCACGCCGCCGGCATGCCCGCCGAGGGCGAGGTGATGGCTGACGACCCGCTGCCTGCGCTGCGCGACGCGATCGCCGGCGGCGGGATCCGCGAGGTCGTCGTGGTGACGTATCCGCACGCGTTCGCGGACACGTTCCACGCCGACTGGGCCTCGCGGGCACGTGACGCGCTCCAGGTGCCCGTGCTCCACCTCTACGCCGGGACCTCCGAGCTCGGCTGACTCTCCCCGAAGGCGCAACCCGCACGCGCCGGACATGGCGTGGTTCACGCTGCACCTACGCGTGTGACGCCGGTCGTGCTCTTACAGTGGGACGTCAGCCGGTGGGTATCAGCGCGCGCGCCGCGCAGGGGGGCAGGGATGGCGAAGAGTCGACCGTCACGCGAGACGCCGCGACACGTGCGGCACCACGGGACGAGAACCAGGCCGTCCCCTGCACCGGTACCTGCCCCGGCGGCACCTCCCGTGCGCCGTCCGGTGGCCGCCGGATCGCGCGTCGGCTACCCGGTCCTGACCGGCCCGACCGATCCCACCGAGCTCCTGCCGATCGTCGAGTTCGCGCCGGGCGACGCCCCCGCGTCTCAGCCCTCGGGCGCCGCGGCAGGCACCGGGGCGGACCTGGGACGCAACACGCTCATCCTGACGATCGGCACCTTCCTGTCTCGCGCGTCGGGGCAGGTGCGCGCCATGCTGCTCGTCGGCGCGATCGGCATCAGCGGCACCGTCGCGAACGCGTTCGACGTCGCCAACACGCTGCCCAACATGCTGTTCGCGCTGCTCGCGGCCGGCGTCCTGCAAGCCGTGCTCATGCCGCAGATCATGCGCGCGCTCCAGGCCGACGACGGCAAGCAGCGCCTCGACAAGCTGCTGACGATCTCGCTGGCCGCGCTCGTGGGCGTGACCGCCCTGCTCGTGGCCGCGACTCCGCTGCTCATCAGGCTCTTCACCCTGGCCGGCGACTGGTCGCCCCAGGCCCGCGCACTCGCGGTGACCTTCGGGTTCTGGTGCATCCCGCAGGTGCTCTTCTACGGCCTGTTCTCGATCCTGAGCGAGACCCTCAACGCGCGCGGTCAGTTCGCCGCGAGCGGACTGGCACCCATCGCCAACAACGTCATCTCCGTCATCGGGTTCGGCGCGTTCATCATCCTGTACGGGGGAGCCGACGGGCCGCTGGACGACCTGACCCTGTGGTCGACGCGGCAGACCGTGCTGCTGGCCGGCACCGCGACCCTCGGCATCATCGCGCAGTCGGCAGTGCTGCTCGTCGCGCTACGACGCGGCGGCTACCACTGGCACCTGCGCTGGGGGCTGCACGGCATCGGGCTGCGATCCGCGAGCAGGGTGGTCGGCTGGACGCTCGGCGCCGTCGTCCTGGAGCAGATCGGGCTCATCTACCTGCGCAACGTCACCGGCGCGGCGGGCCAGGCGGCCGCCGGCGAGGCCGTCGCGACAGCCGGCAACGCCGTCTTCACGAACGCGCTGACCATCTACCTGCTCCCCCACTCGCTGGTCATCCTGTCGATCATGCAGGCGCTGTTCCCCCGCATGTCGCGCTCCGCGGCGGCCGGTGATCTCGACGACGTCCGCGACGCCATGTCGACGGGCCTGCGGTCGGCGGGCATCTTCTCCGTCATCTCGACGGCCCTGTTCGTCGTCCTTGCCGAACCCGGCATGAAGGCGCTCCTGCCCACGCTCCAGCCCTCCGCGGTCGAGCTGTCGGCGCCGGTGCTGCGTGCGCTCGCATTCGGCCTGGTGGCGCTCGGTGCCACCGCGATGATCAAGCGCATGTACTTCGCCTTCGAGGACGGACGGGGAATCTTCGTCATCCAGATCGTCGCGACCATCGCCCTCAGCGGCGTGCTGTGGCTCGCCGTGCAGACCTTGGACTCCCGGTACTGGGCGGTCGCCGCCGCCGCCGGGTACTCGCTCTCCGCATGGGTGTCGGTGCTGCTGCGCGCCGGCGGCATGAGCAAGAAGCTGGGCGGGATCGACGGTCCCCGCATCGTCCGGCTCCACCTGCGCGCGATCATCGCCGCCCTCCTGGCATCGGGTGCCGGGTACTGGGTGACACGGCTCATCGGCGGCTACGGCGACCTCACGTGGCTGCGGGCCGTCACCACGTGCGTCCTCGCGGGCGGGACGATGCTCGGCGTCTACTTCGCGGGGCTGCGGCTCATGCGGGTGCGTGAGCTGGATGCGGCGCTCAAGCCCCTGCTGCGTCGCCTCGGCCGCCGCTAGGCCGCGGCCACGGCCCGCGGCGCTCGCCGAGGACGTCGCCTCTCAGCGCGACCGCACCGCACGCACCGCCTTCTTCGCGGCAGGCAACGCGCGCTCCCACAGTGCGTACAGGGGCCGATTGAGCGGCACGTCCCAGCTGCCGACCAGCTCGTCTTCGTGCTTGGCGAAGCTGCGCTTGAACTCGCCGATGCCGTCGTTGAGCAGGCCGTTGAGGTCGTAGCGCCGCACGCCCTTCGCGCGCGCGTCCTCGATGGACGCCCAGTACACCGCTGCCGTGGCGCGCAGACGGCGGCCCGCCTCGTTCGCACCGCCGTACAGCAGGAACGCCGTCTCGCCGGATGCCACCGCCCAGGCGAAGCAGCACGGGTTTCCGTCCTCGTCGAACGCGGAGACCAGGCGCGACGCGTCCCCGAGCTCGCGGTGCACCGCGAGGTAGTACTCGTCGTCGTGCAGCACGAAGCCGGCGCGCTGCGCGGTGGTGCGGTACACGTCGAGCACCTGGCGCACCTCCTCCTGCGTGGTGATCCTGCGGATCACCAGACCGTCGCGCGCAGCCTTGCGGATCTCGTACCGCGTGGACTTGCGCATGTCGGCCAGCAGCGCGTCCGGCTCGCGCCCCAGGTCGAGGATGAGCGTCGACGGGTACAGGATCGTGTTGCGGCCCGGTCGCGCGGCCGGCAGGCCCAGTGCCGTCCCCGCGGCCCAGTCCGGCTCGAACGTGACACCGATGGCCCCGGCGTTCTGCGTGCACCAGTCGACGACGGCGTGGGCCACGGCGGCGCGGTCGTCGTCGGACCCCACGCCGTCGGGTCCGACGACGGGGCCGCGCGGCACATACGCGAGCGCCTTGAAGGGCGCGGGAAGGTGGCGCACCAGGACCTGCGCGAGGCCGACCACCGCGCCGTTCGCGTCCGCGACCTGAATGCGGCGGGCAGTCCACGGCCCGCCCTCCTTGACCGATCCCCAGCCCCAGAGCTGCAAGGGGTGGCCCCCCAGCCCGGAGACGGCACGATCCCAGGCCGCTCGGTCGCGAACCTCGGTGACGGTCACTGACATTCCCGAACTCCTCATCCGCGGCCCAGGGCGCGCTTGGTGACCTGGATCAGCCGGTGCTTCGCCTTGCTCGGGTAGTACGTGAACCGGCCGACCTTGCGCACCACATGACCCGAGAAGTGCTGCTTGAACCTCAGGACGCCGTCCGAGCCGTCGAACACGCCGTCGATGCCGAGCATGTTGTAGCGGCCGACGCCGCGCGCCACCGCGTCGCCGAGCACGTGGTCCTGGATCGCGTACGGCCCGTAGAACTGCGACAGCGTGTCGTCGGACCCGCTGAACAGGTACACCAGCTCGTCGGCGCTGTCGACGAACAGCGACGCCGCGAGCGGGAGCGGCCCGCTGCCGCGCTCGGCCGCGATCCGCGCGGACTCGGCGAGGCGCGCGCGGTGGGTGGCGATCTGTGCCGCCCACTCGTCGCGCTGGCCTTGCTTCTTGGGCGAGGCAGAAGCGGCGATCCGCGCTTCCAGGTCGGCGATCTGACGGTGCAGTCCGGATGCGTACGCCTCGAGGTCGACCTCGGCGAGCAGGAACTGCGCCTGGCGGCCGAACGCGTCGAAGAACGCCTCGTAGTAGCCCAGCGTGTGGTCGTCGTAGCCGCGGCGCGCGCTGGTCATCGCCGTGATGCGTTTGAACGTGCCGAGCTCGTCGCGGGTCAGACGCCGTACGCGCACCCCGAACGCCTGCGCGCGCTTGACCGCGTACAGGCCGTCCTTGCCGTACGACCGGCGCAGGGCGGCGGTGTCCGTGAGGCCGGAGAGGTCCTTGACGAAGTGCCAGCCGGGCTCGCCGCCCTCGTATCCGGCGGCCACGCCGCCGTGCGCGTACCCGAGCGCCGTCAGCGCCCGGACCAGGGAGGTGTCCGGTTCGGTGCGGGGCGTGCCGTCGGCCTCGTGCTCGCGGTAGTCGGCGTCGGGGAGCACCACGAGCTCGAGGGCCCCGATCCGCTTGGCGTACTCGCGCATGGCATCGAAGAAGAACGCCGCGGCCTCGGCGTCCGGACCCCCGACGGGACCGTACTGGACCTCGGCGTGCGTGCCGCCCAGCATCGGCTTGGACACCACGCGTGAGGCCAGCACGACGTCGTCGCCGCGCAGCACGGCCACGTGCCGCACCGTCCAGCCTCCGTGGCGCAGCACCGCGGCCATCGGGGCCGCCTGCAAGAAGCTCGCGTGCGCGGCGGCGCCGACGAACGCGGCAAACCGGTCCTCGCTCAGCTCCGCCAGCCGGAGCGTCATCGGGCCGCCCTCGGGCGGCTCGCGCTCTGCTCGTGCAGGCGTCGCAGCTCGTCCATCGGCAGGTACCTGCGGTACTTGCGCCAGTAGTTGACGGCCTGGGCGAGCGCGTAGACGCGCCGCTTGAGGCCGAAGTCGCGCGCGTAGCGCAGCGGGTGCACCGTGCGGCCGGACCGCATGAGCGCGACGGCGCGGGCCCGGAGCGCCGGGTCCAGCAGGTACCTGCGCAGGAGAAGGTGGGGAACCGTCGCGTAGAGCACCTCGGTGCGTGCCGTGACCGGCTCGCGCGACAGTCCCCGCACGACGTCGTCGACGAGCACCTCGGCGACGTTGGCGCCGCCGGCCGTGACGTAGTAGTTGTTCCGGCCTATCCGTGGGTTCTGCTCGAAGAACCGGAACACGCCGTCGCGCGGGTCACGCTTGACGTCGAAGTTCGCGAAACCGCGCCAGCCCGTCGCCTCGTTGATCCGCACGGCCGCGTCGACCAGGTCGGGAATGTCCTCGACGATCATCGCCGTCGGGTTGCCGCGCGTGATCGGCGTGTGCTCCTCGAGCAGCACGCGAGCCGCGGCCCGCAACGTCACGCGGCCGGCCCCGTCCGTATAGGTCGTCACCGAGCGCATCTCCGTGTCGTCACCCGGCACCGTGTCCTGCACCAGGAACCGGCCCCGGAACCCCGCGGCCCGCAACGACTCGTAGAGCGAGTCGAGCTGTGACTGCTCGGTGAGCTCGTAGATCTTCGCCTTGCCCGGGAAGACGACCCCGTAGTAGTCGGCGCTCGACGCGGGCTTGGCGATCACGGGGAACGGGAAGTGGACCGGCAGCGGCGTCCAGCCCGGCGAGTCCGCCTCCGCGAAGTCCTGCACGACGGTGGCCGGGGTCGCGATGCCGAGGCTGTCGCAGATCTGGATGAACTCGGCCTTGTCGCCGAGCCGGTCGACGAGCTCGCCCGAGGCGAGCGGGACCAGGTAGCCGGCCGCCTCGAGCTCGGTCCGCCGGTGGGCGAGCACGTTGACGACCGAGTCCATGTTCGTCAGCGCGATGAGCTGCTCCGGACCGGTGTGCGCGGCGGCGACGCTCACCAGCGTCTCGATGACGTCGTCGGACGCCAGGCTCTGGCAGATCACCAGGTCGATGATCGCCGAGCTGGCGATCGGGCCGGGCTCGGCGAGCGCGACGACGGTGGACCGCGCGCCGTAGCGCTCGTGGAAGGCGCGGGCGAGCGCGTAGACGCCGATGTCCGGCCCGACGATGACGGGCCGGACGGCCAGGGGTGAGGTGGGCACGCCTCAGGCCTCCGACTCGGTGCGGTCGCCCGACCACTCGGTGTGGAAGGTGCCGTCCCGGTCGACGCGGCGGTAGGTGTGCGCGCCGAAGAAGTCGCGCTGCGCCTGGATCAGCGCGGCGGGCAGGCGCTGCGCGCGCACGCCGTCGTAGTAGGCGAGCGACGAGGAGAACGCCGGGGTGGGCACGCCGTGGGTCGCGGCGGCTGCCACCACGCGCCGCCAGGCGGCCAGACCGCCGGCGACGGCGTCCGTGAAGTACGGGTCGGCCAGCAGCAGCGGCAGCTGCGGGTCGCGCTCGTACGCCTCGGTGATGCGGTTGAGGAACCGCGCGCGAATGATGCAGCCGCCACGCCAGATGCGGGCCATCGCACCCCGGTCGATGTCCCAGCCGTTCTCGGCCGACGCCGCCGCGATCTGGTCGAAGCCCTGCGAGTAGGCCACGACCTTCGACGCGTACAGCGCCAGGCGCACGTCCTCGACGAATGCCTCCCGGTCGGGGACCGACCACGGCTCGGCGTCGGCGGGCAGCGCGGACCGCGCGGCCTCGCGCTGCGGCACCCCGCCCGACAGGGCGCGGGCGAACGTCGCCTCCGCGATCCCGGTGATCGGCACGCCCAGGTCGAGCCCGTTCTGCACCGTCCACCGGCCGGTGCCCTTCTGCTCGGCCTGGTCCAGGACGACGTCGACGAACGCCTGGCCCGTCTTCGCGTCGACATGCCCGAGCACGTCCGCGGTGATCTCGATGAGGAACGACTCGAGGTCACCGGTGTTCCACCGCGCGAAGATCTCGCCGATCTCCTGTGCCGAGGCGCCCAGGCCCTGGCGCAGCAGGTCGTACGCCTCGGCGATGAGCTGCATGTCGGCGTACTCGATGCCGTTGTGCACCATCTTGACGAAGTGACCGGCGCCGTCGGGCCCGACGTAGGTGCAGCACGGCACGCCGTCGACCTTCGCCGCGATGTCCTCGAGGATCGGGCCCAGCCACGTGTACGACTCGCGCGTGCCGCCCGGCATGATCGACGGGCCGTTGAGCGCGCCCTCCTCGCCGCCCGACACGCCGGTGCCCACGAAGTGCAGGCCGTGGGCGCGCAGCGCCTTCTCCCGGCGGATCGTGTCGGGGAAGTGCGCGTTGCCGGCGTCGATGACGATGTCGCCCTGCTCCAGCAGCGGGACGAGCTCCTCGATCACGGCGTCCGTCGGTCCGCCCGCCTTGACCATGACGACGACCTTGCGGGGGCGGGCGAGCGACGCGACGAAGTCGGCCATCGACTCGGAGGCGACGAACGTGCCCTCGTGACCGGCCTCCTCGACGAGCGAGCGCGTCTTGGCGACGGAGCGGTTGTGCACCGCGACCGTGTAGCCGTGCCGGGCGAAGTTGCGGGCCAGGTTGCGGCCCATGACCGCCAGGCCCGTCACACCGATGTCTGCGGTGCCGCTGCCGACGCCGGGCCCCGTGGTCTCGCTCATCCGTCTGTGCTCCTCATGCTGGTTCGTCGTCTGTGGTTCATCGTCTGTGGATCATCGTCTGTGGATCACCGTTCGTGGTTCGCCACCGGCGGTGCAGGCGCCGCGCCCCAGGCGCGCACGACCGGAAACAGCCTAGTCGTGCGCGCCCACGCACGAGCGAGGTCACGATCCGGGATCGACCGCGCGACGCGTTCGGCGCGGTGTCCGCCGACGGCGGCACCGGGGCCTAGCGTGTGCTCGTGACCCCCGAACAACGGGAGATTCCCGCCCGGTTCGCCGCCGCGCTGACGTCTCTGCGCCGGCCCCGGCTACGCCCCGAGGTGCACCTGCACGAGGTGCCCGGCCCCGGACGCGTCGCGCCGTGGACGGCCGCGCTCGAGGGCGACGTCACCGTGAACGGCCTCGAGCTCGCCACGGGTCGCTTCGTCCTCCTGCACGACCCCGCGGGGCAGGAGACGTGGCGCGGAGACTTCCGTGTCGTCACCCTGGTGCGCGCGACGCTCGAGCCCGAGATGGCGGCCGACCCGCTGCTGGCCGAGGTCGCGTGGAGCTGGGTGACCGAGGCCGTCGAAGCCGCCGACGTCGACGTCGTCGCGATCGGCGGGACGGTCACGCGCGTGCTGTCCAGCAGCTTCGGGGCGCTCGCGGGAACGCCCGACGCCGTCGACCTCGAGCTGCGGGCCTCGTGGACCCCGACGGACACCGCGCTGGGGGCGCACCTGCACCTGTGGGCCGATCTCATGGCCACGGCCGGCGGGCTGCCGCCGCTGCCCGAAGGTGTCACAGCGCTGGGACCGTGGCGAACCGGCTTACGGTAGGCCCGTGACCGCACCGCCCGAGCAGACCGACCCCGCCGACCGGACCGTCGTCCCGCTGACCGACCCGGCCGACGGCGTCGGCGAGGTCGTCGCGACGGCCGCCGGCCTCGCCAGGACCGTCGCGGCGTTCGGCGGGGGCACCGGCCCCGTGGCCGCGGACGCCGAGCGCGCCTCGGGGTACCGGTACGGGCAGGCGACCTATCTCGTGCAGCTGCGCCGTGCGGGCGCGGGCACCGCGCTCATCGACCCGGTCGCGCTGCCCGACCTGGCGACGCTCGGGGACGCCGTCGGTGACGCCGAGTGGGTGCTGCACGCCGCGTCGCAGGACCTGCCCGGCCTGGCCGAGCACGGCCTGCGGCCCGCGCGCGTGTTCGACACCGAGCTGGCCGCGCGCCTGCTGGGCATGGAACGGGTGGGGCTCGCCGCGGTCGTCGCCGAGTTGCTCGGCCTGGGCCTGGCCAAGGAGCACTCGGCGGTCGACTGGTCCACACGCCCGCTCCCCGCCGACTGGCTGCGGTACGCCGCGCTCGACGTCGAGGTGCTCGTCGACCTGCGCGACGTGCTCGCGCTCCGGCTCGAGGAGGCCGGCAAGTCGGAGTGGGCGACGCAGGAGTTCGAGGCGGTGCGTACCGCCTCGCCGGCGCCGCCGCGGCAGGACCCGTGGCGGCGCGTGTCGGGCACGCACACGCTGCGCGACCGGCGGCGCCTGGCGATCGTGCGCGCCCTGTGGCACGCGCGCGACGCCTCCGCGCGGGCTCGTGACATCGCCCCCGGCCGGGTGCTGCCGGACCGCGCGATCATCGCGGCCGCCCAGGCGATGCCGCGCACCGCCGGTCAGCTCGTCCAGGTCGGCGAGTTCGCCGGGAAGGGCCAGCGGCGCCGCGCCGCCTCGTGGCAGCGGGCGATCGACCAGGCGATGGCGCTGCCCGAGTCCGACCTGCCGAGCCTGCGCGGGCCCAGCACCGACGCGCCGCCTCAGGCGCGCCTGTGGGCCGACCGCAACCCGGACGCGGCCCGCCGGCTGGCGGCGGCGCGCGACCTGGTCGCGCGCGTCGCGGCCGAGCACACCGTTCCCGTCGAGAACGTCCTGCAGCCGGACGCCCTGCGCCGCCTGTGCTGGACCCCGCCGCGTCCCGCCACGAGCGACGCCGTCGCGCAGTTCCTGCGCGGGCGCGGTGCCCGCGAGTGGCAGGTCGGGCTGCTCGCCCCGGGTCTGGCGCACGCGTTCGCCGACCTGGCCTGATCCGGGCCTCGCGCAGGACCGAACGGCCCTGGGGCGGCACTCGTGCCCCGTGGTATGAGACTGGGTATCACCAGGGGCTAGGAGATTGCCCGTACTCGCGGTAGCGTGCATTCATGTGTCCCGAGTCACACGATCGGGGCTCGTGGCGGCGTCGCCGATGACGCCGTCGTCCCGACCATCCGCCGCAGATGGAGCTGACATGACCACCACCGCCCGGCGCCCGCAGCTTCGCGACGTCGTCTTCGTCGACGGGGTTCGCACCCCCTTCGGCAAGGCCCGCCCCGACGGGCTCTACGCCGAGACACGCGCCGACGACCTCGTCGTCAAGGCAGTGCGCGAGCTGCTGCGCCGCCACCCCGAGCTGCCTCCCGAGCGCGTCGACGAGGTCGCCATCGCCGCCACCACCCAGCAGGGCGACCAAGGGATCACCCTGGGGCGCACCGTCGCCGTGCTCGCCGGGCTGCCGCAGAGCGTGCCCGGCTACGCCGTCGACCGCATGTGCGCGGGCGGCATGACGGCGGTGACGACGACGGCGGCCGGCATCGCCGCAGGCCAGCAGGACGTCGTCGTCGCCGGCGGCGTCGAGCACATGGGCCACCACCCGATGGGGTTCGACGCCGACCCCAACCCGCGGTTCGTCGCCGAGCGCCTCGTGGACGCCGAGGCCCTCAACATGGGCGTCACGGCCGAGAACATCCACGACCGGATGCCGCACCTGACCAAGGAGCGGGCCGACGCCTACGCCGTCCAGAGCCAGGCCCGCTACGCCAAGGCCGTCGCCAACGGCGACGTCGGGCCGGAGATCGTGCCGGTCGCCGTCCGCTCGGGCACGCTCGGGTGGGGACTCGCGACCGCCGACGAGCTCCCCCGCCCCGGCACGACCGTCGAGGCCATCCGCGACCTCAAGACGCCGTTCCGCCCCGGCGGCCGGGTCACCGCGGGCAACGCCTCACCGCTCACCGACGGTGCGACGGCCTCGCTCCTCGCGGCCGGCGACGTCGCCGACGAGCTCGGGCTGCCCGTGCGGATGCGCCTGGTCGCCTCCGCGTTCGCGGGCGTCGACCCGGCCGTCATGGGGCTCGGCCCCGTCCCGTCGACCGAGAAGGCGCTCGCCCGCGCCGGGCTCACGCTCGACGACATCGGGCTGTTCGAGATCAACGAGGCGTTCGCCGTACAGGTGCTCGCCTTCCTCGACCACTTCGGCCTCGCCGACGACGACGAGCGCGTCAACGCCTACGGCGGCGCGATCGCCATGGGCCACCCGCTCGCCTCCTCGGGCGTGCGCCTCATGGCGCAGCTCGCCCACCAGTTCGAGCGCAACCCGCACGTCCGCTACGGCCTGACCACCATGTGCGTGGGCCTGGGCCAAGGCGGCACGGTCATCTGGGAGAACCCGCACCACGCCGACTACAGCGGGCACACGACCGCTGCGACTCAGGAGGCCTGACACCGATGTCGGACACCACCCCTCAGGTCCGCCCCGAACGCGTCACCCACGCGCTCGTCCGCGACGTCGCGCTCCCCGGCGGTGCCGGCACGCTCGCGCTCGTCACGCTCGACAACGGGCTGGACCACACCAAGCCCAGCACGCTCGGGCCGCTCGGCATGGCCGAGCTCGCCGAGCGGCTCACCGAGCTGCGCGCCCGTGCCGACCGCGGCGAGATCGCCGCCATCGCCGTCACGGGCAAGCCCTACTTCCTCGCCGCCGGGGCCGACCTGCTGGGCATCGGCGCGGTGACCTCACGCGAGCAGGCGCTCGAACTCGGCCGCATGGGCCATGCCGCCTACGAGCTGCTGCACGACGCCCCCGTGCCGACGTTCGCGTTCGTCAACGGGCTCGCCCTGGGCGGCGGGCTCGAGGTCGCCCTCAACTGCGACTACCGCACCGTCGCGGCCGACGCGCCCGCCCTCGGCCTGCCCGAGACCGGGCTGGGCCTGGTGCCCGGCTGGGGCGGCGCCTACCTGGTGCCCCACCTGGTCGGCATCGAGAAGGCCGTCGACGTCGTCCTGACCCGGCCCGCGCAGAGCAAGCCGTTCAAGCCCGCCGAGGCGCTCGCTATCGGGCTCGTCGACGCGCTGTTCGACGCCGCGGACTTCCTCGAGCAGTCGATCGCCTGGGCCGCGCGCGTCGTGCGCGGCGACGTCGTCGTCGAGCGGCGCCCGACCGACCCGCAACCGGTGTGGGACGCCGTCGTCGCCGCGGCCCGGGACCAGCTCGACGCCGTCGTCCACGGGACCCGGCCGGCGCCCTACCGGGCGCTCGACCTGCTCGCCGCCGCACGGACCGCCACGCGCGCCGAGGCGTTCGCCGCCGAGGACGAGGCGCTGGCCGACCTCGTCATGAGCGACGAGATGCGCGCGAGCGTCTACGCGTTCTCGCTGGTCTCAGGCGGTAAGAAGCCTGCCGGAGCGCCCGACAAGGCGCTCGCGCGGCCCGTGACGCGCGTGGGCATCGTGGGCGCCGGGCTCATGGCCGCGCAGATCGCCCTGCTGGTCGCACAGCGGCTCGGCGTGCCCGTCGTCATGCGCGACCTGGACGCCGAGCGCGTCGAGAAGGGCCTGGGCTTCGTGCGCTCGACCGTCGAGAAGCTGGTCGCGCGCGGGCGGATGGGCTCCGACGCCGCCGCACGCATCGTCGCCTCGGTCCACGGCACCACCGACATCCAGGAGTTCGCGGCGTGCGACGTCGTCGTCGAGGCCGTCACCGAGGTCCTCTCGCTCAAGAAGCGCGTCTTCGCCGAGCTCGAGGACATCGTGACGCCCGAGACGATCCTCGCGACCAACACGTCCGCGCTCTCGGTCACGGCGATGGCCGCCGACCTCAGGCACCCGGAGCGGGTCGTCGGCGTCCACTTCTTCAACCCGGTCGCGCAGATGCCGCTCGTCGAGGTGGTCCAGGCCGAACGCACCTCGCCCGAGGCGCTGGCCACGGCGTTCGCGATCACCGGCAAGCTCCGCAAGACGGCGGTGCTGGTCAAGGACCGGCCCGGTTTCGTCGTCAACCGCCTGCTCGTACTCGTCATGGGCAAGGTCGTCGAGGCCATCGAGAACGGCACGCCCGTCGAGGTCGCCGACACCGCGCTCGCCCCGCTGGGCTTCCCGATGCCGACGTTCGAGCTGTTCGACCTCGTCGGGCCCGCCGTCGGACTGCACGTGCTGACCTCGCTGCGCGAGGACCTCGGCGAGCGGTTCCCCGCCTCCCCCGGACTCGAGAAGCTCGTGGCGGACGGCACGCGCGTCGTGCTCGACGCCCCCGCGCCCGGCCGCCCCAAGCCCGTCGACCCCGCCATCCAGTCGGCGTTCGGCCCCGCGCTCACGCCCGGCGAGACCGGGCGCCAGGGCACGCCCGTGCTCGACGCCGACGGCGTGCTCGACGCCGTGCGGACCGCGTTGGCGACGGAGATCGGGATCATGCTCGACGAGGGCGTCGTCGCCGGTCCGCCCCAGATCGACCTGTGCATGATCCTCGGCGCCGGATGGGGCTTCCACACCGGCGGGATCACGCCGTACCTCGACCGCACCGGCGACAGCGAACGTGTGCTCGGGCACCGCCTGCTGCCCCCGGGCGTGGCGAGCGTCCCGGCGGCCTGAGGCGACTGACCGGTACGACGACTGACCGGTACGACGACGGCGCGGAACGACGACGCGGCCGGCGGCTCGAAAGCCGCCGGCCGCGTCTGTGGAGACAGAGGCGCGGACGCCTCAGAAGGTGGCGAGCCCCCGCGAGCGGAACTGCTGACGCACCCGCTCGGTGAGCTCGACGCTCGGCGGCTCGGTGTCGCCGAGGGCATAGTCGCGGCCCAGGGCCGACCACTTGTCGCGGCCCATCTGGTGGAAGGGCAGCACCTCGACCCGGGTGACCGTGCCCGGGCGGATCTCGTTGAGCTCCGCGGTGTACGCGGCCACGAGGTCCACGTTGCGCTCGTCGTCGGTCAGGCCCGGCACGAGCACGAACCGCACCCACACCTCGACGGGCCTGGCGGACGTGACACCGCCCGGCAGCCCCGACGCCGCCAGGCGGCGGCCGAAGTCGAGCGTCGGCTGCAGCGCGCGCTTGGTGACCGCGAGGTAGGTCTCGGGGTCGCCCGACTTGACGTCCAGCAGCACCAGGTCGGTGTCGGCCAGCATCTCGTCGGTCATCGCGGCACCCAGGAACCCCGAGGTGTCCACGGCCGTGTGCACGCCGAGCTCCTTGGCGCCGCGCAGGATGCGTCCCGCGAACGCCGGCTGCTGGAGCACCTCGCCACCCGAGAGCGTGATCCCGCCCTTGGTGGCACGGAAGACCGGCACGTACCGCTTGACGCGCGCGAGCAGCTCCCGCGCGCTGACCGGTTCGCCGTCGCGCATGTTGAGCGTGTCGGGGTTGTGGCAGTACAGGCACCGCAGCGGGCAGCCGTTGAGGAAGACGGTCAGGCGCGTGCCGGGCCCGTCGACCGCGGTGACCAGCTCCCAGGAGTGCACCGAGCCGAGCTCGCCCGAGCGCATCATCGCGAGCTTCTCGCTGCGTTCGAGGTCGTCCGCGACGGTCAGGCCGGACAGCCCTGCCCCGGTGCGGCGCCGCGGGGCGACGGGAACGTCGAGGTCGACGGGGATGGAGTCCCCGAAGAGCTCGGACGCCTGGCCGGCCTCGGGCACGCCGATCACGGCAGGGGCGCCGAGGAGCGCGCCGCGCCCGGCGCCGCCACCGAGGGGTGGGGTGGCGGTGCCGGGCGTGGTGCTGTCGGTGGGCATGGGGCTCAGGCTCACACGGCGCCGTGGAAGGTCCGGCTCAGCACGTCGAGCTGCTGCTCGCGCGTGAGGCGGACGAAGTTCACGGCGTAGCCGGAGACGCGGATCGTCAGCTGCGGGTAGTTCTCGGGGTGCTCCATGGCGTCCTCGAGTGTCTCCTTGACCAGCACGTTGACGTTCATGTGGTAACCGTCGGCGCCGACCGAGGCGTCGAGCAGGCCGGCCAGGTTGGCGATCTGCTCCTCCTTGGTGCGGCCCAGACCGGTCGGCACGACCGTGTTGGTCAGCGAGATGCCGTCCTGCGCCTCGTCGTACGGGAGCTTCGCGACCGACAGGGCGGAGGCGAGCATGCCGTGGGTGTCGCGGCCGTTCATCGGGTTGGCGCCCGGGGAGAACGGCTCGCCGGCGCGGCGACCGTCGGGCGTGTTGCCCGTGGCCTTGCCGTAGACGACGTTCGACGTGATCGTCAGCACCGACTGGGTCGGCAGCGCGTCGCGGTACATCTTGTGCGAGCGGATCTTGGCCATGAACGACTCGACGAGCTCGACCGCGATCGCGTCGGCACGGTCGTCGTCGTTGCCGTAGGTCGGGAACTCGCCCACGGTCTCGTAGTCGACCACGATGCCGCGCTCGTCGAAGACGGGCGTGACCTTGGCGTACTTGATGGCCGACAGCGAGTCGGTCGCCACGGCGAGGCCGGCGATGCCGCAGGCCATGGTCCGCAGCACCTCCTTGTCGTGCAGCGCCATCTCGATGCGCTCGTACGCGTACTTGTCGTGCATATAGTGGATGACGTTGAGCGCCTCGACGTAGGTGGCGGCCAGCCAGTCCATCGTCTTCTCGAAGCGGGCGCGAACGTCGTCGTAGTCGAGGGCGACGCCGGGCTCGACGGGCGCCACGGCCGGCGAGACCTGCTTGCCGGTGACCTCGTCCTTGCCGCCGTTGATCGCGTACAGCAGCGTCTTGGCGAGGTTGACGCGAGCGCCGAAGAACTGCATCTGCTTGCCGACGGCCATCGGCGAGACGCAGCACGCGATGGCGGCGTCGTCGCCCCAGTGGTTGCGGATGGTGTCGTCGGACTCGTACTGCACGGCCGAGGTGTCGATCGAGACCTTGGCGCAGAAGTCCTTGAAGCCCTGGGGCAGCGCCGCGCTCCACAGCACGGTCATGTTGGGCTCGGGGGCCGGGCCCAGGTTGTAGAGCGTCTGGAGCATGCGGAACGAGTTCTTGGTGACCAGCGGGCGGCCGTCCTGGCCCATGCCGGCGATCGACTCGGTGACCCAGGTCGGGTCGCCGGAGAACAGCGCGTCGTACTCCGGGGTGCGCAGGAAGCGCACGATCCGCAGCTTGATCACGAAGTCGTCCATGATCTCCTGCGCCTGCTCCTCGGTGAGGAGGCCGGCGGCGATGTCACGCTCGAAGTAGATGTCGAGGAACGTCGAGACGCGGCCGAGCGACATGGCGGCGCCGTTCTGCTCCTTGACCGCGGCCAGGTAGCCGAAGTACAGCCACTGGACGGCCTCCTGGGCCGTGGTGGCCGGGCCGGAGATGTCGTAGCCGTACGAGGCGGCCATCTCCTTGAGCTCGCCGAGGGCACGGATCTGCTCGGCGTGCTCCTCGCGCTCGCGCACGACCTTCTCCGAGAAGACCTCGGTGTCCAGGCTCAGCTTGTCGATCTTCTTGGCGGCGACGAGCTGGTCGACGCCGTAGAGCGCCACGCGGCGGTAGTCGCCGATGATGCGGCCGCGGCCGTAGGCGTCGGGCAGGCCGGTGATGACGTGCGACGAGCGCGCTGCGCGGACGGCCGGCGAGTACGCGTCGAAGACGCCCTGGTTGTGCGTCTTGCGGTACTTGGTGAAGATCTCGTTGAGCGTGGGGTCGACGTCGTAGCCGTAGGTCTTGAGCGACGTCTCGACCATGCGCCAGCCACCGAACGGCATCATCGCGCGCTTGAGGGGGGCGTCGGTCTGGAGGCCGACGATGACCTCGTCGTCCTTCGAGATGTAGCCCGGGGCGTGGGCGGTGATCCCGGCGGGGATCTTGTTGTCGACGTCGTAGACGCCCTTCTCACGCTCGGCGGGGAACATCGCCGCGAGCGTCTCCCACACCTTGGTCGTGCGGGCGGTCGGGCCGGCAAGGAAGGCGTCGTCACCCTCGTACGGCGTGTAGTTCTTCTGGATGAAGTCGCGGACGTCGATCTTGTCCTGCCAAGGGCCGTTGGTGAAGCCTGCCCAGGCGGTGGTGATCGTGTCGGCGGCGGACGCTGTCGTCGTCATTCTGGCCCTCTCTCCTTCGGGGAGGGATCGTCCTCCCCTGTCTCCACGTCTGACGTTACGCCCGTGGACAGACCACAACCACACGAAACCGGTCCTCCAGGCTGTCGCCTTGCTCACAGTGTGGTCTGACCACAGCGTCTTCGCAGGTCAGTCCGGAAAACTGGCACGCCCGGCGCGCCACGGGGTGGTACGTGGAACGCCGCTCGGCGTGGCGCCACGGGCGAACCCGCCCACACACGCGAGATCGGCGCCCGCCACCGCGCCCACCTGCGTCTACAGCAGCGCCAGCGCCGCCAGCGTGTCGCGCGTCGCGTCGGCCGCCGTCAGGCGCATCGCCGTGGTGACCTGGTCGATGCTCTGGTGGTCGAGGAACTCCACGGGCAGCCCCAGATGCACCTGCGGGGTCAGCACGCCCTGCTCGCCCGCGCGCTGCGCGAGCATCGAGCCGATCCCGCCGTCGACCACGCCGTCCTCGATCGTCACCACCAGGTCGTGCTCGCCCGCCAGCTTGACGAGCGCGGCCGGCACGGGCAGCACCCACGTGGGCGAGACGACCGTGACCTCCAGGCCGTGCGCCGCGAGCGCGTCGCCCGTCGCGAGCGCGCAGCCCGCCATGGACCCCACCCCCACCACGAGCACCCGCCGCGCCCCTCGGCCACCTCGGCCACCTCGGCCGCCGGGGCGTGCCGGGCGATCACGTCGACGCCGTCCAGCTCGGCCACCGCTGGGATCGCCTCGACGAGGGCGCTCTTGGGGTAGCGCACCACGGTCGGGGCGTCGTCGACGTCGACGGCGGTGCGCAGCGCCGCGCGCAGCGTCGGCTCGTCGCGCGGGGCGGCCAGGCGCAGGCCCGGCACGATGCGCAGCATCGCCATGTCCCACATGCCGTTGTGGCTCGCACCGTCGTCGCCCGTGATGCCGGCGCGGTCGAGCACGAACGTCACGCCCGCCTTGTGCAGCGCCACGTCCATGAGCACCTGGTCGAACGCCCGGTTGAGGAACGTCGCATACACGGCCACGACCGGGTGCAGCCCGCCGAACGCCATGCCCGCAGCCGACGTCGCGGCGTGCTGCTCGGCGATCCCGACGTCGAACGTGCGCTCCGGGAACTCCTTCGCGAACGGCGCCAGGCCCACGGGCGCGAGCATCGCCGCCGTGATCGCGACGACGTCGGGCCGCCGCCGCCCGATGTGCACGATCTCGTCGGCGAACACCGACGTCCACCCGAACCGTGACGGCGCCACGGGCAGCCCCGTCTCGGGGTGGATCTGACCGACGGCGTGGAACCGGTCGGCGACGTCCTGCTCAGCCGGGGTGTAACCGCGGCCCTTCTCGGTGATGGCGTGCACGATCACGGGCGAACCGTAGTCCCGCGCGAGCTGCAGGGCCCGCTCGAGCGCTGCCTCGTCGTGCCCGTCGATGGGGCCGATGTACTTGATGCCGAGGTCCTCGAACATGCCCTGCGGGGCGACGACGTCCTTGAGGCCCTTCTTCAGGCCGTGCAGCCAGTCGTAGGCGAACCGGCCGGGCGGGCCCGAACGGAACAGGGTGCGCTTGCCCCAGCCGAGGAACTGCTCGTAGCCGCGCGTGGTGCGCAGCGTGTCGAGGTGGTGCGCGAGGCCGCCGATGGTCGGCGAGTAGGAACGGCCGTTGTCGTTGACGACGATGACCACGCGCCGGTCCTCCGACTCGGCGATATTGTTCAGCGCCTCCCAGGCCATGCCGCCCGTCAGGGCGCCGTCACCGATGACGGCGACCACGTGCCGGTCGTCCAGGCCGCGCACCTGGTTGGCCTTGGCGATGCCGTCCGCCCAGCTCAGCGCCGTCGAGGCGTGCGAGTTCTCGACGACGTCGTGCTCGGACTCGGTGCGCGACGGGTACCCCGACAACCCGCCCCGCTTGCGCAGCGCCGAGAAGTCCTGCCGGCCCGTGAGCAGCTTGTGGACGTAGGCCTGGTGCCCCGTGTCGAACACGAAGGTGTCGCGCGGCGAGTCGAAGACGCGGTGCATCGCGATGCTCAGCTCGACCACGCCGAGGTTCGGACCCAGGTGCCCGCCGGTGCGCGAGACGTTGTCGACCAGGAACCTCCGGATCTCCGCGGCGAGCGCAGGCATCTGCGCGGGCGTCAGCCGTTTGAGGTCGGCAGGCGACTCGACTGCGGCCAACAGGCCCATAGGTGCTTCCTTCCGGCGGACCGCCAGCGAGAGGTCAGGGACACGGACCGATCAAGACTAGGCCCTCCGTGCGCGAGTCACCGAAACGCCCGCAAGGCGCCAGACGGCACGCACCGCTTCTGCACGGAGCGTCCACGCGCGCTCCGTCGCGCGTAGGCTCGCTGGTGCCGACGGGAACATCCCACCGTCGGCACGCGAGCGCTCCGGCCCGTGCCGTGAGCGCCCCCTGAGGAGGAGCCGATGCGCTTTCTCGACGGGCAGCAGCCCACCACCGACCTCACCTACGGCGACGTCTTCCTCGTCCCGTCCCGCTCCGACGTCGGCTCCCGGTTCGACGTCGACCTCGCGACGAGCGACGCCACGGGCACGACGATCCCGATCGTCGTGGCGAACATGACCGCCGTCGCCGGGCGGCGCATGGCGGAGACGGTCGCGCGCCGCGGCGGCATCGCGATCATCCCGCAGGACATCCCCGTCGACGTCGTCGCCGACGTCGTCGCGGGCGTCAAGACCAAGGACCCCGTGGTCGAGACGCCCGTCGTCGTCGGCACGCACGACACCATCTCCACGACGCTCACGCTGCTGGGCAAGCGCGCGCACGGTGCCGCCGTCGTCGTCGAGGACGGGCGCCCGGTCGGCGTCGTCACCGAGGCCGAGTGCCTGGGCACCGACCGCTTCACACAGGTCGGACGCGTCATGTCGGCCGACGTCGTCACCCTCGAGGCGAGCGAGGTCGACGCCGCCGGCCTCGAAGCCGTCTACGAGAAGCTGCACGCCGCCAAGACCGACCTCGCCGTCGTCGTGCGCGACGGGGACCTGGTCGGCGTGCTCACACGCCAGGGCGCCGTGCGCTCGACCGTCTACTCCCCCGCCCTCGACGCGCAGGGGCGGCTGCGCATCGGCGCCGCCGTCGGCATCAACGGCGACGTCGCCGCCAAGACCAAGGACCTGCTCGCCGCCGGGGTCGACGTGCTCGTCGTCGACACCGCGCACGGCCACCAGACGCGCATGCTCCAGGCCCTCGACGCCGTCCGCTCGGTCGCCCCCGACGTGCCCGTCGTCGCAGGCAACGTGGTGACCGCCGCGGGTGTGCGCGACCTGGTCGCCGCCGGCGCCGACATCCTCAAGGTCGGCGTCGGGCCCGGCGCCATGTGCACCACCCGCATGATGACCGCCGTCGGGCGGCCCCAGTTCTCCGCGGTGCTCGAGTGCTCGGCCGCGGCACGCGAGCTCGGCAAGCACGTGTGGGCCGACGGCGGCGTGCGCCACCCGCGCGACGTCGCGCTGGCGCTCGCGGCGGGCGCGTCGCAGGTCATGGTCGGGTCGTGGTTCGCCGGTACGTACGAGTCGCCCGGCGACCTGCACGACGACGGCTCCGGACGGCTGTACAAGGACTCGTTCGGCATGGCCTCGGCGCGCGCGGTCGCCGCACGCACGGCCGGCTCGGGCTCGGCGTTCGCCCGGGCGCGCAAGGGGCTGTACGAGGAGGGCATCTCGACCGGGAAGATGTACCTGGACCCGGTGCGCCCCGGCGTCGAGGACCTGCTCGACATGATCACCTCGGGCCTGCGCTCGGCCTGCACGTACGCGGGCGCACGCACTCTCGGGGAGTTCGCGCAGCGAGCCGTGGTCGGCATCCAGTCGGCCGCCGGGTATCAGGAGGGCATGCCCGTCCCCACGTCGTGGTGACCGTCTCCGGTCGCCGCGGCGTCCGGCCCCACGGCGACAAGCCGCGTGGTCGGGCGGGTGAGCGCGACGTACAGGTCGCGTTCCCCACCCTCGCGCGCGACGCGGATCTGGTCGGGGTCGACGACGATCGCGGCGTCGAACTCCAGCCCGCGCACCTGTGCGACCGGCACCACCTGGACTCCGGCGACGTCGCCGAGCGCTGAGGCGAGCGTGCCCGCGGCCTGGTCGGCGGCGACGACGCCGACCAGGCCGCCGAGGGCCGCCTCGCGCACCGCCTCGGCGCGCACCACCTGGACCAGCGCGTCGTCCGCCGGCAGCCCGACCCGCCGCACCGGGGGTCCGGTGCGGATCGCCCGCGAGCGTTGCTGGGCGGGCGCGATGCGCTCCGCGAGCCCGGCCGCCTCCGCGAGCACCTGCTGCGTCGTGCGGTAGCAGACGGTCAGCGTGCGCACCTGGGCGCGCGTGGCCAGCGCGCCGAGCGCCTGCTCCCACGTGGCCGCGCCCGTCGCCGGTCCCGCCTGGGCCAGGTCGCCGACGATCGTCATGCTGCGGCTGGGGCACCGGCGCAGCACGGCCCGCCACTGCATCGGTGTCAGCTCCTGGGCCTCGTCGACCACGACGTGGCCGAACGTGCGCTCTGGCGGGCCGTCGAGCAGTGCCGCCGCCTCGTCGAGCAGCGGCAGGTGCGCATCCGTCCACCGGCGCCGCCCGTCCTCGGCCCGCGCAGCGGCCGCGTCCCCGGGCGGGCCGCCGCGCGCCGTCCGCGTCAGCGCCTGCGCGACGACGCCGCCCGGCGTCAGCCGCGGCCACGCCCGGTCGACGGCCGCCTCGACCTGCGGGTCGCCCCCGAGCGCTCGCCGCAGGGCCTCCGGGTCGAGCTCGGCGACCGCCGCCCTGTGCCCGTACCGCCCGCCCGCGTCGGCCGCGAACCCCAGCCGGGCGAGATCCGCGGCGACGGCACCCTCGATGTCGGCGCCGCCGGTGAGCACCTCCATGTCCTCGTCCATGCGCGCCAGGAACACGCGAGCCCGCGCCTCGACCTCGGCTGCGAGCGCGTCGGCGACCAGGCCACCGAACACCTCCCGCGCCTTGTTGTGCGCGAGCCCCGACGCCTGGGCCGTGGCACGCGCCTCGGCCAGCTCCGCGGGCCGCAGCGCGATCCGGTCCCCGTCGATCGTGACGGCGAGCGCGACGCCGTCGGGCGCCTGGGAGGCACGCA